>DATMCI010000354.1:0-27328 GCA_035558535.1 Kofleriaceae bacterium
GCCACCTCCCGCCGCCACCTCCGCCGTCGCCTCTGCCCCAGACAGGTCAGACCATCGGAATTGCTTCCTCGGGCCCGCTCGATCAGCTCTAATCCCGGGATGCTGTTCCGTCGGTCGGCCCTCGTGGCCGGCAGCTTGGCCCTCCTCGGTGCCCTGACCACGACCGTCACGACCGTCCACGCCGTCGTGCCCCGCCAGGGGCGCCGCGTCGCCGCCGACGAGCTCACCGCGATGCCAGCCGCCGCCGTCAAGCCGCTCCGGTCGCAGCGGATGCTGCGTGCCGCGCCCGCGGCCACCACCGCGTGGCAGCGGTTCTCCGCCGCGACCAGCGGCCAGTGGCGCGCCGCGTGGGACGCCGCGACGAGCGTGCCCAGCCGGATGTGGGGGCCCGGCCTGCCCGCGCCCGGCGCGATGGCGAGCGCCGCCGCCGCCGAGCAGCACGCGCGCCGCCTGCTCGCCGATCACATCGCGCTGCTCGCGCCCGGCGCCGCCGTGACCGACTTCGTGCTCGTCGCGAACCACACCGACGGCGACATCCGCTCCGTCGGCTTCGAGCAGCGCGCGCTCGGTCGGCGCGTCGTCGGCGGGCAGATCAGCTTCCGCTTCAAGCGCGATCGCATGTTCATGATCGGCAGCGAGGCCTTGCCCGACGTGCGATTCACGCAGCTCCCCGCGCGCCTCGCGCGGACGTCGCTCCTGGCGCGCGCCACCGACAACCTCCGCCGCGAGCTCGATCTCGCCGGCGCGCCCGTCACGCCCGTCACGTCCGCCCCGTCCCTCGGGCCCGCTTCCGACGACGAGGTCGTGCTGCCGCTCGTCGGCGACAGCGCCGTGTACGGCTACCGGCTCGCCACGCGCATGATGATCGACGGCGGGGCCGACGGCCGGTACCTCGCGTACGTCGATCCGACGACCGGCGCGGTGCTCGCCGTGCGGCAGCAGAACTTCTACGCCACTGGCACCGTGCTCTACCGCGGCGTCGATCGCTATCCCACGCGCGGCCGCGTCGATCGCATCGCGCGCCGCGCGCACGTCCAGGTCGGCGGGACCCCGCAGACCACGTCGAGCAACGGCGTCGTGTCGTGGAGCCCCGACGCGATGCAGACGTTGACCACCACCGTCCAGGGCGATCTCGTCACGATCGTCGACAAGGGCGGCGGCGCCGCGCCGAGCGTGGCGCTCTCGCTCGCTCCCGGCGGCGTGGCCGTGTGGGACGCGTCCGGCAAGGCCGAGGACGACGCGCAGGTCGTCACGTTCCTGGCCGCGAACACCGTCAAGGACTACGTCCGCAACAACCTCGATCCGGCGATGGCCAAGCTCGACGAGCCGATCGTCGCCAACGTGAACCTGCCGCAGAGCTGCAACGCGTTCTACGACGGCAAGTCGATCAACTTCTTCCACGCCAACGCGATGTGCCAGAACACCGGGCTCATCGACGACGTCATCTATCACGAGTTCGGGCACGCGCTGCACGTCGCCGAGATCGTCGAGGGCGTCGGCTCGTTCGACGGCGCGATGAGCGAGGGCGCCGCGGACTTCCTCGCCGCCAGCATCACGAACGACGCCGGCATGGGCCGCGGCTTCTTCTACGACGACAAGCCCCTGCGCGATCTCGATCCCACCGACGGCGAGTTCTCGTGGCCCAAGGACATCAGCGAGATCCACCACACCGGCAAGGTCTTCGGCGGCACGTTCTGGGACCTCCGCAAGGCGCTCATCCCCGCGCTCGGCGAGGGCCCCGCGATCGCGCTCGTGAACCGGCTGTTCGTCGGCGCGCTGCGCCGCTCGGTGTCGATCCCGACCAGCCTCTACGAGGTGCTCGCGGCCGACGACGACGACGGCGATCTCATGAACGGCACGCCGCACGAGTGCTTCATCCGCGACGCGTTCGGCCGCCACGGCCTGCGCACCGCCACCGGCACCATCTCGGCGCCCGGCATCCTCGACGAGACCGCCGCCGCGACCATCCCCGTCCGCCTCGATCTGACCGGCCTGTCGTCCTTGTGCACCGGCGACGAGATCGACAAGGTGACGCTCGCGTGGAAGCCCGGCTTCGGCGAGACGCCCGCGGCCGGCGAGGCCGACATGACGCGCGTCACCGCCGCCCAGTACACGTCGCAGCTGCCGATCGTCCGCGACGAGGTGACCTACTACCACGCGACCGTCCGCTTCAAGGATGGCTCGCAGCTCACGCTCCCCGACAACCTCGGGCTGCCGTCGTACACGCTCTACCAGGGCAAGACCGTCCCGCTCTACTGCACGAGCTTCGAGACCGATCCGTTCGCCGAGGGCTGGACCACCGGCACCGACGATCCGAACGTCGAGTCTCCCTGGCAGTGGGGCGCGCCGCCCGGCACCGGCAGCACCGATCCGCCCGCCGCGTACAGCGGCTCGCGCGTCCTCGGCATGGTCCTCGGCGGCGACTATGCCCCCAAGCAGTTGTCGTTCGCGACCCTGCCCCCGATCGATGTCGGCCAGTGGAGCGACGTCCGGCTCCAGTTCCGGCGCTGGCTCGCCGTGGAGGACAGCCACTACGACAAGGCCCGCGTCACCGTCAATGGCCAGCAGGCGTGGATCAATTACACGCAGGACATCGGCGACTCGAGCTCGATCCACCACATCGATCGCGAGTGGGCGTTCCACGACGTCCGGCTCTCCGGCTTCGCCTTCGGCCACGTCTTGAACATCGGCTTCGATCTGACCTCCGACGAGGGCCTGCACCTCGGCGGCTGGCAGCTCGACGATCTCTGCGTCGTGGCCAACGTGAGCTCGGTCTGCGGCGACGGCATCAAAACGCCCACCGAGGCCTGCGACGAGGGCCCCGCCAACTCCGACGCTCCCAACGCCTCCTGCCGCACCTACTGCCGCTTCTCCGACTGCGGCGACGAGATCCTCGATCGCGGCGAGGAGTGCGACGAGGGCGCCGCCGGCACCGAGGCTTGCTCGCCCCAGTGCAAGCGCATCGACCCCGAGGACGCCGGCGGCTGCTGCTCCTCGAGCCGCTCCCCCGCCGCCTCGCTCGCCTTCTCCGGCCTCATCGGCCTCCTGCTACTCCGCCGCCGCCGGTCCACCGCCTCGGCTCGCTCGCGCGCGTGAGCGGCCGGCCGCGCTGCCTGCGTCTCTATCCGAGGCGCGCCCATCCGCGGCCGAATCCCATTTAACGTCCCCTCCGGGGCCGAGTCGTAGCCGGCATGAAGCTCGCGCCCCTGCTCCTCGGGTTCCTCCTCGCCACGACCGGGACCGCCGCTGCTGACGACGCGGTGCTGCAACCGCCGGGCGGCCCCGTGTACGACTCGGATGCTCTGGATACCCCGGATACCCCGGATGCCCTGGAGACCCCGGCGCCTCTCCCGCCGCCTTCTCCGATGCGCGCTCGCGGCGACCTACGCGGAGGCGATGACATGCCGGGCCGCGACATGCCTCGCCGCGAATTGCGTCGGCGCGACATGCGCCCGGGCACCGATCTCGACCCCGGCGGCGACCCGCGCCGTGCCGAGCGCATCCAGCGCGCCCGCCAGCTCCGCCGCGCCCTCGTCGCGACGTTCGACGTGAACGGCGACGGCCGGCTCGGCCCGCGCGAGCGCATGCGCGCCGCCCGCGTCCTGCGCCGCATCGAGGGCCGCCTGGCCGCCCCCGGAGCAGACGCCCGCGGTCCTGGTGCCCGCGGCCCTGCCGCTGGCGGTCCGGACGCCCGCGGCCGCGCCGTCCGCGGCGCGATCCGCCGCTTCGACCGCGACGGCGACGGCAACGTCGGTCCCGGCGAGATGCCGCCCGCCGCGGCCCGCAAGCTGCGCCGCCTCGATCGCGACGGAGACGGCTGGGTCGAGCCCGGCGAGTACCGCTGATCGCCCAGCTCGCATCCGCGGTACTACTCTGCTCGCGATGCGACCGTCGACGTCCGAGGTCTTCGAGGCAGCGCTCGCGCTCTCCGATGATGATCGAGCGAAGCTCGCGGAGAAGCTCATCGAGAGCCTGGATGGGGAGCTCGATCCCGATGCCGAGACCGCGTGGGCGGCGGAGATCGATCGGCGGCTCGCGAGGATCGACGCCGGACAATCATCTTCGCTGTCCATGGACGAGGCCCTCGCGCGTCTTCGCCGAGTCGCGCGAGCGCGATGACGCGCCAACTCGTCGTCGACGAGGACGCCTCGGAGGAAGCGAAGCGCAGGTGCGCTACTACACCGAGCGGGCCGGGGATCACGTCGCGCTCCGATTCATCGCCGAGATCGAGGCGGTGTACACAGGCCTTATCGAGGGCCGGCTGGTGGGCGTGAACTATCCACGCGTGCGATTCCGGATCCCGCTCAAGCGAGTGTTCCTCGATCGCTTCCCCTTCGCGGTGGTCTTCTACGTCGAAGAGGCTGAAGTCCACGTGGTCGCGGTGGAGGCGCTGCGCAAGCAGCCCGGCTACTGGCGCGCGCGCTTGCGTTGAGCCACCGAAGCGCGTGATCTTCACGGCAAGAGAAAGGGCGGAGGGGGCTCGGACCGGGCAGTGAAGCAGCTCGGTGCTTGACGGCTATCGAGACACTGGCGCGAGCTCGCCTCGACGGATAGGAAGGTGGCAAAGCTACCCACGGTGGGGGATGGCCGAGCCCCAGTGGTGCCGTCGACCGTCGCCGACGGATAGCCGCTCGTCGCCCTGCGACCGGGCATCGTCGACTCTCGCCGACGGACAGAACACATCATTTGCCGCATGAGTTGCCCGAACCGTTGCCCAATGGGGCCGTCGACTCTCGCCGACGGATAGCAGACCCTGTTCTTCAAGATCGGGCGCTTCGTGATCTCGCTTCAATGGGGCCGTCGACTCTCGCCGACGGACAGATACCTCGCTCTTGTCATGCTGGGGTTCTCCCTGTGGGCTTCAATGGGGCCGTCGACTCTCGCCGACGGACAGCGCGAGATGCCGACTAACGAGATCGACGGCATCATCGAGTTGCGAGCGCTTTTGCTGCTGCAGTCGTCACTGGGGTGCTCGCAGCAAACATTGAATCGTCGCTGCAGGTAATCTATTCTTTTGTCACGCTGCCATGAGTATGCCTCTCCCGATGACAACGGCGCGCTGGCTGGAGTTTGCGACGCGCACCAAGATATCAGGTCGACATCGGCCTGTGCGTTGTTGCGGCGCGCCCTCCCTGGAAGGAAGGGGGCACGGGTATGAATGTGATGGCACGATCTGTGCTGGTAGCAGACCAGGTGCCTATGCTTGTGAGGTGCCGGGCGTAGGCGCGGCCTCGTTCATGGGCGCCATGGAGCCAGTGTGGGCCTGTTCTCGCCGAGCACGTAGCGCATCGCGCTCTGGATGGCGGCGGCGTCGTAGACGCGCACAGCCTCGACCAGCGCGCCAGGGTCGAAGTCGGGGCGCTTGGGGTGGCGAATCAGTCGGCCGCCGACCGATGCGAACAGCTCGGTCTGGGACGTCGTGGCGATCACCTGGCGATCGAACCGGCGGTCGATCCGGGCGCTGACGGGAGCGAGCTCGACGGTCACGGCGGGGTCGAGCAGCACCGGCACGTCCGCTGTGCTCGTGACGGTCTCGCCGCGTACGCGCTGGAGATGCCAGGTCAGGTAACGGCGGAGGCGGCGGTCGGCGAGCTCGTCGATGCGAGGCCCGTGCTGCCATCGGTCGAACGCCTGGATGCCATACAGCCCCGCATCGAGCCAGCGAGTGACCTCGTGCGGGACGGCATCGGGCGATGACGTGGATGCACCGAGGCGGCGCAGCGCGCCGCTCAGCGCGACTCGCAACGCGAACACGTCCGCGGCGAAGTCGATCGCTTTCAGCACGACACCGGCGCGCCCGACATCATAGTAGTTGGCCGAGCGGATTCTCTGGATGAGCTATGATCTCTCTGAGTCGATGCCCAAGATAGCTTACCGAAGCACCGGCAATATCCGCTCGAACCGGCACCGGATTCCGTCCTTCTTGCTTTGGCTCACGATGTAGAAGTCGGCTCTTGTATCATTGGTGCAATCTGCTGGGATCCTAGGCGCGTTCTCGATGTAAGCCTCACGAGGGTCTCCATCGAAGACGGCGACCCAGCGGTCTCCGACGTGCCTTAGCCTTCCTGGCCGCATCTGCCCCGTGCCGATCGGCTTTGGTGTGGCTGGCGCTGGAGCAGGTCTTGGCGCTGGTCTCGTGTCTCGAGTGGTCAGTGGGGGAGCTTGCCGGGGTTGACCACGCCCACCTCCACGCCGCTCCGTGCTGTTCGCGCTCCTATCGGGTGGAGGAGCATCTTGCGGCCATGCAGGCTCGGGGGCTTCAGCAACAGCATGTGGCGTCGGAAGAACAGGGCGATTCTTGAACACTTCCAGTGCCATGTACGCTGTGGAAGAGGAAGCAGGACGCTGGTCCCAAGCGAGAAGACGGAAGAGCCCATCGAGTCGGCCGATCTGGCGCAACCCCGTGTACTTCTGCAGTAGCGCTTCACCTGACTCGCGAGCGTGTGCAAGCATCGCCTTCTCGAATGCGCTGCGGAAGCGGCTGTCGTCCTCGTTCTCGTCGATGCCGCTGGACTGCCAGTTCCTGTATCGAACGCCGCGATCGATTCGCTGCAGGCGAGCCCTGATGCGGATGCTGCCGAGGCCGAGCGGCTTGCCCATGCCGATCCGATGGCAGCAGCCGTCTGGGAGCTTGAGTGCATGGAGCAAGGCTCCGAGCTCGAGGTCAGTCAGGTTGTCGAAACGAATCCGCCCTGTGAAACAGACGCCCTTCTTGACCGGCTGTATGGCTGTGTGCTGCGTGTCCTTAGGATTCGGGGTGCGAAGGTCATTCAGGAGAGTGTCGTGGTTACCGGATTCACGGACTTGAGAAATGTTGCGATCGGCGTCCCAACGGTGCCAGTAGAGCTTGTGCCCCCGAATGGTCGTTTGGTCGCCATGCAGATAGGTCCTTAGGTCGCTCTTTCTTCCCTCCCCATCTTGAGTGAGGTAATGCTGGAATGTGGTCGGTTTGGGTGATGACAAGATCTGCGGTACCAGCACCTGCTCGTACCAGGAAGGTCCGCCGTCCGTGGCCACCGCATCTTCGAAGTAGACGCGTCCCTTGATCGCCTCGCTGCCGGCATCGGAGGGTGAACCGGTCTTGAGGCTCGAGTTGAGCTTGCCGAAGATTGCTTCCGCAAGATCGAGGTGGTCGCCAGAAGGCGTCGCTGGCACGAGATCCTTGGGACTGCGGTCATAGGGCAAGCGGAACATGCCGGCACGACCCAAGAAGTCCATCCCGTCCGGATTGGTTTTGCATCTGAGGTCGTCGTCGGCCAAGAAGAAGACTGGCTCGCCATCCCGAAGATGCCCGGCGGCATATCGGTTAGCGACTTTCGGGCGGTCACGTGGAAACGCTTTCTCCTGCCACTGCGTGATTTGGTCTTCATCGTGAAAGCGCCTCCAGATCGCATCCGGCACCTGAAGCTCAGGGGCTGCGTTGGCTGGGGGATCGAGAAACACGAACTCGCGCTTCTTATTCGGCACAGCCCCTGTGAGCACGAGTGTTCCCCCTTGCCATCCCGGTTCGGCAGGCGGCGAATCTTGGATGTGGATGGCGGTGACGGTGTCACGGGCTCCGTTCGTCCTGACCCAGCACCGACTGTGCTGCGGTGGCCAGTCCGGTGGGTTGCGGAGCTGGATCTGGTTCGCCAGCATGGATCTGGTTACGAGCACGATCTCTCGGGGCGAGATCGTCACGGAACCGGCCCTGATACACAGGATCCCCCCCTGCGGCTTTTGGCCTCCTCGTATCATGCGGCTTCGATAGGCCATGCCGATCCGGTCGTTTGCCACCGATCGATAGAACAGTTTTGCGTCGCTTACAGGCTGGATCTTGGCGAATGACAGGATCTCCACCAGCGTGCGCACCATCCCGCGCAGGCTAGATCCCGGAATGGCTGGGATCCCATCGGGAGTTGTATACGGCTCCTGCCGCAGGCGAGATACGCGAGTGTCCCAGCTGCCGTCGTGCCGTGGGCTCACCGCACCGCGAATGTAGAGTGGTGTCAGCGTCTCGATCGTGAGATCGATCCAGCCGCTATTCGTGTCGGGGATGAACTCGTCATGTCTCCCCCACGGCTCGCTGGATATGCCTTCCGCGTTGCTGACCGTGAACACACGCTCCGGCAGCGGGACGAAGTTGTACGGCGCTCTGGCAGTGCGCACCGGCTCCTTCGGGTTGATGTGACGAGGCATCACTTCACCTCCACGAGCCGCGTGACCACGATGCGAACGCAGCCAGTTTGAGCATCCTGAGTAAAGTAGTGGCGCACACAAAGCCTGGGCCATGGCGCAGAGTCCTGGTCAACGACACGAAGCGGGAGCGCCTGCTCCGCGCCGGTGCCATCACCCACGCGCGTGAACCCGCCCTTGTGTTCGATGACGCGCCGGCCCAAGAGGAGGTGCTCCTCGTCAGAAGGGGCGAGGGGCCCCTCACCGATGGGTGGCGAGCTGTCTCGCAGGACGCGCCCCCGGAGCTCGCCTGCCATCCTCCAGACCAAGACCTCAGCTCCTCGAGAGAAGACCCTCATTTCCTGGATGCTTGCCTGCGACGGCGTCGGACAGAGATCCGGGAAGAGCGCCGAGCCTAGCTGCCATGTGCCGTCTTCGAGGCGACCCCAGGTCACGCCATCGTCGCAGTGACACAGGAGCCAGCAGTCGCCGTCGCCGAAGTGCATAGGGGCATCGCCACGTCCGAGCACGAAGTCCACCCACGCGTGTCCAGCGACATTATCGAGACGATCGATCTCACAACCTGCCGGAGAGCTCATGATGCACGTTCCTTGGAGCTGAGCTCCAGAGCGCTTGGATCGCTTGGTCGACGACCGGGTCGGTCGGGTGATCTGGTTGGATATGTATCTTCTTGCCGTCCTGCATGTGCAGCGTGGCCGCTCCTGTGAAGACGCCGCGCCCGACCGCGGCTGTTCCGCCGAGGGCTAGATCGCCGCTCAGCAGATCCTTGAGGACAAGGAGCAGCAGGCCAAGTTCGCCGGTCTGAGGAGCACGGAGTTCGAGTCGCAGGCATGCATGGCCGCCGTGGTCGACTTCTTCCTCGAACAATGCTCCGGGTGTCACGCCCTGCGTGAAACGATCGATGCGGATGCGGGATGGTCGTTGCCGATGGCTCCGCTCGATGATGCTCTCGGAGACTCGCAGCCGTGACGCATGCGCTTGGAGCGCGTCTCGGTTCGGGATGCCCTCGACTCGCGGACCGAAGATCGCCTCAACCCAGCGATCTGCATCGCCTTGTCCAGTCCGCACGATGCGGGCGATGCGCAGCGCCCGTGTCCGCAGGGCCCCCGCAGTGCCGGTTCCCGGCAAGATGGAATGCCCTGCCGAGCGTAGGTGCACTGCGTCGGGCGCGTCTGGCTCGGCGGGCGCGCTGCGGACGAGCAAGGCGCTCTTCGAGGCGAACTCGACATCGATGATGATGCGGCTCCTTCGATCCTCGAGCTTCTGCTGCGCGAACTCGGGGAACGCGCTTGCGCAGGCCGCACTCGCGTCATTGGCACTCTTGGAATCCTTCTTTAGCGGCGCCGCCGGGTCGGACAGGAGCCAGCTCATCCAACCGTCCTGGGAGACAAGATCGTAGCGTCGCGCCCGCC
This sequence comes from Kofleriaceae bacterium, assembly GCA_035558535.1. GTDB lineage: Bacteria > Myxococcota_A > Polyangia > Haliangiales > Haliangiaceae > JABFXX01. The sequence goes on from DATMCI010000354.1 coordinate 9,588, forward strand.
AGCTTTCGGCGCGTACTGCTCCGAGCCCGCGTGACCGGCGAGCCCCGAACGCGATGTCGTCGGCGGACAATCCGGACAGGGCCTCGACGAGGAGGCTTACGAGCTCGGCTTCGGTATCGGGATTCGCGACGATCAGATCGAACCTGATCGGGAACCGCGTGCCTGCCGGAAGCACCTCGAGATCGTACTTCTTGTGCTCGTCGGCGGTGCCGCGCGCGGCGACGAGCTGGACACCGTCCCGGACCTCGATGGGCTGCTGGTTCGGCAACTCTCCGAAACTGTCGAAGACGATGAGTGGGCTCTGCGCGCCGACGTCCTCGCGGCGAGGGTGACCAAAGAGACGGGCAACGCGTGCGTCCTCCGGGCTGCGATAATCGCCGAGCACATCGCCTAGATGAGCGCGTAATGCGCCGGCGAGCGACGTTCCTGGAAGCAGCGGTCCGCCCGTGTGCGCGTCCCGGAGCAGCATCATGCTCGCCGCGTCGACCTCGCCCCCGAGGTGGGTAGCGCTCTCCAGGATCAGATCTGCGGTGATCGTCCACCGGGCAACGACCGTGCGCACGCCCCCGGGGTCCATGAGACGCGAACGCATCGCCGTCATGGCGCTCCCTCCTCGCGCGTCCGGCGGGCAAGCGCCGCGAGCGTGCGATCGACGAACCGTACCTGGATCGCGGGCGCGCGCCGCTGGAGGTGGTCCCAGGCTGTCACCTCCGACACGATCGAGGAGCGCTGCGCGAGGGTTTTGAGGCGAAGAGCATCCTCAACTGACTCACGGGCGTCATCGCGGACTGATGCCCGGAGCCAGTCGGAGAGGCGCCGGCGAGCGTCACCGATGCGACAACATTCGAGCTGCTCCATGGCTGGCCGCTTTAGACGTGCGGGGCCCTCCAGCGCGAGCCAGTCCCGTAGCGTCGCGAGCGCTGCTTGGGGCTCCGCACGCAACGCATTGCGCAGCCGCCCGAGGGCGCTTGGCGTAGGCAGCTCGGTCGCGCCGTTCGCAAGGCGTGTCGCTTCCTGCTCGATGACTTGCGCTACTGACGCGTCCAGGAGTCGACCCTCGGCGAAACGAACTATCTCCGGCACGGCCCCGGTCGGGACCCGCGGAGACGCGGCAGTCCGGGGTGGCGTGCGTAGCCGCTGTGTGGTTGGGGGGGCTCCAAGGAACACCGCGCGTCCGAATCCCTCTGCGCGCCGCTCGCCGAACCCAGCGTGCTCCACCGCGAGTAGCTCGGGAAGCGGGACGTGCGCGGTGGTCCTGAGGACGAGCACCGATCCAGCAGCGCACGCGAGTGCCTGCGGCAGCTCGAGCCGCCACTTGCGGTTGAAACCGCCAACCCGTTCGAAGCCCCACCGTCGGCGGACGATCTCGACGCGACCGCCGAGCGCCTCGACGAGCTCGGTCCCGATCTGTGACGCATCGAGCTGGCCCGTTTCGGGATCGCGACCGACGTACGGTGATGCGAGTAACGCGCGAAACAGAGTACCGGGTGCGAGGTCCGAGCTCACGAAGCCATGGCCTTCTACTTCGCGCTCGCGGGCGACTCCCCACGAGAGGGTCGCGTCGCCGCCATACCCGCCGCGCCGCGAGCGACCGAGCAAGATCGGGCCGCACAGCGCATCCGCGACCTGCGCGGCCAGCGCATCACACGCGGCGCCGTCCTCGCCGAGGATCTGGATCACCCCTTCGAAGTCTTGACCCGCTTCGAGGAACTCGAACGCGAAGACCGCGCCGTGCGCCTGTTCCCGGCCGTCGTGTTCTTCCATCCACGCGCGTCCGCGCGCGCGATCGCGCTGTTGATGAATTCTGCTTCCCTGCGCTGGCCTGACGCGAAGCGGCTGGGCCGCGCCGATCGAGAGGAATGGCTCGGGGAGCACCGAGCGCGGCGTTAGCGGCCAGCCCTCTTCGTCTATGTCCGTATTGCCGTCGAAAGCTGCGAGATCCCACGCCTGGATCTCCCCCAGCTTGTCGACTGAGGCGGTCTTGTCGATTCGCAACGACATCGGCATGGGCAGCGTTCGACGCCCCACCGAACGTGGGTACGCATGGAGGAACCGGACGCTCCCGTCCAGGATCACCGCACGGAAGATTTGCGTTCGTTCTGCATCACGGCCGGGATCTCCGAGGCCACGCGCTGCGGCGCCACGCATCGCCGAGCCGGGAACGAAGGGAAGGCTCCGCGAGCTGTTCGGATCGCCTTCGATCGAAGCCAGCACGGCCGGGGCGCGTAACGACAACGTGTAAGGCAGATAGCGGCAGATCATGATGCACCTCGGGCGAGCGCCCGCGTCCAGTCGGAGTCTCCGTTGATGGTGATGCGAAGGTGTCCGCGGCCTCGGTTGCGTGCGAGCCCGCCATGGCGGGTAGCGAGTACGGCGAGCGCGAGGCACCGGCCGTCGTTGGGCCCGGTTGCTGCGAGCCAGGACAGGGGGGCCCAGAGTTGGAGCCCACGCATCACGACCCGGCTCGACCGTAGCGTTGTGCGCTCCGGCGCTCCCGTGCTGCGATCTTCAGACGTCTGCCACCGGATCTCGGTGAGCGTCGCCAGGATGGCCTCTGGGGTCAGCGGGTCATTCTGGCGATCGATCGCAGCCGTGAAGAACGCCTGCGCCTGCTCCTCTATGACCGCGTCGCCAATGCGCAGGATCGCTGTTTCCTCCACGTCTGCATGCGGGCCGAACACGCGCCCCCCGGATTCCTGCAGATCAGGGAAGTGTTCCTGCATCGACAACCACGAATCCCGCAACAGGCCACGCAGCGCTTTGCCTCGGAGCATCGGCAGGCCGTAGTGATCGTGCTCCGTCTCGATATCGACCACGCCCGGGGTGCCCTCGCCCCGACCGAAGGTCGTATCCGAGAGTAGCTCGATCGAGAGGCGCTCGGGACGTGTTGTCATGGCGATGCCTCCTCGGCCAGTGGCAGATGGAGATCGAGGAGCTCGGCTGCATCGAGGAGCGGAGTGCGACTCCGGTCGAAGAACCCTGTGTCGTCGAGCCCGCGAGGCCACGCGAGCCCTCTTGCAGCCGTCCACGTGCTTCTGGCTCGCTGCACACCGTCGGGACCCTCTCGCACGACCTGCGCCAGCTCCTGGAGCTTGTTGCGGTGCCGGCTCCAGCGCTCGCCTCGAAACCCATTTTGCGCCGTGCCGAGGACCGTTTGCGATAACCATCGCCAGGTCTCCGGCTCGGGTTTCGCCGCGCTCGCGCCCAGGCGATAGGGCCTGCAGGTGAGCTGCCGATGGCGCTCGTGTGCGTAGGTGCGCGCACGGAGATCTCCAATTCCTTCCCCCGGTTGCGGAGCGCCTATGTGCCAGTCGAGCCAGCACCCATTGTCCTTTCGATCGCGGCGCTGGCGCTTGGCGCTACTGCACAGGGCATCGGCGAGTTCGTAGGCACGCTCGAAGGGTGTGTGTGCGGGCACGAGGGCCACACCAGCACACGCGCTGATCGCGCCGAGGTGCGGGATCTCGCGAGAGAACGCCTCGAGCGCGGTCGCCGCGAGATCTAGCGCGATGCGCCCGTCGCACAAGAACGTCAGATCGTCACCGCCGAGCAGCACGGGTCGCAGGGGCACGAGGATCTGACGCCCAGCTCGGTACAGCTCGAACTCGAGCCCCGCCACTCCGCCGCTCAGCTGCGGTTTGCCGTTTGCGTCCGTTCGGATCGCGCGAGTAACCCGTTCGACGACCGCCTTGAGTGTGCTTCGTCCAGTTCTTTCAAGCGCGCTCGACCATTCGCGTAGCTCGGTGTGCACGACTTCGTCTGAGCGTGAGCCCTCGATGCACCGGACCCGCCAGTCTTCGATCTGCTGGCCGATCCCATTGCCGTCGAGGTGAACGATGCCCAGGAGGCTCGTGTCTTCGCGGGTTCGCCCCATGTGGTCAATTACGTCGGTGAAGTCGTAGTCGCGCGACTGGAGGAACCAATTCCATCGGTCCAGGGCAAACTGCCGTACATCGGAGTCGCGCCACCGAAGCACCATCTGAGATAACGGCCTGCCGGGCTCCTGCCTATCCATTCCCGTCGCCGGCAGACCTGTGATCCGGCACGGTGCCGTGACCGACAGCCCCAGCTGCGGCGCAGACGGAACGCGTTCGAGCTTTTGGCGGGCGAAGTCGACCTGGAGTCGTCCGAGCGCTTCGGCGAGAGCACCACTCTCGTAAGGTCGATGCACCACGATGACCTCGAGCCCGGGAGTACGTTCATATAACTGCCGTGTATAGTGCGCAGCGAAGTCGCGGGCTCGTGCTTCGTCTGCAAAGACGATGACGGCATTACCGCCGCTATCGAGCAGGACATCGCCGCCGCAATCCTTGAGCGCGCCGTCGGCAGAGGTCGCCCGGTGGACCAGCCACGAGGCTGCCAGCGCGTCACGCAGTCGGCTCGATGCGAACACGTATCGCTGGACGCCAAGTACATCAATGCCCATCAGCACCGGCATGTGAATTCTCCATTCATGAATCGAGCCACTCCTCGAGAGATCCCGTGTTCGGCGTGCTCGAGTCGCCGGCCCATTCACGTAAGTCCATGACGCCGAAGACTCGCGGGACGTTCGGCGCGTCCCAGATGCTCGCAATATCTGCGCGGACCGTGCTGGAATCCTCGGCAAGACAGACCAGCGCGCTGCGAGCGAGATCGCCACCCATCTGACGTGCTCGCATCGCGACCTCGAAGAGCTTCGATTTGCAGAGGCCCTTCTTCTGGGCGGTGGTGCACGAGATCACGTACAGCCGGTGGCCCCGGACCAGCGCTACATCGATCTCGAACTCGGCCGGTGATGGCCTCGTTCGCTTACAATTGACGCTCACCTCGATATTCGGGGGTGCTTCGCCGAGACGGGAGCGTACGAGGTCGGCGATCCACCGCTCGAGCCAGCCGCCCGCGACGAACTTGCTCCATCGCTCGTGGCGAGCGCGGTTCCAGCCATCTCCGGGAATGCGGTCGACGCTCAATGCGAGGCCGTGTTGCGCTGGGCTCCACGGCTCGGTTTTCGCCAAGGTGAAACTCCTGAGCTTGCCTTCCGGAAGGAGCGTGTCGTAGAGCATCTGTGCACGCTCGGGTTGGGCTCTCACCCATCGCGAGATATCGTCAAGGTCGCTCGGTGTCGGCCCTCCTTCAGAGGGCTTGCTCACACGTCGTTCGATCCCATGTAACTGCAGGAGCACGTCGAGCGAGAGCCCGAGATCGCATCGACTCAGGTCGATCTGGTAGCCGTCGTCGAAGCGGAGGAGTCCCCTGCGCTCGTCGAGATAGGAGGCGTGTCCGTCATCCACCCGGAGAGCACGCCTCGAGTGCACGGCCATGGGTTTCGTGCCGCCGCTGTAGTGGAGGTGATCCACCTCGAGCTGTGAGCAGGCATCGCGAACCATCCGTGGATCGGTGGCATCGTCGATGCATACCGAGTCGATCTGGAGCGACGGCCATCGTGTCGCGAGCACCTCTCGCAGTCGATCACGTGGCTCCATGGTCTCGGGTGTGTATACGAGGACGATCGCTCGCGGCTGGAGGATCGCTGCGGCCAGATAGTTCGGGAGTGGGTTTGAACCCATCAGGAGTGCGAGTCTTGCGGGACCATCGGCGGGCAACCGGACGCTCATCGCTGGTTGAGGCGACGCAGCATTCGTAGAGACGACAGAAAATGGCGTCACGAGGGCGATTTCGCCTCAGCGGCGGCGGACGAGGAACAGCGTGCGCGCGCGGCCCTCGGGATCGAGCAGCTGCAGCGGCTCTTCGCGCGCGGGCGGTGCCGGCTGCTGGGCCGTGGCGTCGGGCGGACTGGCTTCGGGCCTGACGGCCGGGCGATTGAGCCGCACGTCGAGGCGGCCCTTGTCGAAGGCGTCTTGCACGGAGTCGCCTTCTGCCAGATGCCGGTAGAACGTCACCGCGAAGCGCCTTGCGTCGGCGTCCACGATCGAGCCGCGCATCGTCACCACGCAGTCGGCGTAGGCGAGGAGCGCCTCGGCCTGCGACTCGCTGTGACAGGCGCTGAGCACCACGAGGCGGACCGAGCTACCCGCGAGCCGGAGTGTCTCGGCCAGGTCCGACATCGCGAGCGGGCTCGCGTTGCCGAGGTCGTCCTGAAAGAACAGCACGCCTGTGTTGCCGTGGCCGCTGAAGTGGACCGCGCCCGGTGTGTTCAGGCGGAGCGCGTTGAAGATGTCGCTGCGCCGGGCAGCCGGGATGTCCTGGATCCAGAGACGGTCCTTGATCTCCTCGAGGCTGGGCTCCAGGCGCAGGAGCCGGATCTCCTCATCGAGCGGGAGCTTGTGGGCGCCCGCAGGTGACGCCAGGAAGAACAGTACCTTGTTCTGGTCGGGGACCGGTGGATAGGGGAGCTCGTAGACGAGCGAGTACCGAGTGCCATCGAAGTCGAAGATCTGGACATTGCCGCACGCGCGCGGGTTGATGGCGTTACCTACGAGAAACGCGAGCGACGACGGTCCGGCGATGAAGATCGCGAGTGCCGCGCGCGCCGCGTGGGCGTTACAGGTCCCCTGGATCAGCTCGTCGATCTCGCGCATCGCGGGGGCGACCGTTCGCTGGTCGATCCGTGCGGATGAATGGGCGCGCACGATCTTGGCGGCGGTCTGCTTCCGCGCGGCCAGCGCTTCCTGGATCTGGCGATCATCAGGGTCATGCACCGAGGAGACGACGAGCGCGACGGGATCGGGGGACGGGGTCCGCCGGACAGGCCACGGCTTCCGCTTGAAGTACGACGTCTCCTCCGCCGTGCTGCTGGATCCATCGAGCGGCATCACGGTCACCACCGCGCTGTTTCGGAGCTGATGGATGAAGGTGATGGCGGACAGCTTGCTCAGGCGATGCCCCAGGTGAATGAAGGCCGGTAGCCCGGCGCGCCCGGTCACCCAGAAGCGGCACCCGCCGGATTGCTGCTCGAGCTTGCGCGCGTCGCGCACCAGGCCGTCGATCGCGTCCAGCACGGCCCGCCATCCGGTCGGTGTTGTGGGCGTGCCGTTTGGGCAACGGACCGCGCCACGCTCGGTGAGCCGCAAGATCGTGGCTCCGAACGGCACTGCCTCGAGCACGGGGGCGTCCTCTATCTGGTTTGACTCGGCGAGGTCGAGCCACAGCACGATGTTTGCGGTCACGAGGCGCGCTCCGACTCGAGCACGCCGCGCGCAGGAGCATGAATCTGCGTTGCCATGCCAGCAGAGACGTCCGAACTGGTGGTCTCCGAACACGCGACCCGCGGGCGGTGGTGAGATGTCGCTGCCACGTGCATAGGGACGACCGAGCCGGCGGGAACCGAACACGCGACACGCGCGGACTGGTGAAATTTCGCTGCCACGGGAGCTGAGACGCCCGCCGCAGCCGGAACCGAACACGCGGCGCGCGGCCGGTGGAGCTAGCACGGGTTGCGCCGCGCCGCGCCGTGGGGCGCGAGCGAGAGGCACCTCGCGCGCGGCGTGTTCGGCGAGGGCCGGAGCAGACGTCTCTGCTGGCATGCGAATGCGTTACGTGAGGGCCTCTCCGGAGGTCGCGATTCGCTGTCCGGGCGCAGGCTGCCGTGTCGCCTGAGGGGAGGCGCGATCGCGCGAGGTGGCCATGAGGAAGAAGCTCGAATCGAGCCGGGCGGCCCGGCGGCAGGCCGCGCGCCCTGTCTTCGAGGTCAGGGTGGGCGATCGCTTCGTGCGCTGGGTCGGCGTCGCCCGGGCGCGGCGGTGGTGCCAGGACCGCGAGCTCGTGGCGCGGGTGATCCCGGCACGGGCCGCCACGACACGGGCGGTCCCGGCACAAGTGGTCCTGGCGCGGATGAGCGCTACTGGCTCCAGCGGGGACGACACCGTCGTGGAGACGGCATCGATGGGCGACCTCGCGGTCGGCCCGGCCGAAGACGACCGGCTCGGTCGTCCCTGCTCGCATGGCGACGAGGCGTCACTGCCGGCATGCGGCGTGCTCGAAGCTGGCTGGATCGGCCGGGCGAGCTCGCGCGACAATCCAGATGCGTTGGCTCCACCGTGCGGCGTATTCGGCGAGGACTGGATCGTGCTGGCGCGCGTCGAGGGGCCGCGGTTGCCGATCACATCGGTCGCCGGCCTGGCGCGCCAGCTCCGGCGCGCGCTGATGTCGTTCGCGGATCAGCCCGTGGCCGAGGTCATCTCGGGCCACCTGCCCGACGGTGCCGCGGTCGAGACGCCGCACCTCGCGGTGGTGCCGCTGCCGGCCGTCACGGGTCCGCACCCGGACGGTCGGCTTCTGGGAATCGCGCTCGTCTTGCCCCGCGCGCTCGATCCCGCCGCGCGCGCGGCCGTGATGCGGGCGATCGCGCGCTTCGAGGAGCGGCGCGGCACCGGCGGCACCGGCGGCGCCAGCGGCCCCAGCGACGGCGCGCCTGCGATTCCGCTCCTCCTCGGCGACGCGGGCGTGTTGGTGCTGCAGCGGCCCCCCACAGGCGCGCAGCTGCCTGCGGTACTCCAACCGGCGACCTGGATCGGCCCCGCGCGGCATTGGGTGTCCGCGACGCCGATCGCGCTCGATCGCCACCCGGGCGATCTGCACGCCGCGGATCCAGCGCGGCAGCGCGAGGCGCGCGAGGCGGCCGCGGCGTGCGTGCGCGAGGCGGCGCACCGCATCGGCTTGCCAGCGCCGGCCGAGATCGACGTGCTTCGATCGCGCACGCTGCCGGGCACGGCCGAGCCACGACAGTATCCGCGCTTCCCGGTGGCGCAGCGGCGGCCGCAGCGCGTCCTCGTCCACGCGCGGCTCCGGTTCGACGAGCCGGTGCGGGGGCCGGTGCTCGTCGGCGCGGGCCGCTACCAGGGACTGGGCCTGCTCCTCCCCGACAACAGCGGCGACTGAGACGACGCGCCCTCAGCCCGAGACGGTGCGGGGCTTGGTGCGGCGCTGCGGGACGGCGGCGAGGCGGCGGACGCACTCGATGACCTCGTTGGGCAGGGTATGCGACTCGGGGAGCGACGAGACGTCGGCGGCGGCGAGGACGGCGCGGTCGCGCTCGGGCAGATCGCCGATCAGGACGAGCTCGGGCTGCGGGTCGGCGTCGATGCCGCGCGCGTACATGCACAGCTCGAGCGCGTTCATCACGCCGCGCAGGCCGGCGTCGATGAAGAGGAGGTCGGGCTTGTCGCGGTGGAGCTTGTGGGCGGCGTCGGTGCCGTCGCTCGCAATCTCGACGACGGCGCCCGCGTGCGCGCGCCGCACGAGGCTCCACAGCCAGCGGCTGCGCGCGGTGTCGTCGTCGACGACGAGCACGCGGATCGAGCGGGTCTTCGTGCCGGTTCGCAGGGCCAGCGCGTCGAGCTGGGCGAGCACGTCGCGCGCCGACGAGGGCCGGCCGAGCGGCACCTTGGCGAGCAGCCACTCGACGAGGTCCGACAGCTCGGCGGACAGATCGGGCCGGAGGTTGGCGAGCCGCGGCGGGGGGTGGGAGGCGTGGCCGCGGAGCTGGTCGTCGCGGTCGGTGCTCGTGAATGGCGGCGCGCCGCACGCGAGCTCGATCGCGATGCAGCCGAGGCCGTAGAGATCGATCGCTTCGGCAGCGACCGGGTCATTCGCGGCGACCTCGCCGCGCACGACCTCGGGCGCGAGGATCTGGCCGAGCGGGCCGAACGCGGGGACCTGCGACATCGAGAGGCGGCCGAGGATCATGCGGTCGCCCTTGTCGGCGTCGACGTCGACGAGGATCGTCGCGCCGGAGATGTCGCCGACCGCGACGCCGTACTCGTGCGCGCGCGCCACCGCGGCGAACAGCGCGCGCAGCTTCGTCAGGTAGGCCTGCGCCGGCAGGAACACCTGCAAGAGATCGTGCAAGAGCGTCCCGGTGACCCGCTCGGCCACGACGTACTCGATGCCCTGGTAGTTGCTGACGCAGTGGATCGCCACGGCGCACGGATCGCGGACCTGCGCGCACCGGCGCGCCTCGGTGACGAGCGACGGCATGCCGGGGTCACGCCACGCGAGCTTGAGGGCGACGAGCCGGTCGACGAGCATGTCGTGCGCCTCGTAGACGATGCCAGTCTCGGTGCGCGCGACCTCGCTGCGGATGGTGTAGGCCGAGGCGACGACCTCGCCGGGGTTGAGCACGCGGGTCGGGCTGTCCCGGTACCCGGGCGGCACCATGAGCTTCCCCGTGCGTCTCATCCCCTGGACCTCCTCACATCTCCGCCACTCTCCACATGTACCACGAGCCGACGCTCCGATAGGGCTGCCACGGCTGGGCGAGCTTTCGCATGCGCTCGGGCTCGGGGAGGCTGCGCAGCCGGAAGTGGCGCTGCATGCCTTTGCGTACTCCGAGGTCGCCGACGGGCAGGACGTCGGGCCGGGCGAGCGCGAACATGAGGAACATGTCCACTGACCACGGCCCGATGCCGCGCACGGGGAGCAGCATCGCCGCGATCTCCTCGTCGGTGGCGGCGGGCAGGCGCGACGGCACGAGCCGCTTCTCGACGACGTGCCGCGCGAGGTCCTTGATCGCCGCGGTCTTGGCGCCCGACATGCCGGCGGCGCGCAGCTTCTCGTCGGGCGTATCGAGGATCGCGCGCGGGGGCGGGAAGCGCCGCCGCGGGTAGAGCTCGAGCACGCGGTTCCAGATCGTCGTCGCGGCCTTGCCGGAGAGCTGCTGGTAGACGATCGATCGCGCGAGCGAGAGCACCGGATCGCGCGTCGGCGTGTACGTCGGCGGGCCGTGCTGCTCGATCAGCGGCGAGAACCGCGGATCGATATCGGCGAGGTGGCGGAGGGCGGGACTCCAGTCGACAGCGGCAGGCGGCTTCGCGGGCACCGCGGGGCACGCTACCACGCCATCAGCACGGCGCCCGCCGCCACGAGGACGGCACCGACGATCTGCGGGCGCCGCGGCGGGTCGCCGATCAGCCGCGCGAGCGCGAGCGCGAACAGCACCGACGTGTTGCGCAGGGTCAGCACGAACCCGGCGCCGCCAGCCGCGAGCGCCTCCATCAGGATCAGGAACGAGCCGCCGCACACGGCGCCCATGAGGAGCACGCGGGGGGCGCGCGCGCGGGTGATCGCCGCGGCGACGCGGCGGCCCTCGGCGCCGAGTCGCGCGAGGTTGATCGCCGTGGCCACCGCGAGCGCGACGGCGAACACGGCCGACGGGCTGCCGCCGGCCCCGAGCGCGGCCTTGTACGCGAGGTGGTAGCCGGCGATGGCCGCCGCGCACAGGACGGCCCACGCGAGCGCGCCGCCCGGGGCGGACGGCTCCGGTGCCGCGCGGCGCGGCAGGCCCGCGCTCGACAGCGCCAGGCCGGCCAGCACGATCGCGCTGCCGGCGAGCGCCGGGATCGTGACGATCTCGCCGAACGCGGCGACCGAGAGCGGCCAGACGAGCACGAGCGCGCCGCCGCGCGAGATCGTGTACACGGGCCCGAGCGGCCCGGCGGCGAGCGCGCGCGCGAGCGACGTGAAGTACGCGACCTCGAGCACACCGGCGGCGAGCGCCCAGCCGACGGACGCCGCGCCGGGGAACGGCGGCTCGCCGAGCGCCCAGCGGACGGCGGCGACGGCGATCGCGAACGCGGTCGCGGCCCCGACGGCGGCGACGAGCGCGCGGTCCTTGTCCGTCTCGAGCCGCAGGAGCGCGTTCCACGCAGCGTGGAGGAACGCGGAGAAGAGGACGAGCGCGATGATCATGCGAAGGCAGCGGCGCGGGCGGCGCAGCGTAGCTCGCGCCGCGGATGCGGTCACCCTGCGCTCACCGCCGGCTGCATTCGCCGAGCGCCGCGAGCGCGTGGCGCAGCGCGGTTGGCGGCGCGGGCGGCGGCTCGCCTTACTTGACGAGCTGGCGCAGGTGCCACGCCTGCAGGTGCAGCCGGCGGCGGGACTCCTGCTCGGCGCGGCGCACGAAGTACGCGATCATCGTCGCCGCCGCGAGCAGGACGGTGCTGAACGCCACCCAGCTGAACGCGCGCGCGGCGGCGCCGCCGGCGAGGTCAGGCGTGTGGATCAGGACCCCGTCCTCGAGGAAGCGGAACGTCTGGGGCACAAGCCCGGCGAGCTCGGCGAGCCACGGCAGGAGCACGGCCGCGATCATCGAGCCGAGGAGGAACGCGACGTGGCGCGGGCGCCGGAACAGCGGCGCGTTGAGCAGCGCGGCGGTGGTCACCGCGGCGAGGCCGGGCGCGATCTGGAACGGCGAGTAGAAGCAGCCGAGCATGCCGATCAGGACGGCGTTGCGGAGCGCGACGGCGGCGGGCGTGTGGAGGATCGCGGGGCCGTGGCCGCGCGAGCGCAGGAGCATGAGCAGGCCGTTCCCGACGACGAAGGCGGCGAACGCGAGGGCGTAGAGGTTCGTGCCGCGGTAGCCGAGGAGCGCGGGCAAGAACCCGAGGTAGCCGATCGACATGAACAGCGCGATCCGCGCCTGGCTGCGGTTCGCCGCGGTCGCGTCGGCCTCGAGCTCGGTCAGGACCTCGGGCGGCGTATCGCGCGACGGCTCGAGCATCAGCCGCCCGACGAGCTCCGCGGGGCCGTCGAGCGACGGATCGAGCGCGAGCGCGCGGCCGGCCTCGCGCATCGCGACGCCGCGAGCGAACGTGGCGTCGCCGCGCTCGAGCCTGTGCCCGGGGCCGTGCCCCGCGCTGCGCTCGTACGCGACGCGCGCACGCGTGAGGTGCTGGCGCGCGAGCTCCTGCCGGAGCATCAGGTCGCGATCGCCGTCGAGGAAGCGCTGGACGCGCTCGCCGAGCTCGCGCGCGCTGGGCCGCTGGTACCGATCGCCGGTGGCGCGAACGCACAGCTCGTCGAGCTCGGGCGGGACGTCGGGCGCGCGCGAGGAGGGGTGGGCGTCGGCGCCGGCGAGCGCGCTCGCGAGGCCGGCCTTGCCGCTCGGGTGCAGCGGGGATCCGGCGAGGATCTCGAACAGGATGCAGCCGAGCGCGTAGACGTCGGCAGCGCCGTCGAGGTCGGCCTCGCCGCGGACCTGCTCGGGCCCCATGTAGCCGGGCGTGCCGAGCAGGACGCCGGCGGCGGTGCGGTGGTGCGGGATGCCGTGCACGATGTCGAGATCGTCGGGCTCGCCGAGGACCCGCGCGAGGCCCCAGTCGAGGACGTAGACCTCGCCGAAGTCGCCGAGCACGAGGTTCTCGGGCTTGATGTCGCGGTGGACGATACCGCGCGTGTGCGCGAGCTCGATCGCGAGGCAGACGTCGACGAACGCGCGGAGGAGCCGCGGCCGCGCGGCGGCCGACGCGCCGGGGCGGCGCAAGAGCTCGGAGAGCGTCGTGCCGTTCACCTTCTTCATGGTGAAGTACGGCCGCCCCTGGGCGTCGTGCCCGACGTCGTAGACGGGGACGATGGCGGGGTGATCGAGGCGAGCCTGGATCCGCGCCTCGCGCAGGAATCGGTAGATCGCGCGCTCGCTCGGCTCCGGCGCGAGCAGCCGCTTCACGGCGATCTCGCGGCCGAGGTGCAGATCGCGGGCGGAGACGACCTCGCCCATGCCGCCGCGCCCGACCACCTCGCCGGTCTCGTACCGCCGCCGCGATGATCGCCGCGACGCGCGGCTCGGGCGCGGCTCGGGCTCGGCCTCGGGGATGGTGGGCCGTTGATCGATCGTGGCGGCCTCTTCAGGCCGGCGGCGGAGGAGCGGAGCGACGACTGCCACGCGGCGAATCCTCATCACGAGGCGTGCCATCGCAGCGATCGGCCGTGAGCGCGCGCGTGTGCGCGATTACGCGGCGGTGGCGGCAGGGATCCGCGTTGTTACGCGCGGGGGGCTGACTTCGCGGGGAGTCAGCTTGGAGACTCGCGCCTCACGGGTGATGCGGCGCGCGCATCAGGCGCGGGGGATGCGGCGCGCGCATCAGGCGCGGCTGACGCTGCCCGCGCATCGGGCGGGGCGCCCACTGGGGACCGGCGTGGTCCCGACGATGCCGGAGCTTCGCCGCGGGCTCAAGCACCACGCCGAGTGGCTCGGACGGAGTCGAGGACCCGTGCCATGCTCGCGCCGTGAAGCTGCGTGCGCGCGCTCTCGTGCTGGTGATGCTGCTTGCGTGCTCCAGGTCGGCGGCTCCGCCGCCGCAAGTGTCGGCGCGCCCGGCCGCTGGTGACGGCAAGCCTGGGACCGCCGAGGCGCTCGGCGCGCCGAAGTGGGGCGCGCCGATGCCCGATCCGAAGGTGGAGCGTGAGGCGATGGAGATGTTCGCTGTTATCGGGAGCGGCAAGGCGAAGCCGGATGCCGTGTTCGGCGGGGCGTTCGTGATCGGTCCAGCCCTGTGGGAGCTTTTGGCCAAGGACGCGGCGTTCGCGAAGATCGGGACGCCCGCGAAGTCGGTGTTCCCGGCCCGGGGCACGATGCAGGTCCTCGAGATGCGCATGTACCTCGAGGCGGCGGATCACGACGCCCTCCTGGCCAGCCGCGTGTTCATCGGGTTCGCGCGGGTCGTGACGGAGGGCAAGTCCCGCGCGGCCAATGACGCCGAGCGGAGCCTCTTCTATGCGCTCTCTCCGCTCGAGATCGCCGGCCGACCCCTCACCGTCATTGACGGCGAGAAGATCGACGTCGTGGTCTATGTCGAGGACGGCAAGCTTGGTTGGATCGACGCGTCCGACGCATACAACGTCACGCCGGCCAAGCCGTAGCCGATGGCTCGATGGGATCTCCGATCGCGAACGTCGTGGGGGCGTAGTACGAGCCCGAGGTCGCTGATGAAGAAGCACACCATCCTGTTCTTGGCCGCCAACCCGAGCGGCACCGACTGGCTTGCGCTCTATCAAGAGGCGCGCGCGATCCAGAAGGAGCTGGATAGCGCCGGCTGCCGCGATCGCTTTGAGCTCGAGACGCGGTGGGCCGCGGAGCCGCTCGATCTGCTCCGGGAGCTGCGCAAGCTGAGGCCGACGGTGGTCCACTTCAGCGGTCACGGTGGCCGGGGCGTGGCTGGCGAGGAGCCATCGGAACTGGCACCGTCGGAGCAGTCGCCGCGCCGGGACGTCGTTGTCGCGCCTGGCGAGAGCGGCGGCGAGCTCGAGCACGGCCTGTTCTTCCAGGGGCCCGATGGCCAGCCCCGGCTCGTCTCGACCGCGGCGCTCGAAGAGGCGTTCGGTGCGGCCGGGGCGTCGGTCAAGCTGGTGGTCCTGAGCGCCTGCTACAGCGAGTCGCAGGCCGAGGCGCTCCTGACACACGTGGACTGCGTCGTGGGAATGGGCGGCCCGATCCGCGACGACGCGGCGCGTAGCTTCGCGATCGGCTTCTACGGCGGCCTTGGGGAGCGCGAGTCGGTCGCGACCGCGCACAAGCAGGGGCGCGCCGCGATTGCCCTCGAGGGGCTACGCGACGGTGAGCTCCCGCAACTTAAGGTCCGCGCCGGGGTCGACGCGAACCGGCTCGTCCTCGCCGCGGACCCTCAGTAGCCCCGCCGGCGACGCCGAAGCGTGCGGGGCTGATCGACTTCACGGCAGAGCGCCAGCGACACGACGGGTTCGTTGGTCGCGAGGACGTGCTGGCGCGCTTGGACGAGTGGCTCCTCGGATCCGAGGAGACCCGATGGGTCGCGGTCACCGGCGGTCCGGGGATGGGCAAGAGCGCCATCCTGTCGGTGTGGATCGCGCGGCGCGAGGCCGCCGGCGCGGTGGTGCCGCATCACCTAGTCCGCCGCCAAGTCGCCGACTGGGATCAGCCCGACGTGATCGCAGTGTCGCTGGCCGCGCAGATCGAGGACGCGTTTCCCGACCTGTGCGATCCTGCGGTGAAGCCCGAGCGGCGCCTGATCGAGCTGCTCGGACGCGTGTCGCAGCAGCTCGGCTCGGCCGGGCGCTTAGTGATCGTGGTCGACGGCCTCGACGAGACTTGCGCTGAGCCGGGCGATAATCCGTTGCCCCGCTTCCTGCCGCACGTGCTGCCGTCAGGGGTCCGGCTTTTGTGCGCCACGCGGCCGACGTACCCGCACCTGAGCTGGCTCGAGGCGCAGAGTCCGCTCCGACGCCTGGACCTCGACGATGTCCGGTGGGCGGACTCCAACGAGGTGGTCGTGCGCGGCTTCTGGGAATCTGCCGCACCTCGCTTCGAGCCGCCGCTGCCGGCCGCTGTGGTGGCCGCCGCGATCGAGAGCGCCGAGGGCAACGTGCTGCACGCCGTGATGCTCCGCGACGCACTGCGAGATCTGTCCGCGCCGGAGCGCCGCGCCGATCGAAGCCCACGCGGGCTCAAGCGGCTGATAGGCGAGATCTGGGACCGCGCCGCGTCGCGCGAGAGCGTGCGCGCGGGGCTCGGGCTCCTGTGCGCGGCGCGGGAGGCGCTGCCCCTGGACACGCTTGCGGAGCTTGCGTCGTGGAGCTACGAGGAGAAGGAGCGGTTCGCGCGCGACGCGCGGCAACTTTTGCTCGAGGAGCCGGCCTCCTGGGCGGGCGTCGAGGCGTATCGGCCGCGCCACGACTGGGTGCGCGAGCTGATGGGGGAGCGGCTCGGCGCGGCCACCATGCGCGTCCATCACGGGACGCTGGCGCGGACGCTGGCGACCTGGCCGGCGCCTGCGGAGGAAGCGGCGCGGCGGTACGCCCTGCGCTACGCGCTGGTTCATCGCGCCGAGGCCGGCGATTGGGCCGACGCGTGGTGCGTGGCCGCCGATGCGCGCTTCCTGGAAGCGAAGTGTCGCGAGCTGGGCGTGCACGAGGCGGAAGCCGACGTGGCGTGGGCAGCCGATCGCTGTCGCTCGCGCGGCGACGAGGGGCTCGGGCGGCGCCTCGGAGATCTGGCGCAGGCGCTCGCCCGCGAGTCGCACTGGCTCCAAAACGCCCCCGAGGCGGTCGGGGCGCTCCTGTGGAACCGGTTGCGGCGGCTCGGGTGGAGCGCGTCCGACCTAGACGAGCAGCTGCGGGTCCCCGCTGAGCCGGGATTCCTGCGGATCCGGCACCATGCGACGTGCGAGAGCTCTGCCCTGGTGCGCAACCTCGTTGGCCACGCGGGCCCAGTGAGGGCGTGCGCAATCGCGATGAGGGAATACCGCTCGTTCGTGATCTCGGCGTCGTGGGACAGGACCCTGCGGCTCTGGGATCTCGAGCACGGGTTCTATTTCGGTGCCCTGAAGGGTCACACCGGTCCTGTGTACGCGTGCGTGGTGACGGGCGACGGACAGCGCGTGATTTCGGCGTCGGGTGATCACACGCTGAAGGTCTGGGGGCTCGAGAGCCAGCGAGAGCTCACTACCCTGGCAGGCCACACCGACGAGGTACGGGCGTGCGCGGTGACCCCGGACGGCCGGCGCGTGGTCTCGGCGTCGAGCGATGGAACGCTGAAGGTCTGGGATCTCGATCTCGGGAGGGAGATTGCGACCCTCGGCGGCCATAGCGGCGGAGTGAACGCGTGCGCGGTGACGAGAGATGGCCGGTGCGCGATCTCGGCGTCGACGGATGGGACGCTGAAGATCTGGGACATCGAGCGCGGGCGCGAGCTCGTCACGCTGGAAGGTCACGCCGGCTGGGTGAATGCGTGCGCGGTGACAGTGGACGATCGACGCGTGGTCTCGGCGTCGGGCGACGGGACGTTGAAGGTCTGGGAGCTCGACGGCGGACGCGAGCTAGCCACGCTGGAGGGCCACACGGGTTGGGTGTGGGGGTGCACGGTGGCGCCGGACGGGCGGCGCGTGATCTCGACGTCCGAGGACCGGACACTACGGGTCTGGGACCTCGAAAGCGGGCGCGCGCTCACCACGTTGGAAGGCCATGCCGGCGCGGTGCGAGGCTGTGCGGTGACGGCCGATGGGCGGCGGCTGATCTCGGCGTCCGCGGACCGGACGCTGAAGGTCTGGGATCTC
>DATMCI010000355.1:0-141682 GCA_035558535.1 Kofleriaceae bacterium
CGCGAACCCGCCGCCCACGTGGGACGAACGTGAACCCCGCCGCCCACGTGGGACGAACGCGAACCCCAGCCCACGTGGGACGAACACGAACCCCAGCCCACGTGGGACGAACGTGAACCCCGCCGCCCACGTGGGACGAACGTGAACCCCGCCGCCCACGTGGGACGAACGCGACCCCCCCAGCCCACGTGGGACGACCGCGAACCCCAGCCCACGTGGGACGAACGCGAACCCCAGCCCACGTGGGACGCGCGCAGAACCCGCCACACGCAAACTCGCCCCACGTGGGACGCGCGCAGAACCCGCTCACGCGCAAACTCGCCCACGTGGGACGCGCGCAGGCCACCTCGGCCGGCCGAGCCCTCCCTTATGGCAGCGTCACTGAGTCGAGGATCGTGATGCCGCCGTTGCGCACCATGACGCCGTTCACGATCGTCTCGCCGGACATCGCCGCGTCCCGGAACGTGAGCTGCGCCGTGCCGGCCGCGAGGCCCGGGACGAAGAACACGCCGCGCGCGCCCGTGCGATCGCGCGTGAACACGTCCGCGCCGCCGCTCGTGCCATCGTAGAACGGGCCAAACGGCGACGTCGGCGCGCTGGTCACGCCGATGCCGCGCGCAGGCCCCATGCCCCCGACCACGCGGCCGAGGATCGCCCCGGTGTCCTCCGGGAGCAGCACGCCGTTGCTCGCGAGCTCGCGCGCGTACACGTCGGCGTCGATCGCCGTGACCACCGGAGCCGCTGACGGCGAGAACGAGTTGAACGTCGGGATCACGCCCGGACCGGTGACCATCAGATCGAGATCGCGGCCCTGCACCGCATCGCGCGACAGCTCGAAACGTCCGTCATCATCGGTGATCGCCGACGCGCCGCCGGCCGAGACGGCCAGGCCGCCCGCGCCAGTCTCGGCGCACGTCCCGAAATTTCGCAGATCGGTCGCCACGCAGACGCGCCCGCGGAGCACGGGTGAGCCGGCGTAACCGCCCGGATCGCCGCTCGTGCCGGGGAGGATCGGATAATCGCCGCCAGCGCCATCACCAGCGCCATCGCCTGCGCAGCCTGCGGCGGCGAAAAAACCGACGACGAAGAGGCTCGCGGCGGTGACGTACATACGCAAACCGTACCGCCGCCGCCGCGCGCCGCCAGTGTGCGCCGCGCGCCGCGCACCGCGCCGGGACGCCACGGCTCGCGAGCGCCAGGCCCGGCGCTACAGCGAGATCGTGACGAACGTGATCGCCTGATCGACGATCGCGACGGGCACCGAGAGCTGCGTCGTGCCCACGACCACCCGCAGCGTGCGCGCGCCGGCGACGTTGTCCGGCAGCCACGCGACCCCGAGCGCGCCGGTCGCCGTCGTCGCCCACACCGTCGCGCTGGTGCCGTCATAGAGCGTCTGCAGCGACTCGCCGCCCGTGACCTGCGCCGTCGCCCCCGTGACCGCGGTCGTCCCGGTGGTGGTGCCGCGGACGACGCGCGCGACGATCGAGCCCTGGCCCGGCGAGACGATGATGCCGTTCGAGCCCTTGAGGTCCGCGTAGGCCGACTCGCGGATCGCCGGCAGGAGCGCCGACGTGCTCACCGGCACGATCGACGTGATGAAGCCCTGTCCGCTGACCCGCCACGACAGGTTCGTGCCGGGCTGCGCCGGGATCGTGAACGAGCCGTCGGCGCTCGTCAAAACCGACGCCGAGCCGCCGAGCCGGACGCTCAGGCCGCCCGCGTTCATGGTGGCGCAGTCCCCGGGCACCGCGCTGGTCAGCCGGCGCAGGTCGGACACGACGCAGACGCGGCCCCGGATCGTGCCCTGCCCGTCGATGCCGCCGTCCCCGCCCGTGCCCGCGTCGGCGCGCGGCCCCGAGGTGCCGCCCCCGCCCCCACCACCGCCGATCGGGTAATCGTCGCTATCGCCCGCCGCGGGGCAGCCCGCCGCGAGCACCGCCAGGAGCAAGTACCCAGGTCGCGCCATGCGCGCGATCATACCCGCGGGCCCGCGCGCGGCCGCAGTTTTCGCGGGGGCGCTATGCCAAGCGCTACGCCGGTGCGGACGCGGTCGCGCGCGCCCGCCGCTGCTCGGCGAGCCCCTCGAGGAAGAGGAGCACGACGCCGACGAGCAGCGCCGCGTCCGCGATGTTGAAGATCGGCCAGCGCGCTTCGCCGACGCGCCAGCGGATGAAGTCGGTGACCGCCGAGTCGCGCACGCGATCGATCAGGTTGCCGAGCGCGCCGCCCGCGATGATCGCGAGCGCGATCCGGCGCAGCCGCTGCTCGGGGCGCGCGCGCCACGCCATGAAGCCGAGCGCGATCAGCGCGCCGCACGCGAGCAAGCCGAGCAGGAGCTGCGCGCCGCGGAAGCTCGAGAACGCCGCGCCGGTGTTGAACGCCAGCTCCCACTCCCAGAAGCCGGCGATGAACGACTCGGGCACGCCGCCGCAGCGGTGCGCGATCAGATCGGCGGGAACGTCGCAGCCGGCCGGGCTCACCGGCAGCGTGCGCGCCCACGCCTTGCTCCCCTGATCGAGGGCCACGACGAGCGCGAGGATCGCGGCAAAGATCACGGCGCGGCGGTGCGGCATCGCCCCTTGCGACCGCTGCCGGGCCCCCGGCTATTCCCGAACGCTAGTCGTCGATCGACAGATCCTTCGTCAGCCCGGCCTTCTTGGCCCGCTCCTGCCGCGCCTTGCGCAGCTCCTTCTCCCGCTTCCCCTCCTTCTGGATGTCGATGAACATGAGGCCGACGCCGACGACGAGCACGATGTCGGCGATGTTGAACACCGGCCACTCGTGCTCCCACCGGCCGGTGCCCTCGTGCGCGCCGGCTCGGTAGTCGCCGACGTGCCACAGGATGAAGTCGGTCACGACGCCGTAGTAGATGCGATCGATCAGGTTGCCGACCGCGCCGCCCGCGACGAACGCGAGCGCCCAGTGCAGCACCTTCTGATCAGCGCGCGACTTGCGCAGCATCCACAGCATGCCGAACACGGCGCCGACGCCGACGATCGATAGGAAGATCCGCGCGCCGGTCCGGCCGGAGAACAGGCCGAACGCTGAGCCCTGGTTCATCGACAGCCGCCAGTGCCAGAAGCTCTCGATCACGGGCTCCGACAGCCCGATGCACTTGCTCGGCCGGGTCTTCTCGGGCGGCACGAGATCCTCGGGGATGTCGCAGTTCGGCGTCGCGGCCTTGGGGGCCGCGATCTCGTGGACCGGCAGCGCGGCGCGCGCCCAGATCTTCGTCGCCTGATCCGCGACCAAAGACAGCACGGCCACGATCAAAAAGAGGACCCACTTCGGGTCGCGAGCCGGCGCGCCGCCTTTCGCGGTCTTCGAGTCCTTCGAGTCTTTCGACTCGCTCGATGACTTCGCGGCCTTCGCCTCCTTGGCCTCGCTCGCCTCGCTCGACGCCTTCGCCTCGGTCGCCTCGTTGTTCGCCTCGTTCGCCTCGTCAGACATGCTCACCTCGCTCCGTCGTCGCTGCGGGCCACGAGCGCCGCCGCGCAGCGCTCGCATACATCGCTCGGCTCTCGCGCCAGCGCGTCGAAATGCTTCCAGCACCGCTCGCACCGCGGGCCCGGGTGCGCGGCCACGTCCACCGCGCCGTCGCCGTCGCCGCCCACAGCCGCGCCGAGCTCGACGGCCGAGACGATGAACAGATCCGCGAGCTCGCCCGCGTACCTCGCGAGCACGGCGCGATCGGCCTCGGGCGGGTGCAGCACCACGCGCGCGTCGACCGACTTGTGCTTCGCGGCGCGGAACGGCTCGAGCGCCTTCGTGACGCGCTCGCGCCACCCGAGCAGCACGCGGAACTCGGCGACCAGCGCGGCGTCCGCCTCGCCGGTCGGCCGCACTTCCGGATACGTCGCCAGGTGCACGCTGTCGGGATCCCCCGCGCGCCGCGGCATGTGCTGCCAGATGTCCTCCGCCGTGAACGCCAGGATCGGCGCCGCCAGCGTCGTGATCGCGCGCAGGCACTCGTAGAGCACGACCTGCGCGGCGCGCCGCGCCGGCGAGCCGGGCGCGTCCGAGTACAGCCGATCCTTCGCGACGTCCGAGTAGAACGCCGACACGTCGACGGTGACGAACTCGACGAGCAGCCGGTGCACGAGGTGCAGCTCGTAGCCCTCGTACGCGCGGTGGGCCCGCGCGATCACGTCGTCGAGGCGCGCGAGCATGTAGCGGTCCGTGCCGAGAGTCACCGCGTCGCGGCCGCTCCGGTCCGGATCGAAGTCGCGCAAGTTGCCGAGGAGGAACCGCGCGGTGTTGCGGAGCTTTCGGTACCACTCGGCGAGCCCGTCGAGGATCTTCTGCGAGTACGTGATGTCGGCGCGGAACTCGATCGACGCCACCCACAGCCGGAACATCTCGGCGCCGTACTTGGCGATCACCGCGCCCGGCTCGATGTAGCTCGTCTGCTTGCCCTCGCGGCGCGCGCGCTCGATCGCGCTCTTCGAGTACGGGTTCCCGTGCTCGTCGAGCACGAAGCCGTGCGTGATGACCTCTTTGTACGGCGCGCTGCCCTTGACGCCGATCGCCGCGAGCAGCGAGCTGTGGAACCAGCCGCGGTGCTGGTCGGAGCCCTCGAGGTACATGTCGATCTTCTCGTGGTCCGGATCGCGCCGCTCCATCGCGAGCCACGACACGCCGGACTCGAACCACACGTCGACGATGTCCTTCTCGCGCTCGAACCGGTCGGCGCCCGCGCCGCAGCCGCTGCACACCGTGCCCGGCGGCACGAGCTCGGCGACTGGCCGCGTCCACCACGCGTCGGCGCCCTCGCGCTCGAAGATCGCGGCGACGTGATCCATCGTGTCGGCGCTCGCGTGCGGCGCCTTGCACGCGGTGCAGTAGAACGCCGGGATCGGCGTGCCCCACAGCCGCTGCCGCGACAAGACCCAGTCCGGGCGGTTCTCGATCATCGCGTAGATCCGCTCCTCGCCCCACGCCGGGATCCACGCCGTCTTGCGGATCTCCTCGAGCGCGCGCGCGCGGAAGCCCTCGTGGTCCATCGCGATGAACCACTGCGGCGTCGCGCGGAACACGATCGGGCCCTTGCACCGCCAGCAGTGCGGGTAGCTGTGGCGCACCGAGTCCGTCTTTGCGTTCAGGAGGTAGCCGGTGGTCGCCAGGTGCAGGACGATGATCGGGTTCGCCTCGTCGGTGGAGACGCCGCCCAGCTCGACGCGCGCGGCGCCGCCCTCGAGGCCCACGCCCGGCAGGTAGCGCGCGCGATCGTCGAGCGGCGCGTACGCCGGCAGATCGTGCGCCATGCCGGTCTTGTAGTCGTCGACGCCGTGGCCGGGCGCGGTGTGGACGAGGCCGGTGCCCGCGTCGGCGGTGACGTACGTCGCGAGCCACAGCCGGAAGTACGTGTCGCGCGCGGGCGTCGCGATGAACGGGTGCTGGTAGCGCGCGCCCTCGAGCGCCGCCATCTGGGCCGGCGAGATCTCGATCGCGTCGCCGAGATCGCCGCCGCCGATCGCCGCCAGGAACGGCTCGGCGAGCTCGCGCGCGACGATCAGGCGCTCGCCCGGATCGCGCGGGTTTGGCACCGCCAGGTACGTGAACGCCGGGTGCGCGACGACCGCGAGGTTCGCGGGCAGGGTCCACGGCGTCGTCGTCCAGATGACGAGCGCGAGCCGCTGGCCCTCGAGCCGCGGATCGAGCTTGCCGTGCCAGCCCTCAAGCAAGAGCGGCATGCGGACGTAGACCGAGGGCGACGTCTTCTCCTCGAACTCGACCTCGGCGACGGCGAGCGCCGTCTGGTCGCGCGGGCACCACTGCACGGGCTTGGTGCCGCGGTAGAGGTAGCCGTCGCGCGTAAACTTCGCGAGCGCGCGCGCGATCGCGCCCTCGTACGTCGGATCGAGCGTCAGGTACGGCCGCTCCCAGTCGCCGAGCACGCCGAGCCGCTGGAACTCCTTGCGCTGGACGTCGACCCAGCGCAGCGCGTAGTCGCGGCAGGCGCGGCGGATCTCGGCCGCGCTCATCGCCTCGCGCTTGCCCCGGGGGATCTCGCGCTCGACGGCGAGCTCGATCGGCAGGCCGTGGGTGTCCCAGCCGGGGACGTACGGCGTGCGAAAGCCGGCCATCGTCCGCGACTTCACGACGATGTCCTTCAGGATCTTGTTGAGGATGTGGCCGTAGTGAATGTTGCCGTTCGAGTACGGCGGCCCGTCGTGCAGGATCCACTGCGGCGCCTTCGCGCGCGCCTCCTGGATCCGCTCGTAGAGCTTGGTCCGCTGCCAGGTCTCGAGGATCTGCGGCTCGCGCGTGGCGAGATCCGCCTTCATCGGAAACGGCGTCTCCGGAAGGTTTACGGTGTCTTTGTACTTGGCCTTCGATTCCTGGGCCATGGGGACGGGGACCATAGCACCGGCGTCGGGCGCGCGAGTAGGATGCGCCATGGCAGACGAGGCTTCGATCCCGCCGCCGCCGCCGCCGCCGGCTCCGGCAGCCGCCCCGCGCGCGTCGTGGGACGACTACTTCATGAGCATCGCGCAGGTCGTCGCGACGCGCTCGACGTGCCCGCGCAAGTACGTCGGCGCGGTGCTCGTCCGCAACCGCACGATCCTCTCCACCGGCTACAACGGATCGATCCGCGGCATGCCGCACTGCACGGACGTCGGCCACATGATGGAGGACGGCCACTGCGTGGCCACGATCCACGCCGAGGCGAACGCGATCATCCAGGCCGCGCGCAACGGCGTGAACATCGACGGCGCCACGAACTACGTGACGGCCAGTCCGTGCTGGATTTGCTTCAAGCAGCTGGCCAATGCCGGAATCATGCGGATCTGTTATGGGGAGTTCTATCGCGACAATCGCATCTTCGAGGTCGCGGCCCAGATCGGCATCGAGCTCGTGCACGTGCCGCTCCCCGGTGTGAGCCTCCCGCGCCTCACGACCTGACAGCGTAGGACAGGGTCGGATGTTCAGTGATCCGCGCGGCGCGCCGTTTGGTGCTCCCGAATTGTTGAGATCGATCTTCCTCCCGTCCTAGGCTGTGTCCCCAATGCGCCGGATGATCCTCTCGGTCGCGATGCTGCTCGCCGTCTCCGGCGGCGCCGTCGCGGGTCCCGCGCCTGCACCGAAGGCTGCACCCAAGGCCGCTGCGAAGGCGGCGGCGCCGACGAAGGTGGCCAAGCCCGCGGGCAAGGGCACGACGCAGCAGTGCTGGGGCATCGGCGCCAAGCGCAAGTGCCAGCGCGTCGCCGTGTTCTCCGGCCAGAACACGCCGACGTCGGCGCTGCGCAAGGATCCGCTGGCCAAGCCCTCCGGCGACGTCTGGCTCCGGGCCGTGAACCTCAACGCCGAGGTCCGCGCCAACATCTACAAGGCCGACGGCTCGTTCGACGAGGAGACGCTCGCGATGCTCGACGAGCTGTTCCGCTGCGTGGCGACGAACGAGGTCCGCGCGGTCAACGCCAAGCTCTACGAGCACCTGTCGCGGATCAACGATCAGTACGCCGGCAAGCCGGTCGAGCTCGTCTCCGGCTTCCGCTACGCGGAGCGCAGCTCGAGCCGCCACTTCCACGCCTCGGCCATGGACGTCCGCGTCCCGGGCGTGTCGGCGTACGAGCTGCAGAAGTTCGCCGGGACGTTCGATCAGGGCAAGGACGGGCCCGACGGCGGCATGGGCATCGGGATCTACCCCGCGTCCGGCTTCGTCCACATCGACTTCCGCGCGCCGGGCGAGCCGAGCTTCCGCTGGACCGACTGGTCGGGCAGCAAGCGCCGCCCGGCGAAGAAGGCGCCTGGCCGCACGCAGCCCGCGCGCAAGCCGACGTCGTAGCGCGCCTCGTGGCCGCAGCGACGGGCCGCGGTATCGTTTGCGCCAATGGAAGACGAAGACGTCCCGGAGCCGTCGGTCGAGGCGGAGGCGGAAGACCATGCGTTCCCGCAGCTGACGGTCCGGGAGGTCGCGACACGGCTCGGCCAGCCGGGCTTCCACGTCTACGACACCAACGCGCCGTCGCGCTGGAAGCGCAGCCACGTCCCGGGGGCGAAGAACCTGGAGGCGTACGACTTCGACGCGAGCGCGCTGCCCGAGAACACGAGCGCGACGCTCGTCTTCTACTGCGCGGGGCCTGGTTGACTCAGCTCCCATGCGGGCGCCGGGCGCGCCCGTGAGCTTGGCTACGCGGACATCTATGTGATGGAGGACGGGATCTCCGGCTGGGAGAAGGCGAAGCAGCCGATCGAGCGCGGCTAGCTCGTTGCCGAGTGCTGGCCCGCCTCAGCGCGCGGGCTGAAAACGGCTCCTCGCCAGCGGCCTCATGGCCTGCCCGCCTCGCCACGCACGAAAAAAAATGCCGGAGATCGGATTCGTTATCAGGGACGAATGCTGGCGCGTAACATCACGGTGACAGCGTCACAGATGACGCATCTAAGTCTTTGAACTCGCACCGTGATGATGCCGGCTATCGGACTCTCCAATGAGACCGCGGGTATCGAACTCTCCAATGAAACTGGACTGTTCGGCATCGATCTCACACATGCGTCGCGCGGCAAAGCGCGTCGAAATTCGTTGCGCCCAGAGCCCAATCAATGTTGTTCTGCGTACCGGAAAGAGGGTCGGTGAATACCCTCTGCGTAAGCCGGACAACCAACAGGGAGTGCTCAGATGGAAAAGAAGAAGGACGAGACGCAGCCCCGCAAGGAGATCACTGTCCAGGTGACCAAGCGCCACAAGATCCGCACGAACGTCCGCGCCGGCGACGGCGAGAAGGTCGACGTCGTCACGGTCAAGTAGCACTCGCTCTCACGAAGTCCTACGATAAGCCCGTCTACCGCGCGGTAGACGGGCTTATTTCGCATATCCCAACGCCGATGTTCCTCCGGAGGCACGTAGAGTGTCGGACATGAGTGTCACTGCTCCAGCACCAGGCCCGGACCTCGTGGTGCCTCTGCTGCATTGGGACGCCGTGGTGATCGTCGCCGACGAGTCCGTCACCGTGGAGCTGGCGGATTCGGAGCTCCAGGTCGACGGCCTCCCGCCGGCCCAGGCGGCCCGGCTCCTGTCGCTGTTCGACGGCGCCCAGACCCTCGATGTCGCCGCGCGTGCCGCGGAGGTCCCCGCACAAGCAGCCGCGGCCCTGGCGGACAAGCTCGTCGAGCACGGCGCGGCCGTCCGCTTGCGCGATGCCGACGCGGACATCTCGACCGCGACCTTCGCCGCCAGCTGCCGCACCCTGTATCGCGGCCTCCGGGAGCGCCTCGCCAGCCATCCGATGTGGGCGGGGCTCAACCGGGGCGAGCTCCCGAAGTCCGTCTTCATGGGCTGGCTCCTCGAGAACTATCACTTCATCGACGGCGTCAACGACCGGCTCGCGCTCGCGACCGCGGCGTGCCCGGACATGAAGATCCGGCCGCTCTTCGCCAAGCATTACTCCGAGGAGTGGGACCACTTCTCCTACTTCATGACGGCGCTCTCCGTGATGGGGATGAGCGAGGCCCAGGTGCTGGCGACCCGGCCGCTGGCCGGGACGCGCGCGGTGCTCGAGCACATGCGCTCGTCCGCCCGCCGTGATCCGCTCCAGTACGCAGCATGCTCGGGGTTCCTCGAGTCGACCGGTGAAGATCGCTCCGCCGCCGCCCGGGTGTTCGAGCGCTTCACGCGCCACTACGCGAGCGACAAGCCCGAGGCGATCAAGGCGCTCGCCGATCACCTGCACCTCGACGGCGTCTATCAACACAACAGCGTGGTCGAGAACATCTGCTCGACGATCGAGCGCCTGTCCGTGGCGAGAGCGTCCGCGGCGCTCCAGGCCGCCGTGCTCCTCGTCGAGACGATGGAGATGTGGTCGAGCGACATCCTCCGCGCGTACAGCGGGCGCGAGACCCCGCCGCGCGCGGGCTTTGGCCCGATCCGGCCACGCTGAGGCCCCGCGTGCTCCTGCGGCGAGACATAAGGGCCCAGGGCGTCTGACAACCTCCAGTTGAGGACTCGATCATGACTGCAGAGCAATCGAACCCGGCCGCTCAGCCAGCGGCATCCCCCGCCCGCTCGCCACTCGGCGCGGCGTCGCGCCCGCTGCTCCGCTCGGAGGTGCAGCTCTCGAGGGCAGACGACGACCTGATCGCCGCGGCGCCGGACACGGAGTACGCGTTCCACGGCGCGAGCGCGGCCGCGCTGGCGCCGATCGCGCATCAGCTCGACGCGAGCCTGACGGTCGAAGAGCTCGCCGGGCGCGCCGGTGTGACCGCGGCCGAGCTCGCCGCGACCCTCGACGTCCTCGCCGCGGACGGGCTCGTCATCGATCTGCAGGAGGCGTTCGAGAACCCGACGCCCGCGCGGTTCCTCGAGCTCTACCTCCAGGTCTGCAAGTCGTGGTCGACCGAGTTCAGCTCGGCCCAGTTCTGGTCCGAGCTCATGTCCGGCGCGACGCCGCCGGCCGTGGTCCTCGGCTGGGGCATCGAGACGTACCACTACGTGGAGTCCGCCAACGAGCACATGGCGGCCTCCGTGGCGTACTGCCGGAACGACACGGTCGTGCGGCGGTGGTTCGCGCAGCACTACGTCGAGGAGCACGACCACGGCCGGATCTTCCTCGACGGCCTCGAGGCGTGCGGGCTCATCCGCGATCAGATCCGGGCCGCGCCGCCGCTCGCGTCGACCCGCGCCCTGATCAACTTCCTGGTCGAGCTGGCCACGAACGACAGCCTCGCGTACGCGGGCACGTACGGCGTGATGCGAGGCGGGAGCTCCATCGAATCCAAAGACGTGACGAAGCTCTGCGACAAGCTGACGAGTCAATACGGCTACGCCACAGGCCTCGTCGAGGCGATCCGGGCGCACTCCGCCGAGGATGTCGGCCTCGATCACAACGAGATCGTGCTCGCGCGGTGGCTCAAGAAGCGCGGGCACGTGTCCCCGGACGACGCGCAGCGCATCCTCCGCGCGGCGCGCGGGATGGCCGATCACTTCGTGCTGTTCTTCGAAGGCATCCGCGACTACTACGGCACGCGAGGCGCGCTCGTCCCGCGGCGGCCGTGCGACGCGCGGTGGCTCACGGTATGAGCTTCACGGCCGAGGCCCTGGCGGCGATCGATGCCGCCGACCTCGATAGCTTTCGACAGGCATTCGCGGCCGAGGCCGAGCTCGGAGAGCGCGCGCACCGCGTGCTCGCGGGCGGCTCGGCACACGACAGCCAGACGGTCGCGCCGTTCCAGCCGTTCTTCGTGCGGGCCCAGGGGCCGTTCAAGTGGGGGGCGAGCGGCCGGCGGTTCGTCGACTTCTGGACGGGTCATGGCTCGCTCTTGTTCGGTCACAGCTTCGCGCCCGTGCTCGAGGCGATCGCGCGGCAGCTCCCGCTCGGCATGCACCTCGGGGGGCTGACTCCCGATGTGGTTCGCTGGGCGGAGCTCGTGTGCGAGCTCGTGCCATCGGCCGAGCGGGTCCGGTTCACCTCGTCGGGCACCGAGGCGACCCTGCTCGCGATCCGGGTCGCGCGGGCGTTCACGGGCAAGCAGCAGCTCCTGAAGTTCAGCGGCCACTTCCACGGCTGGCACGACGAAGCGCTCGCGTATGTCTGCCCGCCCGAGGCCGGCGGCCTCAACCTGGGCGCGGCCGACCAGGTCGCGCTCGCAGATCCCACGGACGCCGAGTCCGTGATCGAGTTCATCGCGGAGACGCCGGTCGCCGCCGTCATCCTCGAGCCCGGCGGCGGCAGCAGCGGCGAGCTCCCGTTCGATCGGGAGTTCCTGGCGGCGCTCCGCAAGGGGACGCAGGAGCACGGGACGCTGCTCATCTTCGACGAGGTGGTGAGCGGATTTCGGTATTCGCCGGGCGGCGTTCAGGCGATGTGTGGCGTGCTGCCCGATCTCACGGTGCTCGGCAAGATCCTGTGCGGCGGGCTCCCGGGCGCCGCGATCGCCGGGCGCCGCGAGATCATGGACGTGTTCGGAAAGGGCACGCGCGTGAACGACCGCAGCGCCCGCGTGCTCCACACCGGGACGTTCAACGCGAACCCGCTGGCGGCCGCCGCGGGCGCCGTCACGCTCGAGCACGCGCGAGACGGCGCGGCGCAGGCCGCGGCCCGCAGGGCGGCCGCGCGGATCGCCGACGACGTCAACCAGGCCGCCGAGCGCCGCGGCGTGGACGTGAAGCTCTATACGAACGATGCCTCGATCCTCCACATCATGATCGGCGCCGCCACGGCGGACGCCACCAAGACGCCGATGGCGCTCCATCGCGATCACCCGGAGCGCTACGCGATGCTGCGGCGCGCGCTCCTCGTCGAGGGTGTCGACTGCCACCCCGCACACGGCTGGGTGTCGGCAGCCCACGACGACGCGGAGGCGATCGACGCGACGACCGAGGCCTTCGCGCGCGCGTTCGACAAGCTCGCTCAGGTCCCCGGGTTCGCCCGGTGAACGGCAGACCATGCAATCGGCCAAAAAAGACATCCAGCTGTTCGTGAACAACTGCTTCGAGCCCTCGTCGAGCGGGCAGACCTTCTCCTCGATCAACCCGGCCACGGAGGAGGAGATCGCGGAGATCAGCCTCGCCGATGCCGGCGATGTCGAGCGCGCCGTCCTCGCCGCACGCGCGGCCTTCGATGAGGGCCCGTGGCCGCGGATGCGCGGCTCCGAGCGCGCGGAGTACCTGCTCGCGATGGCCGACGCGATCGAGGAGAACCAGGAGATCCTGGGGCTGCTCGAGTGCATGGACACCGGGCTCCCGCTCGCCACGACGCGCGCGGGGCACGTGGTGCGCGGGGTGCAGAACTTCCGTTACTTCGCCGCCGAGATCGAGCGGATCGGCGGCGAGGCGATCCCCCTCGATAATGCGTACCTGCACGTCACCTCGCGAGAGCCGATCGGCGTGGTCGCGATCATCACGCCGTGGAACGCGCCGCTGGGGCTCGCCACGTCGAGCCTCGCGGCGGCGCTCGCGTGCGGGAACACCTGCGTCATCAAGCCATCGGAGCTGTCGCCGATCACGACCTCGGAGCTGGCGAAGATCGTGGAGGCGCTGGAGCTCCCGCCGGGCGTGGTCAACGTCGTCCACGGCCCGGGCCGGCCGACGGGCGAGGCCCTGGCATCGCACCCCGGCGTCGACGCGATCTCGTTCACCGGGAGCTCGCCCACCGGCCGCCGGCTGATGGAGCTCGCCTCGCGCGACCTGAAGCGGTTCGTGGGCGAGCTCGGCGGCAACGCGCCGACGATCATCTTCGCCGACGCCGATCTCGAGCAGGCCCTCGACGCGACGCTCCTGACCGCCTTCGCGAACAACGGCGAGGCGTGCGTGGCCGGCTCGCGCCTCCTCGTGGAGCGGTCGCTCTACCCGACGTTCGTCGAGCGGTTCGTCGAGCGTGTGCAGGGCATCGTGGTCGGCGATCCGCTCGCCGAGCGCACCGAGGTCGGCCCGGTGATCTCCGCCGCCCACCGGAGCCGCCTGTCAGGGCTCATCACGGAGGCCTGTGATCTCGGGGCGAAGCTCCGCTGCGGCGGCGCCCCGCCGGGTGAGCTCGCCACGGGGTTCTACCTGCAGCCCACCGTGGTCGCCGACGTCCCGCTGCACGCCAGGCTCTCCCGCGAGGAGGTGATGGGGCCGGTGGTGGGGATCAGCTCGTTCGAGGACGAGGCCGATGCGGTCCGCCGGGCCAACGACACGATCTTCGGGCTCGCCGCATACGTCTGGAGCGGCAACTCGAACCGCGCACTCGGGGTCGCGCAGCAGCTGCGCACCGGCACGGTGTGGGTGAACGCGTCGATCACGCGCGACATCCGGGTGCCGTTCGGCGGGTTCAAGCAGAGCGGCGTGGGCCGGATCGGGGGGCGGTTCAGCATCGATGCGTTCACCGAGGTGAAGAACACGTGCATCGCCGTCCGGCCGTATCCGCTGCGCCGCTTCGGCGCGCGCGAGCCGCGAAAGCCGCCGCATGTATGACCTGGTGATTCGCGGGGGCGAGATCATCGATGGCAGTGGTGCCCCGCGCCGGCGCGCGGACGTGGCCATCGTGGGCCAGCGCATCGTCGCGATCGGCGACCTCCCCGGCGAGGCAGCGCGCACCCTCGATGCCACGGGCAAGGTGATCGCGCCCGGGTTCGTCGACGTCCATACGCATTACGACGCGCAGATCTTCTGGGAGCCGGCGCTCCCATCCTTGCTGCACGGTGTCACCACGGTGTTCGCGGGTAACTGCGGGTTCTCGATCGCGCCGCTGACGGGCGATCCGGACGACACCGACTTCGTGCTGCGCATGCTGGCGCGCACCGAGGGCATGGCGCCCGAGGTCCTGCGCGAGCGGGTGCCCTGGTCGTGGCGGAGCACCGCCGAGTACCTGGATCTGATCGAGGGCAAGGTCGGGACCAACATCGGCCTCATGGTTGGGCACTCCACGCTCCGGCGGGCGGTCATGGGCCGGCGCGCCACCGCGGAGGCCGCGTCCCCCGAGGATCTCGCCGCGATGCAGCGGCTCCTCCGCGCCGGCCTCGAGGCCGGCGCGGTCGGCTTCTCGTCGTCACGGGTACCGACCCACGACGACGGCGATCACCGGCCGGTGCCGTCGCGCAGCGCCAGCACCGAGGAGCTCCTCGCGCTGGCCTCCGTCACGGGCGAGGTGGAGGGGACCTCGCTCCAGATCATCGCGGTCAACCAGGTCGTCCCGTTCCAGCCCCACGATGTCGAGCTCCTGACCGGGATGTCGCTCGCAGGCGGCCGCCCGATCAACTGGAACACGCTGCACGTCAACGCGTCCAACCGGGAGCGCGGCCAGAAGAAGCTCGAGGCCAGCGATCACGCCCGCGCCCGCGGCGCCAAGATCGTCGCGCTCATGATGCCGATGACCCTCGGCGCGCGATTCAGCTTTCGCACCGGCTTCATGTTCGACGCGGTCGAAGGTTGGGGCGAGGCGATGCGCGCGCCGCTCGCGCGGCGGATCGAGTGGCTCCGCGATCCGCACTCGCGGCGTGAGCTCGGCCGCGCGGCGGCGAGCGAGCAGCGCTTTCGCGCGCTGGTGGACTGGGACAACAGGATCATCTTCGACACGTTCCACCCGAAGAATCACGGCTACCGCGGGCGCTACCTCGGTGACATCGCCGAGGAGGAGGGGCGCGACGCGTGGGACGTGTTATGCGATATCGCGGTGGCGGACGAGCTGCGGACCACGTTCGGGCAGCTCGCCTTCGCCGAGTCCCTGGAGGACTGGCAGGCGAAGGCCGCGGTGATGCACGATCCCCGGACCGTGGTCGGCGGCTCCGATGCCGGGGCGCACGTGGACATGATCGCCGACTTCGCGTACCCCACGCGGCTGCTCGCGGACGGCGTGCGCGAGCACGGCGTCCTGACGCTGGAGGACGCCGTGCACCAGCTGACCGAGCGCCCGGCCCAGCTGTACGGGCTGCGCGAGCGCGGCAAGCTCGCCGTGGGCTGGTACGCCGACTTCGTCGTGTTCGATGCCGACACGGTCGATGCCGCCGACCTCGAGACGCACTACGACCTCCCGGGCGATTCGGGCCGGCTGCATGCAGACTCGATCGGGGTCGACTATGTCGGCGTCAACGGGGCGCTGGCCGTCGATCAGGGACGGCTCACAGGGGTGCAATCAGGTACCGTGTTGCGATCGGGAAAACATACCACCACTCCTTCCCTGGACTGAGGATATGATATGACACGATCCGACAACCTCTACGAGGTGCCCACCGGCCTGCCCGTGCCGATCGACGACGGCGCGTGCCGGCACCTGCCGGGCATGGCGGTCGCGCCCTGTGTGCTGACGTCCACGCGCGGGCGCGAGGTCTCGCTCCGCGACGCGTGCATGGGCAAGCGCGTGGTCGTCTTCGCCTATCCGCGAACCGGCCGGCCCGATCGCGATCCGCCTCCGGGCTGGAACGCCATCCCGGGCGCGCGCGGCTGCACGCCCCAGACGTGCGGGTTCCGCGACCGATACCAGGAGCTCACGTCGCTCGGCGCCCTGGTCTTCGGCCTCAGCACGCAGGACACGGACTATCAGCAGGAGGTCGCCGGGCGGCTGGGACTCCCGTTCGAGCTCCTCTCCGACACGCAGCTCGAGCTGACGCGCGCGATGCAGCTCCCCACGTTCTCGGTCGAGGGGATGACCCTGCTCAAGCGGTTCACGCTGATCCTGCGCGATGGCCGCGTCGAAGAGGTCCTCTACCCCGTGTTCCCTCCCGACGAGAGCGCGAGCGAGGTGGTGCGCTGGCTGACCGCCGCGGAGGCGCGCGCGCGATGATGGAGTCGAGCCTGGTGACCGAAGGAGTGCCGATCGCGGGGCCCTCCGTGTGGACGGCCCAGAGCTTCGGCGCGATGGCCGACTACTCGCTGCGGCTGGACGCCGCGATGCTGGGCGACCTCGAGCGGCTGCACGCGGCGGTGGCGCGTGCAGACGACGCGCCCGAGGACGCCGAACCGGGCGGGCTCTCGCTCGGGAGCTTCTTGCCCTTGCTCGATACCACGGAGCGCGAGCTCATGACGGGCCGCGGGTTCCTCGTGATCAGGGACTTCCCGACGCAGCTGCTCGACGAGGACACGGTGGCGACGTTCAGCGGGTGGATCGGCGCCAACGTCGGCCAGCTCCTGCCGCAGAACCGCGAGGGCGACTGGCTCTACGCGGTGAAGGACGAGCGCAGCCTCGACGGCGACGCGCTGTTCACGTCGAAGACCAACCTGCCCATCCCGTGGCACACCGACGCGGGCGATCTCGCGCCGGTCCCGGATTACGTCGGGCTGCTCGTGGTGCGCTGCGCGAGGTCGGGCGGCACGACCCAGGTGGTGAGCGTCCATTCCCTATACAATATATTGCTCACCGAATATCCAGATCATCTGCGGCGGCTGACCAGCCCGTATTACTATCATCGATCGAGGCCGGACAATCCCGATGATCCTCACTTCGTGAGCTTCCCGCTCATCGAGCGATTCGATGGGATGGTCACGATGCGGTACAACCGCAAGCGGATCGAGCACGGGCACCAGCTCGCAGGCGTGGCGCTGACCCAGGGCGACATCGCGGCGATGGATTGCCTGGAGGCGGTGCTCTCCCGCGACGAGCTCCGGATCGATCTCCCGCTCGAGCCCGGGGACCTCTTGCTCCTCCATAACCGGCTCGTCGTCCACGCGCGCACCGCCTTCACCGATCCCGCGGAGGACGCCTCTGGACGGCTGCTGTACCGGCTATGGTTCGCGCGGCATCGATGACGAGCGAGTTTCGCCAAACATCGATCGCACTGCGCAGCGATCACGAGCGCGGGCGGCGAGCCCTGTTCGCGCTCGGCGTGGTGGTGGGACTCCTGATCCTGACTGGCCTCTGGCTGGCGCTCGCCCGCGTGCCGGTCTACGCCGTGAGCGCGCATGCCCGGCTGCAGGCCCGCGATGAGGTCCACCCGGTCGACACCCTGATCTCCGGCCGCGTGCTGGACGTGAACCTCCCGCTCGGGGGGCGCGTCCAGAAGGGCGACGTCTTGCTCACCCTGGACGCTGCCGACGCGACCCTGCGGCTCGCCGACGCCCGCGCGACGGAGCGCGGCCTGAGCGCGCAGATCGGCGCGCTCGAAGCCGAGATCACGGCTCGCGAGGAGGCGCTGGCCACCACGCAATCGCTGGGGCGCGCGCGAGTGTCGGAGGGGCACGCCGCGCTCAGCGAGACCAAGGCCGAGGCCACGCTCGCGCGCCGCGAGTCGAACCGTACCGATCGCATGCTCCAGGCCGGCATCGTGGCCGAGTCCGAGGCCGACCGCGCGACGTCGGCCGCGCAGCAAGCCGAGGCCGCGGTCAGCGCGCGCGACCACCGCCTGACGGTGCTCGCCAGCGAGGCGCGGCGCGATCTGGCCGACCGGCGCGCGCAGACCGAGAGCCTGCGGCGATCGCTCGCGGCCCTGGTGGCAGAGCGCGATGGCGCGGCCGTCCGGGTGCGGCGGCTCGAGGTCGAGTGCGATCGCCACACGGTGCGCGCCCCGATCGACGGGGTGCTCGGCCAGGTGCGCATCCCGCAGGTGGGCGCGGTGGTGGCGGCGGGCCAGACGGTGGCGGTGGTGACGCCCGAGACCGAGGTCGAGCTCGTGGCAGACTTTGCACCGGCGGACGCGATCGGGCGCGTCCAGCCCGGACAGCGCGCGCGCATGCGGGTCGCGGCATTCCCGTGGACGCAGTACGGCATGCTGGGCGCGACGGTCTCCGCGGTCTCGAGCGAGGTCATGGACGGGCAGATCCGGGTCAAGCTCGTGCTCGACGACCAGCCCGGCTCTGCGATCCCGCGCCGCCACGGCCTGATCGGAGCCGTGGAGATCGAGCTCGACGAGGTCTCCCCTGCCACCCTGATCGCGCGCGCGGCCGGGCAGCTGATCGAGTGAAGTGAGCCCCGGTGAGCCTGTTCGCACGCACCCATCCGCAAGCCAGATACTTCGTACCCGAAGTCGTCCAGACCTCGATGATGGACTGTGGGCCGGCCGCGCTCCAGTCGCTGGTCGCGGGCTTCGGTATCTCGGTCAACTACGGGCGCCTGCGCGAGGCCTGCCAGACCAGCGTCGACGGCACGTCGATCACGACGATGGACGAGGTCGCCAACTTCCTCGGGCTCGAGACCGAGGAGACCATGCTGCCGGCCGAGCACCTGCTCCTCCCGGCCGCGCGCGCGCTCCCCGCGATCGTCGTGGTGAGGACGCCGAACGGCGGCAATCACTTCGTCGTGGTCTGGTCGGTCGTTGGGCCCTGGGTCCAGGTGATGGATCCGGCGCAGGGGCGACACTGGATCCGGCGCACGGCGCTGCTCGAGCAGCTGTACATCCACTACGAGCGCGTCCCGGCGGCGGGCTGGCGCTCCTGGGTGGCGGAGCGCGAGTTCCTGGACACGCTCGACGCCCGCCTGGCGGAGCTCGCGATTCCCCGCGCGGCGCGCGCGCGGCTGTGCGACGCGGCGCTGGCCACCCCCCGCTGGGAGCCGATGGCCGCGCTGGACGCTGCCACGCGCATGACGGCCTCGCTGGTCGCGAATGGCGCGGTGCCGCCGGGCCCCCTGTGCCAGGCGCTCATCGAGCGGCAGATCGAGCCGCGCGCGGATGGCTCGATCCAGCTCGTCGCCAAGGAGTATCGGCACGCCTGGCTGTCTCAGCCGCTGGAGGGCGATACGGAGGAGATGCTGCGCCTGCGTGGCGTGGTGCTCGTACGCACTCGCGGTCGCCGCGAGGTCGGGGGCGCAGCGCTGATCGCGCGCGCCGCCGCCGAGGACGGTCGCGCCGCCGCCGAGGACGGTCGCGCCGCCGCGCCTGCCGGGGCCGCCGCCGAGGCCGCCCCGGTCGCCGAGGCCGCCCCGGTCGCCGAGGCCGCCGAGACCGCCAAGGCCGCCAAGGCCGCCGAGGCCGCCGAGGCCGCCGAGGTCGCCGAGATGCCGGCGGAGGTCGTCGCCGCGTTGACCGAGGAGTCGGTGCGCCCATGGCGCACGCTGCTCGGGATGCTCATGGCCGACGGGCTCGTGACGCCGGTGGTGCTGGGGCTGGTGCTCGTCATCTCCGCGGCGCTGGTCACGATGAACGCCATCCTCCTGCGCGGGATCCTCGAGGTAGGCCAGGAGCTCGGGCTGGCGTCGCAGCGCGCCGCCGCGATGGCGACCCTGCTCGGATTCCTGGCGCTCGGCCTGCTCGTCGATCTGCCGCTGATCGGAGGAGCATTGCGGCTGGGCCGCACGCTCGATCTGCGCCTGCGGATGGCCTTCCTGACCAAGGTCCCGCAGCTGGACGATCGCTACTTCCGGAGCCGGCTCCTGTCCGACATGGCCGAGCGAGGGCACACCCTGCACCAGATTCGCAGCCTGCCGCTGCTCGGCGTCCGGCTGCTCACAGCCTCGGCACAGCTCCTCTTCACGGTGGGCGGGATCGCCTGGCTCCAGCCGGCGAGCGCGCCGCTCGCGCTGATCGCCACGGTCGTCTGCATCGGGGTGCCGCTCCTCTGCCAGCCGCTGATGGCAGAGCGCGATCTGCGCTTGCGCAGCCATGCCGGCGCGCTCGGCCGGTTCTATCTCGACGCACTCCTCGGGCTGTTTCCCATCCGCGTGCACGGCGCCCAGACGGCGATGCAGCGCCAGCAGGAGGAGCTCCTGGTGCAGTGGTCGCGCGCCGGCCTCAGGTTCTACGCCGCGTCCACCGTGGTGGACGGCGTGCTGGCACTGTGCGGGCTCGGCATGGCCGTCCTCATGGTGTGGAGCGTGTCCAGCCACGCCACGAGCGGTCTGCTCCTCCTGGTCTACTGGGCGCTCAGCCTGCCGGCGCTCGGCCAGGACATCGCCATCGTCGCGCGCCAGTACCCGGTGCTCCGCAACGTGGTCCTGCGCTTGCTCGAGCCGCTCGGCGCACCCGAGCCGATCGAGCCCGAGGCCGCGGCCGGGGCCGCACCACCGGCGGCGAGCGCGTCCGCTGGCGCCCGGCGCGCGGGGGCGGTGCGCGGCGTCGCGATCCGCATGTCCGGCGTCCACGTCGAGGCCGCCGGGCGGACCGTGCTCGAGGCCGTCGATCTCGACATCGCGCCCGGCGAGCACGTCGCCATCGTCGGCGCCTCGGGAGCCGGCAAGTCGAGCCTGGTCGGGCTGCTCCTGGGCTGGTATCGGCCGGCGCGCGGCACCCTGGAGATCGAGGCGCGGCCCCTGACCGGTGACTGGCTGCGCAGGATGCGCCGGGAGACCGCGTGGGTCGATCCGGCGGTCATGCTGTGGAATCGCTCGTTCCTCGACAACCTGCGCTACGGCGCTGATCGCGAAGGCGAGGTGCCGCTCTCGGAGATCCTGTCCAGGGCGCAGCTCCGCGAGGTCCTCGAGCGCATGCCGGACGGCCTGGCCACCGAGCTCGGCGAGGGCGGCGCCATGGTCTCGGGCGGCGAGGGCCAGCGCATCCGCGTCGGCCGGGCGCTGATCCGCAAGCAGGCGCGGCTCGTCATCCTCGACGAGCCATTTCGCGGGCTCGACCTCTCGACCCGGCGGCAGCTCCTCCTGGCGGCGCGCCAGTGGTGGCGCGACGCGACGCTCCTGTGGGTGACCCACGACATCGTCGAGACCCAGGAGTTCAGCCGGGTCCTCGTGATCGACGGCGGCCGGATCGTCGAGGACGGCGACCCGGCCGCGCTGCAGCGCCGCCCCGACTCGCGCTACGCCGCGCTGGTCCGCGGTGACCGGGACATGCACGAGCTCGAGTGGTCGGGGACGAAGTGGCGCCGCGTGTGGATCGAGCGCGGCAAGGTCCGAGAGGAGGGATCGGGCTCGTGAGCGCTCCCGTGGTCGATCCCGCCGCGCTCGCCTGGCCGATCGAGAGCATCGGCGAGGCGGTGGTCGCGCTGGCGCGCCGCAGCGGGCTCGGCTCCGTGGCCACGACCGCTCCGCACCATCCGCCCGCGGAGGATCCGGCGGCGCTCGATCGCTGGCTGGCGGCAGCGGGCGAGCAGCTCGGCGTGAACGTGGAGCCGATGACGGCGACGTACCGCGAGGTCGACGCGGCGCTCGCGGCGGTGACCCCGGCGCTGGTGCGGCTCCCCGACGGCGTCCTCGCCGTGCTCCGCGGGCGCCGCGACAGGCTCGTGTGCCTCGGTCCCGATGGCGCCGTCCGGCTGACCTCGCGGCGGGCCGTCGCGCGGGCGTTGCAGGCGAGCCACGAGGACGGGCAGCGCGCCCGGGCCGCGGACCTCCTGGCGAACGCGCAGCTCTCTGCGCGCCACCGCGCGCGCGCGGAGGCGGCGATGGTGAGCGAGTTTTTGGCGACGACCACGGTGATGCACGCGTGGCAGCTCCGGC
Source organism: Kofleriaceae bacterium (assembly GCA_035558535.1). Taxonomy (GTDB): domain Bacteria; phylum Myxococcota_A; class Polyangia; order Haliangiales; family Haliangiaceae; genus JABFXX01. The sequence continues at coordinate 21,729 of DATMCI010000355.1, forward strand.
TGCCGCCGGCCGCGCCGTTCGCCGCGCAGCTGCGCGCCGCCGGACTGCTTCGGCTCGGCGCGAGGCTGATCGCCGCCCACGCGGCGCGGTACGCGCTGTTCCTCGTCTCGTGGTGGGCGATCGGGCGGGCGGTCCTCACGGGCCATCTAGCGCCCGGCTGGCTGGGCGGCTGGGCGCTCCTCCTCCTCGGCTCGATCCCGCTGGTGATGCTCACGACGTGGTACCAGGGCAAGCTCGCGATGGGCATCGGTGCGCTGCTTCGCCGCCGCTTGCTCGCCGGCGCGCTCGCGCTGCCGCCGGAGCTGCTCAGCCGCGATGGCATCGGCCGCCTGCTGGGTCGCACGCTCGAGTCCGACAGCCTCGAGCGGCTCGCGCTCGGCGGCGGGTTTTTGAGCGTGCTCGCGTTGATCGAGCTCGCGCTCGCTCTGCCCGTGCTCGCGGCGGGTGCCGGCGGGCCCTGGCACGCCGTCCTGCTCGTCGCGTGGCTGGTCCTGGCCGGGATCCTCGGCGTACGGCTGGCGCGCGAGCGCTATCGCTGGACGGATCAGCGGCTGGCGCTCACCAGCCTGACGGTCGAGCACATCGTCGGCCACCGGACGCGGCTCGCGCAGGAGCTGCCGGACCGCTGGCATGTCGCCGAGGACGACGCGCTGTCGCGGTACCAGGACCGCTCGGTGGCGCTCGATCGCCGAGCGCTCGCGCTGCTGGTGATCGTGCCGCGCGGATGGCTGCTCGCGGGGCTGGGCACCCTCGCGCCGGCGTTCGTGAACGGCGCCGATCTCATCGAGCTGGGCACCGGGGTCGGCGGCGTGGTCCTCGCCTGGCTCTCGCTCGCCCGGCTCAGCAGCGGCCTCGATCAGCTCGCCAGCGCCCACGTAGCGTGGCAGCGCGTGTCGGTGCTGTTTCATGCCGCGAGCCCCGAGCCCGCCGCGGCGGAGCGCGGGGCGCGCCCGGCGAGCCGCCCGACCGCGCCCGAGTACGTCGTCATGCCACCGGCATCGGAGCGCGAGCCGGTGCTGGAAGCGGTCGACGTCTCGTTCCGTCACGCGAGCCGCGCCACCGATGTGCTGTCGGGCTGCGATCTCGTCGTCCGCCACGGCGACCGCGTGCTGATCCAGGGGCCGTCGGGCGGCGGAAAGTCGACCTTCGTCGCGCTGCTCACGGGCGTGCAGACGCCCAGGAGCGGGCTCCTCCTGGCGCGCGGTCTGGACATGAGCTGCCTCGGCGAGACCGGCTGGCGCGCGCGCGTGGCGGCGGCGCCGCAGTTTCACGAGAACCACATCCTGGCGGAGACCTTCGCGTTCAACCTGCTCATGAGCCGAGGCTGGCCGCCGCGGCCGGAGGATCTCGACGAGGCACGCGAGGTGTGCGAAGAGCTCGGCCTCGGGCCGCTCCTGGATCGCATGCCGGGTGGCATGTACCAGACGATCGGCGAGACGGGTTGGCAGCTCTCGCACGGCGAGCAGAGCCGGCTGTTCATCGCGCGCGCGCTCCTCCAGAACAGCGAGGTGGTCATCCTCGACGAGAGCCTCGCCGCGCTGGACCCCGAGAACATGGCGCTCACGCTGCGCTGCCTGCGGGCGCGCGCGGCGAGCCTCATCGTCGTCGCGCACCCGTGAGCGCTGGGCCAGATCGCCGGCCTCATGTCAAGATGACGTCCCCGTGAGCGAGTGGTGGAATCAGGTCCAAGGCGCGCTGCCGGACGGCGTGCGCGCGCGGCTCGGAGCCGGAGCGGCTGGGGCTGCCGGGGCGCCCGGCGCAGCCGACGCGCGAGGCGCGCAGCTCGCGGGCGAGCTCGCCGCCGCCCGCGCGCAGTGGCCGGAGGCGGCGGCGGTGACCGACGCCGCGCTCGCCGCGGCGCTCGCCGAGCGGCTCGCCGCGCAGAAGGATCCGGTGGCGGCGCTCGCGCGGCTCCGGCTCGGCGATCTGCTCCTCGCGCAGTGGTGCGCGACCGGCGATCCGCGCGCGATCGCGGCGTTCGAGCGGACGCACCGCGCCGACGTCGATGGCGTGCTCGCGCGGTTCCGCCGCCTCTCGGTCACGCAGGACGAGCTCCTGCAGACCCTGCGGATCAAGCTGTTCGTCGCCGCTGCGGGCCGGCCGGCGCGGATCGCCGACTACTCCGGCTTCGGCTTCCTCCAGAACTGGCTGCGCGTGACGGCGCTGCGCGCGCTGGTCGACGTCGCGCGCGGCGAGCAGGCGCGCCGCCTCGAGGAGCTGCTCGCCGACGACGACCTGATCGGCCTGCCCGCGCTGGGCCCAGACCTCGCGGCGCGCGTCTCGCGCGAGGAGGTCGGGCGCGCGATCAAGCAGGCGTTCGCGCGCGCGGTCACCGAGCTCGCGCCGCGCGAGCGCAACTTCCTGCGCCACGCGCACGTCGATCAGCTCACGCTCGAGCAGATCGCGGCGACGTACAGCGTGCACCGCGCGACGGTGGCGCGCACGCTCGCCCAGGCGCGCGCGAACCTCGTGACCGCGACGCGCGCCGCGCTCGCCGAGCAGCTCGGCGTCGAGCCCGGCGCGCTCGACAGCGTCGTCCGGGCGGCGGACAGCCGGCTCGACCTCAGCCTGTCGCGCGTCCTGCGCGCGCCGGAGCCGGCGATCGATCCGGACGCGGAGGCGCCCACGTGAGCGAGGCAGGCGGCGCGGGCGGCGCGGGTGAGTGCCCGTCCGAGGACGCGCTCGTGCAGATGGTCGAGGGCGCGCTGGGCGAGGCCGAGCTGGCGGCGATCGAGGCGCACGTCGATCGGTGCGAGAGCTGCGCCGAGGTGATCGCCGGGCTCGGCGCGCTCGGGCGCAGCGGTAGCAGCGGCGGCGGCAGCGGCGGCGGCAGCGGCAGCGAGAAGGGCAGCGGCAGCGGCGGCGGCGGCAGGGCGCGGAGCGGCAGCCGCGGCGACGGTCCTCGGCCGTCCGGCGGCCGGACGGTCGGCCGGTACCAGCTCGATCGCCGGATCGCGGCGGGCGGCATGGGCGAGGTGTGGGCCGCGTGGGATCCGCAGCTGCGCCGCGACATCGCGGTCAAGCTCGTGCGGCCGGAGCGCGCGGACGACGGCCGCGAGCGCGACCGCCTGCTCCGCGAGGCGCGCGCCCTCGCCCGCCTCGGCCACCCCAACGTGCTCGCCGTCTACGACGTCGGCGAGATCGACGGCGAGGTCTTCATCGCCACCGAGCTGGTCGCCGGCGAGACGCTCGCGAGCCGCGGCGGCGCCAGCGCGAGCTGGCGCGAGCTCGCGCGGCTCTACGCGCAGGCCGCGCGCGGCCTCGCCGCCGCCCACGCGGCGGGCCTCGTCCACCGCGACGTGAAGCCCTCGAACCTCCTGCTCGGCTTCGACGGCCGCGTGCGCGTCGCCGACTTCGGGCTCGCGGTCCGCTCGTCCACGCCGTCGCCGGACGCGATGACCGAGCTGCCGACCGACGAGATGTCGATCACCGCGTCCGGCTTCGTCGCCGGCACGCCCGCGTACATGGCGCCCGAGCAGCGCGCCGGCCGGCCGCCCGACGCGCCCGCCGATCAGTACGCGCTCTGCCTGTCGCTCGCCGAGTCGATCGACGGCCGCCGCCCACCCGCCGGTATCGGGCGCGACGCGCTGATCGCACTCTTTGCCGAGCGGCGGCCGCGCGAGCCGGAGCTCGACGCTTTGTGCGGCGTGCTCGCGCGCGGCCTCTCGATCGAGCCGCGCCACCGCTACCCGGACACCGGCACCCTCGCCGACGCCCTCGAACAGACCCTCACGAGCACGAGCGCGAGCGGGCGCCGCGCGAGCCCAAGCCGCGAGATCGAGAGCGCGGAGACCATGGCGGCGATCGAGCAGCCGCCCGCCTCGCGGCCACGGCCGCGCTCGAATAGCGGCCCGCGCTCGGATCGCGGGCCCAGCTCGGAGCCGGGGCCGACCGCCCGCGCGCGTCCGATCTCCGGCCGCGAGCGGATCTCGGACTCCGGGCCCGGCTCGGATCGCTGGCTCGACTCGGATCCGGGGCACAGCGAGGATCGCGAGCACAGCTCAGACACGGGCCCGCGCTCGGGCACGGGCCCACGCTCGGGCACGGGTCCGCGCTCGGGCAGCGGCTCGCGCTCGGACAGCGGCTCGCGCCCGAGCCCGATCTCCGGCTCACGCCCGAACCCGATCCCCGTCTCGCGCCCGGGCGCCATCCCGCGCTCGCAACCCGGTGCAGACTGGGGCTCCGGCGCGCGCCCGCCCGCGCGGCCCGCATCGCCGACGCGGCGGATCGCGCCGATCGCGATCGCCGGCCTCGCCGCCGCCGCCGGTGTCGCCGCCGTCCTCCTCGGCGCGCGCGCGCTCACGAAGAAGCCCGCGCGCTCCGCCACTCCCACCGCCGGCTCGGCGACCGCGGAGACGCCCGTGCCGGCCGATCCGCACGTCGAGCCGACCGGCCCCGGCTCCGACTCTGGCTCTGGCTCCGGCTCCGCCACCGGCCCCGGCCCGGAGCTCGCGCCCGCGCCGACTCCTGCCGACGGCTCGGGCCGCGCGCCCGCCCGCCCCGGCCCGCCCGGCGGCGTCCCGCTCGACACTCCGCGCGCGCCCGCGAACAAGACCGTCGCGGCGGCGCCGCCCCCGCCCGCGGGCCCGTTCGTCGATTTCTCGACGTTCACGATCGACCTCCAGAAGCACCTCCGCCAGCACGACGCGCGCGCCTGCCAGCGACTGATCGCGGGCCTGCCCCCCAGCACTCCCCCGTCCGTGCGCTCCTCCTTCGAGAGCTTCGGCGCGTTCTGCGACATGATGGCCGGCGACTGCGCCGGCGGTACGGCGCGCCTCGTGAAGGCGCAGACCGCGGCGGGCATCCAGCCGCAGACCGCGATGCTCGTCGAGCAGTACTGCCCGATCGAGGGCCCGCTCCAGACGCGCCTCGATCGGCTGCGCACCCAGGCCAGCGCGCACACGATGGGCGCGGCGATGGACGTCGCGTGGTGCGACGTCTTGATCGCGCCCGCGAAGAAGGCGGCCGGCGAGGTCGCCACCGGCCCCCAGCGCACCGCCGCATCGTTCACGCTCCAGCAGCTCGCGAAGTGCGTCGGCACCGCCGGCCGGTGCGACGAGGCGCGCGCGCTGTGGTCGCTCTCGAACAAGGTCGACGAGTCCAGCAAGTTCCGCCAGCCCGACCTCGGCCCGCAGTGTCAGGCCCAGAGCGCCGCGCTCGGCGCCGCCGAGTCGTACGCCGATCCGACGGCGCTCCTCGCGAGCTTCACGGCGGCGATCCGGCAGCACGACGTGGGCGCCTGCAAGAAGCTCCTCGCGACGCCGATCCCGAACGTCCACCCCGGCCAGCAGCACTCGATCGAGACCTTCCAGGGGAAGTGCGAGATGATGATGGGCGACTGCGCGGCCGGGACCGCGCGCCTGCAACGGATCGGCCCGAACGCGTCGGGGACCGTCGATCCGGCGACCCAGGCCGCATGGCTCAGGAGCAACGTGAGCACGTACTGCCCGATCACCGGCGACCTCGACACGCGCGTCGCCCGGCTCTACGCGCAGATCGACGCGTTCACGACCCGCGACCACGGCAACCTCGCGTGGTGCGACGCGATCATGCCGGCGGCCCGAGCGCTCGCCGATGAGGTCTCGACGGCGGCGCACAAGAAGCGCACTGGCTTCGCGCTGCAGCGCCTCGCGCTGTGCGTGGGCCTCGCCGGCCGCTGCGATCAGGGCCGGGAGCTGTGGGCGCTGTCGACGCAGGTCGATCCGAACGCGCCGGCGACGCCCGCCCTCGGCGCGAAGTGCCCCTGACCGCGACGCCGCACCGAGCTCGAGCGTGGCACTCGAACCGAAGCGCGCTCCCGCTCACTCCCCCGAGCCAATGAGGACGAGCACATACTCCTCTCGAGAGGGGCTCAGTGGATAGAGGACTCGGAGTGCAGCAATTAGCGGCGCCCGAGGCGTTTGCAGCCGCCGCAGCGGTTCGATAGGGTGGGCCCGGCTCGGCACTGCCATCGCGGCGCCGCAGCTCCAGGGGGAGGAGGCAAGCAGATCACACCGCGTGATTGGGGAGAAGTGGAGGCGCCGCCTACCGCGGCCCGCGCCGCGGCGTCGCATCCATCAACGTGTCCTCGCGTATCGCGGGCGGCGCTGCCGCTGCATTGCACTCTTCCAATGCCTCTCATGGCATCGTGATTTGCGACTGACCCATCTGAAATTTGCAAACTTTGACTTGACGATTCTGGATCGAGCGGAGTAACTCAAATCGGGCAGGAAAAACTCGCAGCACGCGCTGCGGGCTCGCCTGCCTGTTCGGCCCAGGGAGGGAGCGCGAGTCGGTCAGAGTCGGCCCTAAATATTGCTTCACGCAGCTCCTATCTGCGTCGGTGGCTCGGTGTACCCGAGCCGCAAACCCTTCACACGACAGCTCATCCGCCGGAGGTTCATCGTGCCTGTAGCGACTAGTTACCCTGGAGTCTATGTCCAGGAGATCTCGAGTGGCGTCCGTACCATCACCGGCGTGGCGACGTCCATCACCGCCTTCATCGGCAGGGCCCCGCGCGGCGACACCGACAAGGCGATAACCGTACACAACTTCGGTGAGTTCGAGACCATCTTCGGCGGTCTCTGGAGCGAGAGCGCGCTCGGGTTCTCCGTGCGCGACTTCTTCCTCAACGGCGGCAGCACAGCAGTGGTCGTCCGGCTCTACAACGCCGGAACGACACCCACGGGAGCGCCCCTCGCGAAGCTCACTGCCGGCGCGTTGCAGTTCGCCGCCGCGAACCAGGGCAAGTGGGGTGTCGGGCTGCGTGTCACGGTCGACCAGACCAACACGACCGACGCCGTCGCCAAGACACTGGGGCCAGCGTTCACCAAGGCCGACCTCTTCAACTTGACGGTGACCGACACCACGAGCGGTCGCAGCGAGCGGTACCTGAACCTCACGGTGCAGGACAGCCCGCGACGGGTCGACAAGGTGCTGGAAGCCGAGTCAGCACTGCTTCGCTATGACGGCTCCCTGAGCCCGCCGCCTGCGATCGCCGAAGACAAGGACGCGCTGAGCAAGGCCGAGGCGGCGGTGGCAACGGCCAAGGCGGCGCTCGTCGCCAAGCAGAACCAGTCTCCGCCGCCGAACACCGCGACAGAGAAGGCCGCGCTCGACGCAGCCATCACCGCGCTCAACACCGCCCTCAACACCGCCACGAACGCGGTCTCCGATGGCACCTGGCTGAACGTGGAGAGCTTCTTGCCGTCGCAAGGTGAAGCCCAAAAGAAGGGGCTCTTCGCGCTGGAGCAGGTCGATCTGTTCAACCTGCTGTGCATTCCGCCCTACCACGCACCGGTCGACACGATCGACGTCGATCCGAACCTCGTCGCGGCGGCAGCCGTCTACTGCGAGAAGCGGCGGGCGATGCTGCTCCTCGACTCGCCCAAGCCCTGGACGACGGTCGCGACCGCGGTCAACCAGTTCAAGGATGCCGACAACGAGGCCGTCGGCACGCGCAGCGCCAACTCCGCGCTGTTCTTCCCGCGCCTCAAGTACCCGAACCCACTGCACGACAATCAGGTCGAGGTGTTCTCGGCGGTGGGGGCGCTGGCAGGGGTCTTCGCCCGGACCGATGGGAACCGTGGGGTCTGGAAGGCCCCCGCCGGCATGGAGGCGACGTTGTTCGCGGTGCCGCAGCTGAGCGTGCCCATGACCGATCCCGAGAACGGCCAGCTCAACCCGCTGGGCATCAACTGCCTGCGCGCGTTCCCGGTCGGCGGGCGGGTCGTGTGGGGATCCCGGACGCTGCGCGGCGCCGACCAGCTGGCCGACGAGTACAAGTACATCCCCGTTCGCCGGACCGCGCTGTTCATCGAGGAGAGCCTGTTCCGCGGGCTCAAGTGGGCGGTCTTCGAGCCGAACGACGAGCCCCTGTGGGCGCAGATCCGGCTCAACGTCGGCGCGTTCATGCACGACCTCTTCCGCCAGGGCGCATTTCAGGGCAGCTCGCCGCGCGACGCCTACTTCGTCAAGTGTGACAAGGAGACCACCACTCAGACGGACATCAACCTCGGCATCGTCAACGTGGTCGTCGGCTTCGCGCCTCTGAAGCCCGCCGAGTTCGTGATCATCAAGCTCCAGCAGATCGCTGGACAGATCGCAGTCTGAACGACGACAAGGTCGAAGGAGCCGTCATGGCAGAGTTCACTGTAAACGCGCTGCGTTTTGACCCCTACAAGAACTTCAAGTTCCTGGTCAAGTTCGTCGGTAACAACACCCCGGTCGCCGGCATCAGCAAGGTCAGCATGCTCAAGCGCACCACAGAGGTGGTGAAGCATCGCGACGGCGGCGATCCCAGCAGCAGCCGCAAGTCGCCCGGGCGCACCGAGTTCGAGGCGATCACGCTCGAGCGGGGCGTGACCCACGACAAGGACTTCGAGAACTGGGCCAGCAAGGTCTGGAACTTCCAGGGAGGCCTCAGCGCCGAGTCGTCACTGAAGGACTTCCGCAAGGACCTCATCATCGAGGTCCTCAACGAGGCCGGCCAGGTGGCGCTGCGCTACTTCGTCTATCGCGCATGGGTGTCGGAGTACCAGGCGCTCCCCGATCTGGATGCCAACGCCAATGCCGTGGCGCTCCAGCACATCAAGCTCGAGAACGAAGGCTGGAAGCGCGATCCGGATACGCCGGAGCCCAGCGAGCCGACGCTCCCCGACGCACCCTGAGTCAGATGCGATGACCGTCCTGAGCTCGGACGTACTGCTCGCTGTCTGGGAGCGGAGCCACCGCCGGCACCCGATCGAGCGTGCCCTGGCCGTGCTCCACGCCGCCTGGCCCGGCGTGGAGATCGGCGCGTGGGCGCGTGCGCCGGTCGGGCAGCGAGACTGCGGGCTCCTCGGCCTTCACGAGGCGTTGTTCGGGACCGAGCTCATCACCATCACCCGCTGTCCGCGTTGCTCGGAGCGACTCGAGTCCGCGTTCAAGGCCAGCGATGTCCGGGTGCGCGTTCCCGCAGCGCCCGTCGCCCCGGCGCCCCGCCAGCTCCACGCGCAGGACTACGCCATCGACTACCGGCTGCCGACCAGCGAGGACCTCTTGGAGCTCGTCGCCCGCGGGCTCGACACCGCGTCCGCTGCCCGCGAGCTATTGCGCCGCTGCATCGTGAGCGCGCAAAAGGCCGGTCGAGCGGTCGATCCGATCACCCTGCCCCCGGCGATCCTCGCGCAGCTCGGTGAGCAGATGGCCGCCGAGGATCCCGAGGCGGAGATCCACATGCGGCTGACCTGTCCGAGCTGCGGACACGATTGGCGGATCAGCTTCGACATCGTGAGCTACCTCTGGGGTGAGCTGGAAGAGTGGGTTCATCAGCTCCTGGTCGACATCCACACCCTGGCCGGCGCCTACGGCTGGAGCGAGCGCCAGATCCTGGCGCTGTCTCCGGTGCGTCGCCAGCTCTACGTCGACATGGTGCGCGCATGAACCAGTTCCTCGCCGGCCTCATCGAGCGTGCGACCCTGAGCGCACCCGTCCTGGAGCGTCGTCCGCGGTCGCTGTTCGAGCCGCTGGAGCCCTCCATGGAGCCGATCGCGCTCGACGGCGCCGAGCTGGCGGAGCCGGCTGATCTCGACCTCGACCTCGACGAGCGCATGGGACCGTCCCAGCGCCATGAGGCAGCGAGCCTGCCCCGCCCCGAGCGAGCGACGGGTGATGGCCCGAAACCTCCGTCGCTCCGAAGCGTGAGCGCGCCGGCAGAGGAGGTGCCGCCTCCGCCCGGCGGCCCCGCATCGCCAGCAGAGGAGGTGCCACCGCCTACCGGCAGCCCAGCATCGCTGGTGTTCAGTCCCGCGCGACATGTCAGTGGCGAGCCGCGGCTGGTGTTGCCGGCCGCAGCTCGGCACGTCGAGCTCGAGCGGTTCACCGAGCCCCACGAGCCCCACGAGACTACGCCCGCCCCAGCACGGCCGCTGCCGTCCCCCGCGCGCGACCGCGCCCCCCTCCCGATGCCGGCGCGGCTGTCCGCGCAGCGGTCTCCCATCAGGCACGATGCCGGCGCCACACACGAGCCGCCGCGTGCGCGCAACGCCCAGCCGCCTCGCGCGCGCAACGTCCAGCCGCCGCGTGCCGACTCCCTCCTCACCGGACCAGCGCCCACCGCGGTCGATCCCCCTCTGGTGCAAGCGAGCGTACCGCTCCTCCCATCGGGGCCGCGTCTCCCGGTGCCGCCCGCGCTGCTCGCGCGATCCCAGGCGGCGCCCCGCGCCCTGCAGTCGAACGGGCTCGCGGCGCCGCCACCGGCGCCGGTGCACGTCACCATCGGCCGGGTCGAAGTGCGCGCGACCTCTCCCGCCGCGGATCGGCCGCCCGCTCGCCGGCCGCCAGCGGGACCGCGGATGACCCTCGAGAAGTACCTGAACGGGCAGCGCGGAGGCTCGCGATGAGCAACGCGCTCGCCATCGCCGCGGTCTCGGCGTCGCTGAAGGACCTGCTGAACAACGGGCTCATCGATCATGATCTGTCGTCGATCGGCAGCTTCTCGGTCACCGCGCAACCGCCCGACCGGATCACCACCGGTCCGACCGAGCCAAACCAGCTGAACCTGTTCTTGTATCAGGTCACGGCCAACTCCGGCTGGCGCAACGTGGGATTGCCGTCACGCGACAGCCGGGGCGCGCGCATCAGCAACCCGCCGCTGGCGCTGGATCTGCACTACCTGCTGACCGCATACGGCGCGTCGGATCTGAATGCCGAGGTGCTGCTGGGATACGCCATGCAGATCCTGCACGAGAATCCAGTGCTGACACGGCAGCAGCTGCGCACCGCGCTGTCCCCGTCCCCGATCAACGGGCTGCCCCTGCCGGGGCCGTTCGGCACGCTGTCGGCAGTGGATCTGGCCGATCAAGTCGAGCTCCTCAAGATCACGCCGGTCTACCTCGGTACCGAGGATCTATCGAAGTTCTGGACCGCGATGCAGGCGCGCTATCGACCATCGATGGCCTACCAGATCTCGGTGGTGGTGATCCAGAGTGACGCCACCACGCGCTCGGCGCTGCCGGTGCTCAAGCAAGGGCCCGACGATCGGGGCCCGGTCGCGCAGGGCGCCCCGGCGCCGGTCCTGGCCAGCGTCCGGCCAGCCGCCTCGGAGATGGTGCCGGCGGTGCGCCTCGGCGAAGACCTGATCGTGAGCGGGACCAACCTTCGACCGGGCGCAGTGACGCTGCAGCTCGAGAACGCGCGTCTCGACAGCAAGCGAGAGCTGCCGCTCAGCGCAGCCTCGGGCGCGGCCACCGCTCAGCTCACCGCACACGTGCCGAGCATCGCCGAGGATCCGAGCGGCATGTCCGGGTGGACAGTGGGCGTCTACACCGCCGCGCTCCGGGTCGCCGAGCCGAACCGTCCCGTCTGGATGACCAACAGCGTGCCGGTCGCGCTCGCGCCGCTCATCACCGTGGCGCCCCTGGCCGCGGCGAGCGGGACAGTGACCCTGACCGTGACGTGCACACCTAGCCTGCGGCCGGAGCAAGGCGCGCAGGTACGGCTGCTGTTCGGCGATACGGCCGTCAAGCCCGAAACGATCACGACACCTGGAGATCCACTCCCGACCGAGCTGGTCTTCAAGGTGCCGGGCGTGATCGCAGGCAAGTACGTGGTCCGCCTGCGCGTCGACGGGATCGATAGCCTGCCGGTCACGATCACTGGCAATCCGCCGAAGCTGGACTTCGATCCCCAGCAGACGGTGGTGGTGTCATGAGTGCCGCGACAGCCTGGCTCGACGGCAACAACGAGTACCTCGCGGCCTCCCTGCACTGGCTGCGACTGCGGTTGCGCCGGCTCGTCCCGCCGAAGCCGGCGATGACCATGAAACCCGAGTCGCCCGCGGCGCCGGACCCGGCGGCGGAGGAGGTCGCGGCGGAGGAGCCAGCAGCCCCGGCGAAGCGGAGCTGGTTCAGCCGGAGCACGCGCCCGCCGGCGCCGGCCGCAGCCGTACCCACAGCGACACCGCACGCGGTGCCGCATGCAGCCGGCTTGCTAGCGCTGCCGGCCGGTGACGCCGCGGCGATCTTCGACACGGCGCTGGCGGAGGCAGCGGCGCACCGCGAGGCGGCCGCCGCGATCCATCCACCGCCGGCCCTGCTGCTCATCGCCGAGCGGCTCGGCCTCAGCGCGTTCGAGCGCGACACGCTGCTCCTGTGCGCCTCCGCCGAGCTGGATCCCGCGACCGAGTCGTTGTTCGCCGTCGTGCAGGGCGGCCCCGCGCGCGCGTTTCCCACCTTCAGCCTGGCGCTGCGGGTCCTCGATGACCCGACCTGGGACGCGCTGTCACCGCACCGGCCGCTCCGCTACGCGCGCCTGCTCGAGATCAGCCAACCAGGCCCGACGCCCCTGACGGCAGCCGCCCTGCGCGCCGACGAACGGATCGTCAACTTCCTCAAGGGCATGAACATGCTCGACGAGCGGGTCGCCGCGCTGGTGACGCCGGTCGCCGAGGACCACCGCGCCAAGGAGGACGGGCCCGGCCTGGCGCCGTCGCAACGCGAGGCCGTGGACGCGCTCCTCGAGCAGCTGCGGCGCAGCGCCGGTGAATCGGCCCTCCCGATCGTCCATCTGCTCGGCGCCGATCCAGGAGCCAAGCTCGCCCTGGCCCGCGAGATCTGCGCTCAGCTGGACCGGCGGCTCTATCGCCTCGACCTCGAATCACTGCCGACCGCCCGGGGAGAGATCGAGAACCTGGGCCGGCTGTGGCAGCGCGAGACGGCGCTCCTGCCGGTCGCGCTGTACGTCGACGCCGAGAACCTCGAATCGGCGCCCGCGGAGCTCGCGAGCGCGCTCCACGGGCTGACGGCGCAGGACATCGGGCTGGTCTTCGTCGCGTCGCGTGCCGCACCCGCGCGCGCGGCGACCACCCGGCGATACACGCTCGAGGTCGAGAAGCCCACGCCCATCGAGCAACGCGACGCGTGGATCGCCGCGCTGCACGCGAGCGGCGAGGAGCCGGAGGGGCTCGCGGAGGCCGAGGCCACCGCACAGCTCCTGGCCGGCCAGTTCCACCTCAACATCCACGAGATTCGCGACGCCGCCGAGCAGGCCCGGCGCCAGGCGCGAGCCGCGGCTCCGCTGGCCGAGCGCCTGTGGGACGCGTGCCGCAACCTCACGCAGCCGCGGCTCGACGCGCTGGCGCAGCGCCTGGTGCCCAAGGCGACCTGGAACGATCTGGTGCTGCCCGCCGAGTCGGCGGCGCTGCTCCAGCAGATCGCGGCTCAGGTGCGCGAGCGGTTTCGCGTCTACGAGGACTGGGGCTACGCGCGGCGAATGACGCGCGGCCTGGGCATCAGCGCCCTGTTCACCGGCGAGAGCGGCGTCGGCAAGACCATGGCGGCCGAGGTGATCGCCAACGAGCTGCGGCTGCACCTCTACCGCATCGATCTGTCCGCGGTGGTCAGCAAGTACATCGGCGAGACCGAGAAGAACCTGCGCCGGCTGTTCGACGCCGCCGAACAGGGCGGCGCCATCCTGTTCTTCGACGAGGCGGACGCGCTGTTCGGGAAGCGCAGCGAGGTCAAGGACAGCCACGATCGATACGCCAACATCGAGATCAATTATCTGCTCCAGCGCATGGAGGCATTCTCCGGGCTCGCGATCCTGGCCAGCAACATGAAGAGCGCCCTCGATCTGGCCTTCATGCGGAGGCTGCGCTTCATCGTCCACTTCCCGTTTCCGGGGCTGGCCGAGCGAAAGCGGATCTGGCAACAAGCGTTGCCGCCCGAGGTCCCGCGTGACGAGCTCGACTACGACCGCCTGGCTCGCTTCACCCTGTCGGGCGGCAACATCCACAGCGTGGCGCTGAACGCCGCGTTCCTCGCCGCCCAGCGCGCGACCCCGGTGACGGTGCCGCTGATCATGGCCGCGGTGCGCTCCGAGCTGCGCAAGCTCGAGAAGCCGATCAACGAGGCGGAGTTTCGATGACGACGCGCCGCCCCCCCATCACCGTGCACATCGAGCGGCTGGTCCTGGACGGCTTGCCGCTCACCGGCGCGCAGATGGCGCGCATGCAGCGGGCGCTCGAGCGCGAGCTGGCGAGCATCATCGCCCAGGGCGGCGACCTCCCTGCATGGGCCGGCGGAGGAGCCGTACATGCCGCCCCGGCCGCCCCGGCTGCCCCGGCCACCCCGGCCACCGCGGCGCCCGCGGTCCCCTGGGACGCGACGCGCCCGCACCAGCTCGGGTGCGCGCTGGCCCACAGCGTCTTTGCGTCCCTGAACGGCCAGCCTCCGCGAGGCGCCGGTCCGCGAGGCCGATCATGAGCGCGTCTCCCGATAGCCCCCGATTGCTGCGCGGCGGCCTGGTGCTGGTCGATCCGAAGACCGGCAGCGTCCTGCGCATCATCGCGCTGCAATACAACCCCGACACGATGACCCGCTCTCTGCAGATCCGGGGCGTCGGGGCGGAGAGCGGCGATCACCTGGAGGCGCTGCGGCTCAAGGGCCCGCCCGCCGAAACGATCAAGGTCGAAGCCGAGCTCGACGCGACCGACGACCTCGAATCGAACAACTCGCAGGCCAGGGAGGCAGGGCTCCACCCGCAGCTCGCGGCGCTGGAGACGATCGTGTATCCGACCAGCGGCCACCTCGCCTCGAACCACGCAGACGCGCGGTCCGGATCGATCGAGATCGCGCCAGCGGAGGCGCCGCTGCCGCTGTTCGTGTTCGGCCCCAAGCGGATCGTGCCTGTGCGAGTCACCGAGCTCAGCATCACCGAGGAGGCCTTCGATACCGCCCTCAATCCCATCCGCGCCAAGGTCAGCCTCGGCATGCGCGTGCTGACGACCGACGACCTCGGGTTCGAGGCCAAGGGCGGCGGGCTGTTCATGGCCTACCTGCAGGCCAAGGAGCAGCTGGCGCAGCGGCGCGGCGCCGGGAGCTTCTCGCCCCTGGGCATCCCGGGGATCCCGTGAGCCCGAGCGCCCCACCACCGAGCGAGCCGGAGCCGATCGATGAGCAACTACAACTTCCCTCCCACGAGTCGCTACTACAGCATCGCGATCGGCTCGCTCACCCGCGCCGACGGCGAGCAGACCCCGTACCTCACCCGGCGATTCCTACCGCCGTCGGATCGATTCGCGTTCCTGCACGCGCACCGCGTCACCGCGGGGGAGCGCATGGACATCATCGCCGGGAGCGAGCTCCTCGATGCCGAGGCGTACTGGCGCATCTGCGACGCCAACGACGCCATGAGACCGGACGAGCTCGCCACCGTCGGCCGCACCCTCCGCATCACCTTGCCCGAAGGCATCCCCGGGACCTCGACCGTCTGAACGTCATGATTCAAGGCATCCATCTCACGTTGATGATCGGCCCCATGGTGCCCATCCCGGCGCCACAGCCGGTCATGGACGCGCTCGTCAGTGCCAAGGTGACGAGCGGCAAGGACACGAGCGGATTTCAGCTCACGTTCGCCGTGAGCAAGCGCTCGCCCCTGCTGACGACGATGCTGCCGGCCGGCTACTTCGATCCGATGGTCACCCGCGTGATCCTGATCGTGACGATGGGCGGGCTCCCCCACGTGATCATGGACGGCATCATCACGAATCAGGAGCTGACGCCCAGCAGCGAACCTGGCCAGTCGACGCTCACGATCACCGGCTCGGACCTGAGCGTGC
This sequence comes from Kofleriaceae bacterium, assembly GCA_035558535.1. Classification (GTDB taxonomy): domain Bacteria; phylum Myxococcota_A; class Polyangia; order Haliangiales; family Haliangiaceae; genus JABFXX01. Next base: position 37,306 of record DATMCI010000355.1, read on the forward strand.
TGATGAACGTCATCGAGATCGTCCGCCCCTTCCCGGCGATGAACGACATGCTGCAAGTCTTGGCGGTGCTGGCCCCCTACCTGGTGCTCGGGATCACGCCCATCGTGATGCCCACCCTCTTCTCTGTCTTCAAGATCCCCGTCGAGCAGATCGATTCACAGCGAGGCACCGATCTGGAGCACATCAAGATGCTGGCCGGCAACAACGGCTACGTGTTCTACGTCGATCCGGGACCGCTGCCCGGACAGAGCATCGCCTACTTCGGACCCGACATCCGCATCCCGGTGCCACAGCCAGCCTTGAGCATCAACATGGATGCCGAGACCAACGTGGAGTCACTGAGCTTCTCGCTGGACGGGCTGGCCAAAGAGGTCCTGATCGTCACCGCCTTCGACCCGATCACCGCCAAGATCCCGATTCCGATCCCGATCCCCAACATCAGCGTCTTCCAGCCACCGCTGGGGGCGCGGCCCACGCCTCCGGCCAAGATCACGTTCACCAAGAACATGGCTGACAAGCGGCCGGACGAGATCCTGCAGCAGATCGTCGGTCGCCTGATCAAAGGTTCGAACGCGATCTCGGCCTCCGGCACGCTGGACGTCCTGCGCTACGGCCACGTCCTGCGGTCCCGCATGCTCGTCGGCGTGCGCGGCGCGGGCCTGGCGTACGACGGCCTCTACTACGTGGACAGCGTCACTCACGACCTCAAGCGCGGCGAGTACAAGCAGAGCTTTCAGCTCAGCCGCGACGGACTCATCTCCAACACACCAAAGGTGCCGGTATGAGCGATGTTGGCAGCGGCACGTCACAGGGTCAGTACCACGGCCTCTACCGGGGCACGGTCACGGTCAATGTCGATCCGAAGCAGCGCGGGCGCCTGATGCTGTCGATCCCCGACGTGCTCAGCTTCTCGCCGTCGACGTGGGCCGAGCCCTGCGTCCCGCTGGCCGGGCCCACCGGGCCGCCGATGGGGGTGTACATGGTGCCGCCGCCCGGCGCCGGCGTCTGGGTCCAGTTCGAGCACGGCGATGTCAACAAGCCGGTCTGGATCGGCTGCCGCTGGGGCTTGCCCACAGACATCCCGCTCCTGGCGAAGGCCGGCAATCCCGCCGATCCGAACATCGTCATTCAGTCCCTGTTGCAGCACACGCTGATGCTCAGCGACATGCCACCGACCCCGGTGACCGGCGGGATCATCCTCAAGAGCACCACCGGGGCGATGATCGTGGTCAACGACTCGGGAATCTATATCTCGAATGGCAAGGGCGCGATGATCACGATGATCGGCCCCGTCGTGAACATCAACGCAGGGGCGTTGACCATCACCTAGGAGGTACGTGCAATGCCTGGACTCGTTCTTCACGTCAACGCCGGCTGCCAGTGCACGCATGCCGCGCCCGCGACGATCACTCCGACGCAGCCGCGCGTGCTGGTCAGCGGACAGCCCGTGGCCACCATGGCGAGCCAGATCGTGGTCGCCGGCTGCCCGTTCCAGATCCCCACCCCCGGCGGCCCCAAGCCCCAGCCGTGCGTGACGATCAAGTGGTCGATGCCGTCCGCGCGGGTGCTGGTCGGCGGCGTGCCGGCCATGCTGCTACCCGCGCCGGGGGTCGGGCCCGCGGTGTGTCTCAGCGCCGAGCAGATCCCGCAGGGGCCGCCGGTCGTGAGCGCGGTGCAGCCGCGGGTGATCGCGACCTGAGGCGCGGGAGGGCCAGCCCATGGACATCGACTTTCCCTATCACTTCGACAGTCGCGGGCGGACCGCCGACCCAGGCACCGACGATCACGTGCGCGACATGATCGAGCTCTTGATCTTCACGAGCCCGGGCGAGCGCGTGAATCGCCCGGACTTCGGCAGCGGCCTCCTGCAGCTCGTGTTCGCGCCGAACAGCCCCGAGCTGGCCGCGACGGTGCAGTTCACGCTGCTGGCGGCGCTGCAGCGATGGCTGGGTGATGTGATCGAGGTGCGCGATCTCGAGGCGCGCTCCGAAGACTCCACCGTGACCGTCCAGATCACGTATCTGGTGCGCGCGACCGGGCAGGAGCAGAGCGCCACGTTCAGGCGGCGTGTGTGATGGAGAGAACGGAGACTCGTATGGAGGCCATCTGCCAGAGAGACCCACGCCGCGATGCGGTGCGACGCCTCGCCGGCCGCAACGGGCTCGACTATGTCGAGGTCGCCGACGCTGTCGAGGTCGCCGACGCCGAGATCACCGACGCTCGGCCGAAGCTGTACGTCTACTTCCTGGGCAAGCTGCCGCCCGAGCTACGGAAGAACCGTCCCGGGCTGGAGCAGCACCTGCGCGTCGAAGGCGGCGAGCGCATCACCGGCATCCGGGTGCTCGACGTCGATCCGCATGTCGAGCCCGATCCCGAGCGCGATGACTACCTGGTCGTGGAGCTCGATCGACGCGGCGATCTCTCGCCCTACACGCTGCACCTGGTCGGTGTCGCCGGCATCGACCCTCACTACGATCGCGCCTCGTTCTCGTTCGCCATCGATTGCCCGGCCGAGCTCGATTGCCGGGCTGCTCGCGAGTGCGCGCCGGCCCCGCTGGAGGAGCCGCGCATCAATTATCTGGCGAAGGACTACGCCAGCTTTCGCCAGCTGATCTTCGATCGACTGGCGCTCCTGGTCCCGGGCTGGCGGGAGCGCCACGTGCCGGATCTCGGCGTGACGCTGGTCGAGCTCCTCGCCTACGCCGGCGATCACCTCAGTTACTACCAGGACGCGGTCGCCACGGAGGCCTACCTCGGGACCGCGCGCCAGCGCATCTCCATCCGGCGGCACGCGCGGCTGGTCGACTACCACCTCCACGAAGGGTGTAACTCGCGTGCCTGGGTGGCGATCACCACCTCCGAGGATCATGTTCTGCCGCCGACGAGCATCGCGTTCGCCACCGGCCTCAACCCCACGCCGTCGACGCAGCGGACGGTCGTGAGCGTCGAGGATCTCGATGCGGAGGTGCGCAGTGACTACGAGTATTTCGAGCCGCTGGTGCCCGACGCCGGCGCGCCGCTGCGGCTGCGCGTCGCGCACAACGAGATCCGCTTCTACACCTGGGGCCGGCGCGAGTGCTGCCTGCCCCGGGGCGCGACCAGCGCCAGCCTGCTCGACGGGTGGCGCCCGGACGCATCGGAGGGGTCGCGGCGGGGGCGGACGCTCTCGATCCGGCCAGGCGATGTGCTGATCTTCGAGGAGGTCATCGGCGCCCGGACCGGCCTTGCGTCCGATGCCGATCCGAGGCGGCGCCACGTGGTGCGAGTCACCAGTGTCGAGACGGCCGAGGACCCCGTCTATCCGCTCGAGGTGGACGAGGAACGCACCGACAGCGTGGACGAGGCACGCAATGATGATGGCTCCTGCGAGCCAGACCCGCGCCCGCGCCCTCGCCCCCGCCTGCCAACCCCGGTGCTGGAGGTTCGCTGGGCGCCCGAGGATGCCCTCCCGTTCCCGCTCTGCCTGTCGGCGATCGGCGCGGCGCCCGACTGCGCCTACCTGGAGAACGTCTCGGTCGCGCGCGGCAACGTGCTGCTGGTCGACCACGGGCGTACCGTGGGGGACCCGACCTTCGAGCCCGTCCCCGTCGTGACCAGGCCCGATTGCTGCGAATGCGAGGGAGAGCCTGCTGACGTGTCGATCACGGCCGGACGCTATCGCCCCCAGCTGCGATATACGCCAGTGGCGTTCTGCGATCCCGCTCCGGTCACGGCACTCCCTGCCGCGCGCGCGTTGACCCAGGACGTGCGCGCCGCGATCCCGGCCATCACCGCCCTCGCCGACAGCACGGGCGCGTCCTGGACCGCGGTCCCGGATCTGCTGGGCAGCGGCCCCGAGGATCGGCACTTCGTCGCCGAGATCGACAATGACGGCATCGCGCACCTCCGGTTCGGGAATGGCGAGCTGGGCCGCGCGCCCGTCGGCGGCACGACATTTCGCGCCCGCTATCGCATCGGCGGCGGCGCGCGCGGCAACGTCGGTGCAGAGGCGATCTGCCGCACTGTCTTGAAGAGCCCGCTGCCCCGGGGGATCTCGCTCCGCGTGCGCAATCCGTTACCCGCGCAAGGCGGCACCGAGCCCGAGCCGATCACCGAGGCCAAGCTCTTCGCGCCGCGCGCCTTCCGCAAGCGGCTCGAGCGGGCCATCACCGCCGATGACTATGCCCAGCTCGCCGCGAGCAACCCCGCGCTGCAGCGGGCGACCGCCCGGCTGGCCTGGAACGGCAGCTGGTACGAGGCGGAGGTCTCGGTCGACCCGCTCGGTGGCAAGCCCGCAGGTGGCAAGCTGCTCGACGCGATCACCGGCTCGCTGCACCGCTATCGGCGGATGGGTCACGACGTGCGCGTCGGTCAGGCCGCGCTGGTCCCGATCAAGGTGACGCTGGACGTCTGCGCCCGGGCCGGTTACGACCGCGGCCACGTCAAGGCCGCCCTGCTCGCGCGGCTCTGCAGCCCGCCGGGAACGGCAGGTACGGCGGCGTTCTTCGATGCCGACAACCTGAGCTTCGGCGAGGCGATCCACCTGAGCCGGATCGTCGCGGCCGCGCAGGCGGTGACCGGCGTCGAGTGCGCGACCGTCACCGAGCTGCGCCGCCTGTTCGAGCCACCCAACCGAGAGCTCGAGACCGGGCTCTTGCCGCTGGGCGCGCACGAGATCGCTCAGCTGGAGAACAATCCCAACCACCCCGAGCGCGGCCAGCTGACGATCCTCATGCGAGGTGGGCGATGAGAGGTGGACGATGAGAGGTGGACGATGAGCGGTGGCGCCTGCAACTGCACGACACAGCCCTGCGGCTGCTGCACCGGCGTGGAGCAGCGGACGCCCGCGGCGATCCACAACCGCCCGGGGCTGAGCTCGCTCGCCTACCGGGCGGGCACACACGGTCAGTTCTTCGAGAGCATGCTGGCGCGCCTGGCGACGATCAGCGTCGACGGCGTGGGGCCGGACGGCCAGACCGTCCAGACGTGGCGCCCGCTGCAGGGGCTCACCACGCGCGATCGCAGCGATCTATCGATCGCGCTGCTCGACGGCTGGGCGACGGTGGCCGACGTGCTGACGTTCTATCAGGAGCGCATCGCCAACGAGGGCTATCTGCGCACGGCGACGGAGCGCCGCTCGGTGCTGGAGCTGGCGCGCCTGGTCGGCTACGTACTGCGGCCCGGAGTGGCGGCGACGGTCTATCTCGCCTACACGGTGGACGAGAAGCAGGCCGAGCCGGTGACCATCACCACGGGCGCGCGGAGCCAGAGCGTGCCCGGTCCGGGCGAGTCGCCGCAGGCGTTCGAGACCAGCGAGGACCTCGTGGCGCGAGGCGACTGGAACAACCTGCAAGTGCGCCTGCACCGGCCACAGCACATCACGCTCAACACCACGCTGGAGCTCGACAACGACGACGACATATCGGCTGACACCATCTTCGGCATGCTGAAGGCCCAGCGGAACGCGCTGGCCATCGACACGCTCGTGGTCGCCGGTACCGCGACGAACCTCAGGGCCGGCGACAAGCTGTTGTTCACGTTCAGCGACGATGGCGCCGTGTCAGTGGTCCGCGCGGTGGCGAGCATCGACACGCAGCTCACGGATCAGCGGACCGCGATCGCGCTCGAGCCGATCGATCGCAAGGTCGTCGCCTGTGCGGTACTGCTCGCGGACACCCTCGCACAGGCGAAAGAGCTCGAAGACACCGATAGCAACGTGCCGCACAGCGCGCTCGCCGATGCGCGGCACATGCTGAACCAGACACTCCTCGGCCTGAGCATGGACAAGGAATGGGTCACCAACATCAGCAGAATTGGGGACGGCCCATCGCCCATCGCGAAGCTATTTGCCGCGCTCCTGAAGCGCACCGTCAAGATCATCCACCGCGACCAAGAGCCCGGCGGCGTGCCGGTGACCGACCCAGGGACGTTCGTTCCGAACCTGCTCAAGCCTGCTGTGCCACAGGTGGCGAACAGCCTGCGCTTGCCGCGAAGCCTATCCACGTCGTTCACGGCCAGTGCCGACGCGAGCTCGCAGCTGCTGGTGCACTTCGCCCCGGCGCTGCGCGACACTTATTACCGCGCCTGGGCGGGTGCCAACGTCAACACCACGGCGCCCTCGCTCAAGACCGTCTATGTCCTGCGCGCACGGACGACGCTGTTCGGCGCGGGGGCATCGAAGCTCCTGACTTACTATGGCGACCAGGACGGGCCCCTCAAGGGGCAGCTGAAGCCGCAGAGCGCGTGGGATGATTGGGATTATGCTAGCGACGAAAGCGATACAAACGCCTTCCTCGATCAAGCAAACGAAGCGATCACTCCGGGCAGCTACGTGCTGGCGCACGTCAGTGGCCCCGAGCAGAAGCGGCAGATCCTGCAGATCGCCAAGGCGTCGACCTCTCCCCGCTCGGAGTACGGCCTCAGCGGTCCATCGACCGAGCTCGAGTTCACAGACGCCTGGCGCACGACCACCACGACCACCACTGAAAACGGCCGTACTGTCACCAAGCAAAACAAGATCACCGACCTGCGCCGGACGCAGATGTACGCGCAGAGCGAGCCGCTGACGCTGGTCGACGAGCCGATCACCGACACCGTCGGCGGCTCCCAGATCGAGCTCGGCAATCTGTACAGCGAGCTCAAGTCAGGGCGCTGGGTGATCGTGTCGGGCGAGCGCGCCGACATCCCCGGCGTCAGCGGCGTGCGGACCTCCGAGCTGATGATGGTCTCCGCGCTCAGCCATGACTTCGATCCCGAGCTGCCCGGCGACCGGACGCACACCACGCTGATCCTGGCCACTCCGACAGCCCATCAGTACAAGCGCGACACGCTCACGATCTACGGCAACGTCGTCAAGGCGACCCACGGCGAGACCCGCGACGAGATCCTCGGCAGCGGGGACGGCGCACAAGCGCTGCAATCGTTCACGCTCAAGCAGCCACCGCTGACGTTCGTGGCCGCGCCCACCGCCGCGGGAGCCGCGAGCACCTTGCATGTCTACGTCGACAACGTCGAGTGGCACGAGGCCGATTCGCTGGCCGGGCTCGGCCCGCGGGACCGCAGCTTCGTCACGGCCACCGACGACGCCGGCGCCACCCGGCTCACCTTCGGCAACGGCCTGCAGGGCGCGCGCCTGCCGACTGGCGTGCAGAACGTCAAAGCGATCTACCGCAGCGGAATCGGCGCTGGCGGCAACGTCAAGGCCGAGCAGGTGAGCCTCTTGCAGACCCGCCCCTTGGGCGTCACGGCCGTGATCAACCCGCTGCGCGCGTCGGGCGGCGCCGACAAGGAGCCTCGCGATCTGGCGCGTGAGAACGCCCCGCTGTCGGTCATGCCGCTCGATCGTCTGGTGTCGGTGGCGGACTACGCCGACTTCGCGCGCAACTTCGCCGGCATCGCCAAGGCGATCGCGCGCCGGGCCAGCGACGGCAGGCGCCAGCTGCTCTACCTGACCATCGCCGGAGCCGACGACGCCCCCATCGATCCCAGCTCCGACCTCTACCAGAACCTCCTGGCCGCCTTCCGCAAGCTCGGCGACCGCGACGTGCCGGTGCAGGTCGATCTCCGCGAGCTCACCGCGCTCGTGCTGAGTGCCGGCGTGAAGCTCTTGCCCGACTACCTCTGGGAGCCGGTGGTCACCACGATCCGCGCGCGGCTGCTCGATGCATTCGGCTTCGGCAAACGCGCGCTCGGGCAGCCCGCGCTGCGCTGTGAGGTCCTCGACGTGATCCAGGGCGTGCCCGGCGTCGCGTACGTCGACATCGACGCCTTCGGCGGGGTCACCGAGAAGGTCGAGGCGACCAACGACGAGGACCAGCTCGTCCGCGTGCTCCGCTCGCCGGACGAGATCGCCGCGGCCGTGCAGGAGATCATCCATCCATCCCAGCAGAACGGCACCCGCAGCGACCGGGTGGACGCCTTCCCCGGCGGCTCCGACGGCGGCCTGCTCCGCCCCGCGGAGCTGGTCATTTTCACCCCCTCCGTCTCCGACACCCTCATCTTGAACCAGCTGCCATGACGACCCCTGTGAGCCCTATGAGCCCCCCCGCGGCACCCGCCGCTGCCGCCACAGGCGATCCACGACTCGATCGCCTGTACACCTTGCTGCCCGCGATCATCCGCATGCGCGACGCCGAGCGCGGCTATCCGCTCAAGGCGCTGTGCCAGATCATCGCCGAGCAGGTCAACGTCGTCGAGGACGACATCGCCCAGCTCTACGAGAACTGGTTCATCGAGACGGCCGAGGACTGGGCGGTGCCGTACATCGGCGAGCTCGTCGGTTATCGCCCGGTGGCCGAGGCGGGCTCTCCGGGCAGCCCGGACGCCGCGCCCGGCCGCGTGCTGATCCCGCGGCGCGAGGTCGCCAACCTGATCGCGTTCCGCAGGCGCAAGGGCACGCTGGCGCTCCTCGAGCGGCTGGCGGCCGACGTGGCCGGCTGGCCGGCGCGCGCGGTGGAGCACTTCAAGCTGCTCGGGTGGACGCAGCACGTCAATCACCTGCACCTCGATCGCCACCGCACCGCCGATCTGCGCCAGGGCGAAGCGCTCGAGCTGATCGACGGCCCGTTCGACGTGCTGGCCCACACCGTCGACGTGCGCCGCATCGGCTCGCGGCACACGCGGGGCCGCTACAACATCCCCAGCGTCGGCGCCTTCGTCTGGCGGCTCAAGAGCTACTCCGTCACGGCCATGCCCGCTCACTGCGAGGAGGAGGCCGGCCCGCACTGCTTCACGTTCAGCGTGCTCGGACAGGACACACCGCTCTACGTGCGGCCCGCGCCCGAGACCGATCCGACGCACATCGCCGAGGAGCTGAACCTGCCGGTCCCGATCCGGCGGCGCGCGCTCGACCGGCGTCCGCGCGACTATTACGGGGTGGACCGCAGCCTGGCGATCTGGGCCGAGGGGTGGGCGGGGTATCCGGCCGATCGGCCGGTGCCGGCCGAGGCGCTGGTGACCGCGGATCTCTCGAGCTGGCGCTATGCGCCGCTCCCCGGCCACATCGCCGTCGATCCGGTGCTCGGCCGCCTGGTGTTCCCCCGCGGCCAGCTGCCCAAGAAGGGCCTGCGCGTCAGCTACCACTACGGCTTTGCCGCCGACCTGGGCGGCGGCGAGTACCCGCGCCCTCTGATCCAGCCGCGCGGCGAGGTCGCGCTCTATCGCGTCGGCGAGCACGAGCCCTACCGGCGCATCGGGGACGCGCTCCGCCGCTGGAAGCAAGATCGCCCGCAGCGCGCGGTGATCGAGCTCGCCGCCAGCGGCGTCTACGTCGAGCCCTTGAACATCCACGTGGGCGCCGGACAGAGCCTGCAGATCCGGGCCGCCGACCGCGCGCGGGCGGTGATCCGCATCATCGACTGGCAGACCGATCTGCCCGACGCGCTCGCCATCTCCATGGCCCCGGGCAGCCGCCTCACCCTGGACGGGTTGCTCGTCACCGGGCGGCCGGTGCAGATCACGGGGAGCCGACACGAGGGCAACGGCGAGGGAAACGGCGACCGCGGCGCGGTCTGCGCGGCCGAGCTGGTGATCCGCCACTGCACACTGGTGCCCGGCTGGGACATCGACTGCCGCTGCGAGCCCCGCCGTCCCGCCGAGCCGAGCCTGGAGCTGACCAACCTGCGCGCGCGCGTCCGCATCGAGCACAGCATCGTGGGCTCGATCCAGGTGCACGAGGACGAGGTGCGGATCGATCCCATCCCGCTCTCGATCAGCGACAGCATCATCGATGCCACCGACGGCGCGCGCCAGGCGATCGGCACGCCGGCCGCGGCGTGGGCCCACGTCTTGCTGACCATCCGGCGCAGCACGGTGTTCGGGATCGTGGACGTCCACGCGATCGACCTCGCCGAGAACAGCATCTTCAGCAACTGCGTCAATGTGGCGCGCCGGCAGATCGGCTGCATGCGCTTCTGTTACGTGCCGCCCGGCTGCCGCACACCGCGCCGCTATCGCTGTCAGCCCGACGGCGTGATCGAAGCCGTGAAGGAGCGGGAGACCGATCCCGACCAGCAAGCGGCCGCGCGCGCCGGCGAGCTCCTGCGCGTGCGGCCGCGGTTCGGCAGCACGCGCTACGGCAAGCCCACCTACGCCCAGCTCGGCCCCGACTGCGCGCCCGAGATCGTGCGCGGTGCCGATGATGAATCAGAGATGGGCGCGTTCCACGATCTGTTCCAGCCGCAGCGCGAGGCCAACCTGCGCGCGCGCCTCGATGAGTACACGCCGGCCAGCATGGATGTCGATCTCGTGATCGAGAGCGGATCGATCTCTGAACCAAGGAGTCCCAGATGAAGGGCGACTTTTCCCGTATCACGTTCGACGCCGCCAACCACTTCAGCCGCGTCCTGACCCAGCAGGGGCGCGTCACCCTCGATGCCGACTCGAACGAGCAGGCCGCGATCCTGCTGCACTACGTGCGCACGCTGGCGCGCGACCTGATCGGGCCGTACGGCGGCCCGGAAGACGCCCTCGGCTTCAAGCTCGAGATCGCTCCACCAAGCGGCACTTCACCGAAGCCATGGACGCTGAACATCGGCCCCGGGCGTTACTACGTCGACGGAATCCTCTGCGAGAACGATGCAGCCTGCTCGTATGCAAAGCAGCCGGACCACACGCCCGCCTCAACCGATCCGCTGCTGATCGAGCTGGGCAAGCCAGCGTCCTCGGAGGCATTCTGGCTGTATCTGGATGTCTGGGAGCGGCACATCACGTCCATCGAAGACGAGCGGATGCGCGAGGTCGCCTTGGGCGGGCCCGACACCTGTACTCGCACCAAGGTGGTGTGGCAGGTCAAGGCGCTGGCGCGGACCCCGCCCGAGGATATGACTGCCCCCGATGTTTGCACGAGTCCGCTCGACCAGCTCACCGCCACCCCCTCCGGTCAAATGGCCGCAGAGCTCGATCGAGGAAAGCAGATCAAGGATCCCTGCGTGATCGCGCCCGACGCCCGCTATCGCGGCACGGAGAACCAGCTGTACCGGGTAGAGATTCACCGTGGAAATGCCGATGGCATGACGCCGACGTTCAAGTGGTCGCGCGACAACGGCAGCGTCGCCAGCGCCTGGCTCGGGGCGGCCGGTCACGATCTCATCGTCGCCAGCGCGCGAGGATTTCACGTCGGTGCGTGGGTCGAGCTGTCGGACGACGCGAAGGATCTACGCGGCGAAGCCGGGGTCCTGGTCAAGGTCATCAGCGTCGATGGCAACCGCCTCAGCATCGATCCCGAAAGCGTGCCGGAGTCGACCTCGCTCGCATGGACAGCCAGTCTGCAGAACCCGAAGGTCCGCCAGTGGGACCAGACCCAGAACGAAGACATCACGCTCGACCAAGGTGCGATCCCGATCCCCGAAACCACCACATGGATCGACCTCGAGGATGGCGTACGTGTGCAGTTCAGTCCCGCCCCGTCGCCCGAGTCCCCGAACACGAGCCAGTATCGCACGGGCGATTACTGGCTGATTCCTGCGCGCGTCGCCACGGGCGATATCGAATGGCCGCGCACCGGGTCCACGGCCGACTTCCTGCCGCCACGCGGGATCGAGCACCATTATGCACCGCTCGGCTGGCTGATCTGGAGCTCAGACAAGTGGGAGGCCACCAGCTGCCTCCGCGAGCTGAACAAGCTCACCACGCTCGAAGGCGCGCCGACGCCGCTCTCGCCCTCGATCTCGACTCCGACGCGCTCGCGGCGGTCGCAGCCCGCGTCGCCGCAACCCGCGTCGCCGCAACCCGCGTCGCCCCAGCCCGCATCGCCCCAGCCCGGCGGCCCCGGCGGCTCCAGGTAGCGGAGCCCAAGCCGAAGTGAAACGCGGTCCAGCATCGACTCCGGCCCACGCAGACGCGGCCCGGCCGGCGTCGCAGCTCGCGCCCCGCCAAGGTCCGGTCCTGGAGCGCAGGTGCGCCTGCGGCCAGCACGCAAGCGGCGGTGAATGCCGGGAATGCAAGAAGAAGGGGCAGCCACCGCTCGGAGGCGAAGCTCCAGACCGGGACGAGCTGCGCTATGGCCTGCACCAGGACGGCCTGCACCAGGACGGCCTGCACCAGGACTTCAGCCAAATTCATCTCCACAGCGGCGAGGTCGCCGCCAGGGAGCCCGCGGCGTGGGCAGAGCTGCCTACGACCGGGACACGCCGGCCGGCGGCGGCCCGACTCCTCCGCAGCGAACTCACGAGCTCGGAGCCCAGCGCAGACTCTGTATCAGTGAACGAGGCGCTGCTCAGGCGAGGGCGCGGCGAGCCGCTCAACGAGGCGCTCCGTTGCGAGCTGGAGCAGCGCTTCGACGCCGATCTCCGGAACGTCCACATCCACACCGACTCGGTCGCGGCGGCCGCGGCGGCCGACGTGGCCGCGCGCGCATTCACCATAGGCGAGGACATCTACTTCGCGGCCGGCGAGCCATCACCGAGCGGCACCGCGGGACGCGAGCTCCTCGCGCACGAGCTGACCCACGTCGTGCAGCACCAGCGAGGCCGGGCACCCGCGACCGGCGGTAACCTGCGCGTCAGCGACCCCGACGAATCGCTCGAGCAGGAGGCCCGCAGGGTCAGCCGACGCATCGCGGCCGGCGGGGACGCCGACATCGCGAGCCCCGTCACGAGTCGACCATCGGCGCCGGTCGCCGAGACGCTGTTCCGTCAGGAGCAGGTGCAGGCGCCCATCGTCCAGAGCTTCGGCGAGATCCGGCTCGTGCAGATACCCAGCGAGGGGAAGGCGACCCTGCTCTTCCGGAACCAGGTGTGGGCGCTGTTCCACTGGGAGCCGCAGCCGGGCCGTCAGCTCGGCAGCGAGATGATCGGCGTCGGTACAGGCACCAAGAACGCCCCCGACCGATCGATCGCCACGGTCCAGATCATGATCAAGAACAGCTTCGCCGTCGACGTCGTGATCGATCTCGGCGTCGAGCAGGCCATCGCCAACGCGACCGGGCAGATCACGCAGGTCACCGACCGCTTCTCGTTCCCGGGCCGCGTGTCCGTCCAGCGACTCGACGGCTCGCGCGAGCTGAGGGGCGCGGCCGTCGCGTTCGCGCACGAGTACACGCCACGGAGCCTGGAAGAGCTCGGACCGACGTGGGTGCCGCCGCGCGAGATCGCGCCAGAGGGCGAGTTCGCGCCGCCGCGCCCCAAGCCGCCGCAACCGGCGTTCAAGGACTGGAAGTTCAAGGACCCAGTCACCTACAACCAGTTCGCTACTTCGCACAAGGACACCAAGTGGGCCGAGGTGCTGACCAAGGACGGCCAGCACGTGGCCTACGCCCTCACCGTCGAAGCCATCACGCGGATGGCCGAGAAAGTGCGCAACGGGCAGAGCGACTTCGAGTTCCTCGCCAAGCACTACCCCGGTGGGAAGGTCGTCGGCCTGCACATCTACGGCAAGAAGCTCGACTCGGTCGAAGCAGTTGGCGAGCTCTATTTCCGCACCCGCACCGCCGCGCTCGACGGCGGGCCCGCGATGCTGCCGGAGTGCGAGGTCTACAAGATGGAGGGGGGCCGCTTCGGGCGAAAGTCCCTCGGCCACTCTCAGGCGCTGGTGCGCTGGAAGGAGCTGTCCCAGCCGCCGACACCGATCGAAGACATCGAGACCTTCCCCGGACACAAGTTCCAGGGGCTGCGAGTCAGGGGCGACACCGGGATGCAGACGATCTACCCCCAGAGCTTCGCTGACCCCAAGCGGCGCACAGAGCTCGAGGGCGACTTCAAGAGCTTCGACCCGATCGCCGACGACGTGAACCACATACCGGCGGACTTCGACCGCATCACGTACCCCCAGATCGCCGCCGCGCTCAAGAAGCTGATCGCACGCAAGCGAGATATCAGCGAGGGGCGCGAGCCGACCGACGACCTCGACGCGATCAACGACCGGATCACCAGGCTCGAGGAGAAGCTCGCCGAGCAAGGCGTCCAGATGGACGAGAACCAGATCATCGGCAAGCTCGACGCCGGCAAGGATCTGAAGGAATTCGACGGCCGCATCCTGATGGATCCGGCGCCCTCACCGATCGCACCCAACTATTTCGGACAGCGGATCACCGCGCGGATCCAGCTCGATTACGTGCCTCCCGGTGCCACGGTCCAGGTGCGCTGGACCTGGCGCCCCGCCGACCGCGCAGACGATCCTCGGCTGCCGCCACCCGTGAAAGGCGAAGAGTTCTCGGTGATGAGCGGTGACGCTGGACAGCAGATCGATCTGGGGACCGGCTTCTGGAACCAGCTCGGCGTCCTCCCGCGCATCGTGGAGCAGGCAAAGCGCATCCAGCTCGTCGCGCGGGTCTCGCTGAACGACAACAAGGCCGTGGTCTTGACCCGCGAGAGCGACTGGATCGACTTCGGCAAAGGGGGAACCGAGCCACCGGCGAAGCTCACGATCACCGGCAAGTCCATCCTCATCGCCGGCGAGGAGGGGCGCTATCAGCTCGCGGAGTGGACTCCGCTTCGTCACCACCATTACTTCGTCTGGACCGAGGACGGCAAGCAATACCCGTCGCGCGTCTCGTCCGACCTGTTCTACATCTCCCACAGCGTCGGCAAGCACAAGCTCAGCGCGCAGGTCTATCCGGCCAACAACGACGGCACCGCGGCGCCCGTCCGCGAGGCCACACCTATCGAGGTCGAGGTCCAGGACCCGCACGACGCGGGGCAGCAGGCCATCGCCCGGATGGAGAAGGAGAAGCAGCCCGGGCTCGGCGACGAGGCGCGCAGCACCGAGACCTCGATCAGCGAGATCGAGAAGAAGGTCGCGCAAGGGGGCGGTGCCCAAGCGTACTGGGAGAAGCGGCTCGAACAGCAGAAGCACCGCCTCGCCAAGCTGAACGAGCTGGCGCCCGACGCCAGGCAGAGCAAGGACCTCCCCACCGACCCGACGGCGCTCAAGGACCGCGAGGTGTACTCGGGTCCGATCTCCGCGGTCTTGGTCGTGGGCGATGCCGGAGGAGTCCAGCCGCTCAGCATCCACGTGACCGCACACCAGGAAGGCGGCAAGTGGAAGGTCCGCCTGATCGACTCCACCAGCTCCGACGTCTGGAAGTTCGATGGCGCGGCCAAAGACACGCCGCTCGAGGCGTACAAGAGCGCATTCCAAGCGTGGGAGAATGATAACCCGTACCCGCAGGGCGGCCGGCTGGTGCACAACTTCAAGCCGACGGACTGGACGCTCGGCGACGGATTCGACACCAGCCGGTGGGACAAGAGGGTCAAGACATGGGTCGACGGGATCGCCATCGTCGCCGGCGCGTTGCTCATGCTGGTGCCCGAGCCGACCGGCCTCACCAAGCTGATCGGTGGTCTGATCCTGGTCGCAACTACCGTCAAGGCGGGCGTCTCGATCTACGAGAACATCCAGATGGGGATGGATCCCCTCGACTCGCGCAACGTGTTCGAGGGAATCTCGATCGTCACGTCGTTTCTGGGCGTGGGCGGCACGGCGCTGCGCAGCGTCGGAATCGCGGCCGTACGCCCCCTGACCTATCGAGTCGGTAACTACCTGGTGCTTTCGGCGATAGCCATCGACGCCGGGACGCTCGTCTACGCGACCCACGCGGCGATCGGCGAGCTGCGTGCAATCGCGAGCGACCCCACGCTGAGCGACGGGCAGAAGTCGACGCAGATCTTGAGCGTCATGACCCGGCTCGCAGCTCAGGGGCTCATTTTCTTCCACGCCAACAAGCAGATGTTCAAGGGCGGCCTGAAGAAGTCGGACTACTTCGCCACCAACCCCGACAAGACCGCCGCCGGCACCCGAAAGCTGCCGCCCGGTGAGCTTCCCAAGCTAGACACGGGCTCGCGTCTCGATCTCGCCGCCGAGCTACGCAAGGCCGGCGAGGCACCGGCACGGCTGGGCGCGGGCGTGCTGCCGGATCACGTGCTCATCGAACGCTACTACCAGCTGCCGTGGCTGAACGAGACACTGGCCAAGGGCGAGGTCGCCCAGATGCTCAATCGGCTCGAGACGCAGGCGCTCAAGGGACTGTCGGACATCCCAGCCGCGCACGCCAAGTCGATCGCAGACGGGATCGGCAACGACGCGGTCGTGAACGAGCTCGCGCCCGCGCTCAAGGGGAGCAAGCTCGACGAGCTGGCCAAGGCTGGCGGCGCGCCCAAGATCGCCGAGCACCACACCACTCACGGCGGCGACGGCGTGGTCTGGGCCGCGTCGGACCTGTCCGGCAAAGACGCGATGGAGCTCCTCGGCGCGCTGACCGCGGAAGCCTCGAGGAACCTCCGCGACGTGAGCGGCGGGCAGGCCAAGGGCCTGCTCGCCATCTACGGCAAGGACAACGTGAACAAGCTTGCGCCCAAGGTCACGGGCAAGCAACTCCAGACCGAGGCCGAGCTCCTCGGCGAAAGGGTGGCGCAGGGGGTCGGGGCCGAGAAGGTGAAGCACGGCAAGCCCGAGGAGCTCGCGAAGCAGGCCGACCGGCTCGAAGCGGCCAGGTCCAACGAGCTGGCCTCGCCACCGGCGCTCGAAGGCGACGGGCTCGTGGTTGACTCCAATGTGCTGTCCGGAATCCGCGACGTCCAGAACGGCGTGACGTGGGCAAATCTCGATGCCCCGAAAAAGGCGTCGATCAACTTCCTGCGCAAGCGCACCGGACTGCCGCTTATCACCGGAGATCCGATTCCGACCGACGTCAAGGCGTTGATCGGCGACCAGAAGCTGCGCGTGGCGAACATCACCTTGGCCGAGAGCGAAGCGATCAGCGGGGTCACGCGTAGCGGTGTACCGCTGAAGATCTCGCGGAACAGCAACCCCTACAACGAGGTGCTCGAGGTGCTCGGGACGGAAGCCGTGGGCGGGAACAAAGGCGCTGCCGATCGCGCGATGGTGGCCGACCTCTTGTTCGCCCAGCAGACTGGCACGGCGAAGCCGTCGTTGCTCTCCGGCGACGGCGGTCTATACAAGCCACTCTTCAACAAGTTCGGCCCGGGGAAGACGAAGCCCATCGAACAGCTTGCTGGCGAGAAGGTCGACGCTGCAATCGCGAGGGTGTATGGTACAACAGGATTCGAGGTCACCATCCCGGACAAGAGTGGCAACACATACTCCATGCGCGTGTTCCCGATGAAATGAGGTGTGATGCCACCCGTCACTGCCTTCAAGGCTGAATTACCGTGCGCGCGCTGCAAGCGCTTGGGAACGGCATGGCTCCACAACAAGCTGGGGGAGGCCGGACGCACGTACGAGGTCGGCGACTGCCCGGGTGACGACATCCAGCTCGTCGACTTCGAAGAGACCTGCTTGCCGGTGCGGCCGTTCGAGTCCGGCAAGCCAATCCGCGTGCTCCTGGCGTGGGACTGCGAGCACTGCCGCCTGGGGAACCTGGCCGAGGTGGTCTACGCCGATGGGTGCATCTGCTCGATCGAGGCGACCCAACTCACCCCCCAGACGCTGGAGCGCGTGGACTGCCTCTATGAAGATCTCGACGACATCGTGGAATCGCTCATCGACGAACCGGTGCGGATCGGCCCCCGCTGGCGACCCGACTGGCTGCGACTCCTGCGCGCCGCGCTCGCGGCGGGGCGGCGCTGGTAGACCAACAGCAACGGACGAATACCAAGATCAGCGAGTTGATCAGAGCGCGATCTCTGCGAAAGGCCCAGAGAGGATTCCGATTGCATAGCACGGAGCGTCCGAAAACACAGGCGCGTCGACACCACGAGTGCGCCGTATGCCGGGAAATGACCGTCGATTCGAACAAGCGCGGCCTCGACGGTGGAGCAGCGACCCGAGCGTGGTACGGTGGATGTACGTTTCGTCAACCCGTCAGAACTTCTGCGCCAAGCAACTAGCGGTACTTTTGCATCTCGTAGTACTTGTCCATGTAATACATCTCGGTCGTCTTGCTCGGATCCTCGCCGCTCGGCTCCTGGAGCATCCTGTCGATGATCTGGTCCTTCGACAACCGCCCAGCCTTATAGTCGTTATATTCACTCAGGTAGAAGTCCTTGTCACGCTTACTGTAGTCGCCCTTCAGCTCGGTCTTCATCTTCACCCACAGCTCGGCGAGCGCGAGCGTGCCTTCGACCTCCACTGCCACCGTCATGCGCGCGTACCTCTTGGCATCGAGCTTTCCTCGATCGCCGAGACGGGAGATATCTGCGAACTGCGAGGCGCGCATGGCATTGTTCAGCTCGAACAGGAAGCTCGACATCGCCTCGACGGGATCGGTCTGCGACCTCGGAATGAAGACCGTATGCTGCCGGGTGAACGGCCAGATCTTGCCCTCATCCTCGGTGTAACCGCCGAACAGCGCGCCGCTGTCCTCCGCCTGCTTGACGAAGGCGAGCGCCGACGGGCTCTGCTTGATCAGCGCAGCGGCGTCCGGAAACGCGGCTGCGAACCCCTCGAGGGGGGGCTTGGCGGGCGTCTTCGCCTTCGTCGGCACCTCCGCCACCGCTTCGCTGAGCGGCCGCGCGACACCGATGTTGGACTGCATCTTCTGCTGGGCGCAGCGCTGCAGCCGCAGACCGGAGCGCAGCTGCGGCTTGCGCTCGCGCACCTGGTCGCGCGCTCGAGCCGGGCTCCACAGCCCGATCATCGCCGAGGCGGCGGCGGTGTCGGCGTCCTCTTCGAGCTCGGGGCTCGGCCCCGCCGACGATGGCGCGACGGCGCCGCCCTGCTGCACCACGTGCGCCAGCTCGTGTGCGAGCAGCGCGTCGCCCACCGGGTGGCCGGGGCGATACTGCCCGGCGGCAAACGCGACGTGGTTGCCGAGCGTGAACGCGCGCGCATTCAGGTTGGAGGCCGCTTGCGCCGCGTTGTGGTCGGCGTGCACACGCACCCGGCTGAAGTCGTGGCCGAACGCGGCACCCATGCGCGCATGCGCGCCGCCGTCGAGTAGCTCGCCGGGGCCGAGCCGCGACTCCAGCGCGCCGCGGTCGACCCCGCCGCGCGCGCCGCCGCTCTCCGCCTTGAAGAAGAGGCTGCCGATCGCCGACAGCGCCCCGCCGATGGCCCCGCCGACCGCGCCGAGCAACCCGCCGCCGCCCAGCATCTCCGCCCCCATCCCCTCGGGTAGCTCGCCAGTCTGGGCCCACTGCCGCGCCGCCTGCGCCGCTCGCGCGCTAACGATCGGGATGTAGCCCGCAGCCGAGGTCGCCTGCGCCGCCGCGGGCGCGTACTTGCGCAATGCCCGCTCCACCTGCCGCGCATCGCGCTGCTCGTAGTAATCGAACCACCGCGCGAGGTACGGGCAGCCCTCAGTGTTCCGCCCGACGCGCGCCAGCTCTCGGTCCGCCGCCACGCACGCCTCGGCGCGCAGCCTGCGCAGGAACTCGCCCCTGCGCATCTGCCCGGGCAAGAACGACGCCGCCTCGTCGTCGACTATGAAGCCGCCTGGCGACGCCGCTGTTCGGTTGTCGACCGCGCGCTGCAGCCGCGGCTCCTCACTCACGAACGGTGACACCGACGCGCCCCCGCCTCCCGAAACCAACGCGGCGTACGCCTGCTGCGCCATCCGATCCGCGTCGCGCTCGCTCGCGTCGTCCGGCTCGCTAACTGTCACCTCGCCGAAACGGTGCCCGGTCGCCGCGCGCGGCTTCGAGTCGTAGCTCGTGCAGTTCTCGCGCTTGCGCTCGACGCGCGCTGACGCTGACGCCCCCGACGGCCGAACCGCAACGCGTGCAAACCATCTAGCCATGGCCGCTCATTTCGCCTTCTTCTGCTTCCTCGCCAGCGCAACGACAAAGATCTGGCGATCGAACATCTTGGCGCCGCTCGGGTCATAAAACTTCGTGATGCCTTCGAGCGTGCGCTGGTAGATGGTCATGCCCTCACCCGTGGGGGTGTTGGTCCCGCGGTCGGCATCCCACCAAGTGTTTGTCTCCTCGTCCCACCAACCGAAATCGAAGTTGGTGTGCTCCGCGTTGAGCCCCCCCTCCGGATTCGACTTACCATGCGGCGTGGTCTGGAGCAGAGACTCGTACTTCGACATGTCCACTTGTCCGTACTTGCCGGGCTGAAAGGCATTGGGATCGCCTTGCTTGCGCGCCTCCCAGTCGGGGCTCTGATTCGACCAGAAGAGCGTGGTGAAGATGACGGCCCGCAGCTCCTCCGGGCGGGCCCCCAAGGTGCCGCTACTCACCATCAGCTGTAGCAGCGTGCCGTGAAGGTGAGCGAACAGGTCGCTTGTGTTCGCCAGCTCCTCGATCTTGTCGAGCTGCGACTGCGAGGCGAGAATGTCGTTGACTGCTTTTTGCACCTTGTGCGCAGTATCGAACTTGTCGAATGCAAGGCCGAGCGGCGGGGGTCTCATGCCCATCTGCAGGTTCAACACGGTGATCCCGATGCAACCCCTCAAGAGCTCTTGCTTTTCGTCCTCCGTCATCTTGTGATGTTGCTGCTCCCACATGGCGATGTAGTCATCGACGCTGAATGGAACTTTGGTCTTGCCTTTCGGGAGCGGCTCGAAGTGGTTTTGGCAGCGCTGGAGCGCCCAGCCGGTGGTGGCAACGCGACGCGCCCGGTGGCCGATACGTTCCGACCCGTACAGATCGGTCAGCACACCGACGACCGCCTCGTCGGCGTTCCGTTCGTGGCCACGGTCGTCGTCGATGGCGAGCGATGCAGATAGCGGCGCCTGGCTCTGTTGCACCACGTGCGCCAGCTCGTGCGCCAAGAGCGCGTCGCCCACCAGGTCGCCGGGGCGGTACTGCCCGGCGGCGAACGCGACGTGGTTGCCGAGCGTGAAGGCCCGCGCGTTGAGCCCTGAGGCCGCTTGCGCCGCATTGTGATCGGCGTGCACGCGCACTCGGCTGAAGTCGTGGCCGAACGCGGCGCTCATGCGCGCCTGCGCGCCGCCGTCGAGCGGCTGGCCGGGGCCGAGCCGCGACTCCAGCGCGCCGCGGTCGATCCCGCCGCGCGCGCCGCCAGGCTCCGCCTTGAAGAACAGGCTGCCGATCGCCGATAGTGCGCCGCTGATCGCGCCGCCGACCGCGCTGATCGCGCCGCCGATCGCGCCGAGCACCCCGCCGCCCATCATCTCTGCGCCCATGCCCTCCGGCAGCTCCGGCAGCGCGCCGGTCTGCGCCCACTGCCGCGCCGCCTGCGCCGCACGCGCGCTGACGATCGGGATGTAGCCGGCCGCAGAGGTCGCACGCGCCGCCTCGGGCGCGTACTTGCGCACCGCCCGCTCCACGTGCCGCGCGTCGCGCTGCTCGTAATAGTCGAACCACCGCGCGAGGTACGGGCAGCCCTGGGTGTCGCGCCCCGCGCGCGCCAGCTCGCGGTCCGCCGCCGCGCACGCCTGCTCACGCAATGCGCGCAGGAACTCGCCCTTGCGCATCTGCCCGGGCAAGAGCGCTGCCGCCTCGTCATCGACGATGAAGCCGCCCGGCGATGCCGCCGCCGGCTCGGCGGCCGCGCGCTGCAGCCGCGGCCGGCCGCCCATCGACGGCACTGCCCGTGCACCCGCCGCACCCGACAGCGCCTGCTCCGCCATTCGATCCGCGTCGCGCTCGCTCGTGTCGTCTGGCTCGCTCACCTCCACCGTCCCGCCCGCCACCACTGGCGTCGGCGGCGCCACCGCGAGCCCGCCGAGATGGAGATCGCTCGCCGCGGCCCCCGGAGCGAGCGCGCGCTGCAGCTTCAGCTCATCTTCGCTCTCGCTGCGGCAGGTGTCGCACTTGCGATCGATGCGCACCGGCGCGATCGCGGGACGCGCCGCGCGCACCGGCGCAGACCGGCTCTGGAATGCCCTCATGCTCGCTCTCCTCTGTCACGCTCCGCGTTCGACTGCGGCGCTCCGCGCCGCACCAGGACGTGCACGACGCCGGGCATCGCGCCGGCGCGCAGCTCGACGCGCTCGCCCGGCGCGCGGCAGAAGCTGAGGTGACGGAGCAGCACGTCGACAGCGCGCCGATCGAGCAGGCCGTCAGCGCGAGAGAGTACGTAGTCGCGCCCTCCCTCGATGGTTCGCAGCGACACGCACAGCGACTGCGACGTGCGCAGCACCCGGGACTCGGCAGCAGCCGCGCGTGACTCGATACGGATCAGCAGCTGGTGGATCTCCTGCACGTGCCACGGGCTCGTCATCCCGCGCACGGTGCGCGCCAGCCGCCGCCGCGCCAGCACCAGCGCGAACGCGCACGCCGCCAGCGACGCGGCGACGGCGACGGCGAGCGGCGAGCGCGTCACACCTGCGACCGCGGCCGCCAGCAGCGTCGCCGTCCACTGTGCTTCGGTCAGCCCGGCGAAGCGCGGCCGCTGCGGGTCGCCGCGGAGCCACTCGACGATGAAGCGCGCGGCGCTGTAGACCAGCAGGTAGGTGGCCGCCAGCGCACCGGGCGCGCGCGCCACCGCCACCGCCACTGCCACCGCGGTGAAGCTGACCGCGCCGTCGACGAGCTGGACCGGAAACAGCGGTCGCCCTACCAGGTACCAGGGGAAGCCGGCGCGCGCGTGCTCGTCGCGGTAACGAATGCCGAAGCGCGAGGGGCGGCCGTGGCAGCAGCCGACCATGAAGCAGCCGCCGCGGCCGAAGCCGAGGAAGACGCCGATGCCGAGCGCCGCCAGGTCGAGCCCACGCGGGATCTCGCGGCGCAGCCCGAGCACCAGCAGCACCAGCGCGACCACGCCGAGCGCCAGCAGCGCCTGCTCGAAGAAGACGATCCGCTCGTAGCCGAACAGGAGCTGGCTGATCTTGACGCCCAGCAGGAAGCTGAGCGGGACCGCGACCACCACAGCGACGGTGACCGTGTGCGGCGCCCCGGTCGCCGCCGCTGCCGCCAGCACCATTGCCAGCCCGACGGCGAACCCGAGGGTCCCGAACGCGCGGTAGCTGCCGATGCGCTCGCGGCGGTCCCAGTGCAGCCGCGCCCACCGATCGAGCCGCGCCACCGGCGCCGCCACCGGTACCAGCCCACCACTGCCCGACACGACCCCGGATCTCGACAAAGCGGCCCTCCCTCACCCAACCATTCGCATCGCAGCTTATCAAAAGTTTCGGCAGCCGAGCTCATTCTCTACGTGAAGCGCTGGCCTACCTCGTCCTGACAGCCGGTCGGGAAATCCGGACGAGCGCTCCATTCGAGGATGGATGCCACGACCGCGAGCGTGATAGCTTGACGCACGCTCCCAAATGGCACGTGGCGCGCTCCTGCTTGGCGGTCTCGCGTGCACGGCATGCGGCGCCCGGGCCATCGACGCCGGGCCGGCCCCGCTCGAGAATGTACCGGCCACGCCCGCGAACGCACCGGCCGGCGCCGACACGCCGCCCTGCTTTCGATTGTTTCCGCTCGCGCCGGGCGCCAGCTGGACCTACGACGTCGAGCTCACGTCGAGCACGAACGGGGTCGAGCAACACGCGCGTGCACGCGTCGTCCGCACCATCGCCAGCGTGACACGTGACCCCGCCGGCTGGCACTTCCGCGTCGACAACGCGCGGCTCCCGGAGGACTCCGCCGTCGAGGCGACCGAGCATTTTCTCCTGGCCGACGCGCTCCTCTACGACGGCAACGCGGCATCGCCCGAGAACCTGCGGCTCGTCGCCGCGCCCGAAGAGCAGCTCGCGTGGGGCGGCCCGCCGGGATTCTTCCCGCCCGGTCAGGGAGTGTGGACACTCGAGGACATCATCGATGCACCGCCGCGTCACGCCTGTGCCCGGGTACGCGCGCGCCTCGAGTATGGCGAGATCGTGCACGTCTATTGCCCCGAGGTCGGTCCGATCACGAGCGAGTACCACGAGCGCGTCCCGCGCTCGCGGTACGATGGCAGGCTCGGCCACGGCCGCGACGAGCTCTGGCGCCTGCGCGATTTCTCGCCAGGGCGCTGTGCGCGCTGACGAGCCTACTTCTTGTTCTTCTTGCAGACCTTGCCGTCACGCGTGAGCTTGTTGGCCGCCAGGCCGCTCACCGTCAAGCCGTAATACAGGTCGAGGTGCTTGCCGCGGACCTTGCCGCCTGTGTCGTCGGCACGAGCCTCGCCGAACGACTCGACCAGCAACTCGCTGCCGAGCGAGATCACGCTCTTGTCGACCGCGACGCTCTTCATCGGCTCGAGCTCTTTGTTTGCCGCGCCGACGACCTTGGACACCTTCTTGAAGCAGTCATTGCCCTCGTAGTGAATGAAGCTGCCGTCCTTGGCGACGCCCGATCCCTGCATCTTGACGCCGCGCGGAGCCTTGCTGGTCTGGGACAGGAACGCCTCCGAAAAGGTCCCTTTGAGCCCGCACGGGTCCTTCACGGCAGGCTTGTCGGGGAAATCTTTCTCGTTGGCCAGCGGATACGCGGTCAGCTTGAACGTGCCGAGGTCGGTATAGCCCTTGGGGCAGCTGACGTCGATGTCATAAGTGAATGACTTGAGATCTTTCTTCTCCGTCACGCTCGGCGTGTACATTGGAGAGTCCTTGTCCACGCGCGCGGCGATGTCCTGCTTGGCGGCGGCCTCGGCGCCGGTCTTGGTGAGCGGCGCGTAATAGACCCCGTACTTGCCGCTGGGCTGCTCGGGCGAGACCGTCGCCTTGATATGCGCCTTGGCGAATTTCTGCTCGAGCGCGTGCGCGTCGCTCTCCTTCGCGAAGCAGCTGTCCCACGTCTTGTAGTCTGCCTTGGCGGGCAGTCCCTCGGGACACTTCAGCACCTTGCGCACGTACCAGCTCTGCGAGATCGAATCTTTCTCGACAGTGACATCGTACTTGGGATCGGCCGCCTTCTTGGCCATCGCCTCCGCCTCGGCCTTGCTCAACACCTCGACGTCAAAGCCCCACTCCTTGCCACGCTTCGTTGGTTTGAAGACGGTGAGGCCCTTGTCGCGCAATTCTTTGACGTGCCTGCCGGCCTCTTCTTCGGTCTTGTAGGTGTACTTCCAGGGCACCTTCTCCTTGCGCTGCACTCGCTCGTGCCCACCGCGCTGCTGTACGACGTGCGTGAGCTCGTGGGCGAGCAGACGACGGCCGACGTCTGTCGACGGTGCGTACTGGCCAGCATTGAAGTACACGTCACGACCGACGGTGAACGCCTGCGCATTCAGCTCCTCCGCCAGCATCTGCGCGCTGGCGTCGGCGTGTACGCGGACACCCGAGAAGTCGTGGCCGAGGCGCTGCTCGAAGAAGGTGAGTGCCGACGCCGGTAGTGGTGTGCCACCGCCGCGCGTCGCGTCGATCCTGCTCGTCACGGCCGTGGGGAGCGCGAGCGACGAGCCGTTCGGCTTGCCGCGGATCTGCTCGTCCTCCTGCTCGCAGACCGCGCACATGCGCTGCACGTGAGTCTCGGCCGCCATGGCGTGCACGGGCGATAGCTCGGAAGACGCGTCCACCGGTCCTGATGGCCGCATCACCTGCTCCGCGATACGGTCGGCTTCCTGCTCGTAGCGATCGCCGGACGGGCCGACGGTGAGCCGGCTCCCGGCCGAAGTGGAGACCGAAGCCCTCGGCCTGGTCACGTGCAGCAGG
Organism: Kofleriaceae bacterium; assembly: GCA_035558535.1. Classification (GTDB taxonomy): domain Bacteria; phylum Myxococcota_A; class Polyangia; order Haliangiales; family Haliangiaceae; genus JABFXX01. The sequence goes on from DATMCI010000355.1 coordinate 62,666, forward strand.
TCCGAGGCTGCCTTGATGCGTCGGGGTTCGGACGGCGCGTACACTCTCATGCAGAGCAGTATAGTCAGGCCGGATAAAACAGAGATGTGCCTCGAGCAGGCTGAGTTATCTCCGTCATCCGAACTACAGAACCGCTTGGCATCACCGCGCCGTCCCTGGATCGACCGGTGCGGAGCCTCAGCGGTGCAGCGCGGTCAGCGATGCGATGCCGCCATGGCGGCCTTCGACTCGCGCGCGAATCGCCGCTGCAGCATGCGCGCGATGGGCCTACCGAGCCGCACCATCCAGTAGCGCGGCCGCGAGAACGCGCGCAGGTCGTACCAGACCTCGTCGTTCTCGAGCCACTCGACGAGGAAGCGCTCCTCGCCGCGCTCGACGTGGCCCGGCAGCGTGCCGTACGCGAACCCGAAGCGGCGCGGCTCGTCGATCACGTAGACGATGCGCGCCGCGTTGAGCCACCAGAGGCCGAGCACGCGGATGATCACCGCGATGACCGCGCCCTCCTCGATCGGCGCGCCGGCCGGCTCGATCACCGTCCACGGCGCCGGAAACATGCGCCAGCGCCGGATGTCCTCGCGCGCCCGCGCGAACATGGCCTCGCCGCGGCCGAGCCGCTGCCGGTTGTGATCGAGCACGAAGCCGGGCGGCGCCGCGCCGCCGTTCGTCGCGCCGACCGCGTCGTACGTCACGGGCAGCCCGCGCTGCGCGTCCAGGTGCCGCCGTACGCGCACGGCATCGGGCCGGAAGAAGTGCCACACGCCGCCGAGGATATCGCGGCGCGAAGCCGCCACGGCGCGCCCCACCTGCTGTGGAACGCCTCGGGATCGCGTGGTACCAAGCCTCATGGCTGAGAAGGGCAAGAGCCCGTTCTATCCAGGCCAGCCTGTCCCCGTCGAGCTGTTCGTCGGCCGTCAGCGCGAGATCGAGCGGATCCTGGAGCGCGGCGTGGGCCAGGTCCAGCGCGGGAAGCCGGTCGCGATGTTCATCGAGGGCGACTACGGGATCGGCAAGAGCTCGATCGCGAACTACCTGCAGTTCATCGCCGCCGAGAGACACAAGCTCCTGCCGATCTACGTGAGCCTGAGCGGCAAGCGCACGCAGCAGGAGCTCGCGGCGGCGATCCTCGAAGCGACCGTCCGCGGCGGGCTCTTCGCGACCACTCGCCTCGAGCGGCTGCGGAGCTGGTTCGCGAAGTACCTCCCGGCGAAGCTCTCGATCGCGGGCCTGCAGCTCGATCTCGACAAGCTCCGCGCTGACTCGCAGGCGATCTCGAGCGAGCTCAGCCTGCTCGGCTTCCTCGAGGAGACGCAGCGGCGCGGCAGGGAAGACGGCATCGACGGGGTGTTCCTGGTGCTGGACGAGATCAACGGCGTCGCGAACGAGGCATGGTTCGCGCACTTCTTGAAGGGGCTCGTCGACACCAACGCGCGCAGCCGGACGCCCGTGCCCCTCTTGCTGATGCTGTGCGGAGTCGCGGAGCGCCGGCGCCAGCTCATCGCCAACCATCAGCCGATCGATCGCATCTTCGATGTCGTGGAGATCGCGGCGATGTCCGCCGCCGAGAGCCGCGAGTTCTTCGAGCGCGCGTTCGATCAGGTCGGCATCAAGCTCTCCTCGGGCGTGGCCGACGAGCTCGCGCGCTTCTCGGCCGGCTTTCCGAAGATCATGCACATCATCGGCGACTGGGCGTACTGGCAAGACGATGACGGCGTCATCGACGAGTTCGACGCCGCCTACGCGCTCGCCAACGCCGCCGAGGACGTCGGCAAGCGCTACGTCGAGCAGCAGGTCTACGCGGCGCTGCGCAGCCCGGACTATCGATCGATCCTCGCCAAGCTCGGAGAGGTCGGTCCGGACGCGATGGTGTTCAAGAAGGGAGAGCTGTCAGCGAAGCTGACGGACGGCGAGCGGAAGAAGCTCAACAACTTCCTGCAGAAGATGAAGAAGCTGAACGTCCTGCGCTCGGGCGATCACATGGGCGAGTACGTCTTCAATCACCCGATGGTTCGCTTCTACATCTACCTGAGTCACCTCCAGGCACTCGAGAAGCGCTGAGCCGTCAGGCGCGCGGCGACGACGCGGAGGCCCGGGCCGACGCGGACGCCGGCTTGCGCGGGCGGGCGGCCTCGGCGAGCAGCTCGGCGGCGTGCGCCCGCGCCTTCGATGTCGCGTGGCCGCCGAGCATCCGGGCGAGCTCGTCCTTGCGCGCGGCGGCGCCGAGCTTCCTCACGTGCGTCTCGGTGCGCCCACCCTGCTCGGCCTTCTCGACGTGGAAGTGGTGATCGGCGTACGCGGCGATCTGCGGCAGGTGCGTCACGCACAGGACCTGGCGGTGATCGGCGAGCGCGCGGATCTGCGAGCCGACGACCTGCGCCGTGGCGCCGCCGATGCCGGCATCGACCTCGTCGAACACGTACGTGGCGACGTCGTCGATCCGGCCGGACGTCAGGAGGCCGAGCTTGAGCGCCAGCATGATCCGCGACAGCTCGCCGCCGGACGCGACCTTCGTGAGCGGGCGCGTGTCCTCGCCCTTGTTCGAGGCGAGCATCAGCTCGATCCGGTCGGCACCCGTGGGTCCGAGGCCCGGCACGCGCGGCTCGATCACGACGGTCAGCCGGGCCGCCGCCATGCCGAGCTCGGCGAGCGCCGCGCCGACCTCCTTCTCGAGCCGCCGCGCCGCCTTGCGCCGGCTCTGCGTGAGCTGCGCCGCGGCGCCGGTGGCGGTGGCCATGGCGCGCGCGCGCGCGTCGGTGAGCTCGGCGAGGCGCGTGTCCCGGCCGGCGAGCGCGTCGAGCTCGGCGCGCAGGGCGCCGGCCTTGCCGATCACCTCGTCGAGCCCGGCGCCGTGCTTGCGCGTGAGCCGGCGGATCAGCGCGAGCCGGTCGTCCAGGTACGCGAGCCGCTCGGGATCGCCCTCGAGCCGGTCGGCGTAGCCGCGCAGCTGATCGGCGGCGTCGTCGAGGAGCGTCTCGATCTCGCCGAGCTGGCGGTGCACGGGCTCGAGCCCCGGATCGGTCCGGGCGGCGCGCTCGAGCTCGCGCGCCGCGGCGGCGACCCGATCGCGCGCGCTGCCGTCGCCGCCGTAGAGGTGCTCCTCGGCGGCGCGCGCCGCGCCCTGGAGCTGATCGACGGAGGCGAGCCGCGCCCGCTCGAGCTCGATCCGCGCGTCCTCGCCAGGGGTGAGCGCCGCGGCGTCGAGCTCCTCGAGCTGGTAGCGGAGGAAGTCGAGGCGCGCCTCGCGCTCGCGCTCGTCGCCGCCGAGTGCGGCGAGCTCCTGCTCGGTGCGCCGCAGCTCCGCCCACGCCGCGCCCATCGCCGCGCCGAGCGGCCCGTTGTCGGCGAACGCGTCGAGGAGCTCCAGGTGGCGCCCGGGATCGACGAGGCCCTGGTGCTGGTGCTGGCCGGAGAGATCGATGAGCAGCGCGCCGAGCTCGGCGAGCCGCGCGGCGGTGGTGAGCGCCCCGTTGATGTACGTCCGGCTGCGGCCGCCGCGCGCGGCCTCGGCGGCGCGGTCGGTCGCCCGCAGGATGACGCGCCGGATGAAGATCTCGTCGCCGCCGCCCTCGGCCTTCGGCAGCCCGGCCGCCTCGAGGATGCCGGCGACCCGCGCGCGCAGATCCTCGGGCACCTCGACGATGGCCTCGACGACGGCCTCGTCCGCGCCGGCGCGCGGGATGTCCGCCGACGCGCGCCCGCCGCGCAGGAGGTTCACCGCCTCGACGATCAGCGACTTGCCGGCGCCGGTCTCGCCGGTGAGCACGATCATGCCGGACCCGAGCTCGAGCTCGACGTCGGACAGGATCGCGAAGTTCGTGACGCGCAGGTGCCGCAGCATCAGCCGCCCGCCTTTCGATCGGAGCGCGCGCCCCAGTGCAGCTTGTCGCGCATGACGTCGAAGAACGACTTCTTCGACGCGAACAGGAGGAGCGGCGCGGCGGCCGCGGTGATCTCGGCGACGTCGCCGGGCAAAAACGAGTGCCCCCAGTGACCATCGACGGTGAGGATCACGCCGCGCACGTCCGCGCCGAGCCGCAGCCGGATCTTCGCCGTGGCGTGGATGACGAGCGGCCGGTTGGTCAGCGCGTGCGCGCAGATCGGCGTCATCGTCATCGCCGCCTGCCCGGGCACCACGATCGGCCCGCCCGCGGCCATGTTGTACGCCGTCGAGCCGGTGGGCGTGGCGATGATGAGCCCGTCGGCGCGGTACGAGGCGATGAGCTCGTCGTCGCAGGACGCCTCGATCTCGACGAGCCGCGCCATCGCGCCCTGGTGGATGACCGCGTCGTTCAGCGCGTAGCGGACGACGGGCTCGGCGCCGGCGCGCCGGAACGTGACCGCGAGCCGCATCCGCGCGGTGCGCGGCAGCTCGCCGGCGATCGCGGCCTCGATCGCCGGCCGGGCCTCGCTCACGGCGAACGGCGTCAAAAACCCGAGCTGGCCGAGGTTCACCCCGAGCACCGGCCGGCCGTGATCGGACAGGACGCGGGACGCGCGCAGCATCGTGCCGTCGCCGCCGAGCACGACCGCCAGGTCGCACGCCTCGCCGAGCTGCTCCTCAGGGACGATCTCGCTGCCCTCCGGCGCGATCGCGTCCTCGGAGGTCACGACGGGGACGTGCCCGCGCTCGCGGAGCCAGGGCACCAGATCCTCGAACAAGGCGCCGGCCTCCGTCTTGTCGGGCTTCAAAATGAAACCTACTCTCGCCACTCCCGCGTGGTATCACAGCCACCTGACACTGAACGATAGCTCAGTACCAAATCGTGGATGACCTGGTGAATGACCTGGCGAATGACCTTGCGACTGCGTCCAGGACCGCGCTGGCCTTGACAGCGCTTTCGCGCAGTTGTAGACGATCGCCCTTCCGAGAGAAGCCCCAAGCCATGATGACGACGCAGAAGAGCCCCTGGCTCACCAAGGAAGCCGGGGAGGCGCAGCGCGAGTGGTTCGTGATCGACGCGACCGGCCACACGCTGGGACGCCTCGCCTCGCGCATCGCGATGGTCCTCCGCGGCAAGCACAAAGCCACGTACACCCCGAACGTGGACATGGGTGACTTCGTCATCGTGCTCAACGCCGGCGGCGTCCGCCTCACCGGCACCAAGCCCGACAAGAAGATCTACCATCACCACACGCTGTTCCCCGGCGGGCTCAAGACGAAGCTCGCCAAGGACGTCCTCGCGACGCAGCCCGAGCGGGCGATCCGCGAGGCGGTCTGGGGCATGCTGCCCAAGGGGCCGCTCGGCCGCCGGGTCATCAAGAAGCTCAAGATCTACCGCGGGGCGGAGCACGACCACGCGGCCCAGAAGCCGCGCGTGCTCACGCTTTCGAACTAGGAACGAACCAGGAACGAACCAGGAACGACGATGCAGAAGACCTACGCCACCGGTCGCAGGAAGACCGCCGTCGCCCGCATCTGGCTCTCCGCCGGCGAGGGTCGGATCGTGATCAACAACCGCGTCGACGACGATTACTTCTCGCGCCCGACGGCGCGCATGGTGATCCGCCAGGCGCTCGAGGAGGTCTCGCTCCTCGGCCAGTACAACGTCGACGCCACCGTGCGCGGCGGCGGCATCTCCTCGCAGGCGGGCGCGATCCGCCACGGCATCACGCGCGCGCTCATGAAGCTCGACAGCGAGCTGCGCCCGAAGCTGAAGGCGGCCGGGTACGTCACCCGCGACCCGCGCAAGAAGGAGCGCAAGAAGTACGGCCAGAAGGCCGCGCGCGCTCGCTTCCAGTTCAGCAAGCGCTGAGCGCAGCGCCGTATCGCGGGCGGAGACGCTGTCCCCCGCGTCCCCTCGGGGAAGCTGTTGCGTGCGTCAGTGCCGGCGCGGCGGGCGAAGCCTGCCTGCGCCAGGCGCGATGCCAAGACGAACGGCGTGCGACGAACGGCGTGGACCGGTCCACACCGCCGTTCACACCGTCGTTCACACCGTCGTTCACACCGCCGTCCACACCGTCTTTGTCCGGCCCAGGCTTCGGTACGCGAGCCGAGGTGCCCGATGCCGTGCTGCCCATCGCGCGCCGTGCGAGCGGCGCGCGCATCGCGAGCGGCTCGTGCGCGACGCGCGCGCCGTCGCTCCGCGATAGCCGCGCCTCACATACTGGCGGCGATCTCTCTCTGAATTCTCCTCGGCGCAACTCCCATTCTGCAGGATGAAATAGCATATCTCTTTTACTTCGGAATCCTCCCTAGTAAGGCGAGCTACGACGCGCGTGCCATGAGAAGAAACAACCTCCGAACACACAACGGAAATCTGCGCTTGACGTGACGCGCTGATCACGGGACGCTGATTTTGCGTTGGCGACCGCGTCTGCACCTCGTCTGAGCATGGGCAAGTACCAGCTCATCCGTCACCTCGCGAGTGGTGGTATGGCGGACGTAATCCTCGCTCGCGTCCAGGGCATCGAAGGGTTCGAGCGCCACGTCGTGATCAAGAAGATCCGCGATGAGCGCTGCCGCGAAGATCGCTTCGTGCAGATGTTCCTCGACGAGGCGCGCCTCGCGGCCGCGCTGCACCACAACAACATCGTCCACGTCCACGACATCGGCCAGGAGAACGGCGAGTACTTCTTCACGATGGAGTACGTGCACGGCGAGGATCTGCGCCGGCTCCTCGCGCACATGGCCGATGCCGAGCGGTCCGTGCCGCTCAACCACTGCATCACGATCGCGCTCGCGACCGCCGCGGCGCTGCACCACGCGCACGAGCACCGCACGCCGGATCGCAACTTCGCCGGCATCGTGCACCGCGACGTCTCGCCCGCGAACATCCTCGTCGCGTACGACGGCACCGTGAAGGTCGTCGACTTCGGCATCGCGAAGCTCGCGCAGCGCACCGAGGAGACCGGCCTCATGAAGGGCAAGGTCGCGTACATGTCCCCCGAGCAGTGCCTCGGCATGGACGTCGACCGGCGCAGCGACATCTTCTGCCTCGGCATCGTGCTCTACGAGCTCGTGACGGTGCGGCGCCTGTTCAAGGGCGCGAACGACTTTTTGACGATGGCCGCGATCACGCACGGCGTGATCCCGCGCCCGTCGGAGGTGCGGCCGGAGCTGCCGGCCGAGCTCGAGGAGATCATCCTCAAGGCGCTCCAGTACAAGCCGGAGGATCGCTACCAGACCGCTAACGAGATGCGCGCCGCGCTCGAGCGCTTCGCGCAGAACGCGCGGCTGCAGACGTCGGTCACCGCGCTCGCGGACTTCATGCGCGCCGAGTTCGGCGAGCGCGACGTGCCGTGGATGGAGCAAGAGGACGAGCCCGAGGTGTCGATCGACTTCGACGGCTCGGGCAACGGCATCGTCGCGGCGCCGGAGGCGGCCGTTCAGGCGCAGGTCGCGCGCGGCGGGCGCCCCATGCGGCGGACGAGCTTGCTCCGGATCGCGGCGCGCGGCTCGGAGCCGGTGCTTCCGTCGGGCGTGCCGGGCGTTGGCGACGCGTCGGCCGTGCCGACCCAGCAGTCGAAGTCGACGACGGAGCGGATCAGCTCGCCGTACATGCAGGCGGCCTCGCCGTACGTGCAGACGGACTCGTCGTACATGCAGGTGGCTTCGTCGCCGTTCGCGACGTCCATCGGCGCCATGAAGCAGGCGCCAGCCCACCGGCGCCGCCGTGTGGTGTACATCGCGGCGGCCGCGGGTGCCGTCGCGGTGATCGCCACCGTGGCGCTCGTGCTGATGGGCGGCTCGTCGAGCAAGGCGGTGCCCGCATCGAGCGTGTCCGCGCCGGTCGCCGCGCCGCAGCCGCCCGCGCCGCAGCCGGTCGCGGAGCCCGCGCCCGTCACGCCGCCGAACATGGTGCCCTCTGCACCGAGCGCCGACGATCCGCAGCAAGCGCAGACCACGCCGCCGGCGTCGGGCGCGGCCGGCTCGGCCCCGACCGAGGCGACGCCCACCGAGAAGAAGCCCGCGCGGCCCACCGCCAAGCGGCCGGCCGTGAAGAAGCCAGCGCCCAAGGGTGTGTGGGATCCGAAGGCGCTGCTCCCGCCGAAGTGACGCGAAGTGACGCGATGATCCGCAAGGCTTCGTTGCTCGTGCTGCTCGCCCTGGCCGCCGCGCCGCGCGCCGCGCACGCCGACGCCAAGACCGAGGCGCGGGCGCGCATGGAGAAGGCGACCGAGCTCTACGGCCAGGCCAGGTACGCCGACGCGCTCAACGAGCTGACGATCGCGTACGTGCTCGATCCGCAGCCCGCGGCGCTCTACGCGATCGGGCAGATGCACGTCCAGCTCGGGAACTGCCAGCACGCGGTCCTGTTCTACGAGCGGTTCCTGTCGACGAACCCGGACGCGACGCCAGCCGCCGCGGCGCAGGAGGCGATCGACACCTGCAAGACCAAGCCGGACGCGGTGCCCAAGCCCGCCGAGCCCAAGCAGCCGGTCGCACCGATGGCGCCGCCGCCCCCGCGGTCGCCGCCCTGGTACACCGACAAGCTCGGCTACGCGCTGGCCAGCGGCGGCGTCGTGCTCGGCGCGGCCGGGCTCGTGGCGTATATGTCCGCGCGGTCGGATCTCGACGACGCAGAGGCCGTGACCAGCTACCAGGAGCACGCCGACCTGGTCGACGGCGCGCACAAGAAGCGCACGCTCGGCGCGGTGCTCGGCGCCGTCGGGGTCGGCCTCGTCGGTGCGGGCGTCACGCGCTTCGTGCTGGTGCGGCGCGCGGGCTCGGCTTCGCCCGTCGGGGTCGGCGTCGCGCCGTCCCCGGGCGGCGGCCTCGTCACGTGGAGCGGCCGCTTCTGATACGGTCCCCGCGGTGCGCCTCCGCGCGACGATCCTCGTCAAGCTGCTCGGCGCGCTCGTCCTACCCGTCGTCGCGCTGTTCACGCTGTTCGCGTTCGTCGCGCACGACGTGAGCCGCCGCGATCTCGACGAGGAGCTCGGCCGCCGGCTCGAGGCGATCGCCGCGTCGGCCGCCTCGCAGATCCGCGGCAAGTACCTGGTCGAGCTGACGCCGGGCGACGAGGACAAGGTCCTCTACCAGGGCGCCGTGCGCCGGCTCCAGGACTTCGCGCAGGCGACGGGCGCGCACGTGTCGATGTTCGATCGCCAGCTCGGCGCGCGCGGCGACAGCCACGGCGACGTGCCGATCGGCAAGCGCTACTACCGCGCCGAGCTCGATCGCGCCGAGCTCGAGCGCGTGTTCGCGCGCGGCGAGACGGCCTCGTCGGTCACGTTCACGGGCCAGGACGGCATCGTCTACAAGGCGGGCTACGCGCCGGTGCACGCGTCAGGCGACGATCCGACGGTGGTGCTCGCGATGTCGGCGCAGGCGCCCGCGTCGTACTTCGCGCGGCTCGAGGATCTGCGCGAGCGGCTGTTCGCGTGGGGCGCCGGCCTCGCCGCGATCAGCGTGCTGGCGGCGGCGATCGCGACCTTGCTCATCACGCGCAACGTGCGCCGCCTCGCGGCGGCCGCCGAGCGGATCGGCGGCGGCGACCTGCGCGCGCGCGTCGAGATCCGGAGCGGCGACGAGCTGGGCGTGCTCGGCCAGACGATGGATCGCATGCGCCAGCAGCTCGCCGACCGCGATCTGCGCACGCAGCAGATGCTCGCCGGCATCGCGCACGAGGTGCGGAACCCGCTCGCCGGGATGACGCTGTTCGCCGGCATCCTGCGCGACGAGCTCGCCGAGGGCGACGAGCGCCGCGGCCACGTCGACAAGATCCAGCGCGAGCTCGGCTACCTCGAGCGCGTGGTCAACGACTTCCTCGAGTACGCGCGCCGGCCCAAGCCGGAGCTCGGGCCGGTCCCGCTCGGCGAGCTCTGCGCCGACGTCGCCGGGCTCGCGACGACCGACGCGATCGAGATCGAGGTGGAGCCGCCGCCGCCGGAGCTCACGACGATCCGGGCGGACCACGGCCAGCTCCGCCGCGCGCTGCTGAATCTCGCGAAGAACGCAGCTCAGGCCGCGACCGCCGCCGGCCACCGCGGCAAAGGTGCCGTGCGACTCTCGGCGCGACAGCAGGGGGACGAGGTGCACCTCGCGGTCTGGAATCGCGGCGTGGAGATCCCGCCGGAGACGTCCGGCCGCCTGTTCGAGCCGTTCTTCACAACTCGCGAGAAGGGAACGGGTCTCGGCCTGGCGTTCGTCCGCGAGATCGCAGTCGATCATGGCGGCCGCATCGAGGTCGCGAGCGCGAACGGCGAAACGACCTTCACGCTCGTGCTGCCCGCGTGATGCGGTCCGGCCGTCACGATCTCTGACAGTGCCTTACCTCCCGTAGGCTGAAGGAACGCTTGACTCGAAGGGCCCGTCGCATTCACCCTTGCGGATGGTGGGTGACTTGGCGATGAAGAGTCTTGGTAAATATCAAGTCGTTCGGCTCCTCGCGCAGTTCGGTGACGACGAGGCGTTCCTCGCGCGCACCGTCGAAACGAAGGGCGCCGAGTACCATGTGCTCCGCTGGCTCCCGGCCCGCGCCTTCGAGAGCGCGCGGCGCGCGGCCTGGCTGCGCCACCCCAACCTGGTCGCGATCCGCGAGCTCGGCGCCGAGGGATCTCGGTCGTTCCTCGCGACCGAGTACGTGCACGGCGAGGATCTGCGCCGCCTGATGAAGCTCGTGCGACGCGCCGACGATCAGGTGCCGATCGCGCTGGTCACGGCGATCGGCGCCGCGGTCGCGGCGGGCCTGCACCACGCGCACACGCACCAGGGCTCGAAGCGCGCGCGGCACGGCAGCATCCACGGCGCGCTCTGCCCGTCGCGCATCCTGATCGGCTATGACGGCAGCGTGAAGGTGGCGGATCTGGGCGTGGAGGCGGCCGCCGACGCGTCGTATCTGGCGCCCGAGCAGGCGTCGGACGACGACGCGCCGATCGATCGGCGCACCGACGTGTTCGCGCTCGGCGTCGTGCTCTACGAGCTCGCGACGGCGCGCCGGCTGTTCAAGGCGCCGAACGACTACCTGACGCACGCCGCGATCCTGCACGCGTGCATCCCGCCGCCGTCGCGGTTCCGGCGCGGCCTGCCCCGCGCGCTCGAGTCGATCATCGTGAAGGCGATCGCGCCCGCGCCGGCGGATCGCTTCAAGTCGGCCGGCGAGCTCGGGGCCGCGCTCGAGGCGTTCGCCAGCGGGATCGGGATGCGGCTGTCTCAGGAGGGCATCGCCGACTACCTGAAGAAGATGTGCGGCTCGCGGCCGTTCCCGTGGGTCGTGACGCCCGCGGCGGCGCGGCCGCGCGCGCCGCTCGCGCAGATCACCGAGGAGCTCCCGGCGCTGCGCGACGAGGATCAGCCTGGCGTCGCGGCGCCGCCCGAGGAGGCGCTGCGCGAGCTGGGCGTGCCGGAGGCGCGGGAGCTCGAGGTCACGCCGAGCCACGGCACGAAGACGCCGATGGCGTGGATGCGACAGTCGGCGCCGGCGCAGCCGTGGTCGCAGCGCCGGGTCCGCGCGCTCCTCGCCGGCGCGGCGGCCGCCGCGGCGATCCTCGCCTTCGTCATCGTCGGCGCGGTCGTGCGGAGCGGCGGAGCCGGCGGATCTGGCGGATCTGGCGGCGCGGTGGTGCCGGCGATCGCGCCGTCGCCGCCGCCGCCGCCGCCGCCGCCGTCAGTGGTGATACCAGACGTGTCCGACGAGAGCCGTGGCGTGGGGAGCCAGGGCGTGCTGATCGATCCGGCGGCGGTGCCTGCAAAGCCCGCCGCGACACCTGGCAAGCCCGCGGCGGTGCCTGCAAAGCCTGCCGCGGCGCCTGCAAAGCCTGCGGCAGTGCCCGCGGCGGCGCCTGCAAAGCCCGCCGCGGTGCCTGCAAAGCCGTCCGCGACGAAGCGCGGCGCGCCCCGGCTCCGCACGATCGCCGTCTCGATGGCGACCCAGCCGGCGCGGACGCGCCGGTCCGCGCGAGCGCGCTAGCCCGCCCGGGCGGAACGGCTCGTGTACGATGGTGCGCCGCCATGGCCACCATCCTCATCATCGACGACAACGACACGATCCGCGAAGGCCTGGCGCACACGGTCAAGAAGCTCGGCCACGAGGCGGTGGCGGCGGCGAGCGGCACGGCGGGCATCGAGGCGTTCAAGCAGAAGCGCGCCGACTTCGTGATCACCGATCTGAAGATGGACGGCGCGTCGGGCGTGGAGGTCTTGCGCACGATCAGCGGGCTCGATGCCGACGTGCCGATCATGATCATCACCGGCTTTGGCACCGTCGAGACGGCGGTCGAGGCCATGAAGCTGGGCGCGTTCGACTTCCTGACCAAGCCGATCCAGCCCGAGGTCGTGCGGCTCAAGGTCGAGCGCGCGCTCGAGCTGTGCGCGGCGCGGCGCGGCCGCCGCAAGGCCGACGCGATGACCGAGTACCTCGCCGCCGAGGCGGCGGGGCGGTTCCCCGAGCTGGTCGGCTCCGGCGACAAGATGGCGGTCGTGCGCCGCACCGTCGAGAAGGTCGCGGCCAGCGACACGACGGTGTTCGTCGCGGGCGAGAGCGGCACCGGCAAGGAGCTCGTCGCGCGCGCGATCCACCGGCTCAGCAAGCGCGCGGCCGGGCCGTTCATCAAGGTCAACTGCGGCGCGCTGACCGAGACCTTGCTCGAGAGCGAGCTGTTCGGCCACGAGCGCGGCGCGTTCACGGGCGCGATCAAGCAGAAGCTCGGCCGGTTCGAGCTCGCCGACAACGGCACGCTGTTCCTCGACGAGGTGGGCGACGTGCCCCCCGCGATGCAGGTCAAGCTCCTGCGCGCGCTGCAGGAGCAGGAGTTCGAGCGCGTCGGCGGCGAGGCGCCGATCAAGGTCAACGTCCGCGTGGTGTCGGCGACGAACAAGGAGCTCGAGGCCGAGGTCGCGGCCGGCCGCTTCCGGCAGGACCTCTACTTCCGGCTCCACGTCTTGCCCGTGAAGCTGCCGCCCCTGCGCGAGCGGCGCGAGGACATCCCGCTGCTCTGCTCGCACTTCGTGGCCAAGCTCGGCCCCAAGACGAACGCGCGCGTGCGCGCCGTCAGCGACGCGGCGCTCGGCCGGATCATGGCCTATCACTGGCCCGGCAACGTGCGCGAGCTCGAGAACGCGATCGAGCAGGCGCTCGTGTTCGCCGAGAGCGACGAGATCACGCCGGCCGCGCTGCCGCAGTTCCTCCAGGGCGGCGCCGAGGAGGATCGGCTCGATGTGCCGCGCGAGCTGTCGTTGCCCGAGATCCTCGACGATCTCGAGCGGCAGCTGATCTTGAAGGCGTACGCCAAGGCGGGTCGCGTGAAGACCGAGACCGCGCGCCTGCTCGGCATCAAGACGAGCGCGCTGTACTACAAGCTCGAGAAGTACGGGATCGAATAGGCCCGGAGCGCCGGGCCAAGCTCCCGCGACGTGGCGTTACTTGTCGGCGGGCTTGTCGGCCGGCGGGGCCGCCGGGGCCGCGCCGTCGGCGGGCTTGTCAGCGGGCTTATCGCCCGTCGGGGCCGCGCCCTCGCCGCCGGGCTCGTCGCGGAACTTCTTGCGGCAGGCCTTCGCCTCGTTCTCGATGGCCTCCAGCTTCTCGAGCTTGTCCTTCGCGAGGCTCTTGGCCTCGTCCCGCTTGGTCTTCGTCCACTCGCGGTACTCGGTCCACGTCTTCTCGGCGCAAGTCTTGTCGGTGCACTTGCAGATCTTGTCCTTCCAGCCCTGCATCTCCTTTTCGAGACCGCTGGCGCCGCCGCAGGCGGCGAGACCGAGGAGGAATGACGCGACCAGGAATTTACGCATGGGGCGCATCCTGCGAGATCGCGCCCCTGCTGCGCAACCGCGCAGGCGCGTGATCGCGCGCGCGCCGATCTATTCCAGGTGTGGTGCCGATGTGGTCTGACATCGGCGCGGCGTCAGCGATCGCACGGCGGCAGCTCGGCCACCGCGGCGCGCCGCCGGACCACGGAGGTGGCGGCCGGCTCGTCGGGCGCGATGGTCTCGCGCGGGAACTCGTTGCCGATGAAGACGTAGACGAGCTCGAGGCTCACGGGCTCGCCGGCCTCGCCGCCGAGCCGATCCAGATCGAGCCGCACGGTCTTCGCCGCGCCGGGCGCGATCGTCGAGTCCCAGCTCGTCGTCTTGCCGCCGTCCTCCGCCGGATCGAAGCGCCGGCCGAAGAACGCCTGGAACATCGCCTCGGGCGCCGACGAGCGCCACAGGCGCAGGTACATGTGGCGGTGGATGTCGCCCGTCGGCAGGGTGTGGCCCGCGGCGGCGTTGCGCACGGTGACGCGGAGCGCCTGGTCCTCGCCGCCCGCGTCGGCGCGCGGCTCGCGGCACCACGCGACCTCGACGGCGCCCTCGAGCAGCGCGGCGTCGTGCGCGCCGGGGTACGCGTGGCCGTGGCGCGAGCCGTGGCACGCAAGGCAGCCGCCGCGCTCGCGCGCGTACGGGCCGGCCTGGAACGACGCGACGGTCGTCTGCATCGGATGCGGGGTCATCCGCAGCGCGGCGCCCTCGGGCGAGAGCACGGGGAACGTGAACTGGTGGCAATCGGCGCAGAACGCGGGCGAGCCGAACGAGGGCTCGCCGATCGTCTCGTGCGGCGAGCCGGCGCGCCGCGTCTTGGCGACGAGCTTGCCGGCGCGGACGTGGCACGTCGCGCAGTCGACGCCCTGCGCGGCGCGCGGGCCGGCGAGGTCCGCCTGCTGCGTCGTGAGCGGCGCGTGGCAGTTCACGCACCACGGCTGCGGCGTGATCGTGTACTCGGTCTGGAAGATCGTGTTCGTCCACGCGAGCGCGTGGCGGCTGCGGGACCACTCGTCGACGATCGCCGCGTGGCAGCTCGCGCAGCCGCGCGCGTCGAGCAGCGCGTCGGCCGGGAGACCCGGATCGATCGGCGCCATGCCGCCCGGCGCGCGGACGCGCCAGGCGGGCGCCTCGTCGCGCACGGCCGCGGGCGCGGGCCCGGCCGCCGGGGCGACGCCGCAGCCGAGCGCCGCCGAGGCGGCGACCGAGGCGACGATCGAGCCGGCGACCGAGGCGGCGATCGAGCCAGCGAGCGAGGCGGCCATCGCGCCCGCGATGCCCGCGGCGCGCGTCACTTCTTCGCGACCGCCGCGCGCGGCTTCGCCTCGACGACGTAGCCATCGAGCGTCAGCGAGCGGCCGCCCGCGAGCATGGGCTTGCCACCCTCGGCCGTCCAGCGGTACCCCTCGAGGTGCCCGGGGCCGACGAGCAGCACGAGCTTGCCCGTGTCGTCGTAGATCATGATCTCGATCGTGCGCCCGATGTACGTGCCGCTGCGGCTCTCCATCTTCGCGCAGCGCCCGACGGCGAGCGCCCCCACCCGCGCGGGGCCCTCCTTCGACGGCCGCCGCGACACCCAGACGGCGTCCGCGCCGCAGCCCTTCGGCGTCTTCTGGTACTGCGCGGCCGTCTGGCCGTCCTTCACGTCGAGGACGCGCAGCTGATCGGCGAACATCGCCGAGACGTAGCCCAGCATCGGCAGGCGGATCGCGCCGGAGGTCGGGTACGCGCCCGCGCCGCTCATGACGTCGAAGATCCCGGAGATCTGGAGGCCGTCGGCCTCGATGAGCTTGGCCGCGCTCGTCGGCGCGAGCTGCGCGCGCGTCATCGAGCCGAGGTTCTTCTCGAGCGCCGCGGCCGCCGCGAGCGCGTCCTTCCACTCCTTCGTGAACACCGGATCTTTCTGCGCCTTGGCGATGAGCTCGGCGGGATCCATCACCATCCCGTCCTGGTCCTGGCTGACCTCCTCGACCTCGTACGCCGAATAGATGGGCAGCTCGGTCTTCTTGGCGGCGAACACTTTCGCGGCGGCGATGCGCGCGCCGCGCCAGCTCATCAGGTTCGTGAGCTTGCTCTTCTCGAACGCCGGGTTATCGGGCGTCTCCGACGTCGCGAGCACCTGGACGTCGCTGATGCACAGATCGGCGTACTTCGTGCCCTCGTACACCGAGCCGACCGCGAGCTCGACCGCATTGAGCGGCCCGCTCGCCTGATCGACGACGACCTCCTGCCAGCCGTCGGCGTCGGTGAGCGTGACCTGCTTCTCGGCCTTGCTCGGCAAGAGCCGCACGGTGACCGCCTTGGCGCGCGCGTTCGCCTTCCACAGGTCCTTCGACTTCTGGTAGCCGTTGCGCACGCGCAGCCGGATCCGCGTCGTCTTCTCGAGCGGCGTCACCTGGATCCGCAGCCACTCGCCGGCGCCGCTCGACTTGGCGCCCTCGACCCACGCGGTCGCCGGATCGTCGTCGGCGACGTAGTTCGGGTGGTAGTTCTCGACGAACCGGTTCCAGTCGTTCCAGAGGAACGAGCTGGCGTCGATGCTGTCGGAGTGCAGCCGGCGCTCGACCGGGGCGGCGGCCGCGGGCGCGGCCAGGGCAACGGTCACGATCAGCGCAGCAGGGGCGAACGCTCTCATCCTCATCTGGGAGACCTCAACGGTGGTCGAGCCCCGAGTATTCACCGGCCGCGGGCCGGAAGACACATCACTCTTGCAGCGGATCGGGCGTCTGCAGCGCGTCCCAGATCTCGAGGTACCTCCCGCGCACCGACGCATCGAGCTCGTCCGCGAGCTCGCGCGGGAGCTTGGCGTACTTGATCAGCTCGACGACGTCGCCGATGTCCTTGGCGCGGTGGATCGAGGTCATCCCCGACGCGAGCTTGAGCTCCACGAGCGTCGCGAGCGGGATCAGCGAGAGCCCTCCCTCCCGGATCGCGACCTTCGCCGGATCCGGAAATCGCACGGGCTTGGGTTGACCATCGCCCGGGTAGTGGCCGGTCAGCAGCACGTCGATGGTTACCCCAAGCTCCGTGTCACGGAGCCCCCGGCTCCCAGGAAACTTTTCGAGGTAGCCGCGACCGAGCCAGACCGCCTTGAACTGCTGCAACCCTTCGGGCGTCATCAGGACGTCGACATCGACGGTCACGCGCTTGTATCCGTACTCGTTCAATGCCATCGCGCCGACGAGCGCGTACGGAATTCCGAGCTCGTCGAGTGCCGCTGCGAGCTTTCGCATCGCGAGGTGCACCGGTGCTTCGCCCATGAAGAACGCCTCCGCATAGGCAAGACCGGACCAAACTTCCGCGGCGCCCATGACGCGTCGAGCATAGCCCGATCCCGTGCGCCCAACGCCTCGATTCCCGGCCCGTAATCGCTCACGCGACGATGCCAGCCCTCGAGGTGCTGACAGGGGGCTGCGGCGCGCGCAGCGGGGGCGCGGCCAGGCGAACACGAGCCGCGCGTCTCGAGGGACACATGGCGCGGCGCGCCTCGTGCGTACGCATGTTTGCGCGGGCATCCGCGATGCAGCGGCTCCCGACGCATGGAGCCTTCGCCTGGCCTGACCCGCCCTGATCTGACGCCGACCCGCCGCCGCACGGCCGCGCTCGCGCTCGCGTGCTCGGCGGGGCTCCTGACGATCGGCGCGCTGATCGGCAAGGGCATGGGCGCCGGCTCGGCGCGCATCGTCCCCGTCGCGACGCCTGTCGTCGTCGAGGCGCCGCAGGTGCCCGCGCCGGTGGTGAACGTCCAGGTCCTGCCGCCGCCGCCGCCCGCGCCGCCCGCGCCGCCGGAGCCCGCGCCCGAGCCGCCTGCCCCCAAGCCGCGCGCGCTCGCGCCGCACATCGACGCGGCCTGCCTCGTGCCGCCCGAGGAGGGAGAGCCCGCCGCGTCGTGCACATGGGACGATGGCTTCCCAGCGATCTCGGCCGACGGCGCGCTGATCGCGCGGAAGCTCACCCAGTCCTTCGTCCCCTACGGTACCGGCGTCACGATCGAGCTCCTCGACACGAAGACTTCGCGGCCCGTCCGCCGGGTGGTCCTGCTCGCGGAGACCGACTACGAAGCGGACGGCAAGCCGCGCCCCAAGCTCGCACAGCGGGTCCAGCAGCGCGTCGCCGCGATCCAGCCCGCGCTCGACGCGGGCGAGTTCCGCGCGCTGCTCCCGCTCGGATCGACCAACACCGACCCGGACGCCCCCGCCCTCAAGCGGATCCACGCACAGATCGACGGCTCCGCCGTGCAGATCATCGACCCCGAGCGCGCGGTGGCGCTGTGGCAGCACCGCTTCGTCGCCGAGGTGCCGCCGCCGGACGACCCGACGGCCGTGTGCGCCGGCCGGTCCCTCCACAACCTCGCGACGTGGTGGGATCCGGCGACGCGCCTCGTGGCCACGGAGCTGGCGTACGCGACGGGCGGGTGCATGTGCCCGATCGAGGTCGCGATGGAGCTGCACCGCATCCCCGCTGCGGCGCTCGCGAGCCGCTGACACGTCGGCCATAGATATCTCCAGGCGCGGCCTGGTGTTGGTGAGCGGCCGGGCCGCCGCGCGAGATCGCCCGTTGCGCGCGGGAAAAGATCGGTTAGCTTCTGCGATGCGCGAGAGCGCTGGTGGACGTTCCGCAATCATGCGGGGCGGTGCAAGAAAGGTCTGCGCCATGTCTGCCACGCACGTCGCCTGGTCGAGCATCGAGCTCCTCCACAATGTCGTCCGCACGCTCGGACACCTGCACGAGCAGGGTCGCCCGTTCCCCACCGTCGAGTACCGCGCGAAGGTGAAGCTGCACGGCTCCAACTGCGCCGTCCAGATCACCGAGGCCGGCCTCGCCGCGCAGAGCCGCACGTCGCTGCTCACGCCGGAGGCCGATTACAAAGGCTTCGCCGCGTGGGTGCGCCGCCACGAGGCGTACTTCCAGGCGCTGCCGCGCGGGCTCGTCGTGTTCGGCGAGTGGTGCGGCCCCGGCGTCGAGAAGGGGATGGCGATCTCGGCCGCCCCGACGAAGCTGTTCGTCGTGTTCGGGATCCAGATCGGCGGCCGCATCGCGTACGAGCCCGACGAGCTCCGCGCGCTCCTGCCCGAGGCCGGCGCGCCGGCCGAGCTCCACGTGCTGCCGTGGGAGGGCGCGCCGCTCCGCATCGACTACGGCGCGCGCGCGTCGCTCGACGCGGCCGCCGCCGAGCTGAACGCGCGCGTCGCCGAGATCGAGCGCGAGGATCCGTGGGCCAAGCGCGCGCTCGGCATCTCGGGCCTCGGCGAGGGCCTCGTGCTCTACCCGATCAGCGTCGACGGCGCGGCGCCGCCCGCCGATCCCGAGGGGCTCGCGCAGCTCATGTTCAAGGCCAAGGGCGAGAAGCACCGCACGGCGGGCACGAAGACGGCCGTCGCCGTCGACGCGGCGGCCGTCGCCTCGATCGACGACTTCGTCGCGCTGATGGTGACGGAGGCGCGGCTCCAGCAGGGGCTCGCGGCGGTCGGCGCGGCCGCGGCCGCGGGCGGAGACGCCCCGCGCGATCCGAAGCTGACCGGCAAGTTCCTCGAGTGGGTCGTCGCCGACGTGCGCAAGGAGTCGGTCGCCGAGCTCGAGGCCTCGGGCCTGACGTTCGCCCAGGTGGAGAAGGCGATCCGCGTGCGCGCGCGGGCCTGGTGGCTCAGCGGTACTGCTTCGTGAGGTCGGCGATCTTGCGCAGGAGCTGCAGCGCCTCGTCGGGCTGAGCCACGGCGGCCGACAGGTCGCCGTAGTGCATCTCGAGGCAGTGCAGGAGGTGGCGCTTGATCAGCGCCTCGTCAGGCGCGTACGGCACCGTGCTCGTATGGTAGACGGCCTCGAGCGCCTTCTCCTTGTCCTGCGCCCACTGCTCGAGCTGTGGCAGCGTCCACTCGCCGCGCCGGATCGCCTTGAGCTGCTCGCGGTCGCGCTCGAGATCGATGTCGCGCGCGACCAGGATCTGCTCGACCTCGAGCAAGAGGCGCACCACGTGGTACGCGAACTTGACGTCGTAGCCGAACTCCTCCACGAGCTCGGCGCGCTTGCCCGTCGGCGTCTTCGTCTTGATCTTGTTCAGCTGGCTGTACGCGTAGCCCTTGAACTTGTGCCACGCGCCCTTGTGCAGGAAGTCGACGCGGTGCTCGCGGATGTACTCGCCGATCGCCGTCGACGACAGCACGCACCGGCGCGGCGTGAAGATCGAGTCGATGACGTTGGGGTTGTTCTCCATCGCGAGCTGGAAGAACTTCACGATGCCGAAGATCGAGAAGTCCCAGGACTTGCCATTGGCCTGGACGTGGTGCTCCTGCCACGTCTCGAAGCGCTTGATCTGCGTGCCGAAGCCGAAGATCTCGCCGGCCAGGTGCGGGAACACCGTGTCCTTCGGCGGCATGCAGATGCCGTACACGTCGACGTCGGACGTGTCCGCTGACACGCCGTACGCGACGCTGCCCATCATCGTCTCGTAGCAGAGGTTGTCCGGCAGCCACCCGGGCGGGTGGACCTTGGCGCCGGTGGCCATGACGCTGCGGAGGCTCATCGCCACCGACGTTACTGCACCGCGGCCGGGCGTTCCTACAGCGCCGAGCAGCGCCGAGAGACAGTTCTTTTACGTTCCATTTACCGACCTCGCAGCACGTCTCGGCGCGCCATTCGTCATGGTGGCCTGGAGGAATGATTCCCATGCAGCCATCGTCTCTCGCGCGATTCTCCATGCTCGCCCTCTTCGCGTGCGCCGGCACCGGGGAGGCGCTCGCCGCCCCCGGGCTCCCGGCGGCCCCGCCCGCCCCGCCCGATATCTCCGTCGACATCGACGTCGGCGAGCCGATGATGATCGCCGGGCAAGAGCAGTCCGCGTACATCAAGATCACCCTCGGCGGGTTCGCGCTGCCGCAGCAGCAGCGCCCGCCGATCAACCTCGCGCTCGTGCTCGATCGCTCGAGCTCGATGGCCGGTGACAAGCTCGAGAAGGCGAAGGAGGCGGCGCTCATGGTCACCGACCGGCTGCAGCCCGACGACATCATCTCGCTCGTCACGTACGACAGCACCGTCGAGATCCTCGTGCCGGCGACGCGGGCGACCGCGCGCGACTCGATCCGCGAGCAGATCTCGGCGCTGACGCCGCGCGGCTCGACGGCCTTGTTCGCGGGCGTCTCGCACGGCCTCGAGGAGCTGGCGAAGAACCTGAACCCGACGCGCGTCAACCGCATGATCCTGCTCTCCGACGGGCAGGCCAACGTCGGGCCGCGCTCGCCGAACGAGCTCGGGCGGCTCGGCGAGGTCGCCGCGCGCCAGGGCATCTCGATCACGACGATCGGCCTGGGGCTCGGCTACAACGAGGACCTCATGACGCAGCTCGCGGTGAACTCCGACGGCAACCACGCCTTCGCGGAGAACGCCGGCGACCTCGCGCAGGTCTTCCAGCACGAGCTCGGCGACATCCTGTCGGTCGTCGCGCAGGACGTGCAGATCGACATCGAGTTCGATCCCGGCATCACGCCGGTGCGCGCGATCGGCCGCGACGCGGCGATCACCGGCCAGAAGGCGAAGGTCTCGCTGAGCCAGCTCTACGCCAAGCAGCAGAAGCACGTCCTGTTCGAGGTCAAGGTCCCGCCCGGCGCGGCCGGCAAGAAGCGCGGGCTGGCGAACGTCGCCGTGAGCTACGCGAACATGCTGAGCAAGCAGAAGGCGACGCGGCGCGGGGCCGCCGCCGTCGAGTTCTCCGCCACGCGCGACGCGGTCGCCTCGCGGCAGAACAAGCAGGTGCTCGAGGCCGCGGCGCTGGCGATCGCGACCGACAACAACCGCAAGGCCCTCGCGCTGCGCGATCAGGGCAAGACCCGGGACGCCGAGCAGGTGCTCCAGGACAACGCGAAGTACCTGAAGCAGGAGGCGGCGCGCCTCTCCTCCAAGCAGCTCGATGCCTACGGCACGCGCAACGCCCAGGACGCCGTCAGGGTCAAGTCTCAGGCGCAGGACTGGGAGCGCGCGCGCAAGTCGATGCGCGAGGATCACGCCAAGAAGGCCACCCAGCAAGCCTGGTAGGCTCGTAGATCGCCGCGCCCGCGTGCGCGTCTCCGAGTGAACGTTGCGTGCGTTCTGGCTCCTCGTGCTCGTGCCGCTGGCCGTCGCCGGCTACCTCGCCGTGCGCGTGTCGCGCGAGGGCGCCGAGCTGCGGCGCCACGAGCTGCAGGCCCTCTTCGATGGCCGGCTCGCCGATGTGAAGACGCGGGCGAGCCAGGCGTTCGCCGCGCTCGAGCGCCAGCTCGCCGAGCAGCTCGCCGAGGCGCCCGCCGCGCCGCAGGCTGACGACCTACGCGCGCTCGAGCGGCGCGTCCCGCTCGCGCGGCAGGTGTTCCGGCTCGACGCGCGCGGCCGGCTGACGTTCCCGGCGAGCGGCGCCGACGCAAGCCGCGGCGAGCGCGAGTTCCTCGAGCGGACCGCGTCGATCTGGACGGGCCGCGCGATCCTCCAGGGCACCGGCGCCGATCGCGAGCCGCCGGCCGGCCGGCGCAACGCGCCCGGCATCGGCGACAGCCTCGTCGATCTCGCCGCGCAGCAGCAGCACGGCTGGCTCGCCTGGTACTGGGCGGAGGGCTTGCACCTCTTGTTCTGGCGGCGCGCCAGCGACGGCGGCGTGGTCGGTGCCGAGATCGAGCGGGTCGGCGTCCTGGCGCGCATCGTCGGCGCGCTGCCCACCAGCGCGCTGGAGGACGGCCGGATGGAGCTCGCGGACTCGCGCGGGCAGACGGTGCACCAGTGGGGGCCGATGCTGCCTCCCGAGGGCGCCGCGGCGGCGAAGGCGAAGGCGCCAGATCCGCCGGTCGCGGTCGTCGCGCTCGATCCGCCGCTCGACGCGTGGCAGCTCCGGTACTTCATCTCGCCGTCTCAGCGCGCGGCGCTGTCGGGGGGCGAGGGCACCGGGCTGCTCCTCGGTCTCGGCGCGATCGCGCTCGCGCTGCTCGGGCTCGCCGTCTACATCTCCCGCGAGTACACGCGCCGGCTGCGCGACGCCGCGGCCCGCGTCGGCTTCGTGACGCGCGTCTCGCACGAGCTGCGCACGCCGCTGACGAACATCCGCATGTACGCCGAGCTGCTCGAGGAGTCGCTCGGCGGCGGCGGTGACGGTGACGGCGGTGGCGGCGGCGACGGTGACGGCGGTGGCGGCGGTGGCGGCGGTGAAGACGATGGCGCGGGCGCGGGCGACGGCGTGGGCGGCAATGACGACACGCAGGCGCGGCGCGCGCGGGTGATCGTCGCCGAGAGCCAGCGGCTCGGCCGGCTGATCGAGAACGTGCTCGCGTTCGCCCGGCACCAGCGCGGCAAGCTCGCGGTGGCGCCCGCGCGGGTCGACGTGGACGCGGTCGTGCGCGAGGCCGTGGCGGCGTTCGAGCCGGCGCTCGGCGCGCGCGGGATCGAGGTGCGGTTCGCGCTCGGCGCGCCGCCGCCCGCGCGCGGGACCGCCGACGCGGTCGATCAGATCGTCGGCAATCTCCTGTCCAACGTCGAGCGCTACGCGGCTTCGGGCGGCGAGGTCGTGGTGACCACGCGCGCGGCGGAGGGCCGCGTGGTCGTGAGCGTGGCCGATCGCGGGCCCGGCATCCCGGCGCGCGAGCGCGACGCGATCTTCGAGCCGTTCCACCGCGTCGGTGACTCCTTGACCGGCGCGAACGGCACCGGCATCGGCCTGGCGATCGCGCGCGAGCTCGCGCGCGCCGCTGGCGGCGAGCTCGCGCTCGCCGAGGCCGAGCGCGGCGCCTGCTTCGAGCTGACGCTCCCCCTCGCCACCGATGGAGCCCCGCCATGAGAGTGCTGATCGCCGAAGACGACGCCACGATGCGCAGCGGCCTGACCGAGATCCTCGAGGGGGAGGGCTACGACGTGGTGGCCGCCGCCGACGGCGCCCGCGCGCTCGAGTGCTGGACCTCTGCGCGCGCAGACTTCGTGCTGCTCGACATCATGATGCCCGAGCGCTCCGGCTACGACGTGTGCCGCGAGATCCGCCGCAAGGACCAGGAAGTCCCGATCGTCTTCCTGAGCGCAAAAAACGAGGAGATCGACAAGGTCCTGGGCCTCGAGCTCGGGGCCGACGACTTCATCATGAAGCCGTTCGGCATGCGCGAGCTGGTGGCCCGGGTGCGCGCGATCAGCCGCCGCTGCTACCAGCGCGCCGCGCCGCGCCCGGCGACCGCCTTCACGATCGGCGGCGTCGCGGTCGTGCCCGCCGAGCTGCGCGCGACGCTGCCCAACGGCGACCTCGTCGAGCTCTCGCTGCGCGAGGTGAGCCTGCTCGCGACGTTCGTGGCCAACCCCGGCGTCGTCCTCGATCGCGACAAGCTGTTCGGCGCGTGCTGGGGCGGCGGCAAGTACCCCAACACCCGCACGCTCGATCAGCACATCGCCAAGCTGCGCGCGAAGATCGAGCACGACCGCAAGGCGCCCGCCATCATCCGCACCGTCCGCGGCGTCGGCTACCGCTACGACGGCTAGCGCGTCGGTAGCAAGGCTGGATGCGGCGTCGCCCCGGCGATCAAAGCTTGGGTGGACGCGCACGGCGACCATCCCAGATATGCAGGATGCGGATCATCTGCCGCGGCTCATCGAGCTCGAAGTAGATGTGACAGCGCGATTTCCGCAGCAGGAGCCGCTTCAGGTGCGGCCGTCGCGCGGTCGGGAACGGTGAGCCCGGGCTGCGTGTCGTCTCGAGAAGGTCGATCGCTTCGAGAAGCTCGCGCGAGAAGACATCGGGGTCACGGGCGTGACGACGCCAACGCGCTGCGATGCGCTCGGCCGCCTGTGCGGCCCGTTTCGAGATGAATGCCTTCACGTCGTCGCAGCGAGGCGCAGCGCGAATGCGCGCGCATCCTCGTAGTCGCCACGCTCAAAGTCGTCGGCACCTTCCTCGATGGCGGCCTCGAGCTCGGCGCGTTCTTCGGCGGTCAGCTCGTCCGGTTCAGTGAGCAGCACCTGGACGGTCGTCCCTTCGGGCAGCTCGATCGGTTCGTCGAGGACGATCTGGCCATTGAGAACGCGAGCGCTGACGGCCTTCACGAAGGCCAAGATAGCACCACGCGCCGAGCGGGCGATCACCGCAGCAGGCATCGAAGCCGTCGACGCTTCCGAGCTTGAGCGCGTCGTCGTGATCGAGCACGACCGCAAGGCGCCCGCCATCATCCGCACCGTCCACGGCGTCGGCTACCGCTACGACGGCTAACCCGCTGGAACAATGGCGAGGTCTGGTCAGCCAGGCTATGGTTGGCCCGGCGATGGGCACCTCGAATGCCGCGGCATTCACCGAGCTGGGACGGCGGCTCGCGGCGCGCCGGCAAGAGGCGCACCTGTCGACCGCGGCGCTCGCCCAACGCGCGAACGTCGCGCCGTTGGATGTCGAGGCATTCGAGGCGGGCAGCGGGAGCCTCGGTGCGAGCGCGCTCGTCCGCCTCGCCAGAGCGCTCGGAGTCCCCGAGGGATCGTTCCTGCACACGTCCGCGCCGGAGGTGCTCGCGCATCGCGAGCCCAGCTTCCTGCTCAAGGAGGTCGCGCAGGGAGCCACGCTGTCCTTGGCCGATCGCACCGCGCTGACAACGCAGCTCTATCGAGCCCGCGCGTTCGCCGAGCTCGGCGAGCTCCTCGGCAGTCCATGTCTCGCGGGGCAGTTCCAGCCGCGCCCCGCCAAGCAAAAGCAGCCTTACCTCGCCGGCTACGATCTCGCTCACACGGTTCGCAAGCTGATCGGCAACGAGCACGAGCCGTTGCGCGAGCTGCGGTCATGCATCGAGGACATGTTCAACATCTTCGTGGTGGAGCATCGGTTCGATGACGCCCGCGTGCAGGCCGCCGCGTGCCGCTCGGGAGAGGCCCGCCTCATCGCGATCTCGCCCGCGATCGGCTTCGAGCCTGCGCGGCGCGCGGTCCTCAGTCACGAGCTCGCGCATCACCTCGCCGACCTCACAGCGGACGATGTGATCACCGATCGAGATGCTCACGACGAGCGCTACTCGGCGCAGCGTCCGCCCGAGGAGCAGCGTGCATCGGCGTTCTCGATCATGCTCCTCGCGCCTCGGAAGGCGCTGTCCGCCACCCTCGGCACGAGGAAGCTCGGCCGCGAAGAAGCCTCCGCCGTGGTCTCTTCTTGCCGAATGAAGTACGGCGTCGGCTTCGAGGCGATGACCTGGCACCTGTTCCACCTGGGTTACTTCGATATGCCCGAAGCTGTGGTGGAAGAGCTCGCGCACGAGGACGACGGCCTCGACGCGTCCGGATTCGAAGCACCTCCGGCCGACAGCCTCACACGGCGAATCGACGAGGCGCTCGCGCGACACGCGATCTCGGAGGGACGTGCCCGGATCCTGAGATCGAGACCCGGCCCCCGGGCTTCTGCCTGCGACCGATCGTGATCTCCTACGAGAACATGCCGCAAGTCATGTCCCCATGCCGCGACGCTCGGCTTCGGTGCGTGCCCACCCGAGCTCGATGTCGCCGAGGCGGTGCTCGCCGGGATTCGCGGGATGAGCGACGAGCAGCGGGCGCAGCGATACCTGGATGCCGTCAGGGGCCGCGCTACCGGAGGCGGTTCGGCGCGCCCTGGAGCTCACATGATGGCTTGCCTCATCATGACCTGTATTGGACAGTCTCAACATGGCGGCTCGGCCGGTCCAGATCTCGCTCGAGCGCGATCTCCTCACACGGATCGATCGCGACCCCCAGACCAGGAAGGAAGGGCGTTCGGCGTTCATTCGAGATGCCGTCACGCTCTACCTCGAAGCCAAGCGTCGCAAGGAGATCGACGCCCAGATCCGCCGCGCCTACCAAGGACACGGCCGTGACTTGCTCGACGAAGTGGAGCAGCTCTTGGAGGAGCAGGTATGGCCCGAAGGCAGAGCCGAGGGGAGTACGTTGGCGTCGTCCGACGCGAGAAGATGCATGAAGTCTGCCGGGCGCTCGTGATCGCGAGCGGTTGCGACTGACGGCCCGGACCGGGCCAGGCCCGCGTTGGGTCGGCGCCGCCGCGAGCTCGCCGAGCAGCGCGCCCACCGCCGTGTATGCTGGATGCGTGGGGGCAAAGGCCACGGCCTGGGACGCCATCGACTACGCGCCGGCGCCGCCGGAGCGGCTCGTCGCGCCCGAGGCGCACTGGCCGTTCGTCGCCGAAGTCGAGATGACGGCCGCGCAGCGCGTCGCGATGAACCGGCTCGCGCTGCGGTTCTCGTGCGAGATGGTGGCGCACTTCGAGCGCTACATCGTCGATTACCTCGAGCAGCACCGCGACCGCCTGGGCGGCACGCTCTCGGCGCGCGCGGCCCAGGTGTTCGCCGACGACGAGCGCCGGCACGTCGGCGGCTTCTTGCGCCTCCTCCGCGCGCTCGAGCCGGGCGAGTACCCGGGCGACGCGCTCGCGTTCTTCCGCTGGAGCGCGCTCGACGCCGCGGTCGTGCGGCTCGCGCCCGCCGTGACGTTCTTCGTCGCGACCGAGCTGCTCGAGGAGATGTTCCTCCACCTCCACCACGATCTGGAGGAGCACCCCGAGGACGCGCTGCCGCTCGCGCGCGCCGTGATGGCGCTGCACGCGCGCGAGGAGAAGAGCCACCTGGCGATGGACGATCGCGTGATCCGCGGGCGGCGCGCGGCAATGCCAGCGTGGCGGTTCGCGCTCGAGGCGGTCGCGAGCCTGGCGATCGTCCTCGTCGTCGATCGCAAGACGCAGCGCGCGTGGCGCCGCGCCATCGCAGAGCGCGCCGCGCGGCTCGGCCTCAGCGATGCGCAGGCGCGACGGCTCGCGCAGAAGCGGCTGTCGCGCTCCGACGTCCGCGGGATGCGCGCGTGGATCGAGCGTCGCCGCCGCGAGCCGTTCCCGGGCAGCCGCCTCCTGTGCGCCGCGCTCGAGCTCGCGCTGCCGTGACGATGGCGGAGACGGAGACGGAGACGGCGGCGGAGACGGAGACGCAGACGCCCAGCCCCGTCGGCTACGTCGCGGACGCCGCCGCGATCGCGCAGGTGATCCGCGATCTGATCGAGAGCGCGCGGTCGTCGATCGTGCTGCAGATGTACATGTTCGCCGGCAACGGCGAGACCGAGATGCTGCGCCGGCGCGAAGGCGCGTTCCCGTACGCGCACACCGTGGCGCGCTGGCTGATCGAGCGGCGCGCTCGCTCGCCGGAGCTCGCCATCGCCGTCGTGCTCGACACGCAGACGATCGACGACGCCCGGCACACGCGGAACGGCCCCGGCGCGAAGCTCACGCGCGAGCTGCTCGCGGAGGCCGGCATCCCGGTCCTCCACGCGAACCTGTTCGGCACGCAGTTCGACGCGCGGCGCCGGTTCCCGCCGGGCGCGCAGCTCCACGACGGCCGCTGGCGCGATGTGCCGGCCGAGGCGTTCGGCCGCGCGCAGCAGCGCTGGCAGACCTGGCACAACGTCGAAGATCACCGGAAGAACCTCGTCATCGACGAGGGCGCGTGGGGCGCCGTGACGTCGCACAACTTCCTCGACGTGGCCGCCGACTGGCACGAGAACCTGTTCGTCGTCGGCCCCCCTGCCGCCGGCGCGCTGTGGAGCCAGGCCCGCGCCGCGCTCGCCGCCGCGCTCGAGCTGCCGCAGCGACTCTCGGCCGAGCCGCGCGCGCGCGTCGCCGCGCTGGCCGCGCGGCCGGCCGCGGCTGCCACCACCGCAGCCGCAGCCGCGGCCGCGGCCGCTGCCGCGCGCCTGCCACGCGCGCCGGTCGCCCCGGAGCTGCGCGCGCTCGGCGATCCGGCGGCGATCCCGGAGCCGCGGCCCGGCAACGTCTCCGTGCTCGCGACGTCCGAGATCCGGCCGCACCTCATCGCGGCGCTCGCCGCCGCCGAGCCCGGCGACCAGATCCGCGCCGCGTCGACGTGGTTCTCCGATCGCGAGCTGCTCGACGCGTTCGTGGCCGCCGCCGAGCGCGGCGCCGACGTGCAGCTCCTGACCGACGATCTGCACGGGCTCCCGCTCGGCGCGTTCCCGTCGTGGTTCGTGCGCCGGCTCGCGAACCTCCGCGTGATCGATCGCGCGCGCGGGATCTGCCGCGCCGGCTTCGAGCTCCGCATCCACCCGTCGGCGTCCGGTCGCATGATGCACCTGAAGACCGCCGCGTTCCTCGGCCGCCGCGGCCGCGCGCTGATCGGCGGCCAGGCGAACTACACGCCGAACTCGTTCTCCGGCGCGTGGCTCGAGACCGGCCTCGCGATCACCGGCGCCGATCACGTGATCGACGCGTTCCTCGCCCAGTTCGCTCAGCTCTGGCGCGCCGCCGCCCCGCCCCGCCCGGCCGCGCCGCTGGCCGGCGCCGCCCACCGCGCGCTGCTCTCGCTCGTCGAGAAGACGGTGTTCCGCTTCTGACCGCCGGGCGGGCCCTCGCGCCCTCGTCCTATATTAATGAGGGCGCACTGCGTCATGACTTCACGCACTTACGCGATCTAGCGGACCTACATCGAGCACAGCCCGCCGCCGCAGTACAGGTGCGCGAGGAGCTGCGTCGAGACGACCGCCGTCAGCCCGCCTTGCAAGAGCGCGCTCCGCGGCGAGAGCGGCCGATCCCGCGCCGCCCGCGCCGCGGCCACCTTCGCCGGATCGAACAGCGCCGTCTTCGCGAGCGAGGGCGGCGACAACAGCTCGTCGACCCACGGCGGGCGGCCCGGGCCGTGGATCACCGGCTCGGCGCGGAACATGAGCTTTCCGCGCCGCGCCGCCGTGCGCGGCAGCCAGCGCGCGGCGACCTCGCGCAGGATCCACTTGTCGCGGCCGCGCCGGAGCTTCAAATCCGGCGAGAGCTGCGCGGCGAGCACGACGACCTCCTCGTCGAGGAACGGGAACCGCGGCTCGACGCCCGCCGCCATCGCGACGCGATCGCCCTTGTCGGCGAGCAGGTGGCCCCCGAGCACGCACTCGTAGTCGGCGTACAGGCTCCGGTGGAGCGGGTGCCAGCTTCCGACGCGCGGCTCGTCCCACGCGTGATCGTCGGCCGGGGTCCACCGGCCGAGGCGCTCGGTGAACGTCGGCGCGTAAAGCTGCGCGCGCACGCGCGAGACGAGCTGAGCGAGCCGGCCCGCGCCGGTCTCGCCCCACGCCGTCGCGGGCGCCAGCCGCGACGCGCCGCCGCCGAGCACGAGGCCGAGCGCGCGCGCCGCCGCCGCGAGAGGGCCGCCGCGATGCAGGAAGCGCGTCCACGGGTAGCCGGCGAACGCCTCGTCGGCGCCCTCGCCCGTCAAGGCCGCCTTGAAGCCGTGGGCGCGAACCGCGCGCGCGAGCGCGAGCAGCGCCGCGTCGGCGTGATCGAGGATCGGGACCTCGGCCGCGCGCACGACCTCGGGGAACAGCGCCGCCACCTCGGCGGGGCCGACGCGGACCTTCACGTGCGACGCGCCGAGCGCGCGCGCCGTCTCCGCCGCGAGCCCGGCTTCGTCCGGTCCCAGCTCGCCGGTGAGCTCGACGCTGAACGCCGTGACCGCCCGACCGGCCTTGCGGCCGCTGCCGCCTCCACCGGATGCCGCGAGCGCCGTGATCAGCGACGAGTCGACGCCGCCGGACAGGTACGCCGCCACGGGCGCGTCCGCGGCGAGCCGCCGCTCCACCGCCGCGGCCAGCGCGCGCTCGAGCTCGTCGACCACCGCGGCCGCCTCGCGCGCCGTGTCCGCGCGGCGCTCGCGCCCCGCTGCCGGAAACTCGATCCCCGCGAACCGCGCGATGCTCGCCGGCTGGCCCGCGCGCGCCGCGAGCCGGTGCCCCGGCGGCAGCGGCGCGACACCCGCGAACGCGCTGCGCACCGGGCTCGCGCACAGGCACGCGAACACGTGATCGATCCCGCGCGGATCCAGCGCGGCGTCGATCATCCCGGACGCGAAGAGCGCCTTGATCTCCGACGCGAACAGGAGCCAGCCGTCGGCCTCGGCCGTGTACAGCGGGCAGATCCCGAACCGATCGCGCGCCAAGACGAGGCGGCGCTCCGCGCGATCCCAGATCGCCAGCGCGAACTGGCCGGCCGCCGCGGCGAGGTATGACTCGCCCGCGTCGGCGAACGCGTGCACCCAGATCTCGCTGTCGCAGCGCGTGCGGAACCGCGCGCCGCGCCGCTCGAGCCGCGCGCGCTCGGCCGCGTGCGCGAACAGCTCGCCGTTGACGACCGCGACGAACCGCTCGCCCACGACCGGCTGGTGCCCGCCCGCCGGATCGACGAGCGCGAGCCGGCGGCAACCGAGCGCCACGCCGTCCTCGTGGTACGCGCCGTCACCGTC
This sequence comes from Kofleriaceae bacterium, assembly GCA_035558535.1. Classification (GTDB taxonomy): domain Bacteria; phylum Myxococcota_A; class Polyangia; order Haliangiales; family Haliangiaceae; genus JABFXX01. The sequence goes on from DATMCI010000355.1 coordinate 93,572, forward strand.
GGGGCCGCGGTGCGCGATCGCCTGGCCCATCGCGACGAGCCGCTCCGGCGGGAACGCGCGCCGGCCGCGTCGATCGACCGCCCCGTAGATGCCGCACACGAGCGCGCGACGTTACCACCGGGCCGCGCGGCCGAGACCTCGCGCGCGCGACGGACGCATCACGGCGTGGCGGGCGCGGGCGCAGGCGCGGGCGTCGGCGTCGGCGCAGGCGTCGGCGCAGGCGACACCGGCGCGGGCGCAGCCGGGGGCGCGGCCGGCGCGGCCGGTGTCGCCTGCGCCGCCCCCGGCGCGGGCGCAGCCGTCGGAGTCGTGGGCGTCCCCGGAGTCGCGGGCGTCCCTGGAGTCGCGGGCGTCCCTGGAGTCGCGGGCGTCGCGGGCGTCCCCGGAGCCCCCGGCGCGCTCGCGTCCGCCTCGGCCTTCTTGCGCTGCCACTCGCCGCGGAACGACACGCCGAACGTGATCACCACCGCGTCGCGCTTGGTGCCCTCGACGATGACGCCGTCTCGCGTCCCCTCGAGCTGCGCGCGCGCCGAGAAGCCCTTGGCGACCGACGCGTCGAGCGTCGCCGAGAAGTTGACGCGGTAGTCGTCCACCGGGTTGGTGAACGACGGCATCACGACCAGATCATGGACGAGCGCGAGCTTGCCACCGCCGAGCTTGTACCGGCCGTGGAGCCGCGCCGCCCCGCGCACCACCGTGCGGTTCCCGGTGATCGTCTCCACCTCGTCGCCGATCACGAGGCCTTTGTCACCTGCGACGCCTTCGACGTTGAAGTCGGTCACCTCACCGAGCACAGCCACCGAGGTCGTGATCTGGACCGCCGGGCGCTGGACGAGCGTCACGCCCACGCCCCCGCCGAACAGCTCGCGGTGGTCGATCTTGCGCCGCAGGCTGTGGTCGTAGACGTTGACCGCGTTCACGTACACCGAGCGCGTCAGGTTGCGGAACAGGCCCAGCCGCACATAAATGTCGTTGTCCGCGGTCACCCGCCCCGCCGCCGTCCCGATGCGGCTGTACAGCCAGTACGGCTGGACGTAGATGCCCCACGGCCCGTCCCACAGCTGCAGGACGCCGCGGTTCGTGATCAGATCGCGGTAGACGAGCCCGCGCGAGAGGTTCCCCGTCGCCCCGACGTCGACGGCGACGCGCGAGCCCGTCGCGTCTCCCGGCGTCGGCGCGCCCGCGCGCGGCGCCTGCGCGCCCGCCGGCGATCCGAGCCCGAAACCGATGACGGCTGCAGCTGCGACTGCGGAGGCGGTACGGAGCGTGCGTGCGTGGCCCATAGCCGCGAGCGTCGCACGACTGCCCCGGGTTCCCGGGATAAACGATCCGGATCGATCGCGTCTCGCGTCGAGCTCGCCACCTGACGAGCTCGATCCGGCAAGCGCCCGTCCCGGAGCTCGGGCCCGGCGAGCTCACCGTGCGTGACGGCGGTCGCCGCAGCGCCGGCCATGGGATATGCTGGCCACGTGGACGGCGCGCAGCTCGAAGAGATTCTGAGCCTTGATGTCGAAGATCGCCTGCGGATCGTTCAGATCATCTGGGACAGCATCGCGGCGTCACCCGCCACGGTGCCGATCACAGCTGCCGAACGAGCTGAGCTCGATCGACGCATCGCCGAAGACGACGCTGATCCCGACGACGTCGTGAGCTGGCAAGAGGCCGAGGCTCTGATCCTGCGGAAGCGATGAGCCGACGGCTCGTCCTTCGCCGTCGCGCCGTTGCCGAGCTCAAGGAGAGCCATGACTGGTACGAGGCCCGCGTAAGCGGGCTCGGTGCCACATTCCTCTTGGAGCTCAAGCGAGTACTCGAGGTGCTCACAGATCACCCGCTGCGGTTTCCGATCGTACACGGCGATATTCGAAGAGCGCTGGCGCGGCGGTTCCCCTACGCGATCTGGTTTCGAATCAGACACGAGCAGGTGGTCGTGCTCGCGGTGCTCCCTCAGGCCGGCGATCCCGCGCGCTGGCCGCGCTGACTACGCCCTGCGCGTATCTCGCTGCCCGCTCGCCGTGCCGCGATCACCTCGCGAACGGCGGCTGGGCCGTCGGCGCAGCGGTGCCGTAGCGACGGCGCGCCCACTGCACGAACTCGGCGGGCGGCAGATCGAGCACCGCGCGGCAGATCTCCACGACGTGCGGCGGGAAGTCGCGGCCGGGCGGGCGATCGAGCATCCATTGCAGGAAGCCGCGCTCGGGCCCCCCCGCGATCTCGAGGAGCGGCGCGCCCGCGTGCTTGCCGAAGCCCAAGACGATCGCCTCGCCCTCCCAGCGCAGGTGGCGCGACGGGCCGACCCAGCTCGCGCGGCCCGGATCGCAGACGCTCGCGATCTGCGTCCAGTCCTGGCCGTCGAGGTTGAACGCGCGCAGCATGCCGGCGAGCACGCGCCCGGTGGCGGCGACGTCGGCGCTCGCGCTGTGGGCCGAGGCGAAGCCGTTGCCGACGAAGCGCTGGTGCGCGTGCTGGAGGCTGCGCGGCTCGCACTGCTGCCACAGCCGGAACGCGTCGACGATCTGCTTGCCCGCGAGATCGAGCGGCGAGCGCCCCGCGCGCGCGAGCTCGGCCTGCAGCATCTCGATGTCGAACGCGAGGTTGTAGCCGACGATCACGTCGGCCTCGGCGAACACGGCCACGATCGCGTCGGCGAGCGCCGCGAACGACGGGCAGCCCTCGAGATCCGCCAGCGTGATGCCGTGGACCGCCTGCGCGCCCGGGTGGATCGGCACCGAAGGCTTGATGCGCCACGTCTGGTTCAGCGCGTCGTCGTCGAGGCCGTGCTGGATGCACAGCTCGATGATCTGGTCCTGCAGCCGATCGGTGCCCGTGGTCTCGCAGTCGAAGATGACGATGCGCGGGGACGCCGCCGCCGCGGTCGGGCCCGAGCCCGTCGCGAGCGCCGCCTCGGGCGGCACCGATCCCAGGGGCGCAGAGTCGGCCGCCGCAACCGCGGGCACGGGCGCGGGCGCAGGGCGCTCTGGCGCTGGCGCCGGGCGCCAGTCGAACAGCGAGAGCGTGCCTTCCACAGCCACGTCTTATAGGGGCCCCCTCTGACATCGATTCCTGCCGAGATCGCCAAGCGATCGAATACCTTAGCGATCCCGGGATCACCTCGTTTCGGGAGTGGCCCAAGAACATTCGGTTCTGCGCCAGACCGAGCCCCGGCGAGTCCGTGTGCATTCGCCTTGTGACGCCGACGCCAGCGTATCGTGCGGCCATGCCGGGAATGCGGATCGCGGTGACCGACAAGGAGCAGATCGAGACGGTCCTGCGCCGCGACGTTGGGCTCCACGTGTACGAGATCGGCGATCTCGATCCGTTCTTCTGGCCGCACACGCGCTGGTACAGCTGGCGCGCCGGTCCCGACGACGAAGTGCAGGCCATGTGCTTGCTCTACACGGCGACCGATCCGATCACGCTCCTCGCGCTGTGCGCGGCGGACGAGCTCGAGCCCATGACGCAGCTCCTCCGCGATCTCGATCCGGAGCTCCCCGCCCGGGTCTACGCCCACCTTGCCCCGGGCCTGTTCGATCACCTCGCGGGCCGGTGGCGCGGTGACTCGCACGGCCGCCACTTGAAGCTGATGCTCACCGACCCGGCCGCCCTCGACGCCGGCGCGGCCGACGCGCGCTCTCCGGTGGTCCCCATCGGCGCGGAAGACCTCGCGGCGGTCCAGCGGTTCTACGACGAGCACTACCCGGGCAACTGGTTCGACGCGCGCATGCTCGGCACCGGCCAGTACCGCGGCGTGCGGCGAGGCGATGACTGGCTCGCGGTGGCCGGAGTCCACGTGTACTCACCGCTCTATCGCGTGGCCGCGCTCGGTAACATCGCCGTGGCCGCCGCGCACCGCGGCCAGGGCCTGGGCCGCGCGGTCACCGCGGCGGTGTGCCACGCGCTGCGGCCGGGCATCGAGGTGATCGGCCTCAACGTGCACCAGGACAACGCCGCCGCCCGCCGGTGCTACGAAGGGCTGGGCTTCACCACGGCCGGCGCCTACGACGAGATCTTGCTCGAGCGCCGGTGATCACGCGCGCCTGCCGACCGCGCGGCGGAACACGTCGAGGAACTGCTCGCACTCTGCCTCGCTCACCGTGAGCGGCGGGGCGATCCGGAGGATCCGCGGGTTGGCGGCGTAGATGAGCAAGACCCCCTCGGCGGCGCACCTGCGCCACACCTCGAAGGCGGCGTTGTCCTCGATCTCGATGCCGTACCACAGGCCGCGGCCGCGGACGTCGGTCACGCAGGTGCCGGGGTCGGCCGCGAGCGCGCGCAGCGCCGCGCCCAGATGCTCGCCGAGCCGCGCCGCCCGCGCGGCCAGGTCCTGCTCGATCACCGTGCGCAGCACCGCCGCCGCAGCCGCGCAGGCCAGCGGGTTGCCGCCGAACGTGGAGGCGTGATCGCCGGGGCCAAACACCGACGCCGCGCGCTTTGCGAGGCACGCGCCGATCGGGACGCCGCCGCCCAGGCCCTTCGCCAGGGTCATCACGTCGGGCTCGATGCCGTAGTGCTCGTAGGCCCACAGCCGCCCGGTGCGCCCCATGCCCGTCTGGATCTCGTCGACCATCAGCAGCGCGCCGGCCTCGTCGCAGATGGCGCGGACGCCGCGCAGGTAGTCCTCCGCCGGCAGAGTCACGCCGTTGACCCCCTGGATCGGCTCGAGCAGCACCGCCGCGGTGCGCTCGGTGACCGCCGCGCGCAGCGCCGGGAGATCGTCGAACTCGACCTGAACGAAGCCGGGCACGAGGGGCTCGTAGCCATCGCGAAAGCGTTCGTGGCCGGTGGCCGACAGCGTCGCGAGGGTCCGCCCGTGGTAGCCGGTGCGCGCCGAGACGATCTCGAACGCGCCGCCCTTCCGCGCTCGCCCCCATCGGCGGGCCAGCTTGATCGCGCACTCGTTCGCCTCGGCGCCACTGTTGGCGAAGAACACGTGATCGAACACCGAGTGCTCGACGAGGAGCCTCGCCAGCTCTAGCTCCGGCCGGGTGTACACGCCGTTGCTCGTGTGGATGACCTGCTCCATCTGCTCGCGGACCGCGGCCACCAGCGGCTCGGGGCAGTGACCGAGCACGTTGACGCACAGGCCGGATGTGAAGTCCAGGTACTCGCGCCCGCGATCGTCCCACGCGAGGGTGCCGCGACCGCGAACGATCGTGATCGGCACGCGCAGGTACACAGGCATGAGGTAGCGCTGCGCGAGGTCGTGCGCGTCGCCGCTCACGCTGCACCCGCTCCCCGGCTCGTCGGGATCCCGCCTTCGCCGAGCCGCGTGAACTCGTAGATGTGGAAGCGATGCTCGAACCCGTCCCGGATGGCGAACCCAGCCTCCTGCAACAGGCCGTCGAGCCCGGCCGCCTCCGGGATGCGCCAGTGGATCCGCCCGGGCCGCGGATCGAGCGACGACAAGACCGCGGCGGCGTACGCGCGGATGTCTCGGGCCAGCCCGGCGAGGTCGTCGCCCGCCGCGAGCCACACGCGCAGCTCGGGTCCGTCCGGCCCCCGGCGGGTCCACATCGCCACGACGCCGCGCCCGCCGCGCCACCCGAACAGTTCGCCGGCGCGAGCCATCGCGGTGGCGTAGTCGCGGCTCCATCCTCGCCAGCGCCAGCGCTGCTCGACGAGGCCGCCGGAGGCCGCGAGGATCGGCGAGCCCGCCACGGCGGCCAGCGCGCCGTCGACGTCCAGCTCGCCGAGCGGCGCGAAGTGGTGCGCGGCCGGCTCCGCGGCGGGCGGCGCGACGTAGTGCGTGTAGGTCTGCGTCCGGGTCGCGTTCCATTTCTCGCTCTGCTCGTGGGCCGCGGTGTTGTAGTTGCTCGTCATGCCGCGGACCGTCCCGGCGCCGTGCTCCAGCCACCACGTGTAGCCGAACACGAAGATGCGCTGCATGACGCCCCGGCGGCGGAACCCCTCGCGAGTGATCAGGCTCTCGAACCACCACTCGTCCGGGGCCAGGGAGCAGAGGCGCGCCATGCCGACGATGATCCGCGCGGGCGGCTCATCGCCCACGCCGCCCGGCGCCACTTGCGCGGCCACGATGGTGAGCGCCCCGTCGCCGCGGAGCCAGCCGTCGAGCTCGGCCCAGTATGGGTTGTGCGGGCCGTAGGCCTGATCGAGGAGCTCGGCGAGGCCGTCGCGGTCGCGGGCCTCGGCGACCCCGATGATAATCTGCTCGCTGCTCACGGCGATCCTCCTTGGTGACTGGAGACACGAACATGGCGCAGAGCGAACGACCCAGCGCGGACGGCGAGACCACGGCGGCGATCGACGCGAAGGTCGCGCTGGTGACCGGCGGCGGGCGCGGCATCGGGCGCGACCTCGCGCACGGGCTGGCCGCGGCGGGCGCGGCGGTGGCGGTGCTCGCCCGGTCCGCGGCCGAGGTCGCCGAGGTCGCAGCAGCCATCGAGCGCGCGGGCGGCCGGGCGCTCGCCGTCACCGCCGACGTCACCGATTACCCGGCGGTGGAGCGCGCCGTGGCGGCGATCGAAGCGGCGCTGGGCCCCATCGATCTGTTGATCAACAACGCTGGCGTCGGCGGGACGCGCGGTGCCTTCTGGGAGATCGCTCCGGACGACTGGTGGCGCGCCATCGAGATCAACCTGCGCGGGCCGGCGGCGTGCGCGCGGGCTGTGCTGCCGGGGATGATCGAGCGGCGCCGCGGCCGCATCATCAACATCGCGAGCGACGTTGCCACGCGCACGACCACACGCAACCTCGACTACGCATGCTCCAAGGCGGCGCTCCTGCGCCTCACCGACTGCCTGGCGGCCTCGGTGAAGGAGCACGGCGTGGCGGTGTTCGCCGTCAGCCCCGGCATGGTGCGCACCCGCCTGACCGAGGCGTACTGGGGACCGGATGCGGGCGCGCGGCGGCTGCCGGAGGCGGCCTGGACCCCGCCCGAGCACGTCGTGGCGTTCGTGCTCGAGCTGGCCAGCGGGCGCGCCGACGCCCTCAGCGGCCGCTACCTGCACGTGCGCCACGGAACCCTCGACGAGCGCCTCGCGCGAGCCGCGGACATCGTGCGCGACGATCTCCTGATCCTGGCGCTCCGCCCCGTTCCCTGAGCCGGCCGCCCCGGTTGTCGCCATGGCCGCCATGGGCTCACCGGCCTGCGGTGCCCCTCGGCGTGCGGAGCGCTGGGGCGATCTGGGACAGGACGTCGGTGTGCTCCACCCGGGAGGACGCCCCGATGGACACGCGGGTGACCGAGCAGACCGCCGGGAACTTCAGGCGGATGGTGACGAGCGTGAGCGGATCGCCGCGGTAGCACGCCGCCGCGGCGGCGATCGGATCACCGTGGCTCACGCAGCACACCGTCTGCCCGGCGTGGCGCTCGGTCAGCTCGGCGACGAACGCGGTCATCCGTCCGGCGAGCTCGGAGAGGGTCTCGTCGTCCGCGCTGCGCGGCGGCTCGTAGAGGTTGACGCCGACCGGCACATCGGCGAAGCGGGCGCCCATCCACGAGCTGCGGACCTCGAGCAGCGGGTCCGCGGGCTGCAGCGCCAGACCCCGGTGCCGCTGCGCGATGATCGCCGCGGTCTCCTCCGCGCGCTGGAGCGGGCTGTGGTACAGGGCGGCCAGGGGCTCGTCGGCGAGCGCGCCGGCCAGCGCCTCCGCCTGCTGCCGGCCGAGCGCGCTGAGCCCGAACCCCGGCAGCCGGCCGTAGAACAGCCCCGCTCGGTTCTCCACCTCGGCGTGACGGACCAGGAGCACGTGCGTCCCGGTGGCCGACGGAGCCGCCGGCGCGCCGCTCACCGCCGCTCCGATCGCACCGCCGCCGGCGCGCCGGGCCACAGGCGCTCGAGCTCGCGACTCAGGGTCAGCACTCGCTCGATCTGCCGCGGCCCGCGCACCGGATCCGGAAGCTCGGAGAGGAACACCACGGCCAGCATGACGGCCACGTCCAGATGATAGATGCAATCGAGCACCGGAGCAGGGGGCGCCACGGGCGCATCGTACGCGGCGCGAAACGCGGCGCCGGCCAGGCCGTACTCGGCGATCCGCGCGAGCTCAAGGTACGGATCGCCGATCAGGGCGTTGGACCAGTCGATGATGGCGCGGATGGTCCCCCCCTCGGTGAGGACGTTGGCGGCGCGTGCGTCCATGTGGAGCAAGCGGTGGGGCCGGCCGGCCAAGGCCAGCGCGGCCTCGAGCGCGCGGCGGTCCGGCAGCGGCACGGCGACGCCGGCGATCCGCTCGACCACGCGGGCGCGCCGGGCCAGGCGCTCGGCGATGACTCCCTCGACGGCACCGGCGCCCTGCGCCACGGGACGGCCCGGGGGCAGCGGCAGCCGGTGGATGGCGGCGATCAGGCGGCCCAGCTCGCCCGGATCGGGCTCGCCGCCGTCGTGCTCGATGTAGCGCTGGATCAGGTAGGCCGGTGCCGCGTCGCCGACCTCGAGGGCCAGCACCTCCGGTGCCGCCAGCCCGTGCTCGCGCAGGTGCTGCGCGTACTCCGCCTCCTGGCGGAGCAGCGCGCCCGCCGGCACCGACAGATCATTGTCATTCTCGAATACCGCACACCGCGGCACCTTGATCGCCACGTCGCCCAGCCGCGGGCTGGTGCCGCGGAACACAAAGCACTCGAGCCCCTCCCCGGCGAGCACGACCTCGCCAAACGCCCACTCGCCGCGGCGCCGCGCCAGGTGCTCAGCGAGCGCGCTCCGCGCCAGGTCGGCCGGCGAGCTCATCGCCCCGGCGCCGTCCGGAACAGCGCTTCGAATAGCACCTGGGCGGCGATCTGCGCCGTGCGGCCCGTGGGATCGTAGCGCGGCGCGACCTCCACGATCTCGATCGCCGCGATGGGCAGCGCGCGCAGCACCGCCACCATGTCCAGGAGCTCGCCCGCGGTGAGCCCGCCGATCGACACGTGCCCGGTCCCCGGCGCCACCGCCGCGTCCAGGCAATCGATATCGATCGACAGGTGGATGGCCGAGCAGCTCTCGGCCAGCGCCTCGATCACCGGGGCCAGCGCCTCCGCGGCGCCGCGCGCGCGGATCTCGCGCGCGGTGACGATCTGGCAGCCCGAGGCGACGAGGTCGTCGAACTGCGCCTTGCGGGTCACGTTGGCCGGGCCGAGGAAGGCCATGCGGCGGCGCTCCATGCCGGGCAGCTCGCTGATCCGGCGCGCGTTGGACCCGTGGTAGATGGGCCCGTGGATGGCGCTGTGGGCGCCGAAGTCGAAGTGATGGTCGATCTGGACGAGCCCCAGCCGGGCGTCGCCGCGCTCGCGGTGGGCCAAGAGGATCCCCGCGAAGGTGGCGAAGCCGATCGAGTGATCGCCCCCGAGCAAGATGGGCACCACACCGGTCTCCGCGAGAGCCATCGCGCGGACCTCGGTCGCGACCGCCTGAAAGGTGCGCAGCGGATCGCTCGGGAACACGTGGAGGTCTCCGCAATCTGCGAGCGCGGCGCCCGCGTAGCGGAACACCTCGCCGGTGCGGGTGTCGAGCATCTCGTGCTCGCCGAGGCTGTGGAGATAAGAGGCGAACACCAGGCTCGCCTGGCGGATGGCCCGCGGCCCTTCCGCCGCACCCGGCCGGGAGCTCGCGGTGCCGTCGAAGGGGATCCCCGCGGCGAGGTAGCGGGCCCCGCCGGCCGCGCCGAGCGGGACGGCGGGAGCTCCGAACAGCGTGCCCGGGCCCGACCAGCCCGGCCGCGGCGTGCCGGCGAAGGTCTCGACGGACAGCTCCGCGAGCATGTCGAGATAGTCGCTCATGATTCAGAGCGCCGGATGAAGCGGCGCCTCGACGGGCTCTACCCTAAAGCGCGAAGGGCGGTCGAGGCAACTGACCATCTGACATCCTTCGCCTCACGCGCACCTCACGCGCCCGCGCCGCCCACCGCGTCACATCGATTCGCCCGGGCCGCGGCGCTCGTTCCTGTATCATGCGGACGTCTCGGCCACCGAGTGACGTCAGGGCACACAGATGAGCCTCGAGCATCCGAACACCACCGCGCCGTGGAGCATCCGCGACCGCGTCCACGGCACCCCGTGGTCCCCGCGCGCCGGGAGCAGCCCGTGACGCAGGCCGCGGTGCCCCGCAGCCGGGACGCGGTCATCGTGCAACTCCCCTTTCCCGCGATGGCCACTCCGCTCCGCGCGATTCGCGATTACTATCGCGACTACAGCACTCGATTCGCGGAGGCGGTGAAGGATTATTATGTGCCCGAGGGCCGCCTGTGGGAGCTCCCGCTGTGGGTCGCTCACCTGGCAGGCATGCTCTCCGAGATCGGGATCGCGCCGCGGTTCGTCGACCTCTCCGGTGCGCCGTGCGATCCCGACACGCTGGTCGCGTCGATCCTCGCCGAGACGGCGCCCGGCACGGCCGTGCTGCTGTCCCCCTTGGCGCAGAACTTCGATCTGGCGCGCGACGTCTCCCGGCAGCTCATGGCGGCCGGCCGCGCCACCTTGCTCGGCGGCAACATGACCGGGCTCGCGGCCCCCGGGGACGCCACCCACGTCCACCAGGGCATCGTCACACCGGACCGGCTCGCCGCGCTGCTCGACGGCGGCCTTGTCGGACTGTCGCGGGTCGCCCCGCAGCGCGGGCGCGGCGGCCGGGTGGGCTGGCGACCGGACTACTCCCTGCTGTCCCCGTACCGCGGCCAGGTGCCGATGCTTCGGCTCAACGCCAGCCACGGCTGCCTGTTCCGGTGCACGTTCTGCGGCGACTCGTGGTCGCGCCAACTCTACGTCGTCGAGCGCGAGGCGCTCGAGTACGAGGTCGGCCAGTTCGAGCGTCACTTCCCCGAGTCGCGGCTGATCTACATCGGCGACAAGACTTTCGGCCAGTCCCGGGAGGCGGTGGCGAACCTGCTCGAGGTGTTCGCGGGCCGGCCCCGGTATGCCTTCATCGTGCAGACCCACGTCCTGCAGGTCGATGCCGACCTCATCGAGGCGATGCGCCGCCTCGGGGTCGTGGTCGTGGAGCTCGGGTTCGAGTCCGCGGACGGCGAGCTGCTCCAGGCGGAGGCCAAGTCCTCGCGGGGGCCGCAGCACTACCACGAGGTCATCGAGGCGATCTCGCGCGCCGGCATGAAGGTCGTGCTCAACGTGATGGGCGGCCTGCCCCACGAGCAGCGGCGATCACACGACCAGACCGTCGCGTTCCTCGAGGATCCCCGGAGCACGGCGTGGCTCTACAACCTGTACAGCTTCGTACCGTACCCGCTCACCCCGCTGTTCCCCGAGCTCCGCGACCGCATCCACGACTGGTCATTCGCCAACTGGCGCGAGGACGCCCGGCCGGTGTTCCACCCGTACCACCTGTCCACCGACGAGAGCTTCGCGCTGTTCCTGGACAAGCTCGCGGTCGCCCACCGACGGATTGGCGGGCGCCCCGCGCCACGGCTCCGGGTTGACTCGACGCCGTCTCGGCCCTCGGCGCACGAACCGTAAGAATCTCCTCATCGTAGACGCTGACGCCGGAAGCTTCGGCGGCGCCTCTCGGTGCGACGCTTACTGATGCGCGGCAGCCACCGTGCGATAGAGCGCTCACCGCGCATCGTGCTCGCGCGCGGCGCCGTGCTCGCGCTTCGTCCCGTACGGGCTCGGCCGCGCGAGCCACCTTCGTGTGCCCGCCGTTTGCACTACGACCTCTGCATGATGACGCAGCTTAAATACCTCGCGACCACGCTCCTCCTCCTGGTTGGCTGTACCACGGAGGTCCCCGCATCGGACCCCGCCTCCGGCATCGACGATACGGTGACCTCGGAGCCGGACCAGGCCGGTGACACCGATAACACCGCTAACATCGCGCCGAGCATCAGCCGGGGCGACGTCAACGCGAGCGACGATCGCCCCGGCCAGGGCGAGCCCTGCCCCGATGACGTGTGTGCCCAGGGCCTCACCTGCCTCAAGTACTACGGCTTCGGCGGCGAAGCCGGCGGCCTGCTCACGTCCTGCGAGATCCGCTGCGATCGCGCCGGCCAGTGCCCGGCCGGCCAGTCGTGCATCACGATCTACGACGGCCCCGGGCAGGTCTGCCGCCCGAACCGCGACTGACGCCCGCTCGCCCCGGAAACACCCGCTCGCCCGCGGAGACACCGCTCGCCCGTGAGAGGGCGCACGGATCGGACCCGTCGGCGAAATGCCCGGACGAGGCGGTACACCGCGCGGCGCGAGGACATTACAGTCCTGCGCCGTGCGGATCCTCCTCCATCGCCGCGGCGCCTCGCACGCGCTGCTCGCGCTCGCGCTCCTGCCGCCGCTCGCGCCGCTCGCCAGCTGCAAGGTGAAGGACCCGCCGCCGATCACCGAGCGGTGGGCCGACGCCTTCGAGCGCTCGTCCCCCGGCGGCGACTACTACGAAAGCGGAGACGGCTACCGCGTCCAGGGCGGCGCGCTCTCGGCCAAGGGCGCGTACAACCACCCGCTGTGGCTGCGCCGCAAGCTCCCGCACGACGTGCGGATCGAGCTCGTGGCGTGGTCGACCGAGCCGCGCGGCGACATCAAGGTCGAGGTGTTCGGCGACGGCCACTCCTACGATCCCGACAAGGGCGCGTACATGGCCACCGGCTACGAGCTGATCTTCGGCGGCTGGGGCAACTCGCGGTCGATCATCGCGCGGCTCGACGAGCACGCTCCCGACGTCAAGGCCCGCGCCGACGTCAAGGTCGTGCCGAGCCAGCGCTACCGGTGGAAGATCGAGCGCAAGGGCAGGCTCCTGCGCTGGTGGATCGACGAGCAGGTCTTCCTCGAGCTCGATGATCCGCGCCCGCTCGAGGGCTCCGGCCACGATTATTTCGGCTTCAACAACTGGGAGACCGATACGTGGTTCGATGACCTCGTGATCACGCCGCTCTAAAGCTACACTCCCAGACCTTCGGCCCGACGAGCACCGGATGGAGCAGTTCGGCAAATACACGCTGATCCGCAGGATCGGCACCGGCGGCATGGCCGAGGTGTTCCTCGCCCGCACGACCGTCGCGCAGGGGCTCAACAAGACGCTCGTCATCAAGAAGATCCACACCGCCTACGCGCGCAGCAAACAGTTCGTCTCGATGTTCGTCGACGAAGCCAAGATCGCGCTCGGCCTCAACCACCCGAACATCATCCAGGTCTTCGACTTCGGCGCCGTCGGCGAGACGTTCTTCCTGGCCATGGAGTACGTCGAGGGGATGGATCTCCTGCGCCTCCTGCAGGAGGCCGCGCGGGCGCGCCTGCGCCTGCCGTACGGGCTGTCGGCGTACATCGTCCAGCAGATCTCGAAGGGCCTCGACTACGCGCACCGCAAGACCGACGAGTTCGGCGAGCCGCTCGGCATCGTGCACCGCGACATCTCGCCCCAGAACATCCTCCTGTCGTGGGACGGCGGCGTGAAGATCGTCGACTTCGGGATCGCGCGCGCGCGCGACGTCCACGAGGAGCAGGGCGTCATCAAGGGCAAGTTCGCGTACATGTCGCCCGAGCAGGCGCGCGGCGAGCTCGTCGACTGCCGCAGCGACGTGTTCGCCGCCGGCATCGTGCTGTTCGAGCTCGCGTGCGCGCGGCCGCTGTTCAACGGCAAGGGCAAGGAGGCGCTCGAGATGGTGAAGTCGGGCGCGATCCCCCGGCCGCGGGATCACGCGCCCGAGATCCCCGAGACGCTCGAGCAGATCATCCTCAAGGCGCTCGCGTTCCACCGCGAGGACCGCTACCAGACCGCGCGCGATCTGCAGCGCGACCTCGGCCGGTTCCAGCTCGAGTGGGCGCAGCGCACCGGCGCGATCACCGACTCCGGCGTGCTCGCGCAGCAGCTCGCGACGCTCGCCCCCGATCAGCGCGTCGCCGCGCCCCGCCCGCCCGCCGAGGGCGGCTCCGGCGGGCCGTCGCACCTGCCGCGCCCCTCCGACGACGGCACCGATCCGCCGCACACGCCGCCCGCGTCGCCCGCCGCGAGCCGCTTGGTCAAGGGCTCGATCCTCGACGCGCTCGGCCCGCCCAGCGCCGCGCCCGACGCCGCGCTGTCGATCCCCGAGGTCGCGCTGTCGATCCCCGGCGTCGGGCTCTCGAGCCCTGACGTCGCGCTCTCGAGCCCCGGCGCCGCGCTCTCGGTCCCCGGTGCTGCGCTCGGGGGCCCCGGCGCCGCGCCCGGGGGCCCCGACGCGAGCGCGGAGCCGCCGCGCCGCCCCGGCGAGCCCGCGCGGCCGCGCGAGCGCAAGTACGTCTACGTGCTGCAGGGCATCGTGCGCGGCACCGCGTCGCTCGAGCGCCGGCTCGGCGCCGCCGACGCGGGGCGCCTCGTCCACGAGTTCTACCAGGTGGCGCGCGACGTCGCGTTCAAGCACGACGCGCTGCTCGATCTGCCGCGGGCCGATCCACGGCTCGATCCGCGGGCCGATGGCAAGGAGCCGGGCGACGCCGCCGGGCCCACGCCCGCGCCGTTCACGAGCATCGGCGCCAACGAGGTCACGATCCGCGCCGTCGTCGGGCTCCCCGTCGCGGGCGAGGACGACGCCAGCCGCGCGATCAAGCTCGCGCTCGCGCTCGTCGACGCGCTCGACGGCATCGGCTCGGACGTCGAGCCCGAGCTGCGGCTCGCGATCGCCGTGCAGCGCGGCGCAGCGCTCGTCCGGCGCACCGAGGCCAAGGGCGACGCGCCGCTCCCGACCACGTTCGAGGTCGAGGAGGCGACCGCCGCGTTCGCGTACAAGCTCGCGCGGCAGGCGCGCGGCGCCGAGGTCCTGGTCGGCGGCCGCGTGTACCGCGCCGCGCGCGCCGAGTGGAACTTCGAGCCGCTGCCCGCGATCGATCTCGCGGAGGACCCCGCCGTCCGCGCGCAGCTCGCCGGCCCCATCGACGAGGACACCGATCCCGGCGTGAAGCGCGCGCGCGTCTACCGCCTGCGCGGCCCCAAGGAGCGCGCGGAGCGGATCCGCGCGCGGAGCGCCGGCCGGCTGCACGGCCGCGAGCTGGAGCTGAAGGCGCTGCGCGACGCGTGGCGCGACGTGCTCGTCACGCGGCGCAAGCGACAGGTGATGATCGTCGGCGACGCCGGCGTCGGCAAGCGCACGCTCGTGCGGGCGTTCCTCGAGGGGCTCCAGCCCCGCGAGGCCGTGGTGATCCGCACCACCGGGCGCGTCGGCACCGCGATGACGCCGTACGCCGTGATCGCCGATCTGTCGCGCGACGTGCTCGGGCTCGCCGAGAACGCCGAGCCGCACGAGGTCGAGCGGCGCCTCCTGCGCGCGCTGCCGCTCGTGTTCCCCGGCGAGGAGGCCAGCTCGCGCGAGGCGCGCTCGGCGCTCCAGCTCATGGGCATGCTCCTCGGCGGCCGCGCGATCACGCTGGAGCTCCCCGGGCCGCCCGGCGCCCCGCCGCCCGAGGACTCGTTCACCGCCGACACCCGGCGGCGCACGCTGATCCGGCTGCTCGGCCGGATCGAGCAGCGCCTCGAGACCGACAAGCCGCTCATCTACCTCGGCGAGGACGTGCACTGGGCCGATCAGGACAGCCAGGAGCTGTTCGCCGCGCTGCTCCAGCGCGAGACCGCGCGGCCGATCTTCGGCCTTCTGACGAGCCGGCCCGAGCCGCGCATCTTGAAGCTCGCGAAGGAGCTCGGCACCGAGATCATCCACCTCGACGAGCTGTCCGGCGAGGACCTCCGGCAGCTGCTCGCCGAGCGGTTCGTCCCCGGGCACGACATCGACGAGCTCGCGCAGCAGATCGCGGCGCGCGCCGGCGGCAACGCGTTCTTCATCCAGGAGCTGCTCGACTCGCTGATCGAGCGCGGCATCCTGGTCGCCGAGCAGGACGGCGAGCACCCGGGCCTCCTCCGCTGGGTCAAGCGCGACGCGCCGATCCACGTGCCGTCGACCGTCGAGGATCTGCTCCTGACGCGCATCGACACGCTGCCGCCCGCCGAGAAGGACACGCTCGTCCACGCCGCGGTGCTCGGCCGGCACGTGACCGCGGTGTCGCTCGCGCCGCTGCTCGGCCGGCCCGTGCGCCTCGAGCTCGACGAGCTCGTGCGCCGCGGCCTGCTCTCGCCGAGCGACGGCGAGTACCGGTTCAAGAACGACATGATCATGACCGTCGCGTACGGGCTCGTGCCGTTCGAGACGCGCGCGCAGCTCCACCGCGCGCTCGCGGCGCGGATCGAGAACGCCAGCGGCTACCGCCCCGGCCAGGACGACGCGGTGATCGCGCGCCACCTCGAGCTCGCCGGCGATGGCCTCGAGGCGGCCGATCGCTACACGCGCGCCGCCGGCCACGCGATCGAGATCGGCGGCAACGCCGACGCGTTCCGCCAGCTCTCGCGCGCGCTCAAGCTCGTGCCCGCCGAGGATCACGAGCGGCGGTTCGCGATCCACCGCCAGCGCGAGGAGATCCTGCGCCGGCTCGCCAAGCGCCCGCAGCAGCTGCGCGAGCTGCACGCGATGCGCAAGGCCGCCGAGGTGCTCGCCCAGCCCGGCAAGCTCGCGCACGCGCACGCCGCGCTCGCGCAGTTCTACATCGACGTCGGCAAGGCGCCCGCGGCGCTGCGCGCCGTCACGCCCGCGCTCGCGCACGCGCGCGCCGCTGGCGACGTCCTGCTCGAGGCCGAGGCGCTCCGGCTGCGCGCGTCGATCGCGCGGCTCGTCGGCAACGCCGAGGAGTCGCTGCGGCTCGCCGAGCAGGCGCTCGCGCTGTGCGACAGCGCCGCCGCGACCGCCCCGGGCGACGCCGGCCGCCCGCCGACGCCCGTCCTGCTCGCGCGCGCGACGATCCTGAACCAGCGCGGCACGACCCTGTGGAACATGGGCCGCCTCGAGGCGGCGATCGAGAGCTACGCCGAGGCGCTCGTCATCTACCGCGCGATCGGCATGGCGCGCCACGAGGCGCGCGCGCTCAACAACATGGGCATCGTGTTCGCGGCGCTCGGCGAGTACGAGGAGGCGCTCGCGCACTACAAGAGCGCGCTCAAGCTCGATCAGGCGCTCGGCGAGCGCAGCGGCCTCGCGCTCAAGCTCGGCAACATCGGCCAGTGCTACGCCGACCTCGGCGACACCGCGCGCGCCGAGAGCTACCTCGCGAAGGCGCTCTCGGTCGCCGAGCAGACGGGCGATCTGTCCGCCGCGTCCGACGCCGCCGTGTCGTGGGGCCAGGCCAAGCTCGCGCGCGGCGAGCTGCGCGCCGCCCTCGAGCTGTTCGAGCGCGGCCTCGCGCTCGCGACGGAGAACCGCGAGCGCTACCAGGAGGTGCGGGCGCTCGAGTACATCGCGCTCGCGCACCTCGCCGCCGGCGATCCGCCCGAGGCCGCCCTCGAGATGGCGCGCTCGGCCACCGAGTGGGCGCGCAAGATGCCGATGCTCGTCGGCATCATCTACGGCCTGACGTTCCAGGCGCTCGCGCTATCCAAGCTCGGGCACCACCCCGAGGCCATCACCGCGATCGACGAGGCCGTGGCCAAGCTCGAGGGCGCGCGCCCCGAGGGCGCCGAGTACGTCTACGCCTGGCAGGCCGAGATCCTCGCCGCCGCCGGCCGCCCCGCCGAGTCGCGCGCCGCCACCGCCCGCGCCGCCGCCGAGATCTCGGCCAAGGCCGCCAAGCTGCGCGACCCCGAGCTCCGCCAGCTGTTCCTCGGCAGCCGCCGCCTCCCCGGCCGGCCCCCGACCGCGCCGCCGCTCGCGCCCGCCCCCGCCTCCTCCGCCGCCGGCCCGCCCGGTGGCCCGCCCGCCCCGACGGAGCGCGCGACCTGACGGGCTCGAGCTCCTCCTGCCGTCGCTGCGACTACGCATCACCGATCGGATTCTCGCCCCTCGAGGACTCGAGGGCTCGGCCGCTCAGCGGGCGGCGCAGGCCTGGATCTGCAGACCGCACTCGAGCTCGGGCTCCTGCGCGCGGAGGAAGCAGCGGAAGACCTCGGAGCTCTCGTGCGACACGGCCGGCGACGCGGCGAGCATACAGTCCGCGGTCGCCGAGAGGCCCTGCGCCTGCGCCAGGCAGTCCATCGTCTGCTGGCACGTCGCGGTGCCCTCGCCGATCCAGTCGCCGCCAAAGACCTTGCCGGTCTCGTCGAGGCAGCTCGAGATCCGCGGATCGGCCGGGTAGTACGTACCGGTCACCACGCACATCTCGTCGGTCGTGCGCAGCCCCATGTAGACCCGCCTGTCCTCGGTGTTGCGATAGTCGCAGGAGAAGTCGAGCACCGAGCCCGCCTTGGCGTGGAGGCTCTCGTAGTAGCCCACCGGCACATCCTGCCAGCGATCGTGGACGTAATACGGCGCCTGGTCGTTGATGCTCGCCCGGAAGCCGACGCCGCGCTCATGCATGTGCGACTGGGTCGTCGCGATCGTGATGTCCCGGTAGATCGGGCAACGCATGCGCGCGCGCGCAGTCCCGCGCGCCGGCACCGCGATCAGCGGGTTATAGATGCCCAGGAGGTCGCCCTCGTACACGATCTGGTCGGCGGTGGTCGTGTCGAACGAGATCTGGACGTCGGCGACGAGCGGCGCGTCGGAGCCGTTGCGGTAGTGGGCGTTCATGAGCAGGACGCCGCCGATGCGCATGCCGACGCCGTCGGGGAACGCCAGGATCGACGCGGCGCCCGCGTTCACCGATCCGCCGACGATCTTGGTGAACCGCCAGCTGCTAAGCACCCCCTCGCTGCAGTCGAACACACCGCTCGTGTCGACCGGCGTGCCGTCCTCCTTCTGGGTCGGGATGGACGTGTACGGCGTCTGCATCACGCCCGCGTGGTGGCTGCCCGGGGTGTACTCGATGTAGTCCTTCGTGACCCACGTCTCCGGTACCGTCACAAACTTGCAGTACTCGGCCTCGGAGCCCGGCGGGATCGTTGCCGTGATGCGTATCGCGAGCCCGGGCTCGGGCTCGGGCTCGGCCATCGGAGCCATGTCGTCAGTGCACGCGCCGACGACGAGCGCCAGCGCAGTGAAAGAGGCAATCGTGAGTCTCATCGCGACCCCTTGCAGTTGGTGGACAGTTGCGGCGCTACCTGGCAATTCGCATTCCACCTTTCGGGAGCGGGCTCGACGAAGCGAAGGACGCCGGAGGCTCAGAGGTGATCGAGCCGCCTCTCCTTACCGCTCTGTCGAATGTCCGTGACATGTTACGGAACCCCCCGCGGCGGGGGCCCTCCACAGCGCCGACCCCGCGCTTGGCGTGACGTCGCCACACGGCTCAAACACGCGGGCCACGCGAAACATGGGCCCGACGCGCGTGGCGCCCGCGCACACGGCGCGCGCACGGTGTGCGGCGCGAGCCGCGCGGCCCGCGCCGCGGTAGATCGCTGGATGGCCCCCTCGGATGCATCGAGCGCGTCGAGCGACGCGAGCGCGCCCGGCGCGCCCGCAGCGTCCGCGGCGCCATCCGCGAGCCCCGAGCTCGCGCGCGCGATCGGCCCGCTCATGCTGATCGTCCTGATCGTCGGCGACATCCTCGGCGCCGGCATCTACGCGCTCGTCGGCAACCTCGCGCGGCACGTCGGCGGCGCCGTGTGGCTCCCGCTCGCCATCGGGTTCGCCGTGGCCGCGCTCACCGCCGCGTCGTACGCCGAGCTCGTCGGCAAGTACCCGCGGGCCGCCGGCGCCGCGCTGTATACGCACCGCGCGTTCCGCCGGCCGTTTTTCACGTTCGTCGTCGCGTTCGCCGTGCTCATGTCCGGCGTCTCGTCCGCCTCGGCCGCCGCCCTCATGTTCGGCGGCAAGTACCTGGCGCAGCTCGTCGAGGCGCCCCGGCTCCTGGCCGCGCTCGGCTTCCTCGGCGCGATCACCGCGGTCAACTTCATCGGCATCTCGCAGTCGATCAAGGTCAACCTCGTGCTCACCGCGATCGAGCTCGGCGGGCTCCTGATCGTGCTCGCCGTTGGGCTGATCGCGATCCTCGGGGGCGTCGGCGACACCTCGCGGGCGCTCGCGCTCGACGCGCCCGCCGGGCCCGCGGCCGGCGTGCTCGCCGCCACCGCGCTCGGCTTCTACGCGCTGATCGGCTTCGAGGACTCGGTCAACCTCGCCGAGGAGTGCCGCGCGCCCGCCCGCACGTTCCCGCGGGCGCTGTTCGTCGGCATCACGCTGACCGGCGTGCTCTACGTGGCGATCGCGTGCGTCGCCGTCACGCTCGTCCCGCCCGCGCAGCTCGGCCGCTCGAGCGCGCCCCTGCTCGAGGTCGTGGCGGCGGCCGGCGTCGCGTTCCCGCCGTGGCTGTTCGCGATCATCGCGCTGCTCGCGATCAGCAACACGGCGCTCATGAACATGATCATGGCGTCGCGCCTGCTCTACGGCATGGCGCGCGAAGGCATCGTCCCGCGCCCGCTCGCGCGCGTCCACGCGCGGCGGCGCACGCCGTACGTCGCGATCGCGTTCACCGTCGCGATCGCCGCGGCGCTCGTCCTGTCGAGCGTCGTCGTCGAGGACGGCGTCGCGGCCCTCGCCACGACGACCGTCGTGCTCCTGCTCGTCGTGTTCGCCGTCGTCAACATCGCGGCGATCGTGCTCCGCCGCCGCCCCGTCGCCCACGCGCACTTCCGGGCGCCCGCCTGGGCGCCGCCCCTCGGCGCGGCCGCCTGCCTCCTCCTCGCGAGCCCCGCCGCCGGCATCCCGCCGCACGTCTACGTCATCGCCGGGAGCCTCGTCGGCGTCGGCGCGCTCTTGTGGCTCGTCACCACCCGCGTCACGCGCGCCCCGGGCGCCCTCACGGCACAGACGGAGGCGGCGCTCGGCGACGCGTAGCCTGCTCGAAGGCATACGCCAGCTCGATGAGCCGCGGCTCGGAGCACGCCATCCCGGTGAAGCTGACGCCGTACGGGACCGGGCGCGCGCCGAAGCTCTCGGGCAGCGGCGGCGTCGGCGCGTTGGGGATGGTGCCGAACGGGACCATGACCGTCGGATAGCCGGGCTTCGCCGCGAGCGCGGCGCCGCTCGCCCCGGGGAACAGGAGCGCATCGAGCTTGTGCGCGTTCATCGCTTCATCGATGCCGTGCGTCGCTGACAGCGCCAGATCTTTGGCGCGGTCGGCTTCGTAGCGCTCGCGGTCGCGCGAAACGTCCATCTCGTCCGAGATGTCGAGTGCCGCCTGGCCGTACTTCAGGGTGCCCCGGGCGACATTCGCCTTGTTGTACTCGCGCAGCATCGTCAATGACCGGATCGGCGTGGCCGCCCCGAGCGTCGCGAGCCACGCGCTGAAGTCGCGCTTCATGCCGTACTTGAAGACGACGGAGCAATGATCGTCTTTGCCCCTCACGTCGGTTGCGCCGGCGCAGATGCCCCAGTTCATGAAGTTGTTCTTCGGATCGGGGTCGACGATGCTCGGAATGTCAGCGGGGTCGACGACGGTGGCGCCTTGTGCCTTGAGCACGTCGATCGCTTCCGCCATCACCTTCAGCTGATCCGGGCTCAGGCCACCGCGGGGCTCCGTCGTCCCCGGCGCGGTCGCTTGCGCGTAGAAGAACGCGCGAGGAATGCCGATGCGCGCGCCCCGGAGGCCGTCGCGCCGAAGGTGCGGCGTGTAGTCGCGATTGGGCGGAGGCGTGCACCGCTTCGTCGCGGCATCGTTGGGATCCGGTGCGGCGCTCTCGAGCACGCCGAGGAGGATGGCGGCATCCGCCACGGACCTCGCCATCGGCCCGGCCGTGTCCTGATCGGCAGTGATCGGGATGATCCCGTACCGGCTGATGCGACCGACCGTGGGCTTCACCGCCGCGAGCATGTTCTGATTCGCCGGGCTCAGGATCGAGCCAGACGTCTCGGTGCCGACGTTGGCGGCCCAGAAGCTCAAGGTCGTCCCGATGCCCGAGCTCGAGCCGCCCGTGCTCATCACCGGCCGGCCGTCGCCGATCTGCGGACGCGGGTCGCGGCGCGGATCATAGGGATTCAGCGCGTAGCCGCTCAATGCGTTGTAGTTGGCGGGCATTGGCGTCGGCGCGCCTGCGACCCAGTTGGCCAGCTCGGTGAGCGTCGTCTTCGCCAGGATGATGGCCCCGGCGGCGCGCAGGTTCTGCGTCACCGTGGCCTCGTACGGTGGGATCAGACCTTCGAACGCCAGCGCGCCGCCGGTCGTCGGCATGTCGGCGGTGTGCACGTTGTCTTTGAGCGCGATGGGGATGCCGTGCAGCGGCCCGCGGATCCGCCCGCTGGCGCGCTCGCGATCGCGCTCGGCCGCCTCCTTCAGCGCGTTCGGATTGACGTAGAGTGTCGCGTTGTAGCGATCCTCGTACAGCGCGATTCGCGTGAGGTACTGCTGCACGATCTCGCGTGACGTGGTGCGGCCCTCTGCCAGCGCTTTCTGCATGTCGGCGATGGACGCCTCGACGACGTAGAACGGCTCCGGCCGCGGGGCCGGCGCGGCTCTGCGATGACACGCGCCCGTCGGTACGAGCAGGACGAACAGGGACAGCAGCAGCAGTCGACGCATCGGCACCTCGGCAGCGCCGCATCGTCGATGGAGAGCGGCCGCGCCGTCAACGGCGCGCCCAGTAAGCGTCCGCCCGCGCTCGCCCGCGTCCGGCCGCGCCGCGATGCCGCAGCCCGCAGGAGGTGCATTTCCCGCCCGGATCTGCCACGGTCCGGCCGTGAGCTCCGGCCCCGCCGCCACCGCCGCCACCGCCGCCACCGCCGCCGCCGCCTCGGCTCCCGGGGCCGTGCCGCGGCCCGCGGGGCCCCGGCGCCGTGGCATCCCCGGGCGGCTCCTGCTCCTCGCGCTGCTCGGGATCTTGCTCCTCGCCGTGATCCCGGCGGTGGTGGTCCCGACGATCCTGGCCAGGGCCGCGCAGCCCGAGCTCGCCGATCTCGGCGAGCTGCCCGCGTTCTCGCTCGTCGATCAGCACGGCGAGGCGTTCACCGAGGAGGCGCTGCGCGGCCACCCCACGATCGTCGGCTTCGTGTTCACGCGCTGCGAGACCATCTGCCCCGTCATCACCGCCAAGATGCACGGGATCCAGGACAAGACCGCCGATCGCAAGGGCGCCGCGATCAAGCTGCTCTCGATCTCCGTCGATCCCGCGTACGACACGCCGCCGCGGCTCCTCGAGTACGCCACCTTCCACCAGGCCGACTTCGCGCGCTGGCGCTTCCTGACCGGCCCCAAGGAGCGCGTGCTCGCCCTCGTCGAAGGGCCGTTCATGAACTCGATGCGCGAGGAGGGCAAGACCAGCTCCGGCGCGCCGGCGATCTCGCACAGCGGCTACCTCGTGCTCGTCGACGGCGACCTCAAGATCCGCGGCGTCTATGACTCGAACGACCTCCAGGCGCTCGAGCGGCTGATGCGTGACGCGCGCTTCCTCGCCCGCACGCACCGCTCGTACAAGTTCGGCGGCGGGCCGTAGCCCTGCGCCCCCCGCGCGCCCCCCCGCGTGTTGCGCGCGCGGTGCCGGCACGCGACACTCTCCCCCCTTGCTCGCGCTGAACATCGGCTACACGATCGTCGGCATCGCCATCCTGTACTGGGGTGCCGAGTGGCTGATCCGCGGCTCGGCGGCCGTCGCGCGCGCGTTCGGCGTCAAGCCGCTCGTCATCGGGCTCACCGTCATCGCGTACGGCGCGTCGGCGCCCGAGCTCGCCGTGGCGACGAAGACCGCGCTCACGCACCACTCGCCGATCGCGCTCGGCACCGTGATCGGCTCGTGCGCCGCGAACATCAGCCTGATCCTCGGGCTCACCGCGCTGATCGCGCCGCCCACCGTCGACGGCCGGCTGATCCGCCGCGAGATCCCGATGCTGCTCGCCTCGGCGATCGCCGTGCCCGTCGTCCTGTGGAACGGCGTCCTGTCGCGCCTCGAAGGCGTGATCCTCGTCGGCTGCGCGGTGGTGTTCACGATCCTGACGCTCACTGTGTCCGCGCGGCTCGACGCCGACGAGGAGCTCGCCGAGGAGGCGCGCGTCGCCGAGGAGAGCGGCGCGATGCTCGGCGGCCGCGCGCGCCCGCACACGTCGCGCATCACCGCCGCGATCCTGACGTTGCTCGGCCTGCTCCTGCTCGTCTTCGGGACCGATCTGCTCGTCGAGGGCGCGCGCGGCATCGGCAACCAGCTCGGCATGTCCGAGCGCCTGCTCGGCCTCACCCTCGTCTCCGTCGGCACCGCGCTCCCCGAGCTGCTCGGCTCGCTCGTCGCCGCCAGCCGCGGCCACTCCGCGCTCGCGATCGGCTCCGTCATCGGCTCGAACCTCCTGAACGTGTTCCTCGTGCTCGGGATCACCGGCTACCTCGAGGAGGTGCGGTTCGCCGAGGCCGGCGCGACGCACACCGTCGAGCTGATCGGCCTCGTGGTGATCACGGTGCTCGGCGTCGTGGTGCTCCGCGGCTCGCGGCGGATCTCGCGCCTCGAGGGCCTGATCCTCGTCGCCGCGTACGCCGGGTTCATCGTGGCGTCCGCGAAGCTCTAGCCATGAACGCGGCCGACTACGCGCGCGCGATCGTCGCCGGGACGTCGCTCGACGCAAAGCTCGTCCCGCCCCCCGAGGCGCTCGAATTCGGCGAGCCCGGCGCCGCCCTCGCCGAGCGCTGGGCCGCGCCAGACGCGCCCGGGCGCCCCGCCGCGCTGGCCATCACCGCCGGCCGCGACGCGCGGGTGCCGCCGCTCGCCGGCATGCGCGATCCCAGGCAGCGCGCGCGGATCCTCCACGCGCTCGCCAACCACGAGCTGCAGGCCATCGAGCTGTTCGCGTGGGCACAGCTCGCGTTCCCCGACACGCCCGCCGCGTTCCGCCGCGGCCTCGTCGCGATCCTCGCCGACGAGCAACACCACTTCGAGCTCTACCGCGAGCGGCTCGCCGCGCTCGGCGCGCGCTTCGGCGAGCATCCGGTCACCGGACACTTCTGGAACAAGCTCGATCACCTGGCGACCCCGGCCGACTTCGTCTGCACGATGTGCCTGACGTTCGAGAACGCGAACCTCGACTTCGCTGGCGACTACGCCGCCGCCGCGCGCGCGTGCGGCGACGCGGCCACCGCCGCCGCGCTCGATCGCGTCCACGCCGACGAGATCCGCCACGTCCACTTCGGCTGGATCTGGCTCCGCCGCTTCGACGACGCCGCCGCCAGCGACATGTGGCAGGCGTACCTGCGCCACGTCCGCCACCCGCTCGGCCCGCGCCGCGCCCGCGGCGCCCGCTTCGATCGCGAGGCGCGCCGCCGCGCCGGCCTCGACGAGGCGTTCATCGAGGCGCTCGCCGCGATCGATCCCACGCGCCCCTCCGGCGAGCCGCGGTAGCGCCGCCGCGCCGCCGCGACGCAGGGCCTGGCTCTGCGCGCCCGACCGGGCGAAGATCCGCGCCGAGTCGCGGCGCCCCCGCCCGGCCCGCGAAGGAGACGCCATGCACAGAGACCTCCAGGCCGCGCTCGTCCGCCGCGTGCTCGCCCACCTCGAGCAGCGCACGACGGACGCCGAGGCCGCGCCGTCGACGGTGCCCGTGGCCGCGTACGCCGACCCCGCGCGCCTCGAGCGCGAGCGCGCCCGCCTGTTCCGCGATCTGCCGCTCGCGATCGGCCACGCCTCGCAGCTCCCCGCGCCCGGCGACTTCATCACGCACGACGCCACCGGCGCGCCGCTGCTCGTCGTGCGCACCGACGACGGCGCCGTCGCCGCGTACCTGAACGTGTGCCGCCACCGCGGCACCCGCGTCGAGGCCGCGCCGTGCGGCCAGCGCAAGGCGTTCGTGTGCCCGTACCACGCGTGGAGCTACGGCCGCGACGGCCGGCTGCTCGGCGTCCCGCACGAGGACGGGTTCGCCGGCCTCGATCGCGACGCGCGCGGCCTCGTGCGCGTCCCCGCCGGGGTCGCCGCCGGCTTCGTGTTCGTCCGCCCGCGCCCGCCCGCGCCCGGCGAGGCGCTGGATCTCGGCCCCGAGCTCGCCGCGTGGCTCGGCCCGCTCGCCGCGGATCTCGACGGCTTCGGCTGCGCCACCTCGCACGTCTACGACCCGCGCACGCAGGCGCGCGCGCTGTCCTGGAAGCTCGCGATCGATGTCTTCCTCGAGAGCTACCACCTGCGCACGACGCACCGGAGCACGATCTACGGCATGTTCTTCGACAACCTCGGGCTCGTCGATCCGGTGGGCCCGCACACGCGGAACGTGTTCCCCAAGCGCTCGATCCGCGAGCTCGCCGCGCTCCCCGATCTCGCGGCGCGCCCCGAGTCCGAGTGGTCGCTGCGCCGCCACGCCAACGTCCTGTTCCACCTGTTCCCGAACACGCTGATCCTCGTCCAGCCCGATCACGCCGCCGTGCTCCACCTCTGGCCCGACGGCCCCGCCCGCGCCGTGCTCACCTCGTACACGCTCGTGCTCGAGCCGCCCGCGACGGACAAGGCGCGCGCCTACTGGGACGCCAACAACAAGATCCTCTACGACGCCATCGCGGAGGACTTCCAGATGGGCGAGTCGATCCAGCGCGGCCTCGCCTCCGGCGCCAACCAGGAGCTCGTCTTCGGCGCCTTCGAGCACGCGCTCGCCCACTTCCACCGCCAGATCGAGCTGCACGCGGCGACGTGACCCCGTTCGTCGTCCACGCCAACCTCGACTGCGAGGCCGCCTGGGCCGGCGCGCCGCTGCCGCCCGCCGTCGCGCGCCGCGTCAGCTACTACGCCGCCCTTCAGAGCTCGAACAGGGTCTCGAACCCTGCGAAGACGAGCAGACGACAGCTTGAGTCACGCGGCCTTGCAGTCGTCTCCGCAGGTTAGCTCTTCCTTTGGTCTGGCCACGTCCGCCCTGATCACGCTGGATCTGGCGTGGCGCGGCCAAAATTTGCCACGGTTCGAGTGGTAGAGTGACGACCTAAGTACACCGCCCCAGAAGACGGGGACCAGGTGAAACTGGCGCTTCTCCGTCGCTGATCGCGACCCCGGCCGCCGCATAGGACTCGATCCCCTTCTTCTGGGGGAGGTGTACTAAGTACAGGTCCCCAGAAGAAGGGGACCGGTCCATGCGGCGACAGGGAGCCCAACCAGCGACGGAAGAACGTCAACTCACCGGTCCCCCTCTTCTGGGGTGGTGTACTAAGCGGGCGCCGCGGGACGGGCGCCACGGGCCATACGGCAGACATGAGCTGGCCGCCGACGTGCTCGCGCTTGGGCGCGCGGCCGACCGGCCGGACCCGGACCGATGGCCGCGCGCAGCGCGGGCCGAGCTATGCGAGATGGCCCGTCCGGGCGCGGGCCGAGCGGCACCGTGGTCGCTAGAAGCGGTCCGAGATCGCGCCAAACTTCCGGCGGCGAGCCTTTTGCGGGACGCGGATTCGAGCCAACATCTGCTGGTTCAACGCCTCGGCCGCTCACCTATCTATGGCGAAGCCAACACAGCTTAGCATCGAGATGTTCCCTGCGTCTCACGGCGACGCGTTTCTCGTTCGCGCCTTTGCTGACGATGGCAGCAGCATAAACGTCCTTGTAGATTCAGGGCTTGAGACGACTTACCGAGAGCACATCAAGCCGCGACTACAGCAACTCGCTCGAGAGGGCAGTGAGCTGCGCGCGTTCATGATCACGCACATCGATGCGGACCACATTGATGGCGCGATCGAACTGATCGCTGACAACGGCGACAGCTCGTCGCCCACGATCATTCCAATCCGGGACGTTTGGCACAACAGTTACCGACACCTACCTCTCTCCGGTCGTGCACCGACACCAGATGAGGTCGCAAGAGTTCTGGCGCAAGTGCCCAATGCGCGCACTCGCAAAGGCGAGGACATCAGCGCTCGGCAGGGAAGCACGCTGGCTGCGCGCCTCGCAAAACATAACTATCCCTGGAATGCCGCGTTTAACGGTGCAGCCGTCGTTGTCGGCGGAGAATTTCCGCAGATTGAGCTTGGGAATGGCCTGCGGCTGACGCTGCTCTCGCCGACCTCTCAGCAACTTCAGCGTCTCGGTCGTTTGTGGCGCAAGGAGCTGGTCGCGATGGGGCTGCCGCAAGACCTTCTGGATTCGGCAGCATTCGAATCTGCCTTCGAGGAGATCGCGACCGTAGAGTCTGAACGCGAAGAGAGCGAGGACGAGGAAGTAGCTATTTCTGCGACGTCGCTCGTCCGTGCGCCAGATCCCGCAACGTTCACCGAAGACCGATCCACTACTAACGCAAGCTCGATTGCCTTCCTGCTTGAATATGGATCCAGGTCGGCTCTTTTCCTTGGCGATGCATTACCTACCGTAATCGCGACCCAACTCCGCAAACTGTGGAGCGGAAACCGACGCGACGTGGACGTCATTAAGATCTCGCACCATGGGAGCAAGCGCAGTACTTCACCTTTGCTGATGAGCTGTTTCCGCGCGCGAAATGCGCTCATTTCGACGGACGGCTCAAAGCATGACCATCCTGATTTAGAGGCCCTGTTGTGGATTGCAGCGGGTCAGCCGGAGATCACGCTGCACTTCAACTATGAGACCCCCGCGGCCGAAAGAATGCGCAGTGCCGAGATTAGGTCAACTTACAAGTACTCGCTAGAGATTGGCGACGGTCGATCTTCGTCCATCATCACGGTGTCCCTCGATACGGTGTCCCTCGATGGATGACCACGCGATGATACAGCGACAGGTTGCTTTGCTCCGTTGCGGCGAGGGGCAGGCGTCCGCGCTGCTGTTGACGTCTCGCGTTGCGGTCACGGCTCGCCACGCTGTCATCGATCACACTGACGATCCAAACAATGAAATCCAGCTCGTGCTTGCCGACGGCACGCAACTCGTCGCTGATCTCCTCCGAGGTGTAGCGATACCAGAGAGTGAGGATCTTATCTTCCTCCAGTTGCAGCGTGACGTTGAGGGCGCTGGGGTCGAGCTTTCAGCGACGCACATGCCGATCGGAGTCGAATGGACCGCATTTGGATTTCCAAGTTCACGGACCAGCAACGGCGCATGGATTCGAGGGACTGTTGCGAACTGGCTGCCTGGAGGGACAACTCCAGGAGACGTGGAACTCGGCGTAGACGACTTTCGAGCGATACGCAACTACAAGGGGTTCTCGGGTTCACCCGTCTTGGTCAACGGGCGCGTCACTGCGATTCTGCAGAAGCAACTCGACGGTGTACTGGCTGCAATCTCAGTTCTGCGCATTCGACGATATTTAGATCTCGCGGCTATCCCGTATGTAACTGCCGACAATGTGGAGCGACTTCCGCCAGGCCTTAGAGAGGCAGCCGAGAATTCTGCTCCGAACACACGGACGTTCTGGGCGATCGAGAATGCTCTAGATGCAGTTCAGGATGGATACCTGGTCCTTGAGGGCACGCCTGGATCGGGCAAGACACTGATCGCAGCTAGTTTCCGTCCTGTCGACAAACGCAAGCATTATGTTGGGACGTACTTCGCGGCGGGCGACGGTGATGTGCAACGGCTAACTGTTCACTACTACCGAAACGTTGGAACGTTCGCGCGGTGGCTTGCCACTACCGCAGCGTTGCTAACGAGTTCAGCGCAGCCGTCCTCGGCCAGAGACACGGACGTCGCCCACACAGCTTCCATTGCCGCCAACCTCCAGGCGTTGTCTGAGTACTTTCGCGCGCGCGGCCAGCGTGGAGTCCTGGTGCTTGACGATGTCCATGGCACGGACGCGGCACCGCTTGATGCTCTTATCAGAGCGCTTCCGCACTCACCGCCACGCGGACTTCTCGTTGTCCTAAGCACCGTGAGCGTCGCTGCATTGCGGTCAGCAGCGCCTGACCTCGCGATCGCAAAAACCGTCGAGGTGTCTCCACTCGAACAAGTAGATTGCGAGCGGATCGTCCACCGTTCGATCCCAGAGGGGATCACTGCTGCGGCTGGCTCGCGTTTGGCAGCCGGTTCCGGCGGCAACCCGCTCATCCTGTCGTACTTGATTCGTCAAGCTCAGGTGGCCATTGCGAACGACTTGGCGCTTCCAGATACCGGGATCGGGTTCGGAGGGGCAAGCGAAGCTTACTACGAACAGCAATGGTCTCGAATCTCACAAAGCGATGCCGCGATGTGGATCATGGCGTGCCTCGCGCGCGCACGCGGTCACCTTCCGAAGAGCGAGTTGCCTAAGCTCCTACCGGAAAACCTGCTTGCCGCGTTGCTCGGCGCATTGACAAGCACGCAACACCTTGTTGCAGATGAAGATGAAGGACTTGTTCTGTTCCATCAATCATTCGCTGAATTCGTCACCGTCAAGACCGCGGTACTGAACGAGGTCATTCACGGAAGATTTGCGCAGTACTGCGTGTCCCAATCTTCACGATACGCTATTGCGAACGTTGTCCATCATCACCTCCTTGGAGGAACGGAACATCGCAGCCGCGCACTTCAGGTGTGTACACAATCTTGGATTGACGCGGCTGCCATTCAGTGTGCACCGCCTGCATACGTCTTGGACGACATCGCTCGAGTACTATCGATCGTCGTCTCGGCCGGCGACTTTGTTGCGACGATCAGGTGCCTTCTGCTCCGGTCCCGTGCCCGATTCCGCTACGAACGGGTGCTCGGGAGTACCGGACATGCAGCCGAG
Source organism: Kofleriaceae bacterium (assembly GCA_035558535.1). Classification (GTDB taxonomy): domain Bacteria; phylum Myxococcota_A; class Polyangia; order Haliangiales; family Haliangiaceae; genus JABFXX01. Next base: position 123,932 of record DATMCI010000355.1, read on the forward strand.
CTGGCGAGCGTCGCGCTTTCGTTACGCGGTCCGCGCGCCAGCCTCGATTTTGTGTTGCGCAACCAGCAGCTCGTTTGCTCAGACCAAGAGGCTGTCAACCTCATCCGACGTCTCCTTCTCCACGGAGCGCACCGTTACGCCGTGATGCTGTTCATCGCATTGCGCGAGCGCTGCATCGCCGCGTACGAGTCAGGTTTCCCCCCCAGCGTCCTTAGCGCGCACATTGAGGCACTTGGCACGCTGCTACTAGACCTCGGTCCGACATGGCAGATCGAACTCAAGCGCGTCTATCGGTTCCTCGACGCGATCAAAGATCAACTTGATCGCAACGCCGAGTTGATCTACGCACAGATTGCAGGATTGACCAGCGCTGCCAACCTCTGGCGATTTGGCTGGTTTTGTTACTCGGTACGGCATCGGGACTCGAACCCGCGGCGATACGCGACCGAGCTGTCGCTCATCGTCGGCCACGCCCACCAAGTGACTTGGCTGCACGGCGAGACTGATACCGAGCTTACTCCTCCGCCCCCTACCGATGTATTTCGCATTTTTTCTGCTGTCGACGCAGCGGAGGAGATCGAGGACCGCGCGCGGGTCAATGGGGTGCTGCCAGGCAGCGAGCGCATCGTCGCAGAGGTGTTGGCGCGACATGGACGGTCCCCAGAACTCGTCGGGACGATTGCCACCGCGTTTCTCAGTGACGAGATGGAGGTCGCATTCCGAGCCCAAAACGGCGTTGATGCGAATCATGAGGTGCTGCTACAGCTGATGTTTGCGCGTATGGCTTCGCGCTACAGCGGTGAGGAAGGACTGCTTCGACGCTTACGCATGTCCACAAGACATGAGTGGGAGCGGCGATTCCTCGACGCTTATGCATGGCTTGGGGATGCGTGGGGACGCTGTTACAGGAGAAGAAGGGACACCTCAACCGCACAGAGTTCGTTGGCCGATGCGCTCGTGACGGAGTTCTTGCCCCTGTTGACGTTCTCCCTCGCTGACCGGGCTGGATGGGAAGACAGCTACAACCTTCCAGAGAGCGTCGTACCCGTCTTGTTAGCGCGTCTCGGCGAACTCATTGCCGTTTTCGAACCTTCTGCAGCGCAAGCAGTCGCTAGTGCGCTGCTTCTGCGGATCGAAGATCAGTTGGGTCTTTACACAGAGGGTTGCCGACGTGCGCTTGACCAGTTGGCTGACGCACTTGTATTCGCTGCGCCGAACGAAGCTCGAACGATTCGGCTGTCGCTTCATCGGCACATCGAGGCATGCACTCGGAACAGACGAGAGCGCGTACCGGCATTCCTGATGTGTGCGATTGGCGCAGCAGACGCAGGCGACGCCGAACTCGCAGAGAAGTCCTTCAGCGCGGCGGTTGCATCGTCGGTCGGGCCCGATTGGTACAAGGAGGACCAATTTACATTGCTCGTCGATCCGCTCAGAGTCGCGGACGATCAGGCGTTAACGCGTCAGAAGTGGCCGAGCGTTGTCGAGCTGCTTGAGCGTGCATCCGGTGAACTCACATTCCAGCGCTTCGTCCGATACGAGAAGGAGGCGCTGATACGTCACCTCTCGAAGGTGGGACTACTCGCCGAAGCCGTCCAACTCCTTCGGCATTACCTCTGGCCCGACGCTTCCACCCAGGAGGGGCGTATCGTCAGCGCGTCTGCAGATCACGTGTCACGTCTCCGTGGCGGGCGTTTTGGAGTGATGGAGATAGATGAACAAGCCGGAGTACTCGCGCTTCTCAACGGCATGACAGAAGCAAGCCCATCGCGTCGGTGGGCACTTGTTGAGCTGTTCCTACCAGGGGACGAGCGGTACTTCCGAGACTTCGCGAAGGTAACCTGTGATCTTCTGTCGGGGCCGTTCGCCGAAGAGGTGCGCGAACGCTTATTCCTGCTGCTCAAGACAGACTTTCCGTTCGAGAAGCGGCGCCAGTTCCTGTCAGAACTACGCGGCCAAAACGCCACCTTAGTCGCACAGCTGATCGAAGAGGCAAAACGTTTTGACTGGTATGAAGAGCCGCCACCAGCGAGTCCCGCGGCACCACCCGCTTCACCGAACGAGATCCTGAACGTTGTGGATGCGCCGGCCAAGAGCGCTCAATCGCGTAAATTTGATCTTTTCTTGCCGGGGACTTTTGGCCGCGATGAGGGTAGGGATGCGCTGCAGAAATTGCTGGTAGTGGCGACCAAGGCTCTTGAGGCGGGCGACACGGGTCGTGCCAGAACGCTTTTCGTATCGGGGCTCCAATCAGCGCAGAACGCGAGCTGGGGGATCTGGGCACGAGATCCCAACTACGTGCGTGCATTCGAAGGCGTGTTGCTGCACACCGGCTCTCTGGAGAGTGGGCTTGCGGCGCTCGCGGAAATCATCTGCGGGGAACAGTACGCAGAGGACTGGTCGATCGCGAACTCGCTGATCGCATGCGTGATCCCTGGTCATCGCGATCTTGCGCCTGCTGTTCTGCGCGAGGTGTTCCAACACATCCGGGTGATGCTCGCCCCCGAACTTACGAACGACGTCGCGTACGAGCTCGGCCCTATCGCAGCCACCACACAGCGGCTCGCGCCCAACGATGCTATCGAGGCTGTTCTCGTCTCAGCGCTCGATCATCCCAACCAGCACCAGCGGAGCCGCGTTGCGGCAACAATTCACTGGCTGAGAGGTAGCGGTTTCGATCCGCGGAAGCTCGCAGCACGCATCCGTAATCATCAAGACTTCGACGTTGGCCGTGAGATCGCCGTTGGAATTCTTCATGCTTGGTCACTGGTGGATTCGACTGGAATCGGAAGTATACTGAGCGAGGATGGAACGCTTGAGACTCTTCTTGGCGATCCAAACGCGGCAGTGCGTTACGGCGCGAAGCAAATCGCGGCTGCATGCGGCGTCAAAGCAGCGGCTGAAATCGCATCCATTGAACAAGTGGAGACGAACAATCCATTAGCGTGGGACTGGGGCTTCGACACCACACCGATCCTGAACACGGCGAAAGACAGCCGCAGCAAAGCTAACAAGTGGCTTATCAAACTGTGTGAACCCCGGACACCCACCGACGTCCTTGAGCTCGTCCAGCTGAAGCGAAGAGCGTTTGACGCTCGGTATGAATACTGGTCCAGTGGGGTAGAGCGCGAAGCCTGCTTTCGAGCGGTCGGAGACCTCCCGGACGAACAACTTCGGCGGCTTGCAGAAGAGGTGATGTGGAACCCCTTGTGGCCGGACAAAGACATTGACGCTCACGGTACGTCATACGCCGACCCGATAGTAGAACGCATCGTAGAACGCATCAAAGACGGACAGCTCGAAGATTGCTTCAGCATCAGCGGCCAGCTTGTCCTTCATTGCCGAGAGTACGAACTCGATGCGAAGACGTATAGGATTCGCGAAGTCGAAGTAGTTGCTGTCCTCGCATCGTCAGCCGTCTCCAATGCAAGAATCAATCGAAAGCGGATGACGTTGATGCGCTCTGTACATGGGACAGAGCCAACGCCGGCAGAAGTCATCATCCGCCCGACGGAACCTGCGATCATTCGTTTTGAAGATCGGATGCCTCGCGTCGGCGGCGGGATGACACCGGCTCTGCCGAGCCCTCGTCTGCAGGAAGTCACGCGTTACGGCGCTGGGGATTTTCGCCGATCGGTGTGGCGTGATGGACGGATCTGGGAGGCTTACGGGGTTGGCCCATCGCTGAGGGGTGGCACGGCTTTGTCGATGCGGCCGTCCGAAGCCTTGAGGGTCTCAGGATGTGATCTCGTCTGGTGTGTCCTCATTAACCGACAACTCGCCTACGTCGTGGATCCCGCTCGTCAGCGCTTCTACTCGATGGAGAACCAGTGATCACTCTGATGCGAAGCCGGCCGTTCTCGCGAGAGAGCTTCGAGCGCAACCTCTTCATTCTTCGCGAGATAATGATGAACGGGCGTCTGTTCCATCTGCGGGGCCTTCCGATGGAAGGCTTGCTGCGCGTTCGCGAGCTGCCAAACGGCCGTATCGATCTGCTTTCCGTTGACGAGTTGACTCGCCTGAAGGCGAATATGATGGCTGAATTTGATGGCCCTCCGGTCCCGATCGACTCAGGTGAAGATGCGGACCAATCCGTAGACGAAGACGAGAAGGACGATCTCGATGCGCCCAGTAGTGACGAGGATGGCTCCGACGATGCGGACTTCGCGGAGAACCTCGTCGACCTCTGCGTGCAGGGTGATGAACAGGCTGCAGTAGAATCGCTCCAAGTCCGCTTTGAGGCTCACCTGCGTTCGGGGGAATTCGGCACCGTTGATCAACTACTCTCCGCGATAGAGGCTGACCGACTCCCATCGTCTGTCTTGGTGGCAGCACTCTCGATCACGTTCAGCGCGAAGTCCGTTCTAGGGGCGCGAGCACAATTTCTTCATCGCGTTGAAGAGTGGCTTCGCACGGCCATCGGCCCGGAACGCACCGAGAAGTTGCTCGCCAACCGTCGATGACTTCCGTGTACTCACTGCGCGACGCGAGACCGATTGGTCGTGGCGCCGTAGTGTAAGTCCGTAAGTCCTCGGGGTGCCCCGTCCTGACTTAGGTCTGGCAATGGGGTGTGCGTCCTTGATGGCAGATTGCCAGTGTCACTGTGAACAACATGAGATCGGAGCCGCGCCGAGGAATACGAGTGGGCCACATGGACGAGCTGACCCGCGATCGCTGTCCCGCGTCGATGACGCCTCCATCCAGCGCGTAGAGCATTGCCGCTGTTATGTTGGGATTCCGCTCCTCGAGGCGTTCGCGCGCCAGGCCGGCCTCGCGGCTCGCCCGCGTGCGCTACGCCGAGGACGCCCGCGCCGCGCCCCCGCGCCAGCACCGAGTAGCGCCGCGACCGCGGATCGGGCCGCCCTTTCAGAACTCGAACAGGGTCTTGAACCACCGCACGAACGGCGCGACCACCTCGTCGGTCGGCCGGAGCTCCATCAGCTCGGGCACCGTGAACCGATCCTCCTTGCCCTCCACGAGGAGCTTCTTGGGGCGAGACCTCCTCATCGGACTTCGATGCCGCGCTGGGCTGCTTGCACGATCTCCGCCTCGGAGAACGCGACCGCGAGCGGCTTGCCGCGCTCGATCCGCTGGATCGTCACGTCGTGGCCGGTCGGCTGCGCGATCGCGGCGAGGCTCTCGTAGCAATCGCGGCTGTGCGTGGTCGCGAACACCTGGACATCGAGGCGCTTCGCGGTCTCGTGAACGAGGCGCCACATGCGCTCCAGCACCGAGTAGTGCAGCCCCGTGTCGATCTCGTCTACGAGCAGCACTCCCCCGCGAGCCTTGACGAGCGCCAGCGCGATTCCAAGAAGCCGCCAAATGCCGTCTCCGAGGTTCCCGATGGGAACCCGTTGGCCTGCCAGCTTGACCGCGACGCCGCCATGAGCGCGACCGGGGAAGTCTCTACGCGCGCCAACGGGAGCAATTCGCTCGATACCGGGTTCGATCGTGCGGAGCGCGGCGAGCAAGGTGTCCTCTTCGGGGGTGAGCATGGCCTCCTCGAGAAAAAACGACACCTGCTCACGCGACAGTGCCTCGGTCGTAACGAAGAGGACTGCAGCCTCTCCATCGTGAAGCTCTTGGGACAACATGTATGGGACGTTGGAGATCCCCCCTCGCCTCGAGATCGGATATTGGAATTCTTGGGCGACGCTATCTCGGGTCGATGTCATCGAGAGATAGCTCGGACCCATGAACATATCTTCTTCATTCTCACTCCAGCGGCCTGAGCGATGGTGATGCACCTGGTCCTTTGGACCGCGTTCCCGGATCAAGACCTCGATGCGGCGACCACCCTCGCCGTTCCGCCCGTCGATCGTGAACAGCGCGCCGGGCGTCACGCTGTGTCCGTGGAACAGGTGCGCGATGTCGAGCTCCTCCTCGTTGTTATGAGTCTCGCCACGCCTCGACAAGGAGCGCCAGAGCGGATCCCAGGACCCCTGTTCCACCAGGATGCTGATGGCTTCTAGAACCGACGTCTTCCCGCAGTTGTTGGTCCCCACCAGCAGGTTGACGCGGCCGAGCTGCTCCATCCGAAACTTCTGGAGCCCCCGGAAGTTCGTGACTTCAATATGATGGAGCACATCGCAGTGCTACCGCGGGACCCCTCGACGAGGCAAGCACGGGCACAGGCACGGCCCCGCCCCCGCGCCCGCCCACGCCGCCCATGACCCCGTTCGTCGTCCACGCCAACCTCGACTGCGAGGCCGACTGGGCCGGCGCGCCGCTGCCGCCCGCCGTCGCGCGCCGCGTCAGCTACTACGCCGCCCTGCTCGCCGCGCTCGCGCCCGCGGGCGCCGACGTCGAGGTCTGGGCGCCCGCGCCCGTCGATCCCGCGCGCCTGCTCTCGCCGCCGCCGTGGCGGGCGCCCGCGATGCGCGTCGGCGCGCCGCCCCGCGCCGACGCCCGGTGGGCCGATCCGGCCGCGCGCGCCGCCAACGATCGCCGGCTCGCCCTCGCCGTCGCCGCTGCCCATGGCGCCGCGCTGTCCGGCCAGCGGACGATCACGTCCCCCGACGAGATCGACCTCCCCGGGCCGTGGGTGTGCAAGGCGCCGTGGACCGCCGCCGGCCGCGACCGCTGCCGCGGCACCGGCGCGCCCACGCCCGAGCAGCGGACGCGCCTCCAGCGCCTGCTCGCGCGGAGCGGCGCCCTCGTCCTCGAGCCGTGGTGCGAGCGCATCGTCGACGCCGGCGTGTGCGCCCGCGTCGAGCCAGATGGCGCCGTGACCGCGCACCCGCCGCACGCCCTGCTCGCGGACGCGCGCGGCGGATTCCTCGGCATCGACCTCGCCCCGCCTGCCCTCGAGCCCGCCGAGCTCGCGCAGCTATCGGAGCTCGTCGCCGCCGCCGGCGCCGCACTCGCCGCGCTCGGCTTCACCGGGCCGTTCGCCGTCGACGCGTTCGCATACCAAGCCTACCAACACAACGCGCGCCGCTGCTTCCGCCCGCTGTGCGAGATCAACGCGCGCCTCTCCTTCGGCTGGATCGCGCGCGCGCTCGCCGACCGCCTCGGCACCCGCCGCCTCGGCTTCTCGCCCCCGCCCCCCGGCGCGACCGTCCTCATCGCCCCCGCCGACGACGGGATCACGGCCTGGTGCGCGTGATGGCGAGCCGGGAGACCGGCCCCACACGCGGCATCTGATCGCCGGCGCGGTGCAGCCGGCCCCCCTGGCCGTGGTAGCGCGGGAACGGATCCTTCGGATCGAGCGCCGCGACGATCACCTCGCCGCGCCGGGTCAGGAACAGCACCGGCTCGAGGCCGTCAGGCGTCGGGTGCGGGAACGTGACGCTCACGCCCGTCGGCGACGTCGCCTCGACGACGCCCGGCGTCCCCGCCTCGCGCACCAGCGACGGGATCTTCCACGCCTTGCGCTCGTCGTCGGCATAGTCGGGCCGCACATCACGCAGGCTCGCCGCCGTGATCGCCGGCTGGGCCGCGCCGTCCACTGTGACCGCGATCTCGAGCTGCGCCGGGATGGCCACCTCCTTGCCCGGCGGCGGCTCCGGCCACTGCCGCGTCTCCGCCTCGTTGCTCGCCTTCGAGCAGGCGGCGAGGACAACGACGGCCGCGATCCGGCGGTCCATGGGCCTCGAGTGTAGCATCCAGTCCATGGAGTCCATGGAGTCCCTGGCGTCCCTGGACCCAATCCTGGCGGCCTGCCGCGACGGGCTCGCGCGCGGCGGCCGCGTGCTCGCCCTGACCGGCGCGGGCGTGTCGGCCGAGAGCGGCATCCCGACGTTCCGCGGCAAGGAAGGCTACTGGACCATCGGCGCGCGCGAGTACCACCCGCAGGAGCTCGCGACCCGCGCCGCCTTCCAGCAGATGCCCTGGTCCGTATGGGCCTGGTACCTCTACCGGCGCGGCGTCTGCCGGCGCGCCCAGCCCAACGCCGCCCACCACGCGCTCGTCCGGCTCGCCGCCGCGCTCCCCGAACGGTTCGCGCTCGTCACCCAGAACGTCGACGGCCTGCACCGCCGCGCCGGCAGCCCCGACGCCCAGACGTTCCCGATCCACGGCGACATCACCCAGATGCGGTGCGCGGCCGACTGCACGCTCCACCGCTGGTCCATCCCCGAGTCCATCCCAGAGTCCATCGGCGACCTCGGGCGCCACGAGGACGTCCCCGCCGACTGGCAGGCGCTCCTCGTCTGCCCCCGGTGTGGTGGCATCGCCCGCCCCCACGTCCTGTGGTTCGACGAGTACTACGACGAGCCGCGGTTCCACGTCGAGACGGTCCGATCACTCGCCCAGCGGGCGTCGCTGCTCGTGATCGCCGGCACCTCGGCGTCGACCAACCTGCCGTGGCAGGTCGTCCAGCTCGCGGACCGCGCCGGGGCGGTGCTCGTGGACGTGAACACCGAGGACAACCCGTTCGGGGAGATCGCGGCGCGCACCGGCGGCGTCGTGCGAGCGTCCGCCGCCACCGCGCTGCCCGCGATCGTCGAACACTTGGTCGGCCACGCCGCGGGGCGCATTCCACAAACCTAAAAGCTTTACGAAGCCGGCCCGATCGCTCAGGGTGAGCACGATGTCCGCGCCCGAAGACGACGTGCCCGAGCCGATGCCCGATCGGCCCGCGGACGGGACGGGCGAGCTCTCCCTGCTCCCGCCGGAGGAGGCGATCAAGGTCACCGCCGAGATCCGGGCGATCGCCGAGCTGCGCGGCGAGGAGTCGGACCTCTTCCCGCTCGCCGACCTGACCCAGAGCGGCATCCACCCGCCGGCCGCCGTGACCAGCAGCGACGACGAGCTGTCCAGCGAGGATCTGCGCGACGCGTGGCCGCTGCTCGATCTCGAGGAGCGCAGCGATGGCCTGCGCGTGCTCCCCCGCGAGGACGCCGAGGACTTCTTCGCCTCGCTCCCCGCCGCCGACCAGGCCAAGCTGATCCTGCACTTCCGCCCCGGCCAGCGCCGGCAGTGGATGCGCCTGCTCGAGCCCGACGACGCCGCCGACGTCATCCAGGTCGCGGGCGAGGAGCACAAGGCCGCGCTGCTCGCGATGCTCGACGTGCCGACCCGCAAGGAGGTCACCGCGCTCCTCGCCTACGAAGAGGACGAGGCCGGCGGCCTCATGTCGACGCGCTACGCGCGCCTCCGGCCCCACATGACCGCCGACGAGGCGATCAGCTTCCTGCGCCGCCAGGCGCAGGCCGCGATCGAGACGATCTACTACGCCTACGTCGTCGACCCCGAGCAGCACCTGCTCGGCGTGGTCTCGTTCCGCGACCTGTTCAGCGCCGATCCGAAGAAGATCGTCGCCGAGATCATGGAGACCGACGTCGTGCGCGTCTCCGACGAGATGGACCAGGAGACCGTCTCGCGCGTGTTCGCCGAGCACGATCTCACCGTCGTCCCCGTCGTCGACGCCGAGGGCAAGATGAAGGGCATCGTGACCGTCGACGACATCGTCGACGTCGTCCAGGAGGAGGCCACCGAGGACGCCCAGAAGTTCGGCGGTATGGCCGCCCTCGAGGTGCCGTACCTGCAGTCGAGCCGCGGCGACATGATCAAGAAGCGCGGCGGCTGGCTGATCCTCCTGCTCGTCGGCTCGATGCTCACGGCCACCGCGCTCGAGTCGTTCGAGGGCCAGATCGACAAGGCGCCGCTCCTCGCGCTGTTCATCCCGATGATCGTGTCGACCGGCGGCAACTCCGGCTCGCAGGCGTCGACGCTCGTGATCCGCGCGATGGCGCTCGGCGAGATCCGCGCCGCCGACTGGTGGATCATCATGCGCCGCGAGCTCGTGACCGGGCTGGCGCTCGGCGTGATCCTCGGTGCGTTCGCGCTCGCGCGCGTGGCGCTGTGGGGCTCGTTCGGCCGCTACGGCGCGGACTACCTGCTCGTCGCTGGCGCCGTCGCCATGAGCGTCGTCGGGTGCGTGCTGTGCGGCACGCTCGCCGGCGCGATGCTGCCGTTCATGCTGCGCAAGTTCGGCGCCGATCCGGCGAGCGCGTCCGCGCCGTTCGTCGCCACGCTCGTCGACGTGAGCGGCATTCTCATCTACTTCGGGATCGCGAACCTCGTGCTCGCGAAGCTGTTGCAGTAGGGTCCCGCCGATGTTCCCGACGCGCGTCTACCAGTACCGCGATCCAGAGGCGCTGGAGCAGGGCCTCCGGGAGCTCCGCAAGCAGGGGGTCACGCCGCGCGGTCTCCTGTTCGCCGCGCTCGACGCGCGCGGCGAGACGTTCCTCGCCGTGCCGGAAGATCTCGACGCGGTCGCGACCATCCGCGTCGGCGACAAGCTGTCGCTCGTGCCGCCGTGGGAGGGCCGCTACTTCCACTTCGACGCCGTCCACCGGCTGCCCGGCGACTCCGTCCTGTGGAACGGCGATCGCCGGCTCGGCAACACCGGCCGCGCGCCCGAGGTGGCGCGCGCGATCTCGACGTGGCTGAAGGGCAGCTCGGCGCGCAACGTGTTCCTCGGCTGCGCGGCGCACGTGCCCGGCTCGTGGTGGACCGCCGAGCCGAGCGCGGCCGCCACCGAGCTGCACGCGCTCGGCTTCCTCGACTGCGTCGTCACCGCCGGCGGCGTCCTGGCGCGCAAGATCGACGACGCGCGCCTCTACCACCTCGGCTTCGGGCCGCTCTCGCAGCAGGGCAGCCCGACATCTGGCTGGGCCCAGGTCTTTGCGTCCGACCTCGGCAACATCGTGCTCCTCGAGCGGCGCGTCCTGAACTTCCGGCTCGTGCTCACCTGCGAGCGCGGCCTCATCGAGATCGACGTCTCGCACCTGCCCGATCTCGTGCTCGAGACCAGCCGCGTCCCCCTGGCGTCCGGCTTCGGCGTGGTCGGCCGGATCGACGGCGGCGCGTTCGCCGTGACCGCCGGGATGATCGAGCCGTGGGGCCTCACGAACATGAGCCCGGCGATGCTCGTCGGCTCGCCCACGGAGAGCCTGCTCGATCTGCCGCGGACCCTGCGCGCGATCCGGCCCGACTAGGCAGGACTCGGCGGGACTCGGCGCCTGCGGCGCCTGCGCTACGGCGCGTTCGCCGTCCCGGCGAAGTACAGGAGGATCAGCATCAGCATCACGACGCCCGTCAGCGGCCACAGCCCGAACGCCACGGACAGCGCGGTGCGCACCTGCTCCATCAGCGGTCCCGGCCCGCGGCGCGGCGCCGGCGGCGGCGCGATCAGCTGCCCCGCGCTGCGGACCACTCGTGCCTGCGGGATCGGATCGGGATGAGCCATGCCCACGATTATGGAACACACGTGCCCGGTCGCCACGAGAGACTTTTGGAGGTGTAACGTGCCCCACGATGCCGCCGCAGGCTCCCTCGCAGGCCCCTCTGGCCGATGTCTCGCTCGGGTTTCGCCACGCGTACCTCGACTACGAGCGCCTGACGGCGCAGCTCCGCACGTGGGCGGAGCAGTTTCCCGATCTCTGCCGGCTCCGCTCGATCGCGCGCACGCCCGAGGGCCGCGAGGTCTGGCTCCTCTCCGTCGGGCGTGATCCCGACCGGATCCGGCCCGCCGTGTGGGTCGACGGCAACCTGCACGCCGGCGAGCTCGCCGGCTCGAGCGTCGCGCTCTCGATCGCCGAGGACGCGCTGCGCGTCCACCTCGAGCCCGACTCGCTCGAGCTCCCGCCCGCGGTCCTCGAGCGGCTGCGCGACGTCCTCTTCTACGTCGTGCCGCGGATCTCGCCCGACGGCGCCGAGTGCGTGCTGACGACCGGCCGCTCGCTCCGCTCGGTGCCGCGCGACGCGCGCGTCGAGCGCGGCCAGCCGCGGTGGGCCATCGGCGACATCGACGGCGACGGCCTGGCGCTCGCGATGCGCATCCCCGATCCCGGCGGCGAGCTCGTCGAGGCGCCCGAGCTGCCCGGCGTGCTCGTCGAGCGGACCCTCGAGGACGAGGGGCCGTTCTACAAGCTCTACCCCGAGGGCACGATCGAGAACTTCGACGGCAAACGCGTGCCCTCGCCGTTCTTCCTCAGCGACAACCCGATCGATCTGAACCGCAACTTCCCGTGGTCGTGGGCCCCCGGGCACGAGCAGGTCGGCGCCGGGCCGTTCGCGACGAGCGAGCCCGAGTCGCGCGGCATCGTGGAGTTCACGACCGCGCACCCCGAGATCTTCGCGTGGCTCAACCTGCACACGTTCGGCGGCGTCCTGATCCGGCCGCTCGGCCACGCGCCTGACGCGAAGATGGATCCGGAGGACCTCGCGATCTTCCGCCAGGTCGAGGCGTGGATGCTCGAGCACACCGGCTACCCGACGGTGTCGGGCCACGACGAGTTCCTCTACGAGCCCGACAAGCCGCTGCGCGGCGACATCACCGACTACGCCTACAACCAGCGCGGCGCGCTCGCGTACGTCGTCGAGCTGTGGGACCTGTTCAAGCGGCTCGGCATGGAGCGCCCGCCGAAGTTCGTCCAGTACTACGAGCGCGTGTCGCGCGCCGAGCTCGTGAAGCTCGCGTGGTGGGATCGCGACGAGAACGGCGGCCGCACGTTCCCGCCGTGGCGGCCGTTCGATCACCCGCAGCTCGGCCGCGTCGAGATCGGCGGGATCGATCCGCGCGTCGGGATCTGGAACCCGCCGCTGCACGAGCTATCTGGCGTGTGCAGCTCGCAGGCGGCCGTGCTCATGCGGGTCGCCGCGCTCGCGCCGCGGCTGCGCATCGCGCGGATCGAGCGCCACCCGCTGGCCGACGGCATCACGCGCGTCGAGGTCTGCGTGCAGAACGACGGCTACCTCGGCAGCTACGGCGTGCCGTCGGCGAAGAAGCTCGAGTTCAACGAGCCCGTCTACGCCACCGCGCGCCCCGATCGCTGCCAGCTCGTCGATCCTGGCGCCGCGCACCAGCTCCTCGGCCACCTCGAGGGCTGGGGCCACGGCCTGCACACCGGCGCGAACCTGCCGTCGTACCCCGGCACGCGCGGTACCACGAACGCCGCGTGGGCCACGTACCTCGTGCGCGGCACCGGCGCGCTCGAGGTTCGGATCGGCTCGTGCCGCGCCGGCTTCATTACGACGCGCGTCGAGGTCTGACCGCGTGGCGCGCTACGCCATCGGCGACATCCAGGGCTGCATGGCCAGCCTCGAGCGGCTGCTGACCCGCATCAACTTCTCGCGCGACGATCACCTGTGGCTCGTCGGCGACCTCGTGAACCGCGGGCCGCGCTCGCTCGACGTCCTGCGCTGGGCGCGCGATCACGAGGCGTCGATCACGTGCGTGCTCGGCAATCACGATCTGCACTTCCTCGCGCGCGCCGCCGGGGCCGCCCGCGAGAAGCCGCGCGACACGCTCGACGAGCTGCTCGCGGCGCCCGACTGCGATCAGCTCGCCGACTGGCTCCGCCACCGCCCGCTCGTCCACCGCGACCGCGGGCACCTCGTCGTGCACGCCGGGCTCCACCCGCGGTGGACCGCCGAGGAGGCCCACGCCCTCGGCGGCGAGCTCGAGCGCGAGCTGCGCGGCCCGGGCTGGCGCGCGTTCCTCGCCCAGCTCCGCGGCGGCCCGCCGCCCCGCTGGGATCCGCGGCTCGGCGGCGGCGATCGCTGGCGCGCGATCCTCGCGTACCTCGTGCGCGCGCGCATGCTGCGCCCCGACGGCCACGTCGAGTCGAGCTATGACGGCCCGCCCGCCGAGGCGCCGGCCGGCCTCGTGCCGTGGTTCGCCGCGCCCGATCCCGCGTGGGGCGATCACACCGTCGTGTTCGGGCACTGGGCCGCGCTCGGGCTGTCGATCGGCCCACGCCACCTCGGGCTCGACACCGGCTGCGTGTGGGGCAAGGCGCTGACCGCGATCCGGATCGACGACCGCATGGTGTTCCAGGTCAAGCCCGCCGAGCTCGGCGAGGACGACGAGCTCTCGCGCTGAGCGCGCCCCGCGTGTCTCGTGCTCGCCCGCGCCGCGCGTCTCGTGCCCGTGCGCGGCGTGCGTCTCGTGCTCGCCCGCTCGCTACGGCTTCGGCTCGTCTGGCTTGTCTGGCGAGTCCGGGTCATCAGGCTCGTCTGGCTTGTCCGGCTCGGGGCGCTTGATCCCCGGCACCGTCATCTGCAGCTGGGAGCTCGACTCCAGCGTGATCTCGATCGACTCGCCCAGCACGGCGTGCTGCGTGGTCGGCATGTTGTCGGTGTTGATGCTCGACGGCCGCTCGACGGAGGGCTTGGCGTCGGCCTGACTCTCGCCGGAGCTCCGATCGTCCGGCTGCTTGTCGTCCGGGGTCAGCCCCTTGCGCGCGGCGACCACGGCGGCCGCGAGCGTGCTCGCGGTGGTCGTGTCCACCGCTCGCTTGAGGATCTGCGAGAGCTCCTGCCCGAACTCCTCGGCCGTCGCGAACCGGCTCCCCGGATCTGCCGCGAGGGACTTCTCGAGGACGCTGGCGAGCGCCGGGGGCACGTCCGGCCGGCGCTGCCCGATCGGCGGGATCTGGCAGGCGCGGATCTTCTTGAAGATCTCGATGTCGGTCCGCCCGTCGAACAGCCGATCGCCGGTGAGCATCTCCCAGATCACGCTGCCGACGCCGAAGAGGTCCGACTGCACCGTGTTCGGCTTGCCGAACGTGACCTCGGGCGCGAGGTACGACAGCTTGCCCTTCACCGTGCCCGGCGCGGTGAGGCTCCCGGCGCGATCCCGGGCGCGCGCGAGGCCGAAGTCGGAGAGCTTCACGACGCCGTTCACGCCCAGGAGGATGTTGTGCGGCGACACGTCGCGGTGGATCACCGGCGACGGCGTGCCGTCCGGCCCGATGCGCTCGTGCGCGGCGCCGAGGCCCTGCAGCGTGCCGATGCCGATCAAGACCGCGAGCGTCCACGGCACGTCGTGGTGGGCGTCGCGGTAGGCCTTGATGAACGCGCCGACGTCGATGCCCTCAACCCACTCCATCACGAGGTAGTACGAGCCCGTCTCGCTAACGAAGTCGTGGACCTGGACGATGTTCGGGTGCGCGAGCTCGGAGCCGACGCGCGCCTCCTCGATGAACATGTCGATGTAGTTCTTGAGCGCGCGGTACTCCGGCCTGATGTGCTTGACCGCGACCGCGCGCTGAAAGCCCGCCGCGCCGCGAACCCGAGCCTTGTACACCGTGGCCATTCCGCCCTCCCCCGCGATGGAGACGAGCTCGTACTTGCCGTCGATGACCTGACCGCTGAGATCCACGGTGTGAGCTTACAACGTCTCAGATCGCGCGCGGTGGGCGGATGTGCCCGCATGGAGCGCGCCCCTACGCGCGCCGCTTCCCCGGGGGGCGTCTGGGGATCGGCCAGCCGGCTTCCGCCTCACGGGGCAGGGCGCCGCTCGAAGGCGCGCCGGCGCGGGTCGCTCGGCTCGCCGACGCGGACGCCAGCTGCGCCTCCACGGGGCAGGGCGCCCCTCGAGGCTCACGGCGCGGCGCGGCGCGGCGCGGCGCGGCTCAGGCGTCCTCGCCGCCCAGGGCGGCCTTGGCCGTCTCCAACTCCGCCATCGCCTTCTCCCACCGCGGCACCAGCTCATCGAGCTTGTCCTGCGCGGCCTGGTAGTCGCCCAGGAGCTTGTTGCGACGCGCAGCGTCGTCGTAGACCGTCGGATCCGAGAGCTCGGCCGAGCGCGCCTTCTGCTCCGCCTCGAGGACGCCGATCCGCTCTTCGAGCTGCGCGACCTGCTTCTCGAGCGGACCCAGCTTGGCGTTGCGCTTCTGCCGCGCCTCCGCCTCGCGCCGCTTGCGGAGCTTCTCGTCCTCGCGCGTCGCGCTCGCGGCCGGCTTGACCGGCACGGCGCCGCGCGGATCGCGCCGCAGTGTGGCGGCCCCCTCGTCGGCCGCCGCGACCCCGAGCCGCCGCTGCGCCATCGAGTACAGGTACTCGTCGAGCGTGCCCGGGTACGTCTCGACGCGCTGATCTTCGACGTTCCAGATCCGCGTCGCGAGCGCGCGGATGAGGCTCCGGTTGTGGCTGACGAACACGAGCGTGCCGTCGAACGTCCCGAGCGATGCCGCGAGGCTCTCCGACGACGCCAGATCGAGGTGGTTCGTCGGCTCGTCCATGAGCAGGAGGTTGCCCGGCTTGACGAGCAGGCGGGCGAGCGCGACGCGCGCCTTCTCGCCGCCCGACAGGACCTTCACCGGCTTGTCGATGTCATCGCCGGAGAACATGAACGCGCCGCAGATCGAGCGCACGCGGTTCGGCGGCGTGTCCGGCGACGCGCGCTGCACGACCTCGTACACCGTGGCGGTCAGATCGAGCGTATCGGCGTGGTGCTGCGCGTAGTAGCCGACCTCGACGCCCGTGCCCATGCGGATCGTCCCCGCGTCGTGCGGCAGCTCGCCTGCGATCATGCGGAGCAGCGTCGTCTTGCCGGCGCCGTTGACGCCGATGATGCCGATCTTCTCGCCGCGCCGGACGGTCAGATCGACCCCGGGGAACACGACGTGGCTGCCGTACGCCTTGCGCAGGCCCTCGACGCGGATCACATCGCCAGCGGTGCGCGACGTCGGCGGGAACGAGAACCGCATGACGCCGCGCTTCTGGAACGTCTCGACCGACTCCATCTTCTCGAGCGCCTTGATGCGCGACTGCACCGCCCGGGCCTTGTTCGCCTGGGCGCGGAACCGGTCGACGAACCGCGTCAGCCGCTCGCGCTCGCGCGCCAGGTTCTTCGCCTTGCCGGCGAGGATCGTCTCCTCCTCGGCGCGCGCCTCGAGGTACCGCTCGTAGTTGCCGCTGTACGCGCGGATCCCCTCGAGCTCGAGGCTGACGACGCGCGAGATCTGCTCGTTCAAAAACTCGCGGTCGTGGCTGATCAGCACGAAGCAGCGGTTCCAGCGCTTGAGGAACTCGCCGAACCACGCGACGGACGGCAGATCGAGGTGGTTCGTCGGCTCGTCGAGGAGCAGCACGTCGGGGCGCTGGAACAGGAGCCCCGCCAGCACGCCGCGCATCTTCCAGCCGCCCGACAGCTCGCCGATATCGCGGCGCTCGTCTCCGGGGGAGAAGCCCAGCCCCGCGAGGATCGCGAGCGCCTCGTGCTCGCCGAAGAACCGCTCGAAGTGATCGATGCGCTCGTGGAGCTCGCCGACCTCGCCCGCCAGCTCGAGGAGGGACTCCTCCGGCGCGCCGTCCCGCGTGGCCGCCTCGAGGTCCGCCACGGCGGAGGCCAGCCGCTCGTCCAGCTCGGCGCGGCCCGGCACGCTGGAGAGGATCATATCGATGAGCGAGCGCCCGCCGGCGATGGAGATGTCCTGCGGCAGCCAGCCGATGCGCACGCCGTTGGCGCGCGTGACCTTGCCGTCGTCGACCTCCTGCTCTCCCGCGATGATCTTGAGGAGCGTGGTCTTGCCCGAGCCGTTCGGGCCGATGAGGCCGATCCGGTCGTTGTGGCCGAGGCGCAGCGACGCGGCATCGAAGATCATCCGATCGCCGAAGAACAGCGTAACTTCGTCGAGGACGACCAGGCTCACGGCGAGCGCTAGATACCACAGACGCTGCCGCCATGGCAGGCCGCCCGCGGCCCGCGGCCCGCGGCGAGCCAGGGCAGACTGCCTGCGGCCGGCCAGGCAGGCCGCCGGCTCCGCCGGCTCCGCCGACTCCGCCGACTCCGCCGGCCCCGCCGATTCCGCCGACGCCGCCGACTCCGCCGCGGCGGCCGAAGCCTTCGAAGTGAGAACGCGAACGTGAGTGCTCGCATGGAGACGCGCGGCTGCCATCGCGCGCGGGGTGCTCCGCGGCTTGCTCGCTCGGGATGGCACTTTGCTTCGCAGTGAGGTGGTTGCCCGCACGCCCGCCCACCGTTGGTGCTCGCACGACCGATCGGCACCACTC
>DATMCI010000356.1:0-37105 GCA_035558535.1 Kofleriaceae bacterium
CCTCGCGCTCCGAGGCGGGAGCCGGAGCGGCCTCCCGCGACTCCACGCACGCGAACAGTCCGATCAGTGACAGTACACCACACAGCATGAGCTTCTTCATTACGCGATATCCTTTCTGGCGCGCTTCGCGCGCCGACGGTCACTTCTTCAAAGCACAGAACCAGCGCGCCCTCCTCGTGAGTGCAGGATACTCCGCGTCGCGGAGGAGCCGGAGGGCGCGCCGGCTCACGACGATACGAACTGCGTAGGCAATTCGTGCATACGAACTGCGTCGAGATCCAGACTAGTTGAAGGGCGCCCAGCCGTGCCAGCCGCCGGAGCTCAGGAAGTTGTGATACAGGGTGCCGCTCGAGGTCGCGGCGAAGACCTCGAGCGCGCCGCTGATCGGGCCCTGCGCCAGCGCGACGGAGGTGGCGCCGGTCGGGGCACCATCGAAGCTGGGCGCCCAGCCATGCCAGCCGCCGGAGCTCAGGAAGTTGTGGTACAGGGTGCCGCTCGAGGTCGTGGCGAATGTCTCGAGCGCGCCGCTGATCGGGCCCTGTGCCAGCGCGGCGGAGGTGACGCCGGCCGGGGCGCCATCGAAGCTGGGCGCCCAGCCGTGCCAGCCGCCGGTGCTGAGGAAGTTGTGGTACAGCGTGCCGGTCGAGGTCCGGGCGAAGACCTCGAGCGCGCCAGCGATCGGGCCCTGCGCGAGCGCGACGGAGGTGACGCCGGCCGGGGCGCCATCGAAGCTGGGCGCCCAGCCGTGCCAGCCGCTGGCGCTCAGGAAGTTGTGGTACAGCGTGCCGCTCGAGGTCGTGACGAAGACCTCGAGCGCGCCGCTGATCGGGCCCTGCGCGAGCGCGACGGAGGTGACACCGGCCGGGGCACCATCGAAGCTGGGCGCCCAGCCGTGCCAGCCGCTGGCGCTCAGGAAGTTGTGGTACAGCGTGCCGGTCGAGGTCCTGGCGAAGACCTCGAGCGCGCCGTCGATCGGGCCCTGCGCCATGGCCACGGAGGTGATGCCGGCCGGGGCGCCATCGAAGCTGGGCGCCCAGCCGTGCCAGCCGCCGGAGCTCAGGAAGTTGTGGTACAGGGTGCCGCTCGAGGTCGTGGCGAAGACCTCGAGCGCGCCGTTGATCGGCCCTCGTGCCACGGCCACGGAGGTCACGCCGGACGGCGCGTCATCGAACATGGACTCCCAGCCATCCCACCCGTTGGTGCTGAGGAAGTTGTGGTGCAGGACGCCGTTCGAGCCGATCGCGAAGACCTGGAGCGGGCCGTTGTTCGCGGCCTGGGCCATCGCGACCGACGCCACGGCGGGGATCGGCGGCGGCGCATACAGCGCCCTGAGCGCGGCGATATCGCTGGTCGTGAGCTCGCCCGTCTCGCTCGAGCGGAAACAGGAGTTCATGATCGAGTCACCGACCACGGCGCCGGTCGGGGTGCCGGGGATGTGGATCGCGCCCAGGCCCGTGGGCGGGCTCTCTTCATTGACGGCACTGCCACCGCAGCTGATGCTTCGATTGTAATAGTCAGAGTGGCGGAATCCGATCGTGTGACCGAGCTCGTGCGTGATCACGTGCTCGATGGTATCGACGCTGTACGTGCTGAGCCCGCCGCCGATGTTGATCGTCGAGTAGGGCAAACCGCCCGACGGGAACCCCGCGGAGCCACCGACGAGCCCCGGTTGGATCACGGCGTTGATGGTGAAGCTGCAGCCGCTGCTCGGCGTCCGGGCCATCGCGAACGTGAGCGGGCGCTCCTGATAGTTCTGGATCGCGAGGTCGAGCGCCGTGCTGAACACACCGGTGAAGGTGGAGCCGTTGACGCAGATCTTGGCCAGCGACCTGCTGATGAGATTGGTCGTGCGATATTGCTCTTCGCTGGAGTCGCCGGCCTCGAGCAGCTCGAGGGACGCCGCCAGCGAGACCTCGGCGTCTCGGCCGACGTAGACCTTGCCGTCTGCGACCATGATGTCATCGGCCGGAAACCCGGCCTGCACCAGATTGCTGATGATCTGCTGGATCTCGTCCGGCTCATCCGCACATCCGAATGCCAGATTGCTACATACGATTGTGGCGATGACTGCGCTGGTAATCTTCATTTGCGGCTGGGGCGACGTTCACAGGCGACATCCGACAAGTGATGATCAGCAGCGTCTGATCTGAATCGGTCGCATCATCCTCCTGGTGGGACCGGCCTCCTGGTGGATGAGTGCGCTGGCAACCAGACCCGCGCGGCGAAGCGCCTCGGCATCTCGCGCACGACGCTGGTCGACAAGCTCGCGCTGTACCGGATCCCCGCGCTCGCGGACCTGAGCGGAGCGCGGGCGGGAGTGCCGGGCTGCGCGCGCTCCCAAGGTGCACGCCGCTCCACGTCGGAAGCGGCGAACCGCGAAGTAGCTGCTCCTCAGGGGGCGTCAGCACTGGGCCGCAGCGGGAGTGCTGGGGCTGCGCGCGCTCTATATAATGAGGAGACGCTGCGCGTCATCGTAGGAGTTTCGCAGGCTTGCGCGCTGGTTGGATAGCGCTGCGGTTTCGCTGGCTTACGGCTACCAGCGCGGGCGGCCAGGCGGGCGTCAGTCGTCGCCGGAGGTCGGCGGGCGCGTCGGCGGGCCGCTGGGCAGGATCGGGATGCCGGTGGAGGAGGCGCCGGCGGAGGGCGGCGGGGCGCCGCTGGCCTTCGCGTACTCGTCGAGCTTGCGGTAGAGCGTCTTGCGGTCGAGGCCGAGGCGCTGGGCGGCGCGCGTCTTGTTGCCGGCCTCGTCCTCGAGGACGCGCTCGATGAACTCGCGCTCGAGCTCGGCGAGCGTCATGCGGCGGGCGACGGCGCCGCCGAGGAAATCGGCGGCGCGCTTCTCGCGGACGACGGGCGGCAGATCGTCGTCCGCGATCAGCTCGCCCTGGCAGAGGGCGACGCCGCGCTCGAGGACGTTCATCAGCTCGCGGACGTTGCCGGGCCAGTGGTAGGCGAGGAGCAGGTGCTGCGCCTCGGGAGAGAGCCGCATCCGGCGCGGCGGGATCTGGCGCGCGCCGATCGTGCCGAGGATGTGCTCGGCGAGCGGGACGATGTCCTCGGGGCGCGAGCGCAGGGGCGGCAGATCGAGGTGGATGACGTTGAGCCGGTAGTAGAGATCCTCGCGGAAGCTGCCGTCGGCGAGCATCGCCTCGAGGTTCTTGTTCGTCGCCGCGACCACGCGCACGTCGACGCGCTGGTTCTTCGTCCCGCCGACGGGGCGGATCTCGTAGTCCTGCAGGACGCGCAGGAGCTTGGCCTGCAGCGGCAGCGCGAGCTCGCCGATCTCGTCGAGGAAGATCGTCCCGCCGTCGGCCTCGGCGAAGAGGCCGAGCTTGTCGGCGCGCGCGTCGGTGAACGCGCCCTTCTTGTGGCCGAACAGCTCGCTCTCGATCAAGCCCTCGGGGACGGCCGCGAGGTTGACGCCGACGAACGGGCCGGCGGCGCGCGTCGAGTTGTAGTGGATCGCGCGCGAGACGAGCTCCTTGCCGGTGCCGCTCTCGCCGGTGATGAGCACCGAGGCGGTCGACGTGGCGATCCGCTGCACCATCGCGACGACGTCGCGCATCGTCTGGCTCTTGGCGATGATGCTGCCGAGGCCGAACCGCTCCTCGACCTCGCGCTGGAGCCGGGCGACCTTGCTGCGGAGCGCGCGCTCGCTGAGCGCCTTCTGCGCCACCAAGATGAGCTCCTCGATCTCGAACGGCTTGGTGATGTAGTCGTACGCGCCGAGCTTGACCGCGCGGATCGCGGTCTCGATGGAGCCGAACGCCGTGATCATCACGACGTGCGGCGGGTCGGGGAGCGCCATCACGCCGCGGATCAGATCGAAGCCATCCATCTCCGGCATGCGGAGATCCGTGATGACGAGATCGAAGTGCGTCACGCGCGCGAGCTCGAGCCCGGCGGCGGCGCTGCCCACGGAGTCGACGTCGAAGTCGTAGTCGAACTTGGGGTCCGTGCTGGCGTCGGACAGCTCCTCGGACAGGAGATCGCGCATCGCCTCGTCGTCTTCCACGACCAAGATGGCGGCGCGATCCCGGCTCATCGGCCGCCGTTGTAGCACGCCCCTGGTCGGCGGGGTCCGGGCCGCCGTGGGGGGAGTGCGTGCCAGCGGAAGCGCCATCGCAAAGAGAGGACGCGGGCGGCCGGGCCGGGTTGCAAGGCGGTACGCAGGTGGGCGCCGGTGGGCGGGCGGCGGGGCGCCGCGTCAGCCGATGCCGCGCCGGCGGCGGCTGCGCCGCTGCTCGTGCTCCTCGTCGACGAGCCGCACGTAGTCGAGCGCCTCGGCCGCGTCCACGGGCGGCACGATGCCGCGGAGCTCGCGGACCCGCTCGCGGAACGATTCGGCGATCTCGTCGAACGGGGGCAGATCGTTGCGGCCGGAGAGGGCGCCGGAGCGCGCGGCCTCCTGGGCCTCGGCCGAGAGCTGGAGCGCGGTCTCGCGGGTGACGCGGCCGCGCCGGATGATGTCCTGGATGCTCGTGGCGAGGTTGCCGATCTCGTACTGGCCGGAGTCGAGCATCTCGAGCGCGACGAAGATGACCTGGCGCGCGGACAGCACGCGATCCTCGTAGAGCACGAGCGCGGCCTGGAAGTAGTTGAAGACGGGCACGAGCCGCGGGCCGAACCGGCGGAACCCGAGCGGCGGCGAGCGCCGATCGAGGTGGATGAACATCCGGCGCACGGCGTCGGCCTTGGGCACGTCGCGCGCGAGCGCGAGGATGCGGTTCACGTCGTCGTCGTACGTGCGCGCCGCGACGAGCACGCGCTCGAGATCGGCGAGCGTCACGCGGCCGGCGAGGAGGTCGGCGTACAGGCAATAGATGATGGCGTCGGCCTCGGCGTCGTCGCCGAACAGGGTCTCGGCCTCGGCGGCGGCGCCGATCCGCGAGCGCAGCATCGCGGGCAGCTTGTAGGGGAGCTGCGCGCGCAGCGCCCGGAACCGGCCGCGCAGGATGTTCTTCAGGTTGTTCTTCAGGACGAACTCGTCGTACTCGACGCCGTCGAGCGCGAGCTTGGCCGCGAGCACCTGGCGCATCTGCGTCGGGCTGCCGGACACGATGCAGATCCGGTGGTCGTCCTGGCGCAGCGCGCGCAGGAGCGCCGTCGCGCCGGGGTACGCCTGCTTGTCGGACGCGGTCTCGATCGCGCTCTTGGCGAGGTCGCGCAGGCTGTCGAACTCGGTCCGCAGGTACGTCTTGTCGAGGTCCCAGCGGAACGTGTGGCGCGGCGGTCGGGCGCCCTCGGGCAGCCCGGGCGGCACGTGATCGAGCAGGCCGAAGCGCTCGCCGAGGCGCACCGGCAGGCTGGTCATCCGTCCGAGCAGCGAGCGTCGAGGCATTGATTATCGATCGTCCTCTGCGCTGGCGGGCGGCACGGGGTCCGCGGTGCGCGGGCGGCGGCGGGCGCGCTCGTCGAGCTCGGCCATGGTGCGGGCGATGTTGCCGCACAGGTTGCCGGCGAGCGCCTTGTGCGCGACCTTCACGGCGTTCGTGATCGCGCGCGCGCTCGAGCGGCCGTGCGCCTTGATGAACGGGTGCGTGAAGCCGAGCAGCGGCGCGCCGCCGTACTGCTGCCAGTCGGT
The DNA here is from genome assembly GCA_035558535.1 of Kofleriaceae bacterium. GTDB lineage: Bacteria > Myxococcota_A > Polyangia > Haliangiales > Haliangiaceae > JABFXX01. The sequence continues at coordinate 5,585 of DATMCI010000356.1, forward strand.
GATGGTCTTCAGCTGATCGATCGCCGACGACAGCGCGAGCAGGCCGAGCCGCCAGGTGAGCCGCTCCTTGTGCGCGTAGCGCGCGAGGCGGACGACGGTCTCCGAGACGCCCTCGAGCATCTTGAGGACGACGTTGCCGACGAAGCCGGACGTCACCACGACGTCCGCGACGCCGCGCGGGATGTCGAGCCCCTCGATGTTGCCGATGAAGTTCAGCTCGGTGGTCTCGACGAGCGCCGCGTGCGCGGCGACGATCGAGGCGGGGCCCTTGCCGGCCTCGGTGCCGTTCGAGAGCAGCGCCACGCGCGGGCGGCGGTTGCTCGACACGAGCTTGGCGTACGCCGAGCCCATCACGGCGAACCCGACGAGGTCCTCGGCGGTCGCGTCGATCGTCGCGCCGACGTCGAGGATCAGCGAGAACGGATCGTCCTTCTCGCCGCGGCGCAGCTCGGTCGGGTAGACGGCCGCGAGCGCGGCGCGGCGCACGCCCTCGAGCAAGGTCCACCGGCGCGCGCACGCGAGCACGCTCGCGCCGGTGTTGCCGGCGGAGACGAGCGCGTCGCCCTCGCCGCGCGCGACGAGATCGGCGGCCACCGCGATCGATGCCTCGGGCTTGGCGGCGAGCGCCTCGGCGGGCTTCTCGTCCATCTCGACGTGGGTCGGCGCGTGGTGCACGCGCATGCGCGCGCCGTCGTGGCGCAGCCGCGGGAGCAGCCGCCCGAGCACCGCCGCGTCGCCGACCAGGATGATCTCCGCTCCCGCGAGCGCGAGCGACGCCTCCGCGGCCCCCTGGACGACCTCGTCGGGCGCATGATCGCCTCCCATCGCGTCGACGACGATCCGGTGCATGGCGGCATCTTAATCGTTCGGGCGGGCGCGCGCGCCGGGTCGCGGCAGCGATCGCCTGCGCGCGCGCGCGCACGTGCGACGACCGCCGGGCGGCCTTGGTCGCGCGCCTGGGCTCGGGCTAGAGTCCGCCGGTCGTGAAGGAGCGGCTCTACATTGTCGACGGGCACGGGTACATCTTCCGCGCCCACTACGGCCTCATGAACATCTCGCGCGGCGAGCGGCGCGAGGTGCGGCTGTCGACGAGCGAGGGCATGCCGACGGGCGCGCTCTACGTGTTCACGCGCATGCTGATGCGCCTCGAGGAGGACAACGCGCCGAAGCGGATGGCGGTCGTGTTCGACGACAAGACGGGCGTGCGCACGTTCCGCGCCCAGATGTACCCGGCGTACAAGGCGACCCGCAAGGATCCGCCCGAGGAGCTCGTGGTGCAGATGGACTTCTTCCCGAAGATCGTCGAGGCGATGGGCTGGCCGGTGATCACGGTGCCGGGCGTCGAGGCCGACGACGTGATCGCCACGCTCGTCGAACAGGCGCGCGCGAAGGACTGGGAGGTGGTCATCTACAGCGCCGACAAGGACATCATGCAGATGGTGGGCGAGGGCGTCTCGATGATCGACGCGCTCCACCAGAAGACGTACACGCGCGAGGAGGTGATCAAGAAGATGGGCGTCCCGCCCGAGAAGATCCCCGACTTCCTCGCGCTGGTCGGCGACACGAGCGACAACATCCCGGGGCTCCACGGCGTCGGCGACAAGACGGCGGCGTCGCTGCTCGAGCAGTACGGCACGCTCGCCGCCCTGATCGCGGCGAACCCGGTGGTGCCGCGGATCAAGATCAAGCAGCCGTTCGGCGATCCGGAGCAGCTCGAGCGGGTCCAGCTCTCGCGCCAGCTGGTCGAGCTGCGGCGCGACGTGGAGCTGCCGTGCGCGCTCGAGGACCTGGTCGTCAAGGACTGGGACCTGCCGGTCCTCCACCAGATGTTCACCGACCTCGAGTTCCAGCTCCTGGTCGACAAGGTGAAGATGCGGATGCCGCCGGACGAGGGCGTGGTCGTCGTGCCGGCGCCGGAGGCGAGCGCGCTCACGACAGTCGCGGCGGCGCCGGACGCCCGGATCGTGCTGCGCCCGGATCACATCGCCGAGCTGGCGGCGGCGGCGCGCGCGGCGGGCCGCATGGCGATCACGGTGGAGCTCGATCCGCAGCGGATCGATCGCGCGGGGCTGGTCGCGATCGTCATCTCCGTGCCGGGCCAGGCGCCGGCGTACCTGCCGGTGGGGCACCGCTACATCGGCGCGCCGGCCCCGCCGCCCGCGGGCGATCTGGCGCCGCTCCTCGAGGTGCTCGCCGATCCGGCGGTCGCGAAGGTCGCGCACGACGCCAAGACGGTCGCGCGCGCGTTCCTCGATCGCGGCCTCGAGGTCAAAGGCATCGCCGAGGACACGATGGTCGCGGCGTTCCTGCTCGATCCGACGGAGGCGGCGGAGCCGGGCGAGGCGGTGGCGCGGCGCCTGGCGGGCGTGACCTTGCCGGAGCGGGCGACGATCGCGGGGCGCGGCAAGGTCAGCCTCGAGGGGGTGCCGGTCGAGCGCGCGGCGCCGTGGGCGGGCGCGATCGTCCACACGCTCCTGCCGATCGCCGACGAGCTGCCGAGGCGCCTCACCGAGAGCGGGCTCCTCGCGCTGTACCGCGACGTCGAGCTGCCGGTGGCGCGGCTCCTCGCCGACGTCGAGCGGGTGGGCATCTGCATCGACACGGTGCACTTCCAGGCGCTGTCCGACGAGGTGTCCCAAAAGATCGCCGGGCTCGAGGCGTTCATCTACGAGGCGGCGGGGACGGAGCTCAACATCGGCTCGCCGAAGCAGCTGGGCGAGCTCTTGTTCGACAAGCTGGGCCTCGACACGAAGGGCGTCCGCCGCACGAAGACGGGCTGGTCGACGGAGGCGGAGACGCTCGAGGCGCTGGCGGACGCGCACCCGGTGGTGGCGCCGATCCTCGAGCACCGCGAGCTGACGAAGCTCAAGGGGACGTACCTCGACGCGCTGCCGCCGCTGGTCTCGCCGAAGACGGGCCGCGTGCACACGACGTTCAACCAGGTGGTGGCCGAGACGGGGCGCATCTCGTCGCAGGACCCGAACCTCCAGAACATCCCGATCCGCAGCGAGCTGGGGGCGCGGATCCGGCGCGGCTTCGTGGCGGCGCCGGGGCTGGTGCTGATCGCTGCGGACTACTCGCAGATCGAGCTGCGGATCCTCGCGCACCTGTCGGGCGATCCGGTGCTCTCCGCGGCGTTCCGCGATCGCATCGACGTCCACACGCAGACGGCGGCCGAGGTGTTCGAGGTGCCGCGCGAAGAGGTCACGCCGGAGCAGCGCCGGATCGCCAAGGCGGTCAACTACGGCCTGTCGTACGGCCAATCGGACTTCGGACTGGCGCGCGCGCTCGACGTGCCGCGTACGAAGGCGGCGGAGTACTCGCGGCGCTACTTCCAGAGGTTCCCGACGATCCACAAGTTCATGGACGACATCGTGAAGCTCGCGCGCGCGCAGGGCGGGGCGCGCACGCTGCTCGGGCGGTGGCGGCCGATCCCGAACCTCATGTCGAAGTCGCCGCAGGCGCGCCACGCGGCCGAGCGCGTCGCGCAGAACACGCCGATGCAGGGCGCGGGCGCGGACCTGATCAAGCTGGCGATGCTGGCCACGGCGCGCCGGATCGAGCGGGAGCAGTGGCCGGCGAAGATGCTCCTCACCGTCCACGACGAGCTGGTGTTCGAGGCGCCGCCGGAGCGCGCCGAGGCGATCGGCGCCGCGCTCAAGGAGGAGATGGAGCGCGTCTACGAGCTCACCGTGCCGCTCGAGGTGGACATCGGGATCGCGGGCAACTGGGCCGACGCTTAGCGGCCCGGAGCGGCCCGGAGGGACGCGACGGGGCGCGGATCAGCTGTCCTGTGGTGATGACAGCGGCTCCACCTCGGTGGCCATCGACTCGAGCGGGTCGCCGCCCTCGACGATGCGCTGCGCGAGCTTGGCGGGCGCGGCGAATTCGCCGCCGGGGAAGCGGACCGCGAACGGCATGGGCAGCTCGGCGGTCTCGATCCAGCGGCCGCCCTTGGCGCGCGACAGCTCGCCGGCGAGCGCGGTGAGCTCGAAGACGGCCGTCCAGTAGCCGGCGGGGTTGGCCTCGCGGTCGAGCGGGGCCTTGCGGCGCGCGGCCTCGGCGGCGCGCAGCGCGGCGCCCATGTCCGAGGACAGCGAATTCGTCCGTACGTGGTGCGCGAGCTCCGCGAATGAGGCGTCGATCACGGCGGCGAGGCCGGCCGGTGACGCGGGCATGGTCACGCGCTCACCGGAAGCGTCGCTCACGGACGCGCCGGCGCGGGTGATGGCCTCGAGCAGCGGGGGCGGCGGCGTGGCGGCGGCGGCGTAGCGGACCTCGCCCTTACCGCCGTAGCGGGAGGCGAGCGCGCGGCGGGCGTTGAGGACGCGCGCGATGGCGATCAGCACGGACAGCGACGGGATGCGCGCCATCGCGGCGGCCCTGCGCTCGTCTTCTATAAGGACGATCGCGCCGCCGCCGGGCACGGGCCGGATGCGATCGATCTTGTGCACGCGAGCCCACACGGTCCCAGAGCGTAACGCAGGCGGTGCGGCGCGCCAGCGAGCGGCCCGGGGGCGGCGGGGCGCCGAGCCGCCGGGCCGCCGTCGATGATCGGGCCAGGTCCGATCGGCGGGATGAAAGAACGGGAATACGAGCCCGCGCCAAGCGGTTGAAGAGGCACCACATGACGCGGCCCGGCGAGGCTCTGTGCTGCGCGGCTCATCGCGCGGGACGGCACGGTGCTGTGCGGCGCGGGGCGCTACGAGCTGTGCTCATCGTCGCGGAGGATCAGCGCGCGGTCGGCTCGCGCGTACCGCGGCTCGCCGAAGTCGCCGGGCGTAAAATCTCGCTACGCGGCGCGAGGTCGCGGGCGACCATCGCAGCGCGCGGTGCCCGGTAGGCGTGGGTCATGGTACCAAGGGTCGCGTGCAGGATCGTTCCAGCGCGTCGAGGAGCGGTGCAGGGCCGTTGACCCGCCCTCCGGGGTCACCGCGCGCCTCGCGCTGGGTGCTCGTCGCGCTCGGCGGCGGCGCCCCCGTTCGTGCGTACCCACTCACCGACGGCGTCGAGCTCATCCTCGGGCGCGACGTCGACTGCGACGTCGTGCTCGCGCATCACCGGGTCTCGCGCCGTCACGCGCGGCTCCGCGTCTCCGGCGCGGGCGACGTCCTCGCGATCGAGGATCTCGGCAGCCGCAACGGCACGCGCGTGCGCGAGCCGCTCAAGCGCAACCAGCCGTGCCCGGTGGAGGCGGGCGACGCGATCGGGATCGGGCCGTTCACGCTGACCGCGGTGCGCGGCGGCGAGTCGCCGCCGTTGCTCGTCATCGGCGCGTCGCCGCCGTCGCTCGTCGTCGACGACCCGCAGGTGAGCGCGCCATCGCTGGCCCTGCTCGACGTCGCGCGCGACGCGGCGAGTGTGATCGTCAGCGGCCTGGGGGGCGAGGCCAAGCGGACGCTCGCCGAGGCGCTGCACCGGCACTCGGGGCGCGCCGGCCACTTCATCGTGCTCGACTGCGCCGCGATCGGCCCCGAGCAGATCGAGGCCGAGCTGTTCGGCGACGGCACGCGGCCGGGCGCGCTCGAGGAGGCGGCGGACGGCACGCTGCTCTTCGAGGAGATCGGCGAGCTGCCGCCGCCGGTGCAGGGGCGGCTGCTGCAGGTGATCGAGGATCGCGAGGCGGCGTACGCGAGCGGCGAGCCGCCCACGTTCACCGCCCGGCTCGTCTGCACCACGGATCGCGACCTGCTCGCGGCGGTCGAGGCGCGCGCGTTCCGCCCGGATCTGTTCTACCGGCTCGCGGGCGCGACGCTCACGCTCCGGCAGGCGCGCGCGCTCACGTCCGCGGAGGAGGAGGAGCGCATCCAGCTGCTCGCCACGATCGCGCAGGCCGACGGCAACCTGACGCGCGCGGCGCGGCGGCTCGGCATCGGGCGCAACGTGCTCGTCGCGAAGATGGCGCAGTACCGGATCCCGCGGCCGCCGCCGCCGCGCCACAAGTAGCGCCGCGCCCGCGGGGCGCTAGGCCCGCCACGGGAGCTCGACGCGGTGCCGCGCGCGGCCGTCGATCCCCCACAGCGTGATCGCGAGCGCGTCGAGCGCGACGTCGATCGTGCCGAAGCTCTGCAGGCCGTCCCACGGCGGCAGGTTGCCGGCGCCGGGCGGCGGCGCCCACTGGAAGCGGACCTCGCCGCCGAGCGTCGGATCGAGCTCCTCGGGGCCGAACGTGCCGGCGTGGATCGGCCCGGCGACGTGCTCCCAGAACGGCTCGAAGTCGACGCCCTGCGCGCGCGCCGGATCGAAGTGGTGCGCGGCGGCGTAGTGCACGTCGGCGGTGATCCACGCGACGTTGCGCACGCCGCGCGTCTTGAGCGCGGCGAGCACGCCGGCGAGCTCGCGCTCGCGGCCGAGCGGCGGGCCCGGGTCGGCGTTGGCCCACCCCTCCTGCCGATCGCTGCCGTCGCGGATCACGAGCGCGATCGGCTGATCGCACGCGACGATCTTCCACCGCGCGCGCGACGCGGCGAGCGTCTCGACGAGCCACGCGGCCTGCGCGCTGCCGAGCATCGCGCCGGCCTCGCCGCGGCCCGGGTCGTTCGGCGTGCGGAACGAGCGGCAGTCGAGCACCACCACGTCGAGCAGCGGGCCGTAGCGCACGACGCGGTGCACCGGCCCGCGCGGGATCGGGGTCCACTCGAACGTCGCGCGGAGCGCGTGCGCCGCCAGGCGCGACGCGTCGCGCTCGCGGTACCGCGCGTCGTCGAGCGTCTGCCCGGGCCACCAGTTGTTGTGCGTCTCGTGATCGTCCCACTGCGCGATCACCGGCACCTCGGCGGCGAGCGTCTGCACGTGCTCGTCCTCGAGGTTGTAGGCGAAGCGGGCGCGGAAGTCGTCGAGCGACTCGGCCACGCGCGCCACGCGCTCGTTCGTGACGTTGCGCCACGTGCGGCCGTCGGGAGTCTGCTGCTCGGCGACGATCGGGTTGTCGGCGTAGATGAGATCGCCGGAGTTGACGAGCACCGCGGGCTCGGCGGCGCGGATCGCGGCGTACCCGCGGAGCCCGCCCCACTCGGGGTTGCGCCCGTAGCCCTGGCCGCAGGTGTCGCCGGTCCACGCGACGCGCACGCGATCGGGCCGGGGCGTCGCGAACCGGCCGGTGGCCCAGGCGCTCGCGCCGCGCGCGGCCTCGCGCTCGAACCGCACCCGGTACGCGATCGTCTGCGCGTCGGGCAGGCCATCGAGCGCGACGATCCCGGTGTGATCGCTGTCGGGCGTGACGACGGGGCCGGCGATCGCGCGCGGGCGCGCGAAGCTCGCCGTCGTGTCCCACTCGACGACCATGCGCGCGGGCTCGTCGCAGCGGGCCCACACGAGCGCGCGGCCGGTCTGGACGTCGCCGGCCTGCACGCCGTGCGTGACGCGCGGCTGCTGGGTCCGCACGGCGGGCGCGCGCGGGCCGCACGCGAGCGTCGAGAGTGAGCCGATCAAGAACCCGCGTCGGTTCAGCACGCCTCCACGGTACCGCGAACGGTGCGGCGTCCGGAGCGCGCACTTCGCGGTACCTTCGCGGTACCGAAAGGCGCGCGCGCCGCACCGCGACGTTTTCGGAGGCTCACCGGGATTTCGCTTTCCGCCGCGGCGCCAGGTATCCTGCGGGGCGATGCGCGTGGTCGTCGCCCTCGTGGGCCTCATCGCCGGAGCGGGCGGAGGCGGCCTCGCCGGATGTGCCGGGGGCGGGCGGAGCGAGCCCGCCGCGGGCGAAGGTCCGGACCCGGGGGCCGCGCCCGTGGGCGTCGCGGCGTCGGGGGCCGCGGCGGGCGCGACCGGCAAGCCAGGGGCGGCCGAGGCGCCGAGCCGCGCGATCGAGGTGGTCGAGTGCCCGGTCAGCCTCGCGGGCTCGCCGGCGGACGAGGAGAAGGTGGCCGCGCTGCTCGAGGCCGCGAACCAGGCGATCACCGACGCCCGCTTCGGGGCGGCGTGGACGTGCGCCGACCGCGCCGCGGACCTGGCGCCGGCGTCCGTCGAGGCGCACCACCTGCGCGGCGCGGCGCTCGCGGGCCTGGGGCGCGCCGATGAGGCGCAGCTCGCCTACTCGCTCGCGCTCGCGCTCGATCCGGACGATCCGGAGACCCTGCGCGCGGTCGCCGACTTCTACATCAACGGCAAGGGCGAGCATGGCCGCGACGCGCTGCGCCTCGGCCTCGAGCTCGCGCAGCGCGGCACCCGGCGCGTCCTCGTGCGGCGCCGCAAGTCCACCTTGCTCGCGGCGGATCTCGCGCTGCTCGAGGGCCAGGCCCTGAACGATCTCGGCCGCAGCGACGAGGCGCTCGCGCGCATCGACGTCTCGCTGAAGCACGCCCCGGGCCGCGCCGACGCCCTGCACGAGCGCGGCGTGGCCCTGTTCGATCTGTCCCGCTTCACCGAGGCGAAGGCGGCGTTCGAGAAGGCGCTCGCGCTGCAGCCGACCGACGCCTTCTCGCACCAGCTCATGGGGCTGACGCTCGAGCAGCTCGGGGACCCGGCCGGCGCCGAGCGCGAGCTCCTCCGCGCGGTCGAGCTGGCCCCGGGCGAGCTGGCGCCGCCGGTTTTGATCGAGCCGGCCGAGCTCCGGCACGAGATCGACGCCGTGATCGCCATGCTCGACGAGGGCCGGCGGGCGCGGGTGCACGACGTGCGAATCGAGGTGGTCGATCTCCCCGATCCGATCGACCTGAAGGCGGTCCGGCCGCCGTTCCCGCCGACGATCCTGGGCCTCTACCGCGGCCCCGTCGGGCACGGGCACGGGCACGGGCACGGCCCGGCCGGTCGCGGCGCCCTCCGCGCCGAGCACGAGCCGACCTCGATCGTCCTCTACCGCAAGAACCTGGCCCGGGCGGTCAAGACGCGCGCCGAGCTGAACGTCCAGATCCGCGAGACGCTCCTGCACGAGATCGGGCACCTCGAGGGGTTCGACGAGGACGACCTGCGGCGCCGCGGCATGGACTAGCCCAGGACGAGCCGCCACGTCCGGCATGGGCATGGGCATGGGCGTGGGCGCGGGCGCGGCCCGGTCCGTCCAGTCGCAGGGGGGACCCGCGCAAGCCCACGCAAGGCGCCGCGCAGGGGCGCACGGCGGCAAAATTTCGACCGGCGCGGCCCGCGGCGCGGCGCGCGCGGCCGGAAATCCTTCAGGCATTGCTGTAGGATGGCCCCATGTCCGACGGCACGAGGCTGGAGCCGCCAGGGCCAGCGGACTCCGTGCGCTCGCTCGAAGCCGCGCTGCGGCGCGAGCAGAAGAAGGTCGCGCTCGTCCAGGAGGTGTCGCGCGCGCTGACGACCGCCCGCGATCTCGACGCGCTCCTCAGCCTGATCATGACGAAGGTGACCGAGCTGATGGACGCGGATCGGTCGACCTTGTACCTCGTGACCGAGGACGGCGGCGCGCTCTGGTCGAAGGTCGTGCAGGGCGACGAGCGCGTCGAGATCCGGCTCGAGGTCGGCGAGGGCATCGCGGGCTGGGTGGCGAAGACGCGCGAGATCGTCAACATCCCCGACGCGTACGCCGATCAGCGGTTCCAGCCGTCGGTCGATCTGAAGAGCGGGTACCGGACGCGCTCGATCCTGAGCGTACCGATGCTCGGCGCGCTGGGCGGCCTCGTCGGCGTGCTCCAGGTCCTCAACAAGAGCGACGGCCCGTTCACGCACGCCGACGAGGAGCTGCTCCTCGCGCTCTCGGCCCAGGCGGCGATCGCGATCGAGAACGCGAAGCTCTACCACTCGCTCGTCTCGCAGAACCAGGAGCTGCAGCGCGCGCGGCGCGATCTCGAGCGGCGCACGCGCGAGCTGAACGCGCTGTACGAGGTCGAGAAGGAGCTGTCCGCGGCGCTCGATCTGGACGATCTCCTGTCCCGCATCCTCGCGCAGGCGATCACCGTCCTCGGCGGCGGCGCCGGCTCGATCGCCTTGTGCGAGCCCGACGGCTCGCTGCGCTTCCGCACGGTGCAGGGCCCGGCGGCGCCGAAGCTGATCGAGCGCACGCTGGCGCGCGGCACGGGCCTGATCGGCTGGTCGATCGCGCACCGGACGCCGCTCGTCATCGAGGATCCGAGCGCCGATCCGCGCCACGCGCTCGATGTGGCGAAGGAGGCGGGCGTGGAGCCGCAGCGCCTGATGGTCGCGCCGCTGATCGAGGGCGACGACGTGATCGGCGGCATCGAGATCGTCGATCAGCGGCGCGCGACGCGCGACGGCGACGGCCCGTGGAGCGAGCACGACCTGCAGCTGCTCGTCCTGATCGCCGCGCAGACGGCCGGCGCGATCAGCCTCGCGCGGCGGCGCAGCGAGCAGAGCAACCGCGATCGGCTGGCGTCGATCGGCCGGATGCTCGCGGGCCTGCTCCACGATCTGAAGACGCCGATGACGATCATCTCGGGCTACGCGCAGCTCATGGCAGCCTCCGACGACGCGGCGCAGCGCGAGAAGTACGTCGAGCAGATCCAGCGCCAGTTCGATCTGATGGCGGGCATGACGCGCGAGGTGCTCGCGTTCGCGCGCGGCGACACGGATCTCGTCGTCCGCAAGGTCTACGTCAACAAGTTCACCGAGGAGCTGACCACGCAGCTCGGCGCCGCCGTCGCGGGCCGCGGCATCGACTTCGAGGTCGAGGCCCGCTACGACGGCCTGGCGTACTTCGACGAGCAGAAGCTCATGCGCGTGTTCCACAACCTGACGAGCAACGCCGTCGAGGCGATGCCGTCCGGTGGCAGCCTGCGCGTCAGCGTGGATCGCGCGGGCGACGACCTCGTGTTCGCGGTGAAGGACACCGGGCCCGGCATTCCGGACAAGATCCACGCGCGCCTGTTCGAGCTGTTCGCGACGGGCAGAAAGGGCGGCACCGGCCTGGGCCTGGCGATCGTCAAGCGCATCGTCGATGACCACAAGGGCAGCATCCGCTGCGACACCGGGCCCACGGGCACGACGTTCACGATCCGCATCCCGGCCCAGCGATCGGAAGATTGAGCGTTGGGCCCCCGGAGCCCGGTCCTGCGGAGGCCGTAAGCCATGCTCGCGCTGCGCGGGATCGAGAAGGCGTTCGGCGATCGCCGCGCCGTGGCGGGCGTGACGCTCGAGGTCTCCGCGGGCGAGGCGGTCCTGCTCGTCGGGCGCAACGGCGCCGGCAAGACGACGCTCCTCCGGATCGCCACGGGCTTCCTCGACGCCGACGCCGGTGACGTCGCGATCGACGGCGTGCCGATCGCGCGGCGCGCGGAGGCGCAGAGCCGGCTCGGCTACCTGCCGGAGCACGCCCCGGCGCCCGCGGAGCTGACGGTGCGCGATCACCTGCGGCTGCGCGCGCGCCAGAAGGGCCTGGGCGCGGACGCGGTCCTGCGCGCGGTAGAGACGGTGCAGATCGAGCGCGAGCTGCCGCGCCCGATCGGCGCGCTCTCGAAGGGCTACCGCCAGCGCGTGGGTCTGGCTGACGCGCTGCTCGGCGACCCGCCGCTGCTCGTCCTCGACGAGCCGACGAGCGGCATGGACCCGATCCAGACGCGCGAGCTGCGCGAGCACCTGATCCGCGCCGCCCGCGATCGCGCGGTGCTGGTGTCGAGCCACGCCGTCGCCGATCTCCAGGCGCTGGCGTCGCGCGTCGCGGTGCTGCGCGCGGGCACGCTCGTCGCCGTGGACACGCCGGCGGCCCTGTGCGCGGCGGCGGGCGCGGCGCGCCTCGAGGACGCGGTGGTCGCGCTGCTCGAGGCGGAGGCGGCGGCGTGAGGCGCGCCGTGCGCGCGGCGTACTGGGTGTGGCGGCGCGAGCTGCACGGCATGCTGCGCGCGCCGATCCTCTACGTGGTCGGCGGCGTGTTCCTGGCCGTGCAGGGGATCGCGTTCGCCGGGCTCGTCTTCGCGCTCTCGGACCCGCAGCGGGCGGCGCCGCTCGGCGAGCTGCTCGAGGGGCAGCTCGCGGGCACCTTGCTCACGTGGGTCTTGTCGCTCGTCGTCCTGACGCTGCTCGGCATGCGCGCGATCGCCGACGACAAGCGGAGCGGCGCGTGGGAGCTCTTGCTCACGGCGCAGGTGGGGGAGGGCGCCGCCGTCACCGGCAAGTGGCTGGCCGCCGCGACGCTCTACGCGCTCCTCTGGGTGCCGACGCTTCTGTACCTCGCGGTCGTCGCGCTGTACCGCGCCGACGCGGGCGGCTGGGACGCGGCCGCGATCGCGTGCGGCTACGCGGGCGCGATCGCGATCGGCGCGGCGCTGCTCACGTGGGCCGTCGCGGCGAGCGCGGCGATGGCGTCGACGCTCGGCGCGGGCGGCCTGGGCTTCTCGCTCCTCATCGGGATCTTCCTCCTCGGCGAGCTGCCGGCGCTGTGGCCGGAGCTCGCCGTCGATCACCCGGCGGCGGCGGCGGTGCTCGAGGCGGCCTCGGTGCGCGGGGCGGCGCTCGCGTTCGCGCGCGGCGAGCTCACCGGCGCCGCGCTCGCGCTCGTCGCGGGCCTCGCCGTGACCGGGCTCTCGCTCGCGATCACGCTCGCGTGTGCGGGGCGGCGGCGGCGGCGCGAGGTGCGGCTGCGCGCGGCGGGCACCGCGGCGCTCGCCGTCGCGGCGATCGCGCTCGGCGCGCTCGCCGTCCGCCGCCCGGTCCGCCTCGACGTCAGCGCGGATCGCCGCAACACGCTCGATCCGGCCACGCTCGAGGTGCTCGCGGAGGTCGGCCCCGGCTCGCTCACGATCGTGCGGCCGACGCTCGGCGCGATCGAGCCGATCTACGAGGAGGTCACGCGCGTCGCGCGCCGCGTGGCCGAGGCGGCGCCGGGCCTCGCCGTGCGCGTCGTCGATCCGGCGGCCGCGCCCGGCGGCCTGCCCGCGGTCGCGCGCGCGGCCGGCCTCGAGCCGAAGAAGCTCGAGGCGAGCGGCGCGGTCATCGTCGAGCAGGGCGGGCGCCGGCGCGTCGTCGATCTGGCCGAGATCGTCTTGGCCGTGCGCGGCCCCGGCGGCGGGATCGTCGTCGAGCAGCTCGCGATCGAGCAGGCGCTCGCCGGCGCGCTCGCCGCGCTGGCGCAGGCGGCGCCGATCACCGCGTGCGCGACCACCGGGCACGGCGAGCTCTCGCTCGTGCAGAAGGATCCGGCGGGCCTCGACTGGACGTTCATCGCCGAGCGGCTGCGCGGCGAGGGCATCTCCCTCGAGGAGCTCCCGCCCGGCGCGCCGCCGCCGCGGACCTGCCGGATCGTGATCGTCGCCGGCCCGGGCAAGCCGCTCCTGCCCGCCGAGGCGCTCGCGCTGCAGGAGCACCTGCACCGGGGCGGCGGGCTGCTCGTCGCGGCGGCGAGCCGGGAGGTCGGCGACGCGCTCGCCGCCACCGGGCTCGAGGGCCTGCTCGCGTCCGAGGGGCTGGGTCTGCCGGCAGCGGTCGCGGTGGATCCGCCGTCGGCGCTGCGCGATCAGGTCGGGCTCCTGCTCGTCGTCGACGGTTACGCCGATCACCCGATCAACGCCGGCTTCCGTGGCGTCCGGCCGACCTTGTGGTTCCAGCCGCGCGCGGTCACGGCGACCGCGGGCGCCCGGCCCCTCGTGTCGGCGTCCGCGCAGAGCTGGGGCGAGACGGACCTGTTCGCGGCGCCCGCGCAGGGGGACACAGACCTCGCCGGGCCGATCGCGCTCGCGGCGCTCGGCAGCCGCCGCGCGGTGATCGCGGTCGGCTCCGCCGAGTCGTTCGCGACGGTGAGCCTGGCGAGCCGGATCGCGGCGACGGATCTCTGGCTCGCCCGCGCGGTCCGCTTCCTCGGCGGCGCCGAGCCGCGCGTCGCCGTCGCGCCGCGCGTGCCCGGCCAGGTCCGGCTCCTGCTCACCGGCGCCGAGCGCTCCGCGATCATTGCTTTGTGCGTCGGTGGCATCCCGCTCGCGTGGCTCCTCCTCGGCGGCGGCCTCGTCTGGTGGCGCCGGTGGCGCGCGGGAGGCGCGGCGTGACGGCGAGCGTCCGCGGCCTCCTCGTCGCGTGCGCGATCGCCGCGCTGCTCGTCATCGCCGCGATCGCCGCCCGGGGGCGCGGCGCGGGGGTGCCCGCTGATCGCACGCTCGTCCTGGGCTTTCGGCCCGAGGCGGTGACTTCGCTCTTGTGGGAGCGCGACGGCGTGCCGCCCGCCGGTGTCGTGCGCGATCCGGCGTCGCCGACCGGCTGGGCGTGCTCCGCGCCGAGGGGCGCCGCGGACGCGCGCGCCATCGGGGATGTGCTCGCGGCGCTGCGCGGTGGGCGGTGGCACCGGCGCGCGCCAGCGTCGGCCGCCGGCCGGAGCGCGGCGATGCTGACGGTGACCGGTGCCGGCCGGCTCTCCATCGCGATCGGCGAGCCGCTCGGCGAAGGCCAGCAGTGGCTCGCGATCGGCGATCGCGCCTACCTCGTCGACGCCTGGCTGGCGCGCGCGCTCGATCCCGGGCCGCTCGCGCTGCGCGTCCGCCGCCCGCTCGCCGCGATCGCGGCCGCGGCGCAGATCCAGCTCTCGCCCGGCGGCGACCTCGGGCGCGTCACGCTCGCGGGCGCGCCGCGGCGGGTCACCGCGCCGTTCACGCTGCTCCTCGATCCGAACGTCGCGCGGGCGATCGAGCAGCCGCTCGCCGAGCTCGAGATCGTCGCGCTGCCGGAGGGGCCGGTCGCGCCGGCCGGCGAGGGCATCGTCGCCGATGGCGTCGCGGTGCGCGACGCCGGCCCGTGCCCCGGCGCGCCGGGGCGCCACGCGATCGACGGCACCGCCGGCCCCGGCTGCGTCGGCGACGGGACGTGGGAGAACGCCAAGCGCGCGACCTGGACGCTCACGCAGCCGCCGGCCCAGCTCGTCGAGCGGCGACCGGCGCCGCTCGAGCCGACCAAGCTGACGCTCCCCGACGGCGCGGTGCTCGATCTGGCGGCGCACCCGCGGCTCGGCGCGCGCGACGCCGATCCCGTCGCCGCAGCCGAGCTCGTCGCCATCCTCGGCGCGCCCGCCGAGCCGGCGCCGCTGCCCGCGGGCAAGCCGGCCGGCGCGCTGCTCGCCGAGGGCCGCGCGGGCGGCGCGATCACGCTCGATCTGTACCCGCCGGACCTGGTCGTCCGCCGCGGCGAGCCGATCGCGCTGCGCGTCGGCGAGGGCGCGTTCCGCCGGCTCGTCCGGCCCTCGGACGAGCTCCTCGATCCGACGCCGTGGCGCGAGGAGCCGACCACCGTCACCGCGCTCGAGCTCGACGGCACCACGTACACGCGCGGCGCCGTGATCGGCGAGTGGACGCGCCAGGGCCCCGGCCGCGACGATCCGGCCGCCGTCTCCCAGCTCGTCGCCGCGCTCGCCGCGCCGCGCGTCGCCCCGTACGCGCCCGCCGTCACGCCGCGCCACACCGTCACGCTCCGCGTGCAGCCGCCCGGCGGCGCGCCCGTCGCCCACACGCTCCGCACGGGCGATCCCACGCCCACCGCCTGCCCCGCGCTCGTCGACGCGGCGCCCGGCGGCGCGCCCGGCGCCGCTGCGCGCCTCGCGCTCCCCCTCGAGGTCTGCGCGCTCGTCCGCGCGCTCACCCGCTGACGCCGCCGCCGCGGCGCCGCGCGCTACTTCCCTTTCTGCTTGACCATGTCTTCCGGCGACAGCTTCTCGCCGCCGCCCCCGGCACCGCCGGCCGGCGCGGCCGGCTCCGGCGGCGGCTCCGGCGCGTCCCAGTTCTTCGTGACGTTCTTCATCTTCTTGTAGACGAGCAGGCCGTCGCTGTTCCGATCGCCGTGCGACGAGGACAGCGACCACTTGCCGGTGATGATGACCTCGTCGCCGACGTCGTAGACCGGGCAGTCGTTCTTCTTCTTGATGTCGCAGCGGCGGTTCGACGGGTTCGCGAGCTCGTCCTTCTGCGACGCCGGCTTCAGGCGCTCGAGCTCGATCTTCGAGAACGGGCGCGGCACGTCGACGACCCACATGCTCTTCTCGGCCGGCGTGTCCGGCTTGTCACCGATGTAGAACTTCGCGCGCTCGCACTTCGTCTGGTCTTCGTACATCAGCTTCTCGACGTCCTTGTCGGACATGCCGGGCTGCCGGAGCGCCGTCTTGCAGTCGTAGACCCACGTGACGACGCCCTTGACCGTGACGTCGCTGTCGATGAGCTTCTTGCCCTTGACGCGCAGCTCCTTCACCGACTTCGAGCCGTCGGGGTTCGTCGGCGGCAGCTCGAAGCCCGGGACGGGAGGCAGGTTGACCTTGACGTCGCTCTTCTTCACCTCGGCCGCCGGCCCCTTGAGCTTGTCGCCCTGGCAGGCCGCTGCCCCGAGCAGCGCGAGCGCGGGGATGAGACCGGAGAGCAGGGCGGTGCGCTGGCCGTGAGGGTGCGGCATGCTGCCGGTCATAACATGGTGCCCAGGGCCCCTCAAGTTACGCTCCTGGCCGCGCTCGTCGGGTGCGACTCGCCCGCTCGCGTGAAGCCATGGCGCCACGCGCCCGATCCGACCGCCGAGGCGGCGCTCGCGCCGGGTTCGCCCGCGCTCGCCGCCGGCTCGGCCGGGGCGCCGGATGCCGAGGGCGCGCGCGCGGCCCGCGCCCACACGCTGCGGATCCACGTCGACGCCGAGCCGGGGCGCCTGAGCCCGCTCGTCGCGCCGACGGTGTGGGGCCGCCGCATCACGCACGGCACCGTGTTCGAGACGCTGCTCCACTACGTGCCGCCCGAGGGGCCCCCCGGCGCGGCGGGCAGCGGCGCGCCCGCGCCGAGCACCGCCGGCCGCTACACGCCGCGGCTCGCGCGCTCGTGGCGCATCAGCCCGTCGGGGACCGAGATCCTGATCGAGCTCCAGCCCGGCGTGCGGTTCCACGACGGGCGCCCGCTCTCGGCGGGCGACGTGCAGTTCTCGATCGACGCGATCCGCGAGGTGCGCCGCGGGATCGATCACCTGCGGCCGCTGCTCGACGACATCGAGGCCGTCGATCAGCTCGTGACCGGCGGCCTGCGGATCCGGCTCAAGCGCCCGAGCGGCTACGTCCTGCGCGCGCTCGCCGAGATCCCGATCCTGCCGTACCACGTCTACGAGGGGAGCCTCCTCGCCGGCGGCGCGCTCGTCGGCACCGGGCCGTGGAAGGTCGCGTCGCACAAGGGCGGGATCGTGCGCCTCACGCGCTTCGACAAGTACTGGGGCGGGCCCGCCGCGATCGCCGATCTCGAGTTCGTGTACCAGCCCGACGCGGCGGCCGCGCTCAAGGACGCCAAGCGCGGCGAGCTCGATCTCCTGCCCGCCCTCATCCCGGCGCACTGGCCCGAGCAGGCGAGCGCGCCCGGGATCGCCGCCGCGTTCCAGCCGCTCGAGCTGCGCCCGCTGCGCTTCCGCTACCTCGCGTTCAACGCGAGCCGGCCGATCACCTCCGACGCGCGCGTCCGCCACGCGCTCGCGCTGCTCGTCAACCGGCGCGACATCGAGAAGCGCGTGTTCGACGGGCTCGCGCGCCCCGTCCTGTGGCCGATCTGGCCGGGCGGCTTCGTCAGCGGCCCCGAGGCGCCGGTGCCGGCGTTCGATCCGGCGCAGGCCGGCAAGCTCCTCGACGAGGCGGGCTGGAAGGACACCGAGCCCAAGGACGGCATCCGCGATCGCGGCGGCGAGCAGCTCCGGCTCGTCATGATCGGCGCCGAGCCAGCGGCCGCCAAGGACGGCAAGGACGCGATCCTGCCCGGCGCGCCGCCGGCCGTGCGCGACATGTTCGTCGAGGCGGCGCGCCGGATCGGCGTCGTGATCGACGTGCGCACCGCGAGCGACGCGACGCTCGAGAAGCGGCTCGCCGAGGGCACGTACGACGTCGCCGAGCTCGTGTGGACCGGCATGGTCGACAGCGACGTCTCGGCGCGGCTCGGCGGGGGCAACCCCGCGCGCGCGACGTCGCCGCGGATCGCGCACGTGCTCGACGCGCTCGCGGCCGCGTGGGATCCGGCGGAGCGCACGCGGCTGTCCGGCGAGCTTGGGGCCGCGCTCGCCGAGACCTGGCCGATCGCCGGCATCGTCGCCGACGCGCCGCAGGGGCTCGTGCACCGGAGCGTGCAGAACGTGCGCGTGTGGGACGGCTGGATCGATCTGGCCGAGCTCCGGCTCGCGCCGAAGCGGCCCTGACGCGCCCGCGGTCATCGCGTAGGCTACGGACGTGGCGACTGCACCCGTGCCCGGAGCGGGCCTGCGCGGCCTGCTCGACGCGACGCTCGCGACGCTCGCCCCGCGCCTGCGCGAGGGGCCGGGGACGGGCGACGCCGCCTGCCGCGAGATCGCCGCCGTCTACGATCGCGCGCTCGCCACCGCGTACGCCGCGGCGCGGGCGCAGGCGGCCGCGGGGCTGTCGTCGCGGCTCGCGCTCGTCGCCACCGGCGGCTGGGCGCGCCGCGAGCTCGCGCCGTACTCGGACATCGACTTCATCCTCCTGCACGATGGCGACGAGCGCGCCGCCAAGCAGCTGTCCGATCGGCTGCTCTATCCCCTGTGGGACGAGAAGCTCGCCATCGGCCACGCCGTGCGCGAGCCGCGCGCGGTGGCCCGGCTCGCCAAGGACGATCTCGCGACGGCCACGGCGCTGCTCGACGCGCGCCACATCGCCGGGGATCGGCGGCTCACCACCGAGCTTTTGCGCGGGACGCTCGCCGCGCTCGCGCCCGGCAGCAACCCCAACGAGCTGATCGGCGCGCTCGCCGACGAGAAGAAGCACCGCCACGAGCGGTTCGGCGCCTCCTTGTACCTGCTCGAGCCCAACCTCAAGCAAGGGATCGGCGCGCTGCGCGATCTGTCGACGGCGCTGTGGGCCGCCGCGATCCGGTGGCACCCGCCGCGCACCGAGGCGATCGAGGATCCGGCCGGCGCGCCGGCCCTGATCGACGCGCTCGTCGCGATGGGCCACCTGACGCGGCGGCAGGCGCAGGTGCTCGCCGGCGCGCGCGACTTCCTGCTCCGCATCCGCGCGCTCGTCCAGCTCACGGCGAAGCGCCGCTTCGATCAGCTCACGTTCGAGATCCAGGAGGCGATCGCGCCCGGGCTCTACCCGCGCGCCGTGCCGCACGAGGGCGACATCCGCTCGGCGGTGGCGCCCGCCGTCGAGGCGCTCATGAGCGACTACTACCTGCACGCGCGCGGCGTCGTGCAGGTGGCCGATCGGCTGCTCGAGTCGGCGCGCGTGCCGGCGCGCCGCCGGCCGCGCATCCACGAGGTCGATCACTGCTTCATCACGTTCAACGGCGAGCTCGCGCTGCGCGATCCGAAGCTGTTCGTCGAGCGGCCGAGCGAGATGGTGCGCCTGTTCCGCGTCGCGGTCGCCGGGGGCCTGCCGGTCTACGGCCACACGCGCGAGCTCGCCGCCGAGACGATCGCGCGCGATCCGAAACCGCTGGGCACCGATCCGCTCGCGCAGCGGCTCCTCCTGGAGGCGCTGCTCGATCTGCGCGACGCGGGGCAGCCGTCGGCGCTCGAGGTGATGCAGCAGCTCGGCATCCTGGCGGTGCTGATGCCCGAGTGGGCGCCGTGCACGGGCCGCGTCCAGCACGACCTCTACCACGTCTACACCGTCGACCAGCACCAGCTCTACGCGGTCGCGATGCAGAAGCGCCTCGCGCGCGGCGAGCTCGCCGACCTGCACCCGACGGCGACGGAGCTGTGGCGCGAGGTCACGCGGCCCGCGCCGCTCATCCTGGGGACCCTGCTCCACGACGTCGGCAAGCCGCTCGGCAAGGGCCACGCCGAGAAGGGGGCCGTGATCGCGGGCGTGATCGGCCGCCGGCTCGGGATGTCCGACGCCGACGTCGAGCTGACCGAGTTCCTCGTCCGCCAGCACCTGACGATGTCGCACCTCTCGCAGCGCCGCGACCTCAGCGATCCCGAGGTCATCGCGCGGTTCGCCGAGCGGGTCGGCAGCGACGAGCGGCTCGTCCAGCTCTACCTGCTCTCCTTGTGCGACGCCGCGATGACGAACCCCGACAACCTGACGGCGTGGAAGGCCGATCTCCTGCGCGATCTCATGCTGCGCGCGCGCGCGCACTTCCGCGGCGGCGGGCAGCTCGGGCAGGCCGCGCCGCAGCCGGATCTGCGCGCCAAGGTGGTGCAGCTCGCGGGCGGCGACGAGGATCCCGCGATCGCGCGGATCATCGATGGAATCGATCCGCGGCTGTTCACGCAGCTCACGCCGCGCCAGGCGGCGCGCCACGCCCGGCTCGTGGCGGCCGCGTGCGCCGCCGCGCCCCAGGTCGCGATCGAGGTCCACTGCTGGCCGCTCAAGGGCCACAGCGAGGTCGCGATCGTCGCACCGGACGCGCCCGGTGTGCTCGCCGCGATCGCGGGCGCGCTGACGGCGAGCCGCTTGGACGTGCTCGGCGCCGTGCTCGGCCACGTGGACCTGGCGGCGGGCGCGCCCGCGGCGAGCGGAGACACCCTGGCGGCGAGCGGAGACACCCGGGCGGCGAGCGGAGACACCCGGGCGGCGGACGGCGCCGCCCGCCGGCTCGTCACCGACGTGTTCTACGTCCGGGACCTGAAGGGCGCCGCGATCTCCGAGGACGACGCGCGCTGGCAGCGCCTGCTCGGCGATCTGCGCGCGCTGCTCGACGGCCCGCCCGATCCGGCCGAGGTGGCCACCCTGATCGCGCGCCGCCGCCCGCGCTCCGGCATGCCGAAGCGGGTGACGCCCGGCGTGGTCACCGAGATCCGTATCCACGACGACTCGGCGCAGGCGACGATCATCGAGATCGCCACGCGCGATCGCGTCGGTGTGCTCTACGCGATCACGCACACGCTCGCCGAGCTCGGGCTCGACATCTCGCTCGCGAAGGTGTCGACCGAAGGCGAGCGCGTCTCCGACGCGTTCTTCGTGACCCGCGGCGGCCGGCGCATCACGGATCCGACCGAGCGCGCCCAGATCGTGGGGCGGCTCTCCGCGGCGGTCGACGAGCCAGGGCTGACGGACTCGTGAGCGTCGTCGATCTGCCGCCGGGCATCGGGCTCGTAGGCACGCCGCTCGGCTCGTTTCACGCGCCGCGGCGCGCGCGCCGGCTCGCGGCGGCCGCGGTGGCGATCTCGGCCGTGCTCGGCGTGCTCACCTGGTACTTCGTGTCGCGGCACCCGTGGCGGCGCGGCGCGACGCTGCAGATCACGCTGCCGCTCGCGCTCCTGGCCGTCGCGCTGCTCGGCCTCGCGGTCCGCAGCGCGGCCCTCGCCGTCACCCGCGACGGCGTGCGGTGGGGCTGGTCGGTCTTGGGCTTCCACCAGGAGGCGGCGCGGCTCGCCTGCGCGCACGTCTACCGCGACGGGATCGCGCTCGAGGCTCGCCGCGGCTCGTGGTGGTTCCTCGCAGCCCGCGACTGGGATCGCTTCGATCTACTGGTCCGGCAGCTGCACCGGTCCGAGCTGCCGCTCGCGGAGCACGACCGCAGGGCACCCCTCCGCGCCCGACTCCAGAGCTACGGCCGGTTCTTAGATCTGTTGCTCCTGGGGACGATCGCAGCGTCCGTGGTGGTCGCGGTGTGGGCGTCGTAGCCCTCTGCCTACATAGGTAACGACCGCGGGAAGATGGCGAGCGGGCCGGGTTGCCTTCTAGAATATCGCGTGGCGCTTGCAGCTCTTGGAGCGCGCGCCCGCACTGTATCGAGGAATGACCACCACGTCGGGCCCAAAGACGAAGGCGTTGTGCGTCGCCACGCGATGCGCTGACGTCGATCAGTTCATCGCGACTTATCACAAGTTCTGTGACGAGTCGTCGTTCTTCGTGGCGACGCTCAACACGCGCCCGATCGGCCTCGAGACGGCGTTCTCGATCCAGCTCGCCGATAACACGCCCGTGCTGCGCGGGCTGTGCACGGTCGTGGACGCGTGGTCGACCCCGGAGAACCAGTTCAACCGGCCGGGGATCCGGCTCGGCATCAAGCGCCTGACGGCGGACAGCGTGGACGTCTTCACGCGGCTCGTGAAGGCGGCGCGCGAGGGATCGCGGGACGACGCGAATTCGGGGCCGGTGCCGCTGGCACAGGCGACGCTGGGACCGCCAGCGGCGCGGCCCGCGCCGGCAGCTGCGGCTGCGTCGGCGGACGGCGCGGCGGATCCGGCGGCGGCGGCGGCGGCGGCGGAGAAGCCGTCGGCGAAGGCGTCGATCCCGGCGATGCCGCCCGTCCCGGGCAAGGCGGCGGCTGCCGCGGACAAGTCGGGGGCGTCCAAGGCGGCGGCTGCCGCGGACAAGTCAGGGGCCTCCAAGGCGCCGGGGGCCGCGTCATCGCGCGCGACGCCCGGGCCCGTCCCGGTGGTGCCGCCGCTGGGTGCCGTGCCGCCGAAGGTGCCGCCGCGGGACGCGCCGCCCGAGCTGGTCTCGCTGCCGCCGCGCGAGGTGCCGCCGCCGTCGAGCCCGACGCCGCCCGTGCTGCCGCTCAAGTCGCCTGGATCGGGCCCGGTGCGGAGCGCGAGCGCGGTCGCGGACACGCTGCCTGCGTCGTCGCTCGAGGACGCCTGGTCCGCAGAGGACGCGGCGCCCGCGGCGTCGCCGCGCGCCGGGACGGCTGCGGACGAGTCATCGATGTCATCGCCGCCGGGGGCGGGCGCGCTGCCGCCGCGCACGAGCGCGGTGCCCTCCGCCGCGGGCTCGCGCTCGACGCCGCGTCCGTTCGGGGCTGTTCGCCCCGAGACCGGATCCGAGCAGTCCGGCTCCACGCTCGCGCTGAACCTCCCGACGCGCGCGCCTGCGTCTGCCGCGCCTGCCGCGCCTGCTGCGTCTGCCGCGCCGCCGCCCGGCCCGGTGCCGATGCCGCCGGTGCTCCCGCCGCGGATCGGGCGCGCCGAGACGCCGCTCCCCGTGGCGGCCGACAAGCCGGCGGCCGACAAGCCGGCGGCCGGTGACAAGCCAGCGACCCCGCCGAAGCCCGGGAGTGGAGGCTCGATCTCGCCGACGGCGTTCGCGGGGGTGCCGTCGGTGTCGCCCGTCGGCGCGCGCGGCAAGCCGGGCGCGCCCGACGCCGCGCCGGGCTCGACGATCACCGGCATCGCGTTCCGCGAGCGCCCCCCCGGCGACGGCGGCGCCAAGGGCGGAGACGGTCCGGATTCCGGACAGGCCGTGCCCGAGCTCTCCGATATGCCGGAGTCGCTGGCGGCGACGGCCCGCATGTCGCGGCGCGGCCAGATCCTGGTCGGCGAGCAGGCGAACAAGCTCCCCATCGGGCTGCGCGATCTGCCGTCGAAGGACAGCGCGAGCGCGACGCCGGCCGCCGGCACGCCCGCGGTGACGCCGCCCCCGACGCCGGCCGCCGCGGCGACGCCGCCCCCGACGCCGGCCGCCGCGGCCCCAGCGGCGACGCCGCCTCCGACGCCAGCGGCCGCGCCCCCGGTGCTGCCGGCTACGCCGATCGCGCCGACCACCGCGCGGCGGCCCGCCAGCGAGCCCTCGACGAGCGCGGCCCCGGCGGCGTCGGCGCGCCGGCTGGGGAGCGAGCCCTCCACGAGCGCGGGGCCCGGCAAGCCGCGGCGTCCGGCGAGCGAGCCAGCCGCGGACGCCGAGTCACGCACGCCCGGCTCCGAGTTCATCCTGCCGGCGAACCCGCTCAGCAACCTCACCGATCACCAGCTCGAAGGCTTCATCGACTGCACGCTGTACGAGGACACGAGCAACTTCCAGGAGTCCGAGAGCTCGGTCGATATCCGTGATCTCTTGCCGTCCGGCCCGCGCGGGGGCACGAGCCCGCCGGTCACCCCGCCCGACGACGCGCCGCCGTTCCGCTCCTCGACCGGCCAGGTGATCGCCGTCGAGTCGCCGTGGTCGGGGCAGGGGCCGGTCTTGCCGTTCGCCGGGCCGCCGACGAGCGATCCAGTGACGGTGCCGGGCCCGCCGCCGTGGACGCACACGCCGCCGCCGATGGCGCCGTACGTGCACACGCCGCCGCCGGTGGTCATCGATCCGTCGATGGTGATGAACCCGCCGTACGCGCACACGCCGCCGCCGATGGCCGTCGATCCGTCGATGGGGATGCCGATGGGCGACGGCGGCATGGCGGCGGCCTCGCCGGACGCCGGGTATCCCGGCGCCGCGCCGTACATGGGCGCCGCGTACCCGGTGGCGGCGTCGGACGTGGCGGCCGCCGCCGATCCGATGCAGGTGGCTGGCCCCGTGAGCGGCGCGATGGCGCCCTATCCGACCGGCGCCTCGCCGGTGTACCTGCCGCCCAACACGTACGAGACGGAGGGCTCGACGAAGTCCCGCGGCTGGATCGTGATCGTCATCAGCGCCGTCGTCGCGCTCGCGCTCCTCGCGCTCGCGATCAAGCTGGGCCTGTCGCGCTCACCGCGCCCTGCGCCGCCGCCGCGCCCGCCCAGCTCGTCGGAGTCCGGCGGCGCCTCGCCCGACACCGACAAGCAGGCCGGGGACGCGACGGAGCCCAAGCTTCCGGCGCCGGACCCGTCCGGGGCCGCCAGCAAGCCCGCCGCCGCTCGCAGCGCGCCGGCGCCCGGCGGCGATCCGCAGGCCGCGGGTGGCGCGAGCGCGGGCTCGGCCGCCCCGAGCGCCGCGAGCACAGGCCCGGCCCCCGCCGTCGCCGCGACGTCTGGCGCGGGCGCAGGCGCGTCCGTCGCGGCCGCGCCCCCTGCCGCCGCCGCCGGCACCCCCGGCGGTCCCTCTGCGGGCACCGGCGTCGGCTCCGCCGCCATCGCCACGGCCGCCACCACCGACAGCGCCAGCACGCCCGGCAGCTCCGGCGAGGCATCCGATGCGTCCAGCGGCGCCGCGGCCGGCGGCTCACCTGTCGTCGGTAGCGGCCCGTGCCGGGTCACCATCTCCTCGACGCCCGCCGGCTCGAACGTGAAGGTCGATGGCGAGAAGCTCGGCGTCTCGCCGATGACGGTCGAGGGGCCGTGCAAGCCGCGCAAGGTCGAGGTCTCGCACCCGCGCTACGCGCCCGTCACGCGCGTCGTGACGCCGGCCGAGGGCAAGGCCGAGTCGGTCGAGATCACGCTGGTCCGCCCGACGCATACCCTGTCCATCGTCACGTCGCCGCCCGGCGCCACGATCTCGATCGAGGGGCGCCGCGCGGGCACGAGCCCGGCCGTCGTCCAGATCATGGGCTTCAACGGCGTGAAGGTCACGATCGAGAAGTCCGGCTACAAGACCGTCACCCAGCGCTTCTACAGCAAGGTCCCGCAGGACCGGCTCAGCGTGCGGCTGCTCCAGTCGTTCGGCGGCCGGTAGCGCGCCGCGCGCGCCGCGATCACCCGAGCCCCAGCGTGGCGGCCAGCTCCTCACCGGAGAAGTCGCGCCGCCCGCCCGCCTCGGCCGCGCGCACGAGGCCGACCAGCGCGGCATTGATGGGTGCGGCGGCCGGTGCGGCGGCCGGTGCGGCGGTCGGTGCAGCGGCCGGTGCGGCGGTCCCGCTGCGCTCCGCCAGCGCGACGATCTCGCCCTGCAGGTAGTCGATCTCCGTCGGCCGCCCCGCCTCGAGGTCCTCCCACATCGACGAGCGCGCCGTCGGATCGATCGCGACCACGCGCCCGGCCACGCGCTGGAACACGCGATCCGGCAGGGCGAGCAGCCGCGGGATCCAGCGCGGCGGGATCGGCAAAAGCCGCGCCACCGGGATCTTCGCGCGCGCGAGCAGTCCCAGCGCCTCGCGCTGCGCGGCCGCGAGGCAGCGCCGGAACGGCCGCTGCGCGAGCTCGGTCGCGAGCGGCAGGCCCGACAGCGCGTTGATCGCGTTGTTGAGGTTCAGCACCAGCTTGGCCCACTGCACCGCCGCCATGTCGCCGCGCGGCTCGATCTCCAGCCGCGCGGCGCGGCACGCCGCGAGGATCGGCGCCGCCGCCGGATCGTCGTCGATCCGCAGGGCGCCCTCCGACGCGCGGTGGTACGTGCCCGGCTCGCGCCGGATCACGTTGAACGGCACCATCGCCGCGAGCACGCGCCGCCCCGGCAGGGCCGCGCGCAGGGCATCTGCGTTGCGCACGCCGTTCTGCAGGCTCACGACCACCGCGTCCTCCGGCAGGACGCCCGCGAGCGCCGCGCCCGCCTCCGCCGTCTGCGCCGACTTCACGGTGACCAGGACCGCGTCCGCGCCGCGCGCCGCGTCGGGCTCGGTCGCGAGCCGCACGCCGCGCGCGCCGCGCACGGCGCCGCCGACCTCGGCGATCTCCGTACGCCCGTCGAGGTCCGTCGTGCGAAGTCCGCCCGCGAGCTCGCCAAGCACGCGTGCGCGGCCGATCAGCGTCACCTCGGCGCCGCCCGCCGCCAGCCGGCCGCCGACCCAGCAGCCGATCGCGCCTGCACCGAAGATCGCGAGCTTGGGCCTCGTCATCGCGCGCGACCATACCCCGGCACGCGCACTGCAATTCACCAGGTCATGCAGAACCCTCAGCTCAACCCCGAGAGTGGAAAAGTCGGTTACGCGCTCGCCTGGCTGCTCGGCGTTCCCCTGCCGATCTTGCTCCTGGTCTACATGTTCTCGCGGTGCTAACGGGCGCTAACGGGCGCGCGCCCGAGCCGACGACGAATCGAGTCACGCGGCGTTTTCGGCCCGAGCGCGCGCTTGAGAGCGGATCGCCGATCGCGAGAGGGTCGGCTTTGCGTAATCTTGAGATGACCTGCCGCCCGTCGAGCTTGACCCTCACGCTCGAGACAGCCACGCTGTGCCTTGCATGGTCGCAGTGCCCAGCAGTCCGACCGGGTATCCGATGGCGCCGAGCGCCGAGGTGTGGGCGGCGCTCTCGTCCGCACAGCGCGCAGCGGTCGTGGCCGCGCTCCCTGGCGAAGTCACCTACGACGAGATGGCGATGCCCGAGGGTGACCTCCACTTTCGGGCCAAGGTCGGCGCGTTGTCCGCGCTGCGCGCGTACTTCGAGCGGCAGAAGCGTCGCGTCTATCTCGCAGCGGAGCTGCCGATCTATTACCCCGGCGAGCCGCGGTTCGCGCCGGATCTGATCGCCGTGTTCGATAGCGACGATGCTCTGCGCAGCAAGTGGGTGGTCAGCGCCGAGGGCAAGGCGCTCGACTGGGTGCTCGAGGTCCACGTCGGCGGCGATCGCAAGAAGGACGCGGAGCTCAACGTCGCGCGGTACGCGCGGCTCGGGATCCCCGAGTACTTCCTCTACGATCGTGCCCGCAACCGACTCTCGGCGTATCGCCTGGCCTCGCCTGAGGCGACGAGCTACACGCCGATCCTTCCGAACCAGGGCTTGTACGAGTCGCGCGTGCTCGGCCTCGACGTCCAGGTCGAACGGGACCGGCTCCGATTCTATGCGGGCACGGCGCTGCTGCTCGAGAGCGAGGAGCTCATCGCGCGGGTCCAGGCTATGGCCGACGACTCCCTGCAGCGGGCCGAAGAAGCGGAGCGGCTCCACGCGGAGGAGGTCCGGCTCCGCGCGGAGGCCGAGCAGCGCCGCGAGGAAGCAGAGCAGCGCCGCGAGGAAGAGCGACGGCTGCGCGAGGCGGCCGAGCAGGAGGTCGCTCGGTTGCGCGCTGAGCTCGAACGACGCGAGCGGTGAGCTGCCCGAGGCGCCGCATCCTCCGTATGCTCGGTGCCCGTGGCGACATGGCGACGCCTGTGGTGAGTCGAGGCGAGACGCCTGTAATTGTCGCGGGTTAACGGGTGGCGCTCCGCGGTGCTGGCACCGTGCCGTAAGGCGCGCACGGCTCCGGCGTTCTCTCGGCCGTCACCCCAAGATGCGCCGCGCCGCCCCTCGCGGCGCAGCAGAGAGAGGCCCACCGTGTCGTTCTCGCCCTCGCCCTGCGGCCGCCGCGCCGCGATGCTCGTGATCTGTCTCGTCGCCGCCGCCACCACCGCCGCCTGCGGCGGGGTGCGCCCGCACATGGCGTCGGCCCCGATGGCCGCCGCCGCATCACCCGGTGCGCCCGCGCCGGTGCCGCCGCCGCTCGAGCGCTCGCTGTTCGCGCGCGACCCGAACGGCCAGCTGTCCGAGGACGCGCTGCAGCGGATCCTCGCGTCGCCGATCGAGCTCGAGCTGCCCGCGCGCGTCGGCGTGATGCCCGTGACCACGCCCGCCGACTGGCGCGGCCCCGGCCCCGACTACCGCGTGCCCACCGGGATGTCGCAGCTCGTCGAGCGGCTGCGCCGCGACGCCGCGTTCTCGCTCGTCACGCAGACGATGGTGATCCCGTCGGGCGCGCTCGGCATGGAGGCCCTGCGCGAGATCGCCGGCCGCTACCGCCTGCGCTACCTCATCCTCTATCGCGAGGTGATCGCGAAGCGCCGCCACCTGAACCGGTGGGCGTGGGGCTACGCGACCGGCGTCGGCGCGCTGTTTCTGCCCGGCCAGCGCCAGGAGGTCTACGGCTACATCGAGGCGAGCATGTTCGACGTGAAGACCGGCCTGCTCATGTTCACCACGCGCCGCGCGATCGACGCGACGCAGACGACGAATCAGTGGCACAAGTCCGACAAGCACGAGCAGCTCGCCGCGAACGCGACGAGCAAGTTCGCCCCCGAGCTCGCCGCCGACGTGCTCACCGATCTGCGCCGGTTCGCCGCCGCCGCGCAGGCCGAGAACATGCACCGCACCGGCGGCGCGGCCGACGCGCTCGTCAAGGTGCCCGGCGTCGGGCCCGGCGACGGCCCGGCCGTCGCGACCGACAGCCATCCATAAGCCGCACAGTCCGCGCGCAGCCCGCGCGACCCGCGCGCTCGCGCGGCGGCTCGCACGCGGTCACTTGGCGGGCGGCGGCAGCCCCGGATCGGAGAACGGCAAAACCGTTTGCATCTCGGGCACACGCAGCGGATCGGGCTTGCTCCAGCGCGGCAGCGCAGGAAACAGCAGCTCGGCGGTGCGATAGGCCTCCTCGAGGTGCGGATAGCCTGACAGCACCAGCATGTCGATGCCGAGCACCTCGTACGCCTCGAGCTGCTTGACGATGTTGGCCGGCGAGCCGACCAGCGACGTGCCACAGCCACCGCGGACCAGCCCGACTCCCGCCCACAGGTTGGGGCCGATGCGCAGCCGATCGCGCCGGCCGCCGTGCAGCTCCGACATCCGGCGCTGGTTGACCGAGTCCATCCCGGCGAAGTAGCTCTGCTGGCGCGCGATCATATCGTCGTCGACGTACTTGATCAGCTCGTCGGCCTCGCGCCAGGCCTCTTCCTCGTTCTCGCGGATGACGATGTGCGTGCGCAGGCCGAAGCGCAGCGTGCGGCCCAGGTCGGCGGCGAGCTGGCGCGCCGCGGTGATCTTGTCGGTGATGAGCTCGGGCGGCTCGCCCCACGACAGCAGCACGTCGGCGTGGCGCGCGGCGAGCTGCAGCCCGGCCGGGCTCGACACGCCGAGGTACACCGGCGGGTGCGGCTTCTGCGCGCAGGGGAACGGACAGCGCGCCTTGACGACGTGGACGTACTTGCCCTCGAAGCTGACCTCGGGCTCGGTCAGCACGCGGCGCAAGACGGTCAGCCACTCGTCGGTCATCGCGTAGCGCTCGTCGTGGCCCAGGTGGAGGCCGTCGGCGGCGAGCTCGCGCGCGTCCCCGCCGGGGACGATCATCATGCGCACGCGGCCGCCGCTCAGCCGATCGAGCGCCGACACCATGCGCGCCGCGACCACCGGCGACATCAGCCCGGGGCGCAGCGCGAGCAAGAAGTCGAGCCGGCGCGTCATCGGCACGAGCGCGGTGCTCGTCACCCACGCGTCCTCGCACCAGCGCCCTGACGGCACGAGCATGCCGTCGAAGCCCAGCGTGTCGGCCGCGCGCGCGATGATGCCGAGATAATCGAACGTCGGCGAGCGCGCCCCGACGTCCGAGCCCACATAGCGGTTGTCGCCGATGGTCGGCAGAAACCACAGCACCGAGCGGATCCCGCGATCATTGTCTGTTTGGATCATGGCATCACGAATAGTAGGAGGGTGTTGGGCATTGGGCGTTTCAGGTATCACTGGCCGAGATCGTGGACCGCGTAGCCTCATCGACGCCGGTGAGGTGGAGTGCCTCGAGCAGCCGGCCGCGCAGCTGCGCGAGCTCCGGCGCGCGGCGATCGCGCGGCCGCGGCACGTCGACCGCGATCTCCGCCGCCAGCGCCGCCGGCCTGCCGAGCATCACGACCACGCGGTCGCTCAGGTAGAGCGCCTCGTCGAGATCGTGCGTCACCAGCAGCAAGGTCAGCTGCGTGCGCTGCCAGATCGCGAGCAAGAGCTCCTGCAGCACCATCCGGGTCAGCGCGTCGACCGCGCTGAACGGCTCGTCGAGCAGCACCACGCTGGGCTCGACCGCGAGGCAGCGCGCCAGCGCCACGCGCTGCGCCATGCCGCCCGACAGCTGCCGCGGCCACAGCGCGCGGGCGCCCTCGAGCTGGACCTGCGCGAGCAGCTGACCGACCCGCTCGTCGGCGTGGCGCCGCATCGCGCGCGGCAGCCCGAACACGATGTTGTCGCGCACCGTCAGCCACGGCAGGAGCCGCGGCTCCTGGAACATGAAGCCGACGGCGCGGTCCGGCCGGGTGATCGCGCGGCCGTCGACCTCGACGCGCCCGGCGTCGCTCCGATCGAGCCCCGCGATCAGCCGCAGCAAGGTCGACTTGCCGCAGCCGCTCGGTCCGATCAAGGAGACGATCTGCGAGCGGCGGACGTCGAGGCTCAAGTCGTGCAGCACCGCGGCATCGCCGAACCGTCGCGCGACGCGCTCGACATGGATCGTTGGGCGCGCCGCCGTCATCGCGCGGCGCCTTCGTCCGACCACCGGACGATGCGCCGCGCCGCGAAGCGCAGCGCGGTGTCGGACAGCTTGCCGAGCAGCGCGAGCACCAGGATGCCGACCACCATGATGTCCGGCCGCGCGGTGCTCTCGCCGTCGATCAAGAGGAAGCCCAGCCCGCGCGTCGACGCGATCAGCTCCGCGGCGACCAGGAACATCCAGCTCTGACCGATCGCGATCCGCAGCCCTGTCAAGAGGTAGGGGAACGCCGACGGCAGCACGATGCGCCACACCAGCGCGACCCGGCCGAGCCCGAACACCTGACCGACCTCGAGCAGCGCGCGATCGGTCTGCCGGATCCCGGCGACGAGGTTCAGGTACACCGGGAACGCCGCGCCGATCGTGATCAGCACGATCTTGGGCGCCTCGTCGATCCCCATCCAGAGCAGCAGGAACGGCACCCACGCCAGCGAGGGGACGTTGCGCACGACCTGCAGCGTCGGATCGATCAGCGCCTCCGCGGTGCGCGACAGGCCGACCAGCGTGCCGAGCACGATCGCCAGCGCCGAGCCGAGCGCGAAGCCGGCGAGCACGCGGCTGATGCTGGCGAGCACGTGGCGCGTCAGCTCGCCATCCTTCGCCAGCTGCCACGCCGTCGCGCCGACCTGGCCCGGCGACGGCAGCTGGTGCGGCAGGAAGCGCCCGGTGAGCGACGTCGCGGCGTACCACGCGATCACCACCAGCAGCGGGACGAGCCCGGCGAGCCACAGCGGCGCGCGCCGCGCGCCCTGCGATGCGGACGCGCTGAGCATGATCAGCGGATCGCCGCCTGCGCGGCGGCCGGGGCGATGAGCTCGCCGAGCGCCTTCTCGAGATCCACGCTGTCGGCGACGAGCTTCTCGCGCCGGAGGACCGGCAATATCGGCAGGAGCGCCGCGCGCAGCGCCTCGCCCGGCACGCCGACGTCGCGCTCGAGCGAGGAGCGCTCGCGG
>DATMCI010000357.1:0-18090 GCA_035558535.1 Kofleriaceae bacterium
GGCGAGCACGTACGCGCGCCGCATCGCCGCCTGGCCGCCCGCCTCCTCGGTCCTGATCCGGATCGCCTCGAGCCGGACGCGCTGCCCCGGCGTCTCGGGTCCCGTGGGGTACTGCAGGATCTCGACCTGCGTCGCACGCACACCGCCCTTGGCGTTGGTGAGCGCGTGCTTGAAGTCGCCCTCGTCGAAGTTGCTGGCCGGCAGCCGCTGGAGCTTGGCGTCGAACCGCGGGTCCGAGACGATCGCCGCGTGATCGGCCTCGCTCAGGCGCGCGAGCCGCGCGAGCACCGCGTGCGCCGCGGCGGGGCCGCGGTCCATGCCAGCGAGGATCTCGAACAGCACGAGGGTCGCCTCGGGGCTCGGCCCTATCCGGGGTACCGGCACGTTCCGCACCGGCGTCGTCGGATCGACGGGGGCGTGCGGCGCGTGCCGCATCCCCTGCTCGAAGTACGCAGCGAGCAGTTCGCGCTTGTCCTGCGGCCACCACGGCGCCGAGATATCGTCGAGCCGGTCCGCCGCCTCGAGCGCCGCGATGCGATGCGGGGCAGGGATGAGCGCGAGCACGTCGAGCAGGCCGTCGACGTCGGCGGCGCTGACCATCCCGAGGAGCTCGCGGCCGACAGTCACCGGGTCGGCGCCGAGCGCGCGCAGCTGCGCGGCGTAGGCGCGCGGATCGCCGCGGGCCGCCGTCTTGAGCGCCTCGCGGACCGGGAGCGACTCGGCGCGATCGCCGAAGAACATCTGCTCGAGGCGCAGCAGCTCGGCCTGCGCCTGCTCGCGCTCGGCCTCGGGCGCGCTCGGCGGCAGCAGCGCGAGCCGCATACGTGCCGTGCACACGAGCTCGCCGATCCGCGCGACCGCGGCCGGGAGATCGGCGCCCGCCGCGGCCTGCTGCGTGATGCTGGCGGCATACTGCGCGCGCAGGATCGCGGCGTGGATCGCCGTCGCGTCGTCGGTCTCGCTCGCGAGCGCCGCCAGATCGGTAGCCTTCGCCAGCGGCCGATCTGTGAGCCGCAGCGCGAGCGCCTTGCGCTCGTCGGGGTCGAGATCGGCGAGGCCGAGGTACGCGTCGGCGCTGCTCCCCTGCGCGTCCGCCGCGCGGATCCGCTCCTCGGCGAGGTCGACCCGCGCTGCAGAGACCGGATCGAGCTTGCCACCGCCGATCAAGGCGATGACGCCGCCCGCCTGATCCGCCGGGGTCACGCGGAGGTCGTCGAGGCGCACCGTGAAATCGCCCAGCTGGGTCCCCGGCGGCGCCACCTGGCCAGCCTGGCTCGCCTTCTGCGCACGCTCCGCCTTGTCGAGCAAGAGGCGCATCGCCCGGGCGTAGTCGTCCGGCGCGAGCTTCGCTCGCAGCACATCTTGGACGGCGGCCAGCGTCGTCGCTGCCGGCGCGGGGTTCGCGGCAGCGCCAGCAGCTCCTCGCGCAGCGTCGAGCGTCAGCGGCTGGAACACCGTCTCGGCTGCGCCGCTGAGCAGATCGAGCGCGCGGCGGTCGCTGAGCTCTTGGAGATCGCGAAAGATCGCGTCCCTGTCGTGCGTCGCGAGCTGGCGATCGAGCGCGACCTGCTCACCGAGATACGCGCGTGCGCGCGCCCACTCGCTCGCGTCCAAGATTGACTCGATGCGATGGGCGATCCCCGGCCCTGCCGTCTGGCAGAGCGCTGCCATGGACTCGAGATTCGCGTTGCGCGCGAGGATCGCCATCATCCGCTGCGCGTCCCGCGCCACGATCGCGACGCGCAGCTCCTCTCCATCGGCCCGCACGCCTCCGGCTCGATCGGGAAGCGGGCTGCCCTGCCTCGCGCTTGAGTCGCCCTGCCGCGACGGCGCGGGGTCAGCGCCCGCTGGGCCCGAATCCGCTCGACGGCCCACGCTGCGCGGAGCAGGCGGATACGCCATCTCGACGAGCGTCCGCTTGCCGGGCACGAGCCCGGCGTGCTGCGCCGGCCCTCCTGTCCTGTCGTCGCCGCCGCCGCCGCTTCGCTTGCCCCGCCCATACGACATGACTCCCCCGCTGGATCAGACCCATAGCACTCCGTCGCTCGTCGAT
Source organism: Kofleriaceae bacterium (assembly GCA_035558535.1). Classification (GTDB taxonomy): domain Bacteria; phylum Myxococcota_A; class Polyangia; order Haliangiales; family Haliangiaceae; genus JABFXX01. Next base: position 2,054 of record DATMCI010000357.1, read on the forward strand.
ACAAGTCGACACAAGCCCGACGCGCGTGGCGGCGCGACACAGGAGACCAGTACCAGTGTGCACTCTGCAGATCTGTATATGATCTATAGGCTCTTCGAGCTCGCTCACGCGATCAGCGGGCTGCGACGGCCGGGCCGCGCATCGAGCGGCGGTTGCGGGCGACGTAGACGGGGAGCTTCAGCTGGAGGCCGGCCTCGAGCGAGGAGCTCTCGGGGCCGGAGAGGGCGTAGGCGCCGCGGAGGTAGACGGCGGCCAGGCCGGCCGTGAGCTTCGCGCGGACCTGGAAGCCGTGGTTCGTCGCGGCGTCGACGCGCTCGCCGAAGTAGCTGACGTCGACGCCGAAGAGGGAGACGCCCAGCTCGGGGCCGAGGCTCCAGCGTGCGCCGGCGGCGCGCTCGGCGTTCCAGTCGACGAGCAGGTCGCCCTGCAGGCCGACCCACTCGAGGTGATCGTTCATGCGCACGAACGTCGCCGTGCCGCCCAGGAGCGGCGCCGCCCCGCGCTCGCGCGCGAACACGACGCCCGTCTCGAGGCCGACCTTGCCGTACCAGCCGGCCAGGTAGAGGCCGCGGTAACGCTCGGCGGCGGCGGGCCGCGGCAAGGCGCAGACGGCGAGGGCGAGGACGAGGGCGAGGCCGACGGAGCGCGCGCGCATGCGGGCCAGCGTAGGGCAGAGCGCGCTGTGCCCGAGCGGCGAACGAGCGGCACCTTGCGGCAGGCCCGTGACGCCGCGGGCGTGAACGACGCGTGAGCTGCGCGTGATCGATGTGGCGGTCGCGGCTCGCTCCGGCGGCGCCTCGGAGGAGCTCGCAGCGTGGCGATGGCAAAGATCGGCGCACGAGGCGGATCCTTGGTTAGACTTGCGCCCGATGATCCGCACCGAGCGCGAGGGCCCCGTCACGGTCGTCACCCTCGATCGGCCCGGCGTGCGCAACGCCGTCGACCGCGCGACCGCCGAGGCGCTGGCCGATGCGTTCCGCGCGTTCGACGCCGATGACGAGGCGCGCGTCGGCGTCCTGCATGGCGACCACGGGACGTTCTGCGCCGGCGCCGACCTGAAGGCGATGGCCACCGGGCAGGCCAACCGCGTCGAGCGCGACGGCGATGGCCCCATGGGGCCGTCGCGGATGGTGCTCGGCAAGCCCGTGATCGCCGCGATCGCCGGGCACGCCGTCGCCGGCGGCCTCGAGCTGGCGCTGTGGTGCGACCTACGCGTCGCCGAGGAGGATGCCGTGCTCGGCGTGTTCTGCCGCAGGTTCGGCGTGCCGCTCATCGACGGCGGCACGATCCGGCTGCCGCGGCTCGTCGGGCTCTCGCGCGCGCTCGACCTGATCCTCACCGGGCGCGGCGCGCCTGCCCAGGAGGCGCTCGCGATGGGGCTCGTGAACCGCGTCGTGCCCAAGGGCCAGGCGCTCGCGGCGGCGAAGGCGCTCGCACACGAGCTCGCCGCGCTGCCGCAGGCCGCCATGCGCGCCGACCGGATGAGCGCGTACTTGCAGCACGACCTGCCCATGGCCGAGGCGCTGATGCAGGAGCTCGAGCTCGGCTCGCGCGCGCTCGCCGAGGCGGTGCAGGGCGCGGCGCGGTTCGCGTCGGGTGCCGGCCGCCACGGAGGCGCGGCGTGAGGCGCGGCGTGAGGCGCGGCGTGAAGCGCGAGGGCGGCGGCGTCGTGCGCGGGCTCGTCCTGGGGATCGCATTGGCGGCGCTCATGGCGAGCTGCGTGGTCCGCCAGCTCGTCGGGCCGCGGCTCACCGGCACGTGCGAGGGCGCCTGCGCGCACTACCTGTCCTGCAAGCACAGCTCGGAGCGCGGCGACCGCGAGCGCTGCCACGCCGAGTGCCCCGAGGTGTTCGGCGATCGCGAGTCACTGATGACGTTCGAGAGCCTGGCGTGCGCCGATGCCATCGAGTACGTCGACGGCACGCAGCCGCAGGTCGCCAAGCCGAAGTAGGAGGCCGCGACGCAGGGGCGGCGCGGTTACTCGCCGCCCTCGCAGGGATCGCGGTGCGGCGCGCCGGACTTCTTGCGCTCGTCCTTGCGCTCCTTGCGCTCCTCTTTGCGCTCTTCCTTGCGGTCGTCCAGTCGCTTCTCTTTGCGAAGCCATTGCTCCTCGCCGTCCGGCTTGGTGGCCTTCGCTGGCTTCGGGCGGGGCTTGCCGCTGCCGACCTCCGGCCGCACGCCCGCCGCGTCCAGCTCGCGGGACAGCTCGTCGGAGAGCTCGCGCTTCTGCTCGGGCGAGAGCAGCGCCTCGCAGCGGTCGGCGTCCGCGGGCGCCTTGACGCCGGCCATGCACTGCCGCGTCTCGGCGGACCAATGATCCGTCTCGCAGCGGTGCACGAACACCTTCGCGGAGCGGGCGCGGAGATCCGGCGGCTCGCTCGCCGCCGTGACCGCGAACATGCCGTCCACCGCCTGCGGGCACGCCACGTCGGCCGGTGGCTTCTCGACGGCCGTCGCGGTCGGCATCGTCTGGGACGCAGGCTTGCTCCCGCCGCCGCACGCGGCGAGCACGAGCCACGCAAGGAGGCACCGGCTGGCTGTCACGCGCGGAAGCATCGCACGTCTCTACCGGCGGCGGGCGTCGGAGCCGTGGCCTATAGTGCCGCCGTGACCGACGCGCCGGAGGAGATCCTCGACGGGACCGTCGAGCGATACGTGTTCCGCGCCGAGGACGGCGGGTTCGCCGTGGCGCGGCTCGTCACCACCGCCGGAGAGATCGTCACCGTCGTCGGAGAGCTCGTGGGCGTCCAGGAGGGGCTGCCGCTCCGGCTGCGCGGCCGGTGGGTCGTCGATCGCAAGTACGGCCGCCAGTTCCGGCTCGACACGTACCAGCTGCGGACGCCCGAGACCGTGCTCGGCATCGAGCGCTTCCTCGGCTCCGGGATCATCCCCGGGATCGGGCCCGAGCTCGCCAAGCGCCTCGTCGCCAAGTTCCAGATGGACACGCTCGAGGTCATCGACCGCACGCCCGCGCGGCTGACCGAGGTCACCGGCATCGGCGCCGCGCGCGCCGCCAGGATCGCCGACGCGTTCGCCGCGCACCGGCACGTGCAGGACGTCATGGTCTTCCTGCGCGGCCACGGCGTGTCGGCCGCGTTCGCCGCGCGCATCTACAAGAAGTACGGCAAGGACTCGATCGCGATCGTGCGCGCGAACCCGTACCGCCTCGCGCACGAGGTGTGGGGCATCGGCTTCCGCACCGCGGACGCGATCGCCGAGCGGCTCGGCATCGCGCGCGACGCGCCCGCGCGGCTCGAGGCCGGGCTCCTGCACGCGCTCGAGACCGCCGCCGAGGACGGGCACCTGCACCTGCCCGACGCCGAGCTCTGCGCCACCACCGCCGAGCTGCTCGGCGTGGCCGGCGAGCTCCTGCCGCCGCGGCTCGGCGCGCTCGAGGCGCGGCGGCTCGTCGTGCGCGAGTCGCTCGGCGACCGCGGGCCGTGCACGTCGCGGCCCGAGGCGTACGCCGCCGAGGCCGAGGCCGCGCAGCTCCTCGCGGCGCTCGTCCGCACGTCCGCGCGCGCGTTCGCCCTCGACGTCCACGCCGCGATCCACGCGTTCGAGGCCGTCACCGGCGTCGCCCTCGCGGCGCAGCAGCGGCGCGCCGTCGAGGCCGCGCTCGTCGACAAGTGCGTCGTCATCACCGGCGGCCCCGGCGTCGGCAAGACCACGATCGTGAAGGCCATCGTCCACCTCGCGGAGCTCGGGAAGCGGCGCGTGGCGCTCGCCGCCCCGACCGGCCGCGCCGCCAAGCGACTCGGCGAGGCCACCGTCCACGAGGCCATGACGATCCACCGGCTGCTCGAGTACGCGCCGCACGAGGGCCGCTTCCAGCGCGATCGCCAGAACCCCCTCGACATCGACATGCTCGTCGTCGACGAGGCCTCGATGGTCGACGCGCAGCTGTTCCGCGCCGTGCTCGCCGCGCTGCCGCCCGGCGCCCGGCTCGTCCTGGTCGGCGACATCGACCAGCTCCCGTCGGTCGGCGCCGGCGCCGTGCTCGGCGACGTGATCGCGTCCGAGGCCGCCACCGTCATCCGGCTGACCGAGATCTTCCGCCAGGCCGCGGAGAGCAAGATCGTCGTGTCCGCGCACGAGATCAACTCCGGCCGCGTGCCCGCGCTCGACACGCCCGCGGGGAGCACCACCGACTTCTACTTCATCGCGCGCGACGATCCCGAGGCCGCGCGCGCGACGATCGTCGAGCTCGTCGCCGAGCGCATCCCGCAGCGGTTCGGCTTCGACGCGATCTCCGACGTCCAGGTCCTCGTGCCGATGCACCGCGGCGACCTCGGCACGCAGTCGCTCAACCACGCGCTGCAGGAGCGCCTGAACCCCGGCGTGCCCGGCGCCACCGAGGCCACGCGCGGCGATCGCGTGTTCCGGCGCGGCGACAAGGTCATGCAGCTCCGCAACGACTACGACAAGTCCGTGTTCAACGGCGACATCGGCGTGATCGCCGCGATCGACGGCGACGAGGGCATTGTGCGCGTGGACTTCGACGGGCGGTCGGCCGTGTACGAGCGCGGCGAGCTCGATCAGCTCGCGCACGCGTACGCCGTCAGCATCCACAAGAGCCAGGGCTCCGAGTACCCCGCCGTCGTGATGTCGATCGCGACCCAGCACTACATGATGCTCCAGCGCAGCCTGCTCTACACCGGCGTGACGCGCGGCAAGCGCCTCGTCGTGATCGTCGGCAGCAAGCGCGCCGTCTCGCTCGCCGTCAAGAACGCCGACGCGCGGCGCCGCTACACGTGGCTCGCCGAGCGGGTGCGCGCCGAGCTCGCGTGAGCCGGCGCGTCCGGGCGCGCCCCGGCGCGCGCCCGCGGTCACGGCAGCTCGCGCTCGATCTCGTCGAGCAGCTCCACGAGCTGCCGCACGCCCGCCTCCGGGAAGGCGTTGTAGATCGAGGCGCGCATGCCGCCGACCGAGCGGTGGCCGCGCAGCCCCGAGAGGCCGCGCTCCTCGGCGCGCGAGAGCAGCGTCTCCTCGATCGCCTTCGTCGCGCCGCGGAACGTGACGTTCATCAGCGAGCGGCTGCCCGGCTCGGCGTGGGCGCGGAACGCGCGGCTCTGATCGAGGAAGTCGTAGAGCAGGGCCGCCTTGCGCGCGTTGCGCGCCGCCATCTCCTCGAGCCCGCCCTCGCCCTGGATCCACGCGACGACCTCGCCGATCATGTACACGCCGAACGTGTTCGGCGTGTTGTACAGCGAGCGCTCGCTCGCGTAGGTCTTGTACTGCTCGAGCGGCGGCAGATCGGCGCGCCCCGTCTCGAGGAAGTCCCGCCGGGCGATCACGAGGCTGATGCCCGACGGCCCGAGGTTCTTCTGCGCGCCCGCGTAGACCAGCGCGTGGTTCGCGAGCACGAGCGGCCGGCTGAACAGATCGCTCGACGCGTCGCACACGAGCAGCGCCGGGGCCGGCGGCGGCGCCTGCCACTGCGTGCCGAAGATCGTCTCGTTGCTCGTGTAGTGCACGTAGCGCGGCGCCGCCGACCACGCGAAGGCCGAGGGCACCGCGGCGAAGCCCGGCTCGCCCGTGCACGCGACGTGGACGTTGCCGATGCGGCGGGCCTCGTCCATCGCCTTGCCGGACCAGACGCCCGTGTGGCAGTAGTCCGCGGTCTCCTCGGGGCCCAGGAACGAGCGCGGCACCAGCGAGAAGTGGTGCGTGGCGCCCGCCGTCACGAACAGCACGGCGAAGTCGTCCTCGATCTTGCCGACCTCCCGGATCGCGGCCTCGGTCCGCTCGAGCACCCGCAAAAACTCGGGGCCGCGGTGGCTATGCTCGAGGATCCCGATGCCGGAGCCATCGAGATCGAGGAGCGCCCCCTGGGCTCGCTTCAGCACCGCCTCGGGGAGCGCGGCGGGACCTGACGAGAAGTTCAGCTTGCGAGCCACGTACGGGGACGGCGGACCTACTTCACCAGATCTTGGTGATAGAACACCGTGATCGCGATGCAGTGGAACGCCTCGTCGGAGGACTGCGTCACGACGATATCGGTGACCTTGAGATGCTGGTTGTTCGCCATCCAGGTCGAAACCTTTTCGCCGAGCTGGTCGCGATCCGCCACCATGGTGGCCGAGAACACCTTGACCCCATTGAACTTGACGTCAGTGCGCAACGTCAACTTCCCCGACGTGTTGGCTTGATTCGCAGACATCGTTCGCACCGTATCACAAAGGCATGCCGAAGATCGCACCGGTTGGGCGATCCCGCGGAAGGAATGTCACTCTTCTTCGTCGAGTGCTCGATCGAGCGCGTTGGCGAGGTTCTCGGCCTCCTGCGGTGACAGCGACGACGGTGAGAAGGCCTTCTCGGCCGTGTCGACGAGCGCCAGCATGCGCGCCTGCTCGACCGACATGCCCGACGCGTCCGTCGAGATCCACTCGTCGAGCTCCTCCGTGAGCCGCTTCTTCGGTGCGCGCGCCTCGGCGCCGCGCGGCGGCAGGCTCGGCGTGGGCGCGCCATGACGGCGGTAGGAGATCGAGCCGTACGCGCGGGACAGGTCGTGCCGGAACTCGGTCATGGTCTGGTAGCGCCGGTCCGGGTCCTTCTGCATCGCCTTCAGGATCACGGCCTCCGCCATCTCGGTGATCTCGCGGTGCGGCGCGAACTCGCGCGGTGAGGGCGGCGGGTTGTGGATGTGCATCGAGAGCACCTCGCTCGACTGCGGGGCCTCGAACGGCGGCCGGCCGCACAGCATGTCGAACACGATCACGCCGAGCGAGTAGACGTCGGCGCGCTGATCCACGTCCTCGCCGCGCGCCGCCTCCGGGGACATGTACTCGGGCGTCCCGAACACGGCGCCCTGCACCGTCTCGGCGAGCAGCTCGTCCTGGACCAGCACCTTCGCGATGCCGAAGTCGAGCACCTTCACGAAGTCGTACGACTCCTCGCGCTCGGTGATCCACGACTGATCCGGCGCCATGCGGACGAGGTCGCGGCGGCCGGGGCGCTTGAGGAGCATGATGTTGTCGGGCTTGAGATCGCGGTGGATCACGCCGACGTTGTGCGCGGCCTCGAGCGCGAGCGCGATCTGGTTCGCGATGTTGAGCGCGCGGTGGAGCTCGACCGCGCCCTCCTTCTCGATCAGGTCCTCGAGGCTCTTGCCCTCGAGGTACTCCATCACGAAGTAGACCGGCCCCTCGTTGAGGATGCCGAAGTCCGTCACGTCGACGATGTTCGCGTGGTTGATCGACGTCGCGGCGCGCGCCTCGCGCAGGAAGCGGTGGATCGCCTCCTGGTAGCGCGCGAACTGCGGGTGCAGGATCTTCACCGCGACGGGCCGCTTGATATAGATGTGCTCGCCGCTGTAGACGGTGCCCATCCCACCGCGGCCGAGGATCTTGTCGAGCCGGTAGTTCCCGATCGAGGTCCCCAGCCGGGCGATGTCCTCTTCCTCGACCAGCACGGCCGAGTCGTGGAGGCAAAACCGCTCCCCATCGGGGAAGCGGGTGAAGCATCTGGGACAGACCTTCACGCTATTTTCCGACGCGTCCTGTGAAGAACAGCGAGAGGAAGCGATCGTCGTAGAACTTCTTGCCTTCCTCCTTCGGCTTCATGTTAAGGAACGTGAACTCGAGGCCGAGATCGAACTTGCGGCTCGGCGAGTACTGCACGCGCGCGGTCGCGGGCACCACGATGTTGTTCGTGAAGTCGAAGTCGACCACCTGCAGGGTCGCGAACAGGACGACCGAGAGCGGCGCGACCGGGTTCGTCGCGATGCCCAAGGACGGCCGGAGGTCTGGCTTGGCGCCGTTGCCAGCATCGCCGTTGAAGTCGATGCTCATCAGCGTGTTGAGCGCGATGATCGCGATCTCCGGCCGCGCCACGTAGCGGAACGGGAAGCCGATGTCGACGGAGAACTTGGTCGCGCCGCCCTGGTAGTCGACCATCTCCGGGTCCGTGGACACGTTCGCCGCCGCGCGGCCGATGCGCGCCGCGAGCCGGATGTCGAGCAGGTCGTACGCGAGCGCGCCCTCGAAGCCGCCGTAGATGTTGAACTGCTGGAAGTTGTAGGCGCTCGTCAGGCCGCCGACGAGCATGAAGTTGTCGGTGTAGCCGTGCACGCCCTCGAGGGAGAGGCCCACGCTCTCGAACGCGCCCTTGTTGCTGATGTCCGTCCCGAGGCCGAGCCGGGCCTGCGTGAGCTTCTGCGTGATCGTGAGCGGCCGCTCGAGCTCGCGGATCGGGTACGACTTCATCGTGAACAGGCCGCCGGCCGTGATGGCCGGCTGGTCCTTGTCATCGGAGTCGCTGTCGTCGTCGCCGCCGCCGCCGCCGCCGTCGTCGTCACCCCCGCCGCCGTCGTCGTCATCGCCGCCTCCCTCGTCCTCATCATCCTGTGCGTACGCACCAGGGCTGTCCCACGCCACATACCCGACACTCACTGCCAGCGCCAGCACGAGCCGAAGCTCGCGGGAAAGTGAAGGAAGCATCACCACCTCGGCCGATGATGCTACCCCAAAACCTGCGCCGACTCGAAGGGGGGCCGGTCCGATACTTCGGAGCGGACTGTTGCGGGCTGTTGCGGTTCTCCGGCGCGAACGGTCGCCGTTTTGGGCGTGAACTCGAGCACCGTTTTTGGCGCGGCTGCCGCCGGGTCGAGCGCCGAGGTGAGGTGCCGGCCCCAATGCCGGCCCCAATGCCGGCCCCAATGCCGCCGAAACGCCAGAGGGCCCGCTGATGCGAGCCCTCCGGGAGTCTTAAGCGAGTCTCAATCGTGAGGCGCGGCCAGGCCGCGGCTTGGGACCAGTGGCGACCTCCGAGGGTCAGCCAAGAGCGCTACTTACTTCTTCTTGCCCTTCTTCGCGGCGGCACCCTTCTTCGCGGCGGCGCCCTTCTTCGCCGCGGCGCCTTTCTTCGCTGCGGCGGGTTTTTTGGCCGCGGCGCCCCGCTTGGGGGCCGCGGGCTTCTTGGCAGCAGCTGCTCGCTTGGTGCTCTTGCGCTTGCTGCCGCCGACCTGGCGCTCCTTGCGCGCAACGTCTCCGTCACCGTCGAGGTAATAGAGGTACTTGCTGTAATCCATCTCGACGCCGGCAGGAGCGACCTTCGTCGCCTTGCCCTTCGGCTGGCCGGGCTTCTTCCGAGGAGTCGCCCAGACGTCGCCGTTCTTGATGTAGTACATCAGGTCGTTGTCACGCTTGATACCGAGCTTTGCGATCTTCTCACCCATGGTTTCGACCCTCCCTGAGGAAAATGGGTGGGCGCACGCTACAGCACCCGTCTGACAAACTCTTCCGAAAAAATCTAAAACGCCTCGTCGGAGAGGGTCCGGATCTCCGTCGAGGACCGGTCATGGGGGGCCGGGGAGGGGGGCTCCTCGACGGGAAAAAGCCTGTGGATAAGTGGCCTCTCGTCGAGGATTCTCGATGATCTAAATCCTCGACGAGAAAAGGGAATTCCTCGTCGAAGATCACGGCGCCCGCGGCCGATCTCGCGTCTTCGTCGGGGCCACCTGACAGACGAGGACCTGGCTCTCGGCGCCCGGCCCGAGGGGGCCGAAAGAAAAATCTCCGAAGCGCTCGAGGACCCTCATCCCCGCATGGGAGACGAGGGCCTCGAGCTCGGCCGGGAAGAACTTCCGCTGGGAGAGCTGCACGACGTGGCCCGGGCCGTCTCCGCCGGCGTGGCCGTGGCCGTGGCCGGGGCCGTCGACGGGGTCGACGGGGTCGTAGTACAGCCGGATCAGCGCGATCTGGCTGATCGGGTCGTAGTCGTGGTTCGTCGAGTACAGCATCCGGCGCTTCGTCGTCGGGTCGGTGAACCGGGTGCGCGCCCACCGCTTGCCCGGGTCGCGGAGCAGCCAGCCCAGGTCGGGGAGCTGGACGTCGAAGGCGAACACGCCGCCCGGCGCGAGGTGGGCCGCGACCGAGCGGAGGCAGGCGTCGACCTCGCCCCGGGTGTAGAGGTGCTCGAGGACGTTGAAGGCGGCGATGACGAGCGGGAACGCGCCGGGGACCTCGAACGACCGCAGGTCGCCCTCGGCGGGGGTGATCCGCGCCGCGGCCGCCGCTGGCAGCGCGGCGACGCGCGCCCGCAGGCGGTCCAGCATCGGGCGCGACCGGTCCAGGGCGACGACCTCGTGGCCGTCGCGCGCCAGCGGCACCGTGACGCGCCCGCTGCCGCAGCCCAGCTCGAGGATGCGGCCAGAACCCCCCAGCCGGCGGCGGGCCAGCTCGCGGTAGAACGTCACGTCGGCGCGGCGGCGGCGGTACTCGTAGTCGTAGAGCGCCGCGTCCTCGTAGTGCTCGCGGGAGCCGGTCTCGATGAGGTCGATCTCGCGGGCGGCCGGGGCCGGCCGGCGTGCGGGGGGCCGGCGTGCGGGGGGCCGGCGCCGGGCGGCGGGGGCCGGCGCGTCCGGTTCGGCTGCGGGCCCGGTCTGGCCGCTGCGCGGGGCGCGGGGGCGGCGCGTCCCGGCTCGGTTCGGCTTCGCCTCGGGCATGTTCGTCTGGGTCGGTGGAGACGGTGGGGACGGTGGAGACGGTGGGGACGGTGGGGACGGCGGCGGCGCGGCGGCTACGCGGCGCCGCCGGCTCCGTGGCGCCCCAGGTCGCGGCGGCGGCGGCGGCCTCCGCGGCGGCGGCGGCGGCGCTTGCGCGGCCCGCCCGCCTCGTCTTCGGCGTCATCGTCCCGGCCCTCCTGCATCGCGACGGCGGGCGGCGCGGTCGGTTCCTTGCCGGCGGCGCGCTCCATGAGCTCGTAGAGGAGGAGCGCGTCGTCGACCAGCTCCTGCCCGCCCGCGAGCTCCGCCGAGCTGCCGCGCTTCCGGGCCGCCTGGAGCTTGCGCTGGGCGAGGAGCAGGTAGCGCAGCCGCTCGCTGTCGCGCCGCGTGATGTGGAGCTGGACGATCATCGGGTGCGCGAGCTCCTGGGCGGCGGCGCTCAGCTCGCTGCCGCGCAGGTCGTCCGTCAGGAACGAGGCGAGCAGGGCCCCGAACGCCACCGCGTTCGACGGGTCGCGGCCCTCCTTCACGACCGCGTCGATCCAGGGCAGCCCCGCCCACACGAGCTGGCGCCGCTGGACCAGCTCCGGCCCTGCTGGCAGGAACGAGAGCCGCACCGGGGCGGCCGTCGCCGGGCGCACCGCCGGCTCGTCGGCCCAGACCCGGTGCCACGCCTGCTCCTCCGGGTCGAGCTCGTCGCCGTCGTCGCCGTCGTCGCCGTCGTCGCTGTCGCCGTCGTCGTCCTCGTCGCCGGCCGCCTCGGCGTCTTCTTCGTCGTCCTCGTCCGGGTCGTCCGGATCGTGCTCGGCCGGGTCGTCGTCGTCGTACTCGACGCGCGCGACCGTGGGCCGGGGGGCGGTGAGCCCGACCGGCGGGGCGGTGACCGGGGCGCCCGGTCCTTCGAGCAGGCCCGCGAGGTAGGGGGAGAGCACGGCGAGCACGCCCGTCTCCACGAGCAGCTCGAACGAGCGGCGGGCGGCGCCGCCGCGCAAAAGGCGGTGCATCTCCTCGAGCAGCCGGGGCGGCGAGCACTTGCTGATCTCGCCGCGCCAGCGGAGGAGGGCCCGCCAGGTGACCGGCTCGAACCCGAAGTCGAGGCGGGCCGCGAACTTGATCGCGCGCAGGATGCGGACCGGGTCTTCCTGGAACCGGATGTCCGGATCGCCGATCGTGCGCACCAGCTTGGCCTCGAGGTCCGCGAGGCCCCCGACGTGGTCGATCACCTCCTCGCGCTCGACGTCGTAGAACAGCCCGTTGATCGTGAAGTCGCGTCGGCGCGCGTCCTCGGTCTCGGTGCCAAAGACGTTGTCCCGCCGGATCAGGAGGTCGAGGTCGTCCTCGTCGCGCGGGTTGGCGCGGAACGTCGAGGTCTCGATGATCTTCGAGCCGAAGAAGACGTGGGCGAGCCGGAACCTGCGGCCGATGATGCGCGAGTTACGGAACGTGGCCTTGATCTCGTTCGGGGTCGCGCTCGTCGCGACGTCGAAGTCCTTCGGCGTGCGCTGCACGAGGAGGTCGCGCACGCATCCGCCGACGAGGTACGCCTTGTACCCCGCTCGCGTGAGCTTGCGGACCACGCGATCGGCATCGGGATCGATCGCTGCGCGGTCGAGCGAAGGCATCGCGGACCACGCCTACCATGCGCCGAGATCAGGTGACAAGTATGCGACCTTCTGCGGTGTTTCGACGCGCCACGGACCGCGGCTGCCCGCCCGTCGCGTCTGCCGCTGTTTGCCGCGTCGCCCCGTCGGCCGGCGCGCGGGCGCCAGCGTGCCCGTTGGCCCCCGCGTTTGCTGCGGTGCCGCAATGCCTCCGTGCTGCGCCGCACAACGCCGATCTCGACCGCTTTGGCCGCCCAGCGCGAGCCGCTGCGCCAAAGCAGCTGGGATCCGCCCTCTCGCTCGAGCTCTGCCCGAGAGTGTGTCGCGCAGATCGATCATCGTCTCGTTCTCGTTCGCGATTCGCAGCTCCTGGAACATCCACTCCTGGTTGTCACGGCGGAACGAATCGGTCAGCTCGACGGAGGGGGCCTTCGCGATCCGACCGATGTGGCGCGCGATGTGGCGCGCGATCTCCACGGAGGGCATGCGCGAAGTCGAGCTCGCGCACCCGCCAGGCGCACAGCCCGAGCGCCACGAGCGACGCAGTGTTCTCCTCGAACGCCGAGAACGGGGCGGCCACGGCCGTGGATGCCGAATTCAAGTTGACGGGTGGCGGCGGGGCGCGACTCTCGGCGAATTCAAGTTGGCGGGCGGCGACGGGCGCGACTCTCGGCGAATTCAAGTTGGCGGGCGGCGCCGCAGCGCCATCCCATGCCGCCGCGGCGCCAGCCCATGCCGCCGCGAGCGCCATCCCATGCCGCCGCGGCGCCACCCATGCCGCCGCGATCGCCATCCCATGCTGCCGCGATCGCCCTCCTATGCCACCGCGGCGCCCTCCCATGCCGCCGCGGCGGCCTTGCACGTCTTTCCCGTCGAGCCGCGCAAAAAAGTGCAGCCGCTCAAATAAAAGTGCAGCAAGCCGGGGATCGCCCCGGGATCTGCACCGGGCCGAAAACCGAAAACGGCGCCCTCGCGAGCGCCGTCTCCGTGACCGAGTCGCGCCAACGCGGCGTGGATCACCAACTGATCCGGAATTCGCCCGCTGGCCCGTCGTACGCGAACCGAAAGTGCCGAAGGAAGTCGAGCCCGAGAAGCCCTTCATGACGGAGCGCGATGCTCCGCGAGATCGTCGCCGTCACGGGCGGGCTAGCGATGACGCTCAGTGGAACGCTCTTGAAGTGCGAGTCGCCGTACTCGTCCTGGAACTCGATCCCGATCGCGATGCGGTAGACCGGTCGAAGCTCGACGGATTGCAAGGAGGTGCGGACGTCAGCATCCCCGATCGAGACGACGCCCAACTGCGCGAGAACCGTATCCGTCACGAGTGAGAATCGCGCGCCGGTGTCGATCATCATGGGGACCTGGCAGCGGTCCCTTGCGGCGCCGGGCAGAGCTGCTTCCTTGGGATATGGCGCGACCATCGCCGGAATTATGAGCATGTCCAGCGGCGCCCGGACGCTCCTGAACGTCGGCACTGCTACAGACCGAACGCGATAGCAGCGCTCAGCAACACCGGCTCCGGCTCTTGAACAAGAGCCACGACGTGACCGCCGGCCGGGCCGAACAGCCTGAGGCCATCGGCGTACGCGGTCTCCTCGTCGTGATGAACGCTCACAACGGCGCCGTCGCGAAACACGACCCACTTTCCGCGATACTGGGCAAGGAGCTGAGGGATTCTTGCTCGGAAACGAGCGGACTCGTTCGCGACGCGCGCGAGAATCGCGTCGCGATCCGAAATCGTGGACCGATCCGTGTCCATGACGAGCAATCTATCCCGCGCCGTGATCGCGCGAGTTGTTTCCGGCGCTCCCGTCCGGATCTGCTCGGCCACTTTGCTGGCACGCGATGTGCTGTAACCTCGTACCCCCCCCCAACCATCTCGGCTCATCCCGTAGGATCAGGCCGCGACCGATTCGTCAGATCGCTCACCCGTCGACCGGGCGCCCGCAGTGCTTGCACGTCCCAGGCGGTAGCGCTCCCGTCCCCATGGGGCGCCGCGCTTCACCTCGGCGCCGTGTCCGTGACCACCGTTTCCTCGTCCGCGAAGTCGTCCGGCGGGTGGCCGCAGTGCGGGCAGACCCGGCCCGAGAGCCACTGGCCCGAGAGCACGTCGTCCATGCCCACGCCCGCGAGCCGAGCCACGCGCAGAGCGAGCGCCGGGCTGACCGGGCGCTTGCCCGTGGCGGTCTTCTGGAGCGAGTGCTCCTCGTAGCGCAGCCCCTTCGCGAGCCCCTTCCAGGTGCCGGCCCGCTGTCTCAGGAACCGAAGCGCGAGCCGCACGGCGCGCTGCTCCTTGTCGGTCAGATCGCTCATGAGATCTCCTCGGGGGCCGGGGCCGCCGGCGCGTCTTGCCAGCTCCTCATGCTCGGCCTTGGTGGTGAGCACCCGGAGGAGCCGGCGCGTCACGGCGTCTCCGCATCGCTCGGCGGCTTGCCCTCGTGGTGCGGCCCGGCCGCGACGACGACGAGGCCATCCCCCCGGGCGGTAGCCGTGCGCCACCAGATCCGGCCACGCCTCTCCGTCGCTGCCTGAGTCAGCTCGAGATCCTCGGCGAGAACCCGGAGCTGCTCGTCGGTAGCCATGCCGATCCGGATCAGGTCCCAGGTCAGGAACGCGTTGATGCTGAGCGAGCGCGCACCCGGCCCGAGCGCGGAGCGCTGACCGCCGAGAAGGATCGCGAGGTCAAGACAGCGCTGGTTCACGGCCGCATCCCGCCGCGACGGGCGTGCTTGCGCCGATGGAGCCATTGCCGCATCCCGACCCCCGTCAGCCCGAGCAGCTTGGCCGCCGCCTCGATCGAACCCGCCACCCGGAGCGCCGTGCGGCGCAGGGTTGCCGTTTCGATCTCCGACAAGGAGCCGGCGGCATGCCTGATGACCCACTCTCGATCGAGGTCGGAGAACCACGCGTCCCTCAGCGTGCGGACCGCGTCGCCCGCATACTCGTCGATGATCCGAGGCACCTCGTGTGCGCGCTCGCGGATCGACGGCACGACGATTGGGACCGGAAGCGCGACGAACGGGTGCGCGTCGTGGCGCGCGTCCGAGCAGACGATGAGCTGCACGGCGGCGGTCGGGTCCCGAACCAGTTCAACCGCCGCCCGAAAGTCGCCAGGCAACCGGCGGCGGCGCACGAGCAGTGACCCGCCGTGAGCAGTCTGGGCCGCAGCCGTGGCCGTGCCGCGCTTCCGGCCGCAGATGACGAACGGTCGGTCAGCGCCGACGGCGCGGCAGTGCAGCGCCCGAGCGACCGACCCGAGGTCGGCATCGGCATCGCCGAGGAGCACGAGCGCGGCGCGATGGGTGGCGGCAAGGTCAATCGAGCGGAGTGCGTGCTCGACCGCTTGCGTACGCTCGTAGCCGAGGACGCGCGCGAGGAAGGCGCGTAGCGCGTCCTCGTCACGGGCGGGGTTGCCGAGCTGCGACATCAGCGCCCCTCCATCGTGTGCGCCAAGGCGCGCTCGAAAAGGTCCCGGAGCGCCTCTCGAGCAGCTCCCATCCCAGGGCCTCGAGCTGGGCCACGAACGCGGCGCGAGCCTCCGGATCCGCCGAACCCGCGCCCTCCTCGAGAGCGGCGACGGGGTCGCGAGCTTCCTCGGCGTCGACGGCCGCGTAGCGGACCGCCTCGTCGAGCGCCTCGTCGGGGTCGGAGTCGGTCACGCCGATCGTGGCGTCGCCGTCATACCGCGTGACGGTGACGCGCCAGAGCGCCCGGTCGGGGCGGATCTCGGTGACGCGCCAGCCGAGCACGCTTAGCTCGCGGAGCGCCGCGACGTGCGGGCGCGGGTCGGTGCCGGGGTTGTCGGTGGATGGGGGTTTCGGTACGTTCGGCCGGGGGTCGCGATGTGAAGGCATCGTGGCTCCTAGGCCCTCCTAGGCCCTCCTAGGCCTCGTCGGTGCTCGTAACACCGGCGGGGCCGCTGTGGTTCAGCGCCAGTAGGTGGCGCGCCAGCAATCGCTATTTGCGACTGCTGACGACCACGCTACTTC
>DATMCI010000358.1:0-3993 GCA_035558535.1 Kofleriaceae bacterium
CTGAACGTTCACGCGAGCGGCGGCTTCAAGCTGGGGAGCGTCCTCGATCTCTCGCGCTCGGTCCGCGCCAGCACGACCCGCATCACGCGCCAGCTCGCCGACATCAACGGCGACGGCCTCCCCGATCTCCTGTTCAAGAAGCATGGCGAGCCCCGGATCCGGGCTCAGCTCAACCGCGGCGGCGATTTCGGACCTGCCACCGAATGGGCGATTCCCGCGGGCTGGCCCGAGTCGCCCGGCGGCATGTTCGCGAGCGCGAGCGCGCTGCCCGGCAAGGTCACGAGCTGGCTCGACAAGCTCCTCGTCACCGGCCCCGATGTGCTCGCCGGAACCGGCTCGCAGGACGGCAGCTCGACGAGCGCGTCGGTGGCGATCCCGCTGCCCTACGTCACGCTCGGGCTCGGCGGCTCCCGGAGCACGAGCAAGGATACGTACGAGCTCTCGCTCCTCGACATCGACGGCGACAGCGCGGCCGATCACGTGCTGCGCGTCGGGAGCTCGAGCGGACCCGGCCGGATCTACGTCAAGCGCAACCGGGTCACCGGCACGGGGAACCTGCTCCGCGCCATTCACCGTCCGCTCGGCGGCACGATCACGCTGTCTTACAGCCGAGTCGGGAATACAGCGGCACTGCCGCAAGGCCGCCAGGTGCTGGCGCGGATCGAGATCGACGACGGCGTGGACCTCGGCGCCGCGTTCGCCAGTCCGAGCCTGATCACGACTCTCCAGTACGAGGATGGCTTCTATCACCGGCGCGAGAAGGAGCTCTTCGGCTTCGGCAAGGTCACCGCGCGCCGCGCTGACGGGGTCACGACAGAGCTCGAGCTCGAGAATGGCACCTACGCGCTCAAGGGGCTGCAGCGGTCCGAGACCCGGCGTGACAGCCTCGGCCGCCTGCTGCAGCGGCGCGTCATCCAGCGAGAGCTGCGCGCCGTGCTGGACGCAGATGGCCAGCCGGTCGGCCCTGACGCCGACTGCCTCGGTCATCTCCATCCGTCGCTGGACGCCGACGCATGCACGCCGCGGCTCCCGGTGATTACGCAGGAGGACGATATTCGTGCCGAGGGCGGCAGCGTCACCAAGACGCGTCGCATGAAGGATCTCGCGCACGACCGCTTCGGCAACGTGCTGGAATCGATCGATTACGCCGACGATGCGATCGCGAGTGACGACCTGTACACGAGCACGGCCTACGCGAACGACACGGCGCGGTGGATCCTGGGCCGCCCGACGAGCGTGACGGTGCGCGCGGGTACAGCGAGCGGCGCGCTATTGCGCTCCCGGGCCGGGACCTACAACGCGCACGGCGATCCGCTCACGATCGCGGTCGAGACCGGGACCGGTGCGGGGACCGCGGTGACCCAGCTCGCCTACGATGATCTCGGCAACCTCGAGCAGGTCACGACGCCGCCCAACCACGCGGGCCAGGTCCAGACATTCTCGCTGGCGTACGACGAGCCGACGCGTACCTACCCGACGCGCACCACCGACGGCTTCGGGTACACGTCGCGCGCGACTTACGATCTGCGCTTCGGCGTCGCTACCTCCGAGATCGACGTCAATGGCTCCCAGGTGCGGCGCACGCTCGATCCGTTCGGGCGCCTGCTGGCGGTATTCGGCCCTTACGACGCGACCGTGTCCGCGCTCTCGTTCGAGTACCTCGCCGAGACCAGCCCGCCGCGCGCGGTCACGATCACGCGCGCCTCGGCGCCCGCGGATTACAGCGGGCCGCTCCCCGCGCCGATCACGACCGTCACCGTGACTGACGGGCTCGCGCGCGCGATCCAGCTCCGCAAGACGGCGGTCGTCGACGGTATCTCCGGCATGACGACCAGCGGCGCCGCCTCGTACGATGCGGTCGGTCGCGTCATCACGACCTATCACCCCTTCTTCACGCCCGGCGCGAGCACGAGCTTCATCGCGCCGCTCGTCACGCCGGCCACGCGCATGGCGTACGACGCGCTCGATCGCACGGTATCGACACAGCACCCCGACGGCGCCACCGAGACGGCGGGCTATGATTTCGCCGCGCCGCCCGACAGCCCGGGAATCGTGCTGTTTGCGATCACCGCGGCCGACGCCAACGGGCACGCGCGCGAGACCTTCGTGGATCACCAGGGGCGCGTCCGGACCTTCGTCGAGCACCCGACCGCCACGACCTCTTCGATCAATCGATATGACTATCTCCCGACAGGGGAGCTATCGCGCATCGTCGATGCCGAGGGTACCCAGACTCGCCTCGGCTACGATCTGCGGGGGCTCCGGACCTCGTTCGAGAACCCCGACTACGGACTGATCGAAGAGCGCCATGACCTGATGGGCAATCGCGTCGCACTGATCGAGCCCAACCACCGTGCGATCGGCGCCGAGGTCCGATATCTCCATGATCGAGATCGCCTCTCGTGCATCGACTATCCAGCGAAGCCCGACGTCACGTTCGTGTACGGCGCTCCGGGCGCGCCGGCGTTCCGAGCCGGCCGGCTCGCCGAGGTCCACGACGAGACTGGCTCGCAGGAGCACTTCTACGGCGCGCTCGGCGAGCCGCGCCGCACGCTGCGCACCGTCCGAGATCCGGCGCACCCGAGCCACGCACCGAAGATCTTCGACACGCGGCTCACGAGCGACTCGCTCGGCCGCCTGCTCCGCATTGGCTACCCGGACGGCGAGCAGGTCACCCACGCGTACGACGCCGGCGGCTCGCTCGCGAAGGTCAGCGGCAGCGGCGCGGGCTACGCGGTGACGTATGCGGACGAGCTCCGCTATGACGTGTTCGGCAACCGCACGCGCGCGCGGCTTGGCAACGGCGCGGTCACCACGTGGAGCTTCGACCCGCTGCGCGTCCGGCTGGCGTCGCTCGTCACGACGCTGCCGGGGCCGTCGACGACCAAGGTCCAGGATCTGCGGTACAGCTACGATCCGGCCGATAACCCGATCGTCGTCGAGAACGCGCTGCCGCCGCCGCCCGCAAACGGCAAGCTCCCGGGCGGCTCGCGCGTGGCGTTCACCTACGACGGGGTCGATCGCCTCACGCGCGCTGTTGGCAAAGCGCCGCTCGCGCAGGGCAGCTCCACGGCGTACGACCAGACCTTCGCGTACAGCGCGAGCCACCGGCTCCTGAGCAAGCAGCGCGTTCACCTCTTGATCAACAGCAGCGGGAACGCGCAGCCCCCCACTGCCACGAACTTCGCCGCGGCCTACACCTACGGCGCGGCCCGGCCGCACCTGCCGACGCGCGTCGGCGACCTCGAGCTTGGCTACGACCCGTCCGGGAACCCGATCACGCGCCGGAGCGTCGCTACCGGCGCGCTCCAGCAGTTGACGTGGGACGACGACGGCCGGCTCGTCCAGGTCTCCGGCATGGGCGCGAACCAGCGCAACGTGTACGACGCGGCGGGGTTGCGCGTGATCCGCAGCGGCCAGGACGGCGACACCGTGTTCGCGAGCCCGTACTTCGACGTGGCGAACGACAACACCGGCACCAAGCACGTGTTCGCCGGCGCGTTGCGCGTCGCGAGCGTCTTGCGCGCGTTCTCCGGCGGAGCCGACCCGCCGTTGCCGTCCAGCGTGGGCACGGCCTTCTACTTCCACGCCGATCACCTCGGCTCAGCCGGCGTGGTGACCGCGCAGGACGGCACCGTCAACGACGCGCACACCTACTTCCCCGACGGCGAGCTCTGGATCGATGCCGGCCCCAAGCAGCCGATCAACGGCTATCTGTTCAGCGGCAAGCAGCTCGACATCGAGACCGGGCTCTACGATTTCGGCCAGCGCTTCTACGACCCGAGGCTCTCCCTCTGGCTGGGAATCGATCCGATCCTGCTCGACGACTCGCCGGACCGCGCGATCGGCCAACCGCTGCTGCTCGCCCCGAGCGCGTACGCCGCGCACAACCCGCTGGGCTTCATCGACCCGGACGGGCGAAGCCCATGGTCGTGGATCAAGGGCAAAGCCAGGGCTGCGGGCCGATTCGCACGTGACGAGATTGCGCCGCGC
>DATMCI010000359.1:0-2471 GCA_035558535.1 Kofleriaceae bacterium
GCGCGGCGCAATCTCGTCACGTGCGAATCGGCCCGCAGCCCTGGCTTTGCCCTTGATCCACGACCATGGGCTTCGCCCGTCCGGGTCGATGAAGCCCAGCGGGTTGTGCGCGGCGTACGCGCTCGGGGCGAGCAGCAGCGGCTGGCCGATCGCGCGGTCCGGCGAGGCGTCGAGCAGGATCGGATCGGTCCCGAGCCAGAGGGAGAGCCTCGGGTCGTAGAAGCGCTGGCCGAAATCGTAGAGCCCGGTCTCGATATCGAGCTGCTTGCCGCTGAACAGATAGCCGTTGATCGGCTGCTTGGGGCCGGCGTCGATCCAGAGCTCGCCGTCGGGGAAGTACGTGTGCGCGTCGTTGACGGTGCCGTCCTGCGCGGTCACCACGCCAGTCGAGCCGAGGTGATCGGCGTGGAAGTAGAAGGCCGTGCCCACGCTGGGCGGTAGCGGCGGATCGGCCCCGCCGGAGAATGCGCGCAAGACGCTCGCGACCCGCAGCGCGCCAGGCGAACACGTGCTTGGTGCCGGTGTTGTCGTTCGCGACGTCGAAGTACGGGCTCGCGAACACGGTGTCGCCGTCCTGGCCGCTGCGAATCACGCGCAACCCCGCCGCGTCGTACACGTTGCGCTGGTTCGCGCCCATGCCGGAGACCTGGACGAGCCGGCCGTCGTCGTCCCACGTCAATTGCTGGATCGACCCGGTCGCGACGCTCCGGCGCGTGATCGGGTTCCCGGACGGGTCGTAGCCAAGCTCGAGGTCGCCGACGCGGCTCGGCAGGTGCGGCCGGGCGGCGCCGTAGGTGTAGGCCGAGGCGAAGTTCGTGGCAGTGGGGGGCTGCGCGTTCCCGCCGCTGTTGATCAAGAGGTGAACGCGCTGCTTGCTCAGGAGCCTGTGGCTCGCGCTGTACGCGAAGGTCTGGTCGTACGTCGTGGAGCTCCCCTGCGCGAGCGGCGCCTTGCCGGCAGCCCCCGTGAGGCGATCGACCCCGTCGTAGGTGAAGGCCACGCGCGAGCCGCCCGGGAGCTTGCCGTTTGCGGGCGGCGGCGGCAGCGCGTTCTCGACGACGGTGGTCGCGGTGATCGCGAACAGCACGGTCCCCGGGCTGTCGGGCGGCGCCGCGAGGTCGTAGCGCGCCGTCTCGGTGGCGCCGTCGGGGTGCTGCGTCGATACCGTGCGATCGAGCGCGTTGTACGCAACAGTTTTTGAACACCGCCTGTAGCTCTCATCGTTTCTGATAGGATTTATTTGCACGCGGATAGCCGACACTTCGACCATGTGTTGCTCAGGCCTACGTTATGGCTTCTGCGTCAGCAACCGTCGCACGGACGCGCCAAGCGTTTCACGTGCGCTACTCTCCAAAATGATCTGCCTCGAAATATCGTCCTCGAAGCCTTCGGCGGGGCCGAGATTTCTTGTGGGGATCAAGACAATGCGGCCCCCTTCCTCCTTGATGTGAAGGCATGAAGCCCCCTTGGAGAAGGCGCTCCATTTTTTTACGCCGGCGAGGTCGAGGAGTGGGTCCGGCAACTCGTCCCAATTGCGAGGATGTGAGATACCGATCTGCGAGGCTTCGAGTGCAGTCCAGATAGCGCGTTCGAGCTCTATGTCAGAGCTAGCATCGGAGATGGCGAAACAGGGTTTGCCCAGAATCCATAGACCATCGGTTGTCCTCGATGCAGAGAGAACCAGATACTTCTTTTGTCGCCAATACGCTGCCGCTCTTTTCATCGCGTTGCCTCAGAATGGGATGATCTTGACGTGAACACCGACATTTCGGCCATACTGCACCATCGAGGAGAGTGCAGCCTGCTGTGCGACCGTTCCAACTCCAGCCGGAATAGCGATCTCAAGAGCGCGGCCAGTGATTTCTGTTCTGTCGACAACGAACTTACCCCACGCTTTGCCATTGAATGCCGCGAGCTTATCGATGTAGCCCCTCACCGTGCGTGAGAGTGTCGCGGCATTCTGGAAGGTCGGTGCGCTGAGGTCAATGCTCTTGATGCTGGTCGCGACCCCGTTGGCCCAGCGATCGATAACCGGGAAGTTAGCCGGGAGGTTGCGGCCGAGGGCCTTTTCGATCTGGTTGCCCCGGACGACTGGCGGGAGTCCCCACACTTCGCCTGGCCGTGCATTGCCCGAAACCGGTCGAAGGGCCCTGACCGCACTGACAATTCCGGCGGCGCCGACGATGCCTTCTTCGATCGCCTGTGCCGTGGAGCCGCCGAGCTGGCCAGCCACCGTCACGTGTGGGCTACCGTCGAGCACCTGGCCGAAGCCGGAGGCGCCGACGTCCGCGGACATCGCCATCAGCGGGCCACCGGCCACACAGCCGAGACCCGTCTCGCACAGGGCCGCGCCAGCGACGAAGGCAGCGGTGCCAGCCCAGACCTTCACGGCGCCCATGGCGCGCGGCGCAATCTCGTCACGTGCGAATCGGCCCGCAGCCCTGGCTTTGCCCTTGATCCACGACCATGGG
>DATMCI010000360.1:0-5872 GCA_035558535.1 Kofleriaceae bacterium
CGAGCGCGCCGCCGACCCCGCCCATCGCCTCGTAGGCGCGGCGCGTCAGGCGCCGGAACTGCCGATCGCGCAGCTCCCACAGCCGCGACGCCGTGAACGACAAGAGCGCCAGCGCGCCGGGGTGCCCGGCGACCGCGTCCGCCATCTCCGGCGCGAGCTCGGGATCGGTCAGCTCGTAGCCGGCGCGCCGCGCGGGCTCGACGATCGTGCGGATCAGATCCTCGCGCGACGGGTTGCCGAGGAAGAACACCGATGTCGCCAGGCGGGGGCCGAGCACGGGCAGCGCCGCGGCGCGCATCATGAAGTCGTCGCGCAGGGTGCCGATCACGCGGGTCCGGCCGTCGGGCGAGGCGGACAGCGCGTCCAGGATCGCGGCGAACCGCTCGCGCTCCGCGTCGTCGCGGCACATCGTGAACAGCTCCTCGAGCTGATCGACGACGATGACGATCAGGCCCTCGTCGGGCGCGGGGGCGGCGAGCGCGGCGGCGGCCGCCAGCGCCGCGGTCACCTCCGGCGCCTCGAGCTGGGCGCGCAGCTCGGGCGGCGCCACGCGGGCGGCGTCGAGCCGGGCGGCGAGCGTGGCGACCGGCCGGCTGCCGGGGCGCAGCGTCACCACGCGCGCGCTGGGCGGCAGCGCGGGCACGACGCCGGCGTTCACGAACGAGCTCTTGCCGGCGCCCGACGCGCCGACCACGATCTGCAGCGGCGTCGCGCGCAGCCGGTTTGCCAGCGCGTCCACCTCACGCTCGCGGCCGACGAACCGATCGGCGTCGGCGGCCGAGAACGCCGCGAGCCCGCAGTACGGCGCGCGCTCCTCGGGAGCGGTCCCCGCGTCCTCGGCCGCGCGCGGGAACGCGTGCTCGCCGAGCCAGTCCCAGAGCCCGGGATCGTGGTGCTCGAACCCGTGCGGCGCCGCGATGAGGCGCGCGCGGCCGCGGTCGGGGCCGTCGAAGCAGAACAGCTCGTCGCCCGCGCCGGGCGTCGGCGGCGCGACCTGCGCGAGCGGCCACAGGACGAGCGTGCACCGGCCGTCGCGATCGAGCAGCACCGGCTGCCGCGCAGGCGGCGCCGGCCCGCGGACCGTCAGGGCGCGTCGGCGCGCGCGGCGCAGCCCCATCCAGCTCTCGGACACGCCCGCGCGCGCGACGACGAGCCGGTAGTCGAGCACGAACGCCGCGGCGCGGAGCAGCCGGCCGAGCACTAGCACGAGCTGCGCCAGCTGCGAGCGCACCATCTCCTCGCCCGCGCCGCGCGGATCGGTCGCCATGTCGAGCTGCAGCAGCGGCTCGAGCGCGTCGCCCTCGCCCTCGGGCGGCACCAGCAGATCGATGAGCGGCGGGATCGGGTACGCGCCGCGCTGGCCTGCCAGGGCGGCCACGAGCTGGCGCATCAGCCGGACGCGCTCGGCCTCGTCGAGTGTCCGCCGCCCCAGCTCGCGGAGCAGCGCGTCAGCCGCCGGATCGATCCGCTCCTCGCGCACCTGCGCGCGCGACGCGAGCACGAGCACCAGCAGGTAGCGGACGACCGCGCGGCCCAGCTCGCGCGCGGCGTCGCGCGCCTGGTGCGCGTTGCGCGCGCCCTCGAGCGCGGCCACCGCCTCGGCGAGCGGCTGCGGCGCCTCGGCGATCCACACGTCGTGGAGCCCGCGGTCGAGGCGCGGCAGCTCGGCCGGATCCTCCGCCAGCCCGGCGGCGACCCGCAGCGCGGCGGCGAGCTCGAGCGCGCTGCCCGGCCGATCCTCGGGGCGCTTGGCGAGCGCGCGCAGGAAGAAGCGATCGAGGGCCGCGGGGTGGTCCCCGCCGAGCGGCGGCGGCGGCTGGTGCAGGTGCTGGCTGGCGAGGTCCGCGAGCTTGGTCGCCCGGAACGGCCGGCGCCCGGCGAGCGCCTCGTACGCGAGCACGCCGAGCGCGTAGAGGTCGGCACGCGGGCCGACCTCGTCGTCGCTCCACTGCTCGGGCGCCATGTACGGCGGCGAGCCCATCGTCATGCCGGTGGCGGTGAGCTCGGACGTGAGCGGCACGCTCGTGTCCGCGGTCTCCAGCGTGGCCGTGAGCGTCCCGGTCCGCGGCGCCGCCGCGGGGCGCGGCTCGGCGGCCGCGTGCCCGGCGCTCGCGTTCGCCAGCTGCGCCTGCTCGAGCAGGAGCTGCGGCGCCTCGGCCTGCTCCTCGTCGTCGAGGAGCAGCTTGGCGATGCCGAAGTCGAGGAGCTTGGGCAGGAGCCGCCCCGCCCGCTCGATCACCATCACGTTCGACGGCTTGAGGTCGCGGTGCACGATCCCGCGCTCGTGCCCCGTCTGCACCACCTCGGCGATCCGCTCGAAGAACGGCACCAGCTCGGACAGCGCCAGCGGGCCCCGCTGCCACAGCCACCGATCGAGCGGCGTGCCGTGCACCATCTCCATCGCGATCCACAAAAGGCCGTCCTCCCGCTCGACGCCGAACGCGTAGACGTGCGCCGCGAACGGGTGATCCAGCCGCGACGCCAGGCGCGCCTCGCGTAGGAACCGCTGGATCATCACCTGGCTGGCGCGCAGTCGGCTGTGCAGCACCTTGATGACGGCCTCGCGGCCGAGCAGCGGCTGCTCGGCGCGGTAGACGGCGCCGTACGCGCCCTCGCCGATGCGCTCGCGGAGGACGAACTCGCCCACCGTCCGCCCGCTCAGCTCGTCACGCGTCGCCATAGAACCGCCATGGTAACACCGCGCCGCCGGGCTTCGCGCGGCAGCCGGCTCGAGGGTACCCGGGTCGCGGTGACACCAGGTCGTCCGCGGGACCAGGGCGTCCAGCGCGCGGCGCGTACTGGTGCTTACGCATCCCCGACGATGCATCAGGGGGCCAACAGAGACAGCGCATGACAATACATATGACGCGATCGCGACTACACATCGAAACGCGCTCTGCTCGTGTCCAGCATGTAGGCCATAAAGAGACTGTATATATCTCGGATTACACAATTCATGACGAATCAAAAAGTCATTGCCCGTCATTGGCGATATGCAATCTTGCTTATACGCCAATGAAGAAGACCAGCACCAAACTGCATCTCAAGACCAACACCATTCGCATGCTGCAGACCGACGATCTGGATCGGGTCAACGGCGGCGAGAGCATGGGCTGCTCCGTCCAGGCCACGGGCTGCAGCCACCCGCCCGAGCACCAGCCGGGGAGCGGCAACCCCCACAACAACGGCGGCGGCAACGGCGGCAACGGCAACCCCGGCAACCCCTGAAGATCTCGTGGCCGAAGCTGATGGGGTATCGGCTCGGTATTGCACCGAACCAGACCTCTGCAGCGGGCGATTCGCTGCAGAGGTTTTGACCGAGCGAGCGCGCTAATGGTCGCAGCGCCAGGACTGGGTCGCGAGCGGCCCCGTGACCAGGAGCTGGCCGGGCTCGAACGCCAGGTGCGCCGCGCCCATCCCCGTGGGAATCCGGGCGACCTCCTGGTACGTCGCCACGTCCCAGAGCTTGACGACGCCGTCGCCGCCGACGCTGGCGATCAGGGTGTCGCGCTCGTCGATCGCCAGCGCGTTGATGTAGTTGACGTGTGCGGCGATGACCTTGCGCGCCTGCCAGGTCGCGCGATCCCAGATCGTCAACGCGCCGGCCCAGGTGCCGGTCGCGAGCCAGCTGCCATCCGAGCTCCACGCCGCCATCGACACGGGCCCGGCGTGAGGCAGCGTGGCCTCGAGCACTCCGTCGCGGCGCCAGACGCGCGCCGTGCTGTCGATGCTCAGCGTCACGAGCCGCGCGCCGTCGGGGGAGAACTTCGCGTTGACCAGGCCCGCGTCATGCTCGAGCCGGATTGCCCCCGACAGATCGCCTGGCAGGAGCCACGCCGAGGCCTTGCGCTGGAGCTGATTGGAGGCGCCCTCGAACGCGTACACAAGGCCGCTGTCCCCGGATACGCCGAGCTCGGTCACCGGGCCGACCTGCCGCGTGGCGACGAGCCGTCCGGTCGCGAGCTCCCAGACGGCGAGCTGTCCCCCGGCGCTGCCGGTCACCGCACGCCGGCCGTCGGGGAAGATCGCGATGTGCAAAACGCCCTGGGGGGGCCCCCGGAACTGCCGCTGCAGGGCCCCGCGGCCGTCGAGCACGTAGATTCTGCCTTGCTTGTCGGCCGCGACCCCGGCCTGGCCATCGGGCGTCAGCGCGCCGCCGGCGATATCCGTCGCAGGCCACGTCCACTCCGTCCCCGACGCGAGGTCCCAGACGGCGATCCCGCGCGGCCCGATGTGCGTGAGCCGGCCGCCCTCCACCGCCGGCATGTACATGCTGCCGCCGGTCCCGGTGCCTGCGACCGGCGAAGCGTACGTCTTGAGCCGCGACTGACGGCGCAGATCCCAGATCTTGGCGGTGCCCGCCCAGCCTGCGGTCACCAGGCGCCGGCCCTCCGGATCGAGGTCGGCCGCGCGCAGGTACCCGCCGTGGTAGTACGTGGCCGTCTCGACGCCGTGGACCAGATCCCACACGCGGGCGGTGCCGTCCGCCGAGGCGCTGACGAGCTGATCGCCGGGCGCGAACGCCACCGCTGCCACCTGGGCCGTGTGCCCGCGCAGCGTGGCGAGCGGCTCGCCGGTGTCGAGGCTCCACAGCCGCACCGTCGTGTCGGCGCTCGCGGTCGCGATCCGGCGCGCGCGCGCGTCGACGGCGAGGTTCGTGACCCGGTCGTCGTGCCCCGCGAGCCGGTGGAGCGGCTTGCCGCTCTGCGCGTCCCAGACGCGCGCCGTCTTGTCGAGGCTCGCCGTGATGACCCGCTCGCCCGTGGCATCGAAGATGGCCTGCCAGATGGTGCTGGTGTGTCCCTCCAGCCGGGCGAGCGCCTTGCCCTCGAGGGACCACACGACGGCCACGGGCGCCCTGCCGGCGGTGACCACGCGCTCGCCCGCGGGATCGAAGGCGATCGCGTCGACCGCAGCGGCATCTGCCTGCCACGTGGCGTGGAGCGCGCCCGCGCCGGTGTCGACGAGCGCGACGGTGCCGCCGGTCCGCGCGACGGCGACGCGCGCGCCGCCGGCCGAGAACACGATCCGGTTGGGCGCGCCGGGCGCGCCGTGGATCGCGGCGCGCAGCTGCCCGCCTGCCGTCCACAGCCGGATCACCCCGGCCGCGTCGGCGGTCGCGACCTCGCCGCCCGGGCTCCACGCGGCCACGACCGGCGGCGTGTGATCGCGCAGCGCGACGAGCTCGCGCCCGGTCGCCGCGTCCCAGATCTGGACCACGGGGTCCGAGCCGTCGGTCAAGACGCGCGCGCCGTCGGGGCCAAACGCGGTGAACCAGATCTGGTTGGCGCGCGTGTGGAGCGTCGCGAGCAGGGCGTGCTCCGACTCGTGCGCCCGCGCGAGCATGAAGCGCAGCGCGGCCGAGCGGTCGCCCAGCGCGTGCGCCTCGCCGAGGTGCTGCTGCGCCTCCTCCACGTTCCCGCCGAACAGGGCCTGTCGGCCGCGCTCGCGGAGGCTCCGCACGAGCTGCCCGTGGAGCTTCTCCGCCTGCTCGGCGACGAGGCTGCGCTGCTCGGCGGCCTCGCCGCGCAGCCAGTACATGATCGCGAGCGCGACGCTCAGCACCGCGAACACCGTGACCAGCGCGAGTCGGCGCAGCCGCCGCCCGCGCGCCGCCGCGGCCCGGCTGGCATCGGCGAACGCGCGCTCGGTCGCCGTCAGCCCGTGCCCCTCGTGATGGCTCCGCCACCACTCGAGCTCGGCGAGCGCCTCGTCGCGCCACAGCAGGCCCCGCGCGCGCTCCCGCTCGTCCCACTGCCGCGCGGCCACGCGCAGCTGATCGCGCATCCGCGCGCTGGCGGCGTCCTCGTGGATCCACCCCTGGACCCGCGGCCACGCCGCGAGCAGCGCCTCGTGGATGATCTCGACGCGC
>DATMCI010000361.1:0-6213 GCA_035558535.1 Kofleriaceae bacterium
GCGCGTCGAGATCATCCACGAGGCGCTGCTCGCGGCGTGGCCGCGGGTCCAGGGGTGGATCCACGAGGACGCCGCCAGCGCGCGGATGCGCGATCAGCTGCGCGTGGCCGCGCGGCAGTGGGACGAGCGGGAGCGCGCGCGCGGCCTCCTGTGGCGCGATGAGGCGCTCGCCGAGCTCGAGTGGTGGCGGAGCCATCACGAGGGGCACGGGCTGACGGCGACCGAGCGTGCGTTCGCCGATGCCAGCCGCGCGGCGGCGGTGCGCGGGCGGCGGCGCCGCCGGGTCGCGCTGATCACGGCGTTCGCGGTGCTCGGCATCGCGCTCGCGATCATGTACTGGCTGCGCGGCGAAGCCGCCGAGCAGCGCAGCCTCGTCGCCGAGCAGGCGGAGAAGCTCCACGCGCAGCTCGTGCAGAACCTCCGCGAGCGCGGCCAGCAGGCCCTGTTCGGCGGGTACGTGGAGGAGGCGCAGAAGTACCTCGGCAAGGCGCAAGCGCTGGGCGATCGCTCGCCCGCGCTGCACTTCATGCTCGCGCGGGCGCACGCGTCCGAGCACGCCGAGCTCGCGACGATCAAGACGCGCGCCGACCAGATCTGGTTCGCCGCGTGGAGCCCCGACGGCGCGCGCGTCTTGACCGAAGGCTCGGACTCCGCGGTCCAGATCTGGGACGCCGCGACGGGGCGCGAGCGCTTCGCGCTGGGCGATCACGCGCCGCCGGTCGTGGCCGCGTGGAGCCCGGCCGGTGAGATCGCGACGGCCGACGCGGCGGGGGTGATCCGGCTGTGGACGGCAGACGGCCAGCTGCGCGCCGCGATCCGCGGCGCGCAGCGTACGCCCATTCGCATCGCGTTCTCGGCCGACGGCGCGCGGTTCGCCGTCACGCGGGTCGGCGGCAACGTCGCGCTCGTCGACACCGCCGCCGGCACGCTCCACGCGACGTGGCAGGCGGATCCCGCCAGGGCCGAGGCGATCGCCTTCGATCCAGCGGGCGCGCGCATCGTCACTGCCGGCAGGTCTGGCCAGGCCGTCGTGTGGTCCCTCGAGGGCAAAGAGCTCGCCCGGCTCGTGGGGCACACCGACGCCATCTGGCACGCCGTCTTCGATGCCACGGGCGAGCGGGTCATCACGGCGAGCCTCGACAAGACGGCGCGCGTCTGGGATGCGCAGAGCGGCAAGCCGCTGCACCGGCTCGTCGGGCACGACGGCCGGGTGACCGGCCTCGCCGTCGACGTACGCGCGCGCCGGATCGCGACCGCGAGCGCCGACACGACGGTGCGGCTGTGGAGCCTCGATACCGGCGAGCTGCTCGTCACGCTGCGCGGGCACACGGCCCAGGTGACGGCGGTGGCGTTCGCGCCCGGCGATCAGCTCGTCAGCGCCTCGGCCGACGGGACCGCCCGGGTATGGGACCTGGTCCACGGCGTCGAGGCAGCCACGTATCTCCACGGCGGGTTCTTGAGCGCGGTCGACCTCGATCCAACAGGCCAGCGCCTGGTGACGGCGGGCTGGGCGGGCACCGCCAAGATCTGGGATCTGCGCCGCCAGTCGCGGCTCGCGACGTACGCCTCGCCGGTCGCCGGCGCGTGGGCCGACGGAGTCACCAGCATCTACTCGGCGATGGTGGAGGGCGGCCGGCTGGCGCACATCGGGCCGCGCGGGATCGCGGTCTGGGACCTCGCGTCGGAGGCCCGCTGGACGTGGACCGCGCCGGCCCTCGTCGGCGGGGCGCTGACGCCCGATGGCACGGTCGGAGTCGCAGCCGACGAGCAGGGCGTCATCTCCGTGCTCGACGGCCGCGGGGCCCTGCAGCGGCAGTTCCGTGGGCCTCCCCAGGGCGTAACGTGCGTCGCGATCTTCCCCGACGGCCGGCGCGCGGTGACCGGCAGCCCTGGGGGCCGGCTCGCCATCTGGGAGCTCGCGACCGGGCGGCTCATCGCCGAGCGGCAGGTCGGCCCGGTGAGCGAGCTCGGTGTGTCCAGGGACGGCGGCGCCCTGGTCGCGTTCGAGAACGCCTCCGCGCAGCTCCAGCGCAAAGCCTCGGCGTGGCTCCTGCCGAGCGATCTATCGAGTGCGGTCCAGCTCGCGGATGACGCGGGCCTGCTCGACGCGAAGTTCTCGCCCGACGGCGCGCGGCTCGTGACGCTGAGCATCGACAGCACGGCGCGCGTCTGGCGCCGCGACGGGCGGCTCGAAGCCACGCTCCCCCACGCCGCGCCCGTGGCGATGGTGGCGTGGAGCGCGAAGGGCAGCTGGCTCGCGACCGGTACCCGGGCCGGCGCGTTGACGATCTGGGATCGGGCGACCTGGCAGGCGCGCAAGGTCATCGCCGCGCACGTCAACTACATCAACGCGCTGGCGATCGACGAGCGCGACTCCCTGATCGCCAGCGTCGCCGGCGACGGCGTCGTCAAGCTCTGGGACGTGGCGACGTACCAAGAGGTCGCCCGGATCCCCACGGGGATGGGCGCGGCGCACCTGGCGTTCGAGCCCGGCCAGCTCCTGGTCACGGGCACGCGCGCGACGCAGTCCTGGCGCTGCGACCGCTAGCGCGCTCGACCTGAAACCACATCATCTGCGGCGATGCGACCGCTGCAGAGGCCTTGTCCTGTGTAATGCCGCGCCGCTCCCCAGCGGCTCCTGCGACGAGCTAGGGATTGCCGGGGTTGCCGTTACCGCCGTTGCCGCCGTTGCCGTTGCCGTTGTTGTGGGGGTTGCCGCTCCCCGGCTGGTGCTGCGGGGGGTGGCTGCAGCCCGTCATCATGTCGGTGCACGTGAAGCTCCCCCCGCCGTTGACCCGATCCAGAGCATCGGTCTGCAGCATGCGAATGGTGTTGGTCTTGAGATGCAGTTTGGTGTTGGTCTTTTTCATTGGCCTGCAAACAAGATTGCATTTCACCAGGGATGATACAACGAGTTTTTAGTATGTCCGGGATTGTGTAATCCGAAATATGAATGCCATGCTGCATGCCTCACATGATGTTCGCGAGTCGCGCCCGTTAGATGTGTAGTCGCGATCGCGCAATACGCATTGATATGCGCTGCATCTGTTGGCTCCGTGATGCAAAGACCGTGATGCGTAAGCACCAGTACCGGCGCCCGCGCCCCAGGGACCCCTGGGTAACACGCATGGCCTGGTGCAACCGCGACCCGGGTATCCTCGAGCCGACCGCCGCGCGAAGCCCGGCGGGCGCGGTGTTACCATGGCGATTCGGATGGCGACGCGTGACGAGCTGAGTGGGCGGACGGTGGGCGAGTTCGTCCTCCGCGAGCGCATCGGCGAGGGCGCGTACGGCGCCGTCTACCGCGCCGAGCAGCCGCTGCTCGGCCGCGAGGCCGTCATCAAGGTGCTGCACGGCCGGCTGCGCGCCAGCCAGGTGATGATCCAGCGGTTCCTGCGCGAGGCGCGCCTGGCGTCGCGGCTGGATCACCCGTTCGCGGCGCACGTCTACGCGTTCGGCGTCGAGCGGGAGGACGGCCTTTTGTGGATCGCGATGGAGATGGTGCACGGCACGCCGCTCGATCGCTGGCTCTCGCAGCGGGGCCCGCTGGCGCTGCCCGAGCTGGTGCCGTTCTTCGAGCGGATCGCCGAGGTGGTGCAGACGGGGCACGAGCGCGGGATCGTGCACCGCGATCTCAAGCCGTCGAACGTGATGGTGATCGAGCGGGCGGGGCGGCTCCTGCCCAAGCTGCTCGACTTCGGCATCGCCAAGCTGCTCCTCGAGGACGACCCGGCGGAGTCCCAGCAGCTTCTGCTCGAGCAGGCGCAGCTGGTGAACGGGAGCAGCAGGTACGCCGCGCTCGCGCCAGCCCGCCCGGAGTCGGCGCAGACCGGGACGCTCACGGCCACCGCGGAGGCTACCGACCCCGGCGTGCCGCTGTCGTCCGACCTCACCGGCACCGGCATGACGATGGGCTCGCCACCGTACATGGCGCCCGAGCAGTGGAGCGGCGACGAGGTCGGCCCGCGCGCCGATCTCTACGCGCTCGGCGTGCTCGCGTACGAGGTGCTCGCCGGGTACCGCCCGTTCCAGGCGCAAAAGCTCGAGGAGCTCGCCAGCCAGCACCTGCACCAGCCGCCGCCGTCGCTCGGCAAAGGTCTCCCGCCGGCCCTCGATCGCTTCTTCCTGCGCGCGCTCGCCAAGCGCCCCGAGGATCGGCCCGGCAGCGCGCTCGAGCTCGCCGCCGGGCTGCGGGTCGCCGCCGGGCTGGCGGAGGATCCGGCCGAGCTGCCGCGCCTCGACCGCGGGGTCCACGACGCGTGGATCGTCGAGGCGCCGCAGCCGCTCGCCGAGGCGGTGGCCGCGCTCGAGGGCGCGCGCAACGCGCACCAGGCGCGCGACGCCGCGCGCGAGCTGTTCCGCACGTTCGTCCGCTACCTGCTCGCGCTCGTGCTGGCATCGCGGGCGCAGGTGCGCGAGGCGCGGCTCGATCCGGCGGCCGACGAGCTGCTCCGCGAGCTGGGGCGGCGGACCCTCGACGACCCGACGCGGCTGCGGCTGATGCGGCTCCTGGTCCGTGCGCTGGCGAGCCAGCGCGACGCGTACCCGATCCCGCCGCTCGTCGATCTGCTGGTCCCGCCCGAGGGCGACCGCGACGTGCTCGAGCCGCTGCTGCTGCTCGATCCGGCGACCGATCCGCGCGGCGCGGGCGAGGAGATGGTGCGGTCGCAGCTGGCGCAGCTCGTGCTCGCGCTCGGCCGGCTGCTCCGCGCCGCGGCGTTCGTGCTCGACTACCGGCTCGTCGTCGCGCGCGGCGGCGAGCCCGAGAGCTGGATGGGGCTGCGCCGCGCGCGACGACGAGCCGCCGCGGTCCGCGGGCCGGTGCCACCCGATCGGCAGCCGGTGCTGCTCGAGCGGGACGGCCGGTGCGCGCTCGTCCTGTGGCCGCTCGCGCAGGTCGCGCCGCCGACGCCGGGCGCCGCCGACGAGCTGTTCTGCTTCGACGGCCCCGATCGCGGGAGCGCACGGCTCATCGCGGCGCCGCAGGGGTTCGAGCACCACGATCCGGGGCTGTGGGACTGGCTCGGCGAGCACGCGTTCCCGCGCGCGGCCGAGGACGTGGGGGGCAGCGACGACGAGCGCGCGCCGTACCGCGGGCTCGCGGCGTTCTCGGCGGCGGACGCGGACTGGTTCGTCGGCCGCGAGCGCGAGGTGGACGCGCTGGCCAACCGGCTGCGCACGACGCCGCTGCAGATCGTGGTCGGCGCGTCGGGGGTGGGCAAGAGCTCGTTCGTCCACGCCGGCCTCGTGCCGGCGCTGCCGCAGAGCGCGCGCGTGGTGACGCTGCGGCCCGGGAACCGGCCGGTCGCCACGCTCGCCGCGCGCCTGGGGGCCGTCGGCGGGGCCGCAGCCGGGGCCGCAACCGAGCTGCGCGCGCTGCTCGACGCGCCGGGGGTCGCCGCGGCGCAGGCGGCGGGCGCGGCGGTGGCCGCCAGCGCCGCGCCCGCAGGGCCGCTCGTCCTCGTCATCGATCAGCTCGAGGAGCTGTTCACGCTGTGCCGCGACGACGCCGAGCGCGAGCGGTTCGCCGCGCTCGTGGCCGCGCTCATGGACGCGCCCGCGGACGCGCCCGACGGCCGGGTGCGCGTGATCGGCACCCTGCGCGACGACTTCATGATGCGCGCCGCGGCGCTGCCCGTGCTCGGCCTCCCGCTGGCGGCGTCGGTGTTCTTCCTCGGCAACCCGTCGCGCGAGGACCTGATCCGCACGATCGTCGAGCCCGCGCGCCGCGCCGGCTACGAGCTGTCCGATCCCGAGCTCGCGCCGGAGATGGCCGGCGCGGTCGCCGGGCGCCCCGGCGCGCTGGCGCTCCTGTCGTTCACGGCGTCGCAGCTGTGGGAGCTGCGCGATCGGCGGTTCCACCGGCTGACCCGGGCCGCGTACGAGGCGATGGGCGGGGTCGGCGGCGCGCTCGGCCGGCACGCCGAGGAGACGCTCACCGCGCTCGATGCCGAGGAGCGCCGGCTCGTGCGCGAGGCGTTCCGCCACCTGGTGACCGCCGAGGGCACGCGCGCGCAGATCTCCGTCGCCGACCTCGGCCAGGTGCTCGCCAGCCCGAGCGCGGGCGCGGTCATCGACAAGCTGGTCGCGGCGCGGCTGCTCGTGATCGCCGAGCACGAGGACGGCCCGCGCGTCGAGATCATCCACGAGGCGCTGCTCGCGGCGTGGCCGCGGGTCCAGGGGTGGATCCACGAGGACGCCGCCAGCGCGCGG
>DATMCI010000362.1:0-49955 GCA_035558535.1 Kofleriaceae bacterium
GGCAAGGACCGCGCCCTGCCCGACACCGTGCTCGCCATGGTCGAGACCCGCCTCGCCAGGCTCCCGCTCGAGGCCCGCCGCGTGCTCCGCGCCGCCAGCGTGTTCGGCGAGATCTGCTGGGAGAGCGGCGTCACGCTCCTCCTCGGCGGCGCCATGACCGCCACCGCGGTCGACGACTGGCTCGGAAAGCTCGTCGAGCAGGAGGTCCTGGTGACGCGGCCGCAGAGCCGGTTCCCCGGCGAGCGCGAGCTCGCGTTCCGCCACGCGCTGCTCCGCGAGGGCGCCTACGCGACGCTCACCGACGAGGATCGGCGGATCGGCCATCACCTCGCCGGGCAGTGGCTCGAGCAGCGCGGCGAGACCGAGCCCACGGTGCTCGCCGGCCACTTCGAGCGCGGCGGCGATGGCGCGCGCGCCGCGAGCCACTACCTGCGCGCGGCGCAGCAAGCCCTGCTCGTCCTCGATCTCGACGCGATCATGGCCCACGCCGCCGCGGGGCTCGGCTGCGCGCCGCCGGACGATCTCCGGGTCGCCCTGCTCGGCATGCGCTGCGCCGCCTCGACCCAGGGCCTGCACCTGATCCCGCTCACGATGGCCGACGCCGAGGAGCTCTTGCGCACCGCGCCGCGCGGCTCCATCCCCTGGGCGCAGGCCATGCAGGCGTATTACACGGGCCTGCTCCTGGCCGGCCGGATCCCCGATCTCTTGGCGGCGATCGCGCTGCTCCAGGACGTCGATCCAGCCCCCGAGGCACTCGGGAGGATGGCGCTCGTCTTTTTGAGCGGCATCTTCACCCTCGACAGCCTCGGGCGGATCCAGGACGGGACCGCGCTCGAGGCGCGGTTCTTCGCGGTCATTCGCCCGACGGGCGATCAGGAGCCGCTCGCGCGGTTCTGGTGGCACATCGCGATCGGGACGCGGGCGGCGTACGCGCACGACGATCCGTGGCAGGCGCTCGAGCACAGCGACGCGATCCAGGCGATCTTCGACGAGACCGGCTACGAGCTCGTCTCGCTCAACCTGCAGCTCTACCGCGGGAAGAACCTCTGGTACCTCGGCGCGCTCGAGCCGGCCGAGCGCCTGCTCGAAGGGATCCCGCAGGCCGATGAGGCGCTCGGCGTGGTGAGCTCGATCCGGCGCTTCGCCCTGGCCTGGATGCGCGCCGATCGCGGCGCGCTCGACGCGGCGCGGGAGCTCGCGATCGAGCTGCGCGATCACGGCCAGGCGCGCGGCAACCCGCTCGAGGAGAGCCGCGGCCGCTGGGTGCTCGGTGAGGTGCTCCGCCGGATGGGCGACTTCGAGGCGGCCGAGCGCGAGCTCGCGTACGCGCTCGAGCTCGCTGTCCCGCTCGAGCGCCCCGGCGTGCTCGGGACGCTCGCGGCGCTCCGCCTCGCCCAGGGCCGCACCGCCCTTGCGCTCACCATCGCCGCGGAGGCCGTCGCCCGCTCCGCCGCCATGGGCGGGTGCGGCATGTTCCGCGGCGCGTTCGTGCAGCTCGCGCACTGCGAGGCGCTGCACGAGAGCGGCGCACACGACGCCGCGCGCCACGCCATCGCCCTCGCGCGCGACCGGCTGCTCGCCATCGCCGGCCGGATCCCGGAGCCGGAGCACAGGCAGAGCTTCCTCGAGCGCGTCCCCGAGAACGCCAGGATCCTCGCGCTCGCGCGCGCGTGGCATGGCGCAGAGGCTCGGTAGTTGCGCCAGGCTCGGCGTCAGCGCGGGGCGCGCGAGCGCATCAGCACCCAGTAGAGCCCGCCGCCGATCCCCAGGCCGATGAACCACGACCAGTGGTAGAGGAACCGCATCGGCATCCAGAACGCGCCGAGCAGCGCGACCACCATCCCCACGACCGTGGCCACGACCGCCGGGATGTTCCAGCCGTTCGTGTAGCGGTACACGCCGTCCGGCAGGTAGAGCGCCTGGAGGTCGAGCTTCGTGCGGCGGATGATCCAGTAGTCGACGATCAGGACGCCCGCGATCGGGCCGATCGAGCCGGCGTAACCGACGAGCCAGCCGTAGATGTAGCGCCCCGGATCCTCGTACAGCTTCCACGGCATCATGAAGATGCCGATCACGCCGGCGATGAGGCCGCCGCGCGCGAAGTTGATCTTGTTCGGGAACAGGTTCGCGAGATCGTTCGCGGTCGAGACCACGTTCGCGGCGATGTTCACCGCGAGCATCGCGATCATGACCGTGACCATCGCGATCGTGACGACCAGCGGGTTCTCGAACTTGGCACCGAGCTCGATCGGATCCCAGATCCGGTTGCCATAGATGACCGTCGTCGCCGAGGTGATGACGATGCCCATCGCGGCGAACACGGTCATCGTCGAGGGCAGCCCGGCCACCTGCCCCACGATCTGCTCGCGCTGCGAGCGGCCGTAGCGCGTGAAGTCCGGCATGTTCAGCGCCAAGGTCGACCAGAACCCGATCGTCGCCGTCAGCGCGGGGATGAACGTCGGGAAGAACTCCTTCCACGTCCCGCGCTGATTCATGATCGGCCCGAGCCCGTCCGCCTCGCGGACCGCCCACACGAGGAGGATCGCCGTCAGCACGAGCACGAACGGCGCCGCGAACCGCTCGATCCGGCGCACCAGCTCCATGCCGCGGTAGATGACGAGGACGTTGAGCCCCCAGAACAGGAAGAACGAGATCCACTGCGTCCCGGGGTAGCCGTTGATCACCCCGGCGAGGTCGTGCCAGCCCGGGTAGATCGCGACGAGGCAGACCTGCAGCGCCTTGCCGCCGATCCACGCGCCGATGCCGAACCAGCCGCACGCGACCAGCGCGCGCATCAGCGCCGGCAGGTTCGCCCCGACGGTGCCGTACGCGGCGCGCGCGAACACCGGGTACGGGATGCCGTACTTCGTGCCGGGGTGCGAGTTGAGCAGGATCGGCACGAGCACGATCAGGTTGCCGACCAGGATCGTCAGCAGCGCCTGCCACCAGTTCATGCCGCTGCCGAGCATCGTCGACGCCAGCGTGTACGTCGGAATGTTGTGGGCCATCGAGATCCACAGCGCGGCGTAGTCCCACGTGGACCACGTGCGCTTCGCGACCGGCACCGGCGCGAGATCTTCGTTGTACAGCTTCGAGCCGCGCACCTCGTCGAGCGTCTTCAGCTCAACCCGGCCATCGGCATGATGAATCACCGTCCCCTCGCTCATAGCCTTCGAAATTAATAGATTTTCGGACACAGCGCGAGCGCCGGGGGCTGCCCCGCTCCACGGCCAGTATCAGGAATAGATATTGGTTGTCACCCGACGGGAGGTGCTGGAAGCTGGGCCTTTCATGTTTCCCGGGGATCTCCTGACCGAGCGATTCGAGATCGAGCATCGAGTCAGCGTCGGCGGCATGGGAGAGGTCTTCCGCGCCCGGGACCGCACGTCCGGCGAGGCGGTGGCCGTCAAGGTCCTCTCCGACGCGCGAGAGCAGCGGATCGCGCGCTTCGTGTGCGAGGTGCAGTCGCTCGCCGCGCTGTCTCACCCCGGCATCGTCCGCTACATCTCCCACGGCGTATCGCCGCTGGGCGAGCCGTTCCTCGTCATGGAGTGGCTCGAGGGTGAGGACCTCGAGCAGCGCCTCGCGCGCGGGCCGCTCACCGCTGGCGAGGCGCTCGCGCTCGCCACCCGCGTCGCCGAGGCGCTCGGCGCCGCGCACGCGCGCGGCGTCGTTCACCGCGATCTGAACCCGAGCAACCTGTTCCTCCCCGGTGGCAACATCTTGGACGCCAAGGTCCTCGACTTCGGGATCGCGCGGCGCGAAGGCCAAGCGCAGCTCACGAAGACCGGGGTCATGCTCGGCACACCGGGCTTCATGGCGCCCGAGCAGGCGCGCGATGCCGTCGCGGGCGGCGATACAGGTGGCGACCCAGGCGGCGATGCGGCCGGCCAACGAGGGAACGAGCTCGACGCACGCGCCGATGTGTTCGCGCTCGGCTGCGTGCTGTTCCAGTGCCTGACCGGGACGCGCGCGTTCGATGGCGACGGCCACGCCGCCATCCTCCACAAGCTCCTGTTCGACGAGGCGCCGCGCGTCGGCGCGCTGTGGCCCGAGGTGCCGGCGGCGCTGGACGACCTCGTCGCGAGGATGCTGGCGAAGGCCCCCGGGGACCGGCCGCCCGACGGGGCGCGCCTGGCCTCCGAGCTCCTGGCGATCGCGCCGCTCGTGGACGGCGCGGCCGTGGCCCCGCGGGGCGGCAGCGCGAAGCGCTCCGCGATCACCGTCGGCGAGCGGCGGCTCCAGGTGATGGTGCTGCTGGGGCCCGCCGCCGTCGATCGCCCGGAGCCAGATCCGGAGCCAGATCCAGCGGCAGTGCAGCGAGCGGTCCAGCCGTACGGCGGGCGCCTCGAGCCGCTCCCCGACGGCTCGGCGATCGTCGTGTTCAAGACCGAGCGGCAGGTGGCGACCGATCAGGCCGCGCAGGCCGCGCGCTGCGCGCTCGCGATCCGCGCGCTGTCGAAGCGCCGGCCGATCGCCGTCGTGATGGGCCGGGCCGAGCCGGCGATGCGGCTGCCCGCGCCGATGCTGCGGCCGCCCGCGCCAGGCGAGGGCGGCGCGGCCGCGTCCTGGCCGGCGCCGCCGCCCGGCGCCGCCGCAGAGCCGCCGCCGATCCTGCTCGACAAGGTCGTCGCGGGCCTGCTCGGCGCGCGCTTCGAAGTGGTCGAGCGCGCGGCCGGCACGATCCTCTGCGGCGAGCGCCCGCTCCTGCAGAGCGCGCGCACGCTCCTCGGGCGGCCGACCTCCTACGTCGGCCGCGACTGGGAGCTCAGCGCGCTCACGGGCATCCTCGACGAGTGCATCGACGAGCCCGAGGCGCGCGTCGCCGTCGTGACCGGCGCCGCCGGCATGGGCAAGACGCGCCTCGGTGCCGAGCTCATTCGCCGCATCCGGGAGCGCCCCGATCCCGTCGCGATCTGGATCGGCCGCGGCGACTCGCTCCGCGCCGGCTCCACGCTCTACCTGCTCGCGCAGGCGCTGCGCGGCGCCCTCGGCATCCGCGGCGGCGAGCCGCTCGCCGAGCGCCGGGACCGGCTCCGCGCGCGCATCGCCACGCGCGTGCCCGCGGCCGATCAGCAGCGCGTGACCGAGCTCCTCGGCGAGCTCATCGGCACGCCGTTCCCCGTCGAGGAGAGCAGCCCCGCGCTCAAGGCCGCGCGCCAGGACGCGCAGCTCATGAGCGAGCAGATGCGCAAGGCCTTCCTGGACTTCCTCCAGGCCGAGACCGCCGTCCACCCCGTCCTCATCATCCTCGAGGATCTCCACTGGGGTGACTTCGGCACCGTCCGCTTCATCGACACCGCGCTCCGCGAGCGCGCCAAGCTGCCCTGGATGGTCCTCGCCCTCGCCCGCCCCGAGGTCTACGAGGTCCTGCCCAGGCTCTGGGCCGAGCGGAACGTCCAGGAGATCCGCCTGAAGGCGCTCGGCAAGAAGGCCGGTGAGCGCCTCGTCCGCCAGGCCCTCGGCGACAGCGTCGAGCCCGACACCGTCGAGCGCCTCGTCCAGCTGGCCGATGGCAACGCGTTCTACCTCGAGGAGCTGATCCGCGCCGTCGCCGACGGCAAGGACGGCGCCCTGCCCGACACCGTGCTCGTCATGGTCGAGACCCGCCTCGCCAGGCTCCCGCTCGAGGCCCGCCGCGTGCTCCGCGCCGCCAGCGTGTTCGGCGAGGTCTCGTGGGAGAGCGGCGTCGCCCTCCTCCTCGGCCACGCGATGAGCGCGCGGACGGTCAGCGACTGGCTCCGCAAGCTCGTCGCGCAGGAGGTGCTGGTCGCGCGGCCGCGGAGCCGGTTCCCCGGCGTGCGCGAGCTCGCGTTCCGGCACTCGCTGCACCGCGAAGGCGCCTACGCGACCCTCACCGAGGAGGATCGGTGCTCCGGCCACCGCCTCGTCGGCGAGTGGCTCGAGCAGCACGGCGAGGCCGATGCCATGGTGCTCGCCGGCCACTTCGAGCGCGGCGGCGACGGCGCGCGCGCCGCGCGCGCGTACCTGCACGCCGCCGAGCAGGCCGTCCACATCCTCGATCTCGACGCCACCTTTGCGCGCGCCGGCCTGGGCCTTGGCTGCGCGCCCCCGCCGGACCTCCGGCTCGCCCTGCTCGGCATGCGCTGCGAGGCCGCCACCTATGCCTCGCAGCTCCTCGCCGCCGTGCTGCCCGAAGCCGAGGAGGTCCTCGGCGCCGCGCCGCCGGGCTCCCTCCCCTGGGCGCAGGCGGCGCTCGCGTACCTCGAGGGCACGCTCGTCACCGGCCGGATCAGCGACTTCATGGCGGCGGCCGGCGCGCTGCACGAGGTCGCCCCCGCGCCCGAGGCGATGAGCCGGATGGCGCTGACCTACGTCGGCGCGGCCTGCCTGCTCGACGTCGTCGGTCATGTCGCGCAGGGCTCCACGATGGCGGAGCGGTTCCGCGCGGCCATCCACGCCACGGGCGATCGCGAGCCGCTCGCGCGGTTCTGGTGGCACGTCCTCGTGGGGATGCGCTCCGCGTACGCGTCCGAAGATCCGTGGGACGGCTACCGGCACAGCGAGGCGATCCGGGAGATCTTCGACGTGATCGGCGGCGAGCGGGTGCTGCTCAACATGCAGCTGTTCCGGGGCATGAACCTCTGGTACCTGGGCGCGCTCGAGCCCGCGGCGCAAGCGCTCGCGGAGATCCCGGCGGCCGACGAGTCGCTCGGCGTGGTGAGCTCGCTGCGGCGCTTCTGCCTGGCCTGGCTCCTCGCCGACCGCGGCATGCTCGGCGAAGCGCGCGCGCTCGCGGCCGAGCTCGCCGAGTACGGGCGCGCGCAAAAGCTGCCGCTGGAGGAGCTCCGGGGCCGCTGGGTGCTCGCGGAGGT
The DNA here is from genome assembly GCA_035558535.1 of Kofleriaceae bacterium. Taxonomy (GTDB): domain Bacteria; phylum Myxococcota_A; class Polyangia; order Haliangiales; family Haliangiaceae; genus JABFXX01. The sequence continues at coordinate 6,837 of DATMCI010000362.1, forward strand.
GCTCCGCCGCGCGGGCGATCTCGAAGGCGCCGAGCGCGAGCTCTCGTGCGGGCTCGGCATGGCCGTGCCGCCGCTCGAGCACCCCGGCGTCCTGGGGACGCTCGCGGCGCTCCGCCTCGCCCAGGGCCGCGCCACAGAAGCGCTCGAGGCCGCCGCGGACGCCACCGCCCGCTGCGCGGCGATGGGCGGGTGCGGCATGTTCCGCGGCGCGTTCGTGCAGCTCGCGCACGGCGAAGCGTTGCACGCGACCGGCGCCCACGATGCCGCGCGGCGCGTCATCGGCGAGGCGCGCGCGCGACTCCTCGCCACGGCTGATCGGATCACCGACCCCGCCTACCGGCAGAGCTTCCTCCGCGACGTCCCCGAGAACGCGCGGACGCTCGCGCTCGCAGGCGCGTGGCAGGGCGACGCGCCGACCGCGTAGCTCAGCACCGATCCTCCCTCGGGGTTGTCAGTCGATGTGCTCACACACGCTCATTGCGATGCACATTCTTCGTATTGCGCTAATCCCTCGATCCGACTTGACAACTCTCCTAATAAGTTCTTAACTGCAAGTTACATTCGAAGTTTTACAACGATCGTGTGAGGGGGGCGTTGCTGGGTGGCGACACGACAACACAAAGGAAGATTATGAATCCGGGACACTCCAGCCTCGGCTCGCCGGGGGTCTGCCTCGCCCTCGCGGCGCTCTCGCTCCTGACGACGACCGCCTGCACACTCTCCGCCTCGGGGCCTCCCTCGGGCGAGCTGGCCGCGATCGATCCCGGTCCCGACCTCGATCCCGATCCCAAAGGCGCGGTGCAGCCGCTCTCGGGGTCTTCGAAGTTCACGCTCTTCGAGAGCGGGCAAGTACGCCCGCTCGCGATCTCGCCAGACAAGCAGTTTCTCTACGCGGTGAACACGCCCGACAACCGGCTCGAGGTCTTCCGCATCGGGCCCGGTCAGCTCACCCGCACCGCGTCGATCCCCGTCGGCCTCGAGCCGGTCGCCGTCGCCGCGTGGACGGACTACGAGATCTGGGTCGTCAATCACCTGTCGGACAGCGTCTCCATCATCCAGCTGAGCAACGACCGCACGTCCGGGCACGTCCGGCGCACGCTCCTCGTCGGCGATGAGCCGCGCGACATCGTGTTCGCCGGGCCCTACCGGCGGCGCGCGTTCATCACCACTGCCCACCGCGGGCAGAGCTCACCGCACGATCCGCAGCTCTCCACCGCGGGTATCGGCCGCGCGGATGTGTGGGTGTTCGACGCGAGCGCGCTCGGCACCGGCCTCGGCGGCACCCCGCTCACCATCGTCTCCCTGTTCACCGACACGCCGCGCGCGCTCGCCGTCTCTCCCGACGGCACCCGCGTCTACGCCGCCGGCTTCCATACCGGCAACCGCACCTCGATCGTCGGCGAGCCGGTGCTCCCCGACGGCTTCGGGTCAGACGGCGCACCGGGGCCCGCCGCCAGCGCGTCCGGCGAGCCTGCGCCCGAGGTCGGCACCATCGTCAAGTGGGATGGCGCCAGCTGGCGCGACCCGCTCGGCCGCCCGCGCGATCAATACGTGAAGCTCTCGCTCCCCGACAAGGACGTGTTCGCGATCGACGCCATGGCCAGCCCGCCGCAGCAGCTCGCGGGCAGCGCCGGCTCGTTCCAGGGCGTCGGCACGATCCTCTACGCGATGGCCACAAACCCCGTCAGCGGGAAGATCTACGTCGCCAACACCGACGCCAACAACTTCGATCGCTTCGAGGGGCCCGGCGCGCTCACCGGCCACAGCCTGCGCGGCCACCTCCACGAGAGCCGGATCACCGTGCTGACACCCAGCACCGGCGCCGTCGCGCCGCGCCACCTCAACAAGCACATCAACTACAGCGCGTGCTGCGCGCCGATCCCGAGCAGCGAGAACCAGAAGTCGCTCGCGTTGCCGCAGGGCATGGCCGTCACCGCCAGCGGCGCGACGCTCTACGTCGCCGCCCTGGGCTCGGACAAGGTCGGCGCCTTCTCGACCGCCCAGCTCGAGGCTGACACGTTCGTGCCGAGCACGGCGAGCCACGTCCACGTCACCGGCGGCGGTCCCACCGGCCTCGCCCTCGACGAGGCGCACGCGCAGCTGTACGTCATGACGCGGTTCGACAACGCGATCTCGATCATCAACACGGCGACCAAGCTCGAGACCGCGCACGTCAGGCTCCACAACCCCGAGCCGCCCAGCGTCGTCGCCGGGCGCCGCTTCCTCTACGACGCCCAGCTCTCGTCGAGCCACGGCGACTCCTCGTGCGCCACCTGCCACGTCTTCGGCGACTTCGACAGCCTCGCCTGGGACCTCGGCAACCCGGACGGCGAGTCCTTCACCGACCCGGGGCCGTTCGCCAGCGCGCTGTTCAACGTCGTCACACAGCAGCCCATCACGCCCGTGTTCCACCCCATGAAGGGGCCGATGACCACCCAGAGCCTCCGCGGCATGGCCAACCACGGCCCCATGCACTGGCGCGGTGACCGCACCGGCGGCAACGACGCCGCCACCGCGCAGCCCGACGCTGGCAGCTTCGACGAGCGCGCAGGCTTCCAGAAGTTCCGCGGCGCGTTCGCAGACCTCCTCGGCCGCGACGTCCCCATCTCCCAGGCAGACATGGACGCCTTCACCGAGTTCATGCTCCAGGTCTCCTATCCGCCCAATCCCATCCGCGCCCTCGACAACTCGCTCACGCCCGATCAGGAGGCCGGGCACCAGATGTTCGGCAGCATCAACTGCGGGATCCCCGCCTGCCTCGACGGCAACTGCCCCACGCTCCGCTGCAACAGCTGCCACACCCTCGATCCGAGCGGCAACGCCGGCACCGAGGCGCCTGGCTTCTTCGGCACGAGCGGCCGATCTTCCTTCGCCTTCAATCCCCAGCTCTTCAAGATTCCCCACCTCCGCAACCTCTATCAGAAGGTCGGCATGTTCGGGAATCCGCCCAACCCGGGGTTCATCAACGGCGACAACGACCACAAGGGCGATCAGGTCCGCGGCTTTGGCTACCTCCACGACGGCAGCGTCGACACCGTGTTCCGCTTCATGCACGGCATCAGCTTCTCCGACTCCGCCAACGGCGGCTTCCCGGCCGGCGCGCCAGGCGAGACGAGCCGCCGCCAGCTCGAGTCCTTCGTGCTCGCCTTCCCGTCCAACCTCGCCCCCATCGTCGGCCAGCAGATCACGCTCTCCGCGTCGACCCCCGCGGCGGTGGCGGCACGCATCGACCTCTTGCGCCAGCGCGCGGAGGCCGGCGAGTGCGAGCTCGTCGCCAAGACCCTGATCTACGGCGTCGAATCCGGCTATCTCTACGCGGGCGCCGGCATGTTCGCCCGCGATCGACACGCGCTGGCACCCATCAGCGACGCGTCGCTGCGCTCCTTTGCCGGGTACGGCAGCCCTGTCACGTACACGTGCGTGCCGCCGGGCTCCGGCGAGCGCATCGGCGTCGACCGCGACGGCGACGGCGCCTGGGACGGCGACGAGCGCGCCGCCGGCACCGATCCCGCCAACCCGGCCAACCGACCTTGATACCGCAGCCACGAACGTTTTGACCAGTCAAAACGTTCTGTACGCGCGGTACCTCGGCTCTCTCGCTCCTTGCCTCATAAAAAAAACTTTCTGCGGCGCGATACCTCGTAAAGCAGATCACCTTGGCGCCGCAGCGACGGCGCGCGCCGGGGGTGCCGCGTGTCGCGTGATGCTTCCTCGTCTCAGGCGCGCCCGTCACCCGTGACTAGTCCGTAGACGTGGATAGTTGTCACCTGTCGGGCGGCGGGGGAAGTTTGAGTTAACTATCTATGCGGCGCGGGGCGTTACTCGCCGATCGATTCGAGATCGAGCACCCGGTGGGGACCGGAGGTATGGGCCAGGTCTTCCGCGCCCGCGACCGCGCGTCCGGCCAGCAGGTCGCGGTCAAGGTGCTCTCCGACGTGCGTGGGCACCGGACGGCGCGCTTCGTGCGCGAGGTCGCGCTGCTCGCCGAGCTGTTCCTCGCGATGGAGTGGCTCGACGGCGAGGATCTCGAGGTCCGCCTCGCGCGCGAGCCGCTCACGGTCGGCCAGGCGCTCGCGCTCGCGACGCGCGTCGCCGAGGCGCTCGGCGCCGCGCACGCGCGCGGCATCGTCCACCGCGACCTCAAGCCCGGCAACCTGTTCCTCCCCGGCGGCCGCGTCGAAGACGTCAAGGTCCTCGATTTCGGCATCGCGCAGCGCGAGGGCGGCACGCAGCTCACGCAGACCGGCACCATGATCGGCACGCCGGGCTACATGGCGCCCGAGCAGGCGCGCAACCAGGGGGTGATCGGCGCGCGCGCCGACGTGTTCGCGCTCGGCTGCGTGCTGTTCCAGTGCCTGACCGGCGTGCCCGCGTTCGAGGGTGACAGCGCCGCCGGGATCCTCGGCAAGCTCTTGTTCGGCCAGACGCCGCGCCTCGCCGCGCTGTGGCCCGAGGTGCCCGCGGCGCTGGACGACCTCGTCGCGGCGATGCTGGACAAGGAGCCGGCGCAGCGCCCGAGCGACGGCGCGAGCCTGGCGACCGCGCTCGCGGAGATCGCGCCGCGCGTTCCCAGCGCGGCCGTGGTGCGCGGGGAGTCAACGGCCAAGGCCGCCGCGATCACCGGCAGCGAGCTGCGGCTCCTGTCGGTGATCCTCCTCGGGCGCGCCGCGGCCGGCGCCCCGGCCGGGACGCCGGCCGGGACGCCGGGAGCCGAGCAGGCGGAGGACGAGCTCCTGTACGCGCTCAGGCCGTTCGGCGGCCACCTCGAGCAGCTCGCCGACGGCTCGGCGATCGTCGTGCTCGAGGCCGATCGTGGCGCCGCCACCGACCAGGCCGCGCAGGCTGCCCGCTGCGCGCTCGCGCTGCGCGAGGTCGCTGGCGGGCGGCCGATCGCGATCGCGCTGGGCCGGACCGAGCTCGCGACGAAGCTGCCCGAGGATGACGTGATCGATCGCGCCTCGCGGCTCCTGACGCTGGCGCCCGCGCCGCCGAACGCGCCGCCGGGCGCGGCCCCGGGCCCGCCGCCGATCGCGATCGACGAGGTGATCGCGGGCCTGCTCGACGCGCGCTTCGACGTCGTCGAGCGCGACGCGGGCCTCGTCCTCTGCGGCGAGCGCGAGCTCGCGCAGGGCGCGCGGACGCGCCTCGGCCGGCCCACCTCCTGCGTCGGCCGCGACTGGGAGCTGGGCGCGCTCGAGAGCATCCTCGACGAGTGCATCGAGGAGCCTGGCCTGGCTCCTCGCCGACCACGGCGCGCTCGACGCGGCGCGCGCCCTGGCGACCCAGCTCGCCGAGTACGGCCACGCGCACCACCTGCCGATGGAGGAGGGCCGCGGCCGCTGGGTGCTCGCGGAGGTGCTCCGCCGGATGGGCGAGCTCGCCGAGGCCGAGCGCGAGGTCGCGCCCGCGCTCGCGATGGCGGTGCCGGTCGAGCACCCGGGCGTCCTGGGGACGCTCGCGGCGATCCGGCTCGCGCAGGGCCGCGCCGCGGAGGCGCTCGCCGCCGCCGCGGAGGCGATCACCCGCAGCGAGGCGATGGCGGGGTGCGGCCTGTTCCGCGGCGCGTACGTGCGCCTCGTCCACGCCGAGGCGCTCCACGCGACGGGCGCCAACGACGCCGCGCGGCGCGCGCTCGCCAGCGCGCGGGCCCGCCTGCTCGCGACCGCGGCGAAGGTCGGAGACCCGGACCACCGGCGCAGCTTCCTCGAGCGCGTCCCCGAGAACGCCCGGACGATCGCGCTCGCCCGCGCGTGGCTCGACGAGCCGGCCTCAAGCTAGACCCAGCTAGCCCGGGCTAACCCCGCGCTAGCCCGGGAGCGCCACCCAGGCCTGTCCCGCGCGTGTACGCTCGGGGGGCCGGGCTCTCACTGAGCGACGCTGCGCTCGGGGGGCCGGCTCTCACTGAGCGAGCGCGCACGCTGAGGATCCTTCTCCGGGACGAGCCGGCCTCAAATCAAGACTCCATATACAGATTCAGGCCGATATTTATATCCACGGCTTGGCCTCGCCCTGCCCTCGGCAGGATGATTCGAATTTTGAGTCGGGAGTGTTTAAAGCCACGAAATGTTGGACCATGACTCAGCATCAGGGATGGGTGGAGATCAGCTCGGAGGTAGGGCGAGCCACGCGCGGTCCACGGCGAAGATCTGATTCCTCCCCCAGGCTTGCTCCACGGAAGCGCGCGGACCTCCAACGCGCCGCGACGCATCCAACCCGGCCGCCGGCCGGCGCAAAACTGTGTCTTTGATCTCATCCATTTAGCGCTTGACAACACAGCTTACATGTTTTCAACTGAGCATCTCATTCGAAGTTAATTCATCCTTGCGTAATTAGGAGGGGGGCGGAGGGAAGCAATACCCAGAGGGGCATCATGGATCCGCGATACAATCTCTGCGGCCGCGGGCCGCGCCTTACCGTCGTGGCGAGCCTTTTCGCCATGGCGGCCTCCTGCGCCGTCCCACCCGAGAGCCGCCCCGGCGACGAGCCGGCGGAGCCCGACGTCACGGCCGTGCAACAGCACGTCTCGGGACAGGGCTCTTCATTCACGGTGTTCGAGAGTGGCCAGGTGCGCCCGCTCGCGATGTCTCCGGATCGCCAGCTGCTCTTTGCCGTCAACACTCCAGACAACCGACTCGAGGTCTTCCGGATCCAGCAGGATCGGCTCATCCGCACCGCGTCGATCCCGGTCGGCCTCGAGCCGGTCGCCGTCGCCGCGCGCTCGAGCCGCGAGGTCTGGGTCGTGAACCACCTCTCGGACAGCGTCAGCATCGTCGAGCTCTCCGACGACGCGCGGACCGGGCGCGTCGAGCGCACGCTCCTCGTCGGCGACGAGCCGCGCGACATCGTCTTCGCGGGGCCCTCCCGCAAGCGCGCGTTCATCACGACGGCGCACCGCGGCCAGAACATCCCGTTCGATCCGCAGCTCTCCACCGCGGGCGTCGGCCGCGCGGACGTGTGGGTGTTCGACGCGACCGAGCTCGGCACGAGCCTCGGCGGCGCGCCGCTCGCGGTCGTGAGCCTGTTCACCGACACGCCGCGCGCGCTCGCGGTCACCCCCGACGGCTCCCGCGTCTACGCCGCCGGCTTCCACACCGGCAACCAGACCTCCGTCGTCGGCGAGCCGTTGCTCCCCGACGGCTTTGGACCAAACGGCGCGCCCGGGCCCGCCACCGACGCCGCGGGGCGCCCCGCGCCCGAGGTCAGCACGATCGTCAAGTGGAACGGCGCCCACTGGGTCGATCCGCTCGGCCGGCCCCGCGACCAGTACATGCGGTTCTCGCTCCCCGACAAGGACGTGTTCGTGCTCGACGCGATGGCGAGCCCGCCGCGCCTCGTCCCCGGCGCCGGCGGCTCGTTCCGCGGCGTCGGCACGATCCTCTACTCGATGGCCGTCAACCCCGCGACCGGCAAGGTCTATGTCGCCAACACCGACGCCAACAACCACGACCGCTTCGAGGGCCCCGGCACGTTCACCGGCCACAGCCTGCGCGGCCACCTCCACGAGAACCGGATCACCGTGCTGTCGCCGAGCAGCGGCAGCGTCGCCGCGCGCCACCTGAACAAGCACATCAACTACGACAGCTGCTGCGCGCCGCTCCCCAACAGCGAGAGCAAGCGATCGCTCGCCCTGCCCCAGGGCATGGCCGTCACCGACGACGGCGCGACGCTCTACGTCGCGGCCCTGGGCTCCGACAAGGTCGGCGTCTTCTCGACGGCCCAGCTCGAGGCCGACACGTTCGTGCCGAGCGAGGGGAGCCACATCCGCGTCACCGGCGGCGGGCCCACGGGGCTCGTCCTCGACGGCGGCCGCGGGCGGCTCTACGTCATGACGCGGTTCGACAACGCGATCTCGATCGTCAACCCGGCGACGCGCGCCGAGACGGCGCACGTGCGGCTCCACAACCCCGAGCCGGCGAGCGTCGTGGCCGGCCGCCGCTTCCTCTATGACGCCTCGATCTCGTCGAGCCACGGCGACTCGGCGTGCGCGAGCTGCCACGTGTTCGGCGACTTCGACAGCCTGGCGTGGGACCTCGGTAACCCCGACGGAGGGATGGGCAACGCACCCGGCCCGTTCGGGAGCGCGCTCTACAACATCGCCACCAAGCAGACGGTCCCGACCACCCACCACCCGATGAAGGGCCCGATGACGACGCAGAGCTTGCGCGGCATGGCCAACCACGGCCCGATGCACTGGCGCGGCGATCACACCGGCGGCAACGCCACACCGTCGTCACAGCCGGACAGCGGCACCTTCGACGAGCGCGCCGCGTTCCGGCAGTTCCAGACCGGGTTCACCAACCTGCTCGGCCGGAGCGCGTTCATCCCGGACGCAGACATGGAGGCGTTCACCGACTTCATCCTGCAGGTCACGTACCCGCCGAACCCGATCCGCGCGCTCGACAACTCGCTCACGCCCGCGCAGGAAGCCGGCCGCCAGCTCTTCGACAGCGTCAACTGCGGCATCCCGGCGTGCACGGACGGGACCTGCCCGCCCCTCCACTGCAGCAACTGCCACAAGATCGATCCGAGCTCCAACCCTGGCACCGCGGCGCCCGGCCTCTTCGGCACGTCCAGCCTCTACGTGGCCGACTTCAACCCCGAGGTCTTCAAGGTCCCCCACCTGCGCAACCTCTATCAGAAGGTCGGCATGTTCGGGAACCCCGAGCACCCGGGGTTCCTCCCCGGCGACAACGACCACAAGGGCGATCAGGTCCGCGGCTTCGGCTTCCTCCACGACGGCAACGTCGACACCGTGTTCCGCTTCATGCACGGCCTCAGCTTCTCCGATCTCATCACGGGCACCGGTAACGGCGGGTTCCCGACGTCGCCCCAGGGCGAGATCATGCGCGGGCAGGTGGAGGCGTTCGCGATGGCGTTCCCCACGAACCTCGCGCCGGTCGTCGGCCAGCAGATCACGCACACGGCCGAGAGCACCACGGCGGCCACAGCCCGCATCGATCTGCTCCGCCAGCGCGCAGACGCCGGCGAGTGCCAGCTGGTCGCCAAGACCGAGCTCCTGGGTACCGAGGTCGGCTTCGTGTACCTGGGCGGCGGCCAGTTCGCGACCGATCAGCGCGCGCTGCCGCCCTTCCACGAGGCCGCCCTCCGCTTCCTGACCACGCACGTCGGCCTCCCGGTGACGTACACCTGCGTGCCGCCCGGATCCGGCGAGCGCGTCGGCGTCGATCGCGACGGCGACGGCGCCTGGGACGGCGACGAGCGCAACGCGGGCACCGATCCCGCTGATCCGACCAGCAAACCGTAGCCCCCGAGCTCCGGCGAGGGCGCTGTCGAGCGTCCTCACCGTTCGCTCGCGGAGCTGCAGTACCCGGGTCGCGCGCGACTCACGTACAATCCCGTACGCGGGTGAATCCGCATCGCCGATGTGATTGTCCCCGCTCCGAGGCGCGTGAGGTTAGATCCCACGCATGTGGCTCGGCGCGCTGATCGGCGGCAGGTTCGAGGTCGAGCGACAGGTCGGCAGCGGCGGCATGGGCGAGGTGTTCCGCGCGCGCGATCGCGCCACGGATCAGGCCGTGGCCATCAAGCTCATCACCGACGGGCTGGGGCAGCGCCTCGCGCGCTTCGCGCGCGAGGTGGAGCTGCTCGCCGAGCTCTCTCACCCGGGCATCGTCCGCTACGTCTCGCACGGCGAGACGCCCGCGGGCGAGCTGTTCCTCGTCATGGAGTGGCTCGAGGGTGAGGATCTGCGGGGGCGCCTCGAGCGCGAGCCGCTCACGGTCGTCGAGGCGGTCAAGCTCGCGACGCGCGTCGCCGAGGCGCTCGGCGCCGCGCACGCGCGCGGCATCATCCACCGCGACCTCAAGCCCAGTAACCTCTTCCTCCCCGGCGGTCGGCCCGAGGACGTCAAGATCCTCGACTTCGGCATCGCGCAGCGCGAGCGGCGCACCCCGCTCACGAAGACCGGCACGCTGATCGGCACGCCCGGGTACATGGCCCCGGAGCAGGCGCGCAACAAAGGCGTGATCGACACGCGCGCCGACGTGTTCGCGCTCGGCTGCGTGCTGTTCCAGTGCCTGACCGGCGTGCCGGCGTTCGAGGGCGACAGCGCCGTGGCCATCCTCGGCAAGATCCTGTTCGGCGACACGCCGCGCATCAGCGCGCTGTGGCCGGACGCGCCCCGGGACCTCGACGCCCTCGTCGCGGCGATGCTGTCGAAGGATCCGTCGCTGCGCCCGAGTGACGGGGCCAACCTGGCGGCCGCGCTCGCGGCGCTCGGGCCCATGGCGTACACCGCCGCCGTCACCGCCGCGCCCCGCCAGCGCGCGGCGCAGTCCACGGCGATCACCGGCGGCGAGCGGCGGTTTCTGTCCGCCGTGCTCGTCGGCCTGCCCCCGGCGGGCGCGTCTCCGGAGCAGGCGCAGGCGCAGGAGGAGGCCCAGGGCGCGACCGCGCTCGCGCGCGCGATCCGGCCGTTCGGCGGCCGCCTCGAGCAGCTCGCCGACGGCGAGGCGATCATCCTGCTCGAGGCCGATCGCCAGGTCGCCACCGATCAGGCGGCCCAGGCGGCGCGCTGCGCGCTCGCGCTCCGCGAGATCGCGCGGGACCGCCCGATCGCGATCGCGATGGCCCGGGCCGAGTCCACGATGCGGCTGCCCGAGGCGGACGCGATCGATCGCGCGTCGCGGCTGCTCGCGCAACCGGCGCACGCGCCGGGCGCTCCACCAGCCTCGGCGCCGATCGTGCTCGACGAGGTGATCGCGGGCCTGCTCGACGCGCGGTTCGACGTCGTCGAGCGCGACGTCGGCTTCGTCCTGTGCGGCGAGCGCCCGCTCGCGCAGGGCGCGCGGACGCTCCTCGGCCGGCCGACCGCGTGCGTGGGGCGTGACTGGGAGCTGCGCGCGCTCGCCGGCATCCTCGACGAGTGCATCGAGGAGCCGAAGGCGCGGGCCGTGGTGGTGACCGCCGCGGCCGGCATGGGCAAGTCGCGCCTCGGCGCCGAGTTCGTGAGCCGCGTCCGCGAGCGCGAGGATCCGATCGCGATCTGGGTCGGCCGCGGCGACTCGCTGCGCGCCGGCTCGACGCTCGATCTGCTCGCGCAGGCGCTGCGCGGCGGGCTCGGCATCCAGGGCGGCGAGCCGCTCCCCGAGCGCGTCGAGAAGATCCGCGCGCGCGTCGCCGCGCGCGTGCCCGCGGCCGATCAGCAGCGCGTCGCGGAGTTCCTCGGCGAGCTCGTCGGCGTGCCGTTCCCCACCGAGGAGGGCAGTCCGGCGCTCAAGGCCGCGCGGCAAGACGCGCAGCTCATGAGCGAGCAGATGCGCAAGGCCTGGATGGACTTCCTCCAGGCCGAGACCGCCGCCCACCCCATCCTCCTCCTCCTCGAGGATCTCCACTGGGGCGACTTCGGCACGGTCCGCTTCATCGAGACCGCGCTCCGCGACCGCGCCGACCGGCCGTGGATGGTGCTCGCCCTCGCCCGCCCCGAGCTCTACGAGACGTTCCCCAAGCTCTGGGCCGATCGGCAGAACGTCCAGGAGATCCGCTTGAAGGAGCTCGGCAGGAAGGCCGGCGAGCGCCTCGTCCGCCAGGTCCTCGGCGACCGCGCCGGGCCCGAGCTGATCGAGCGCCTCGTCACGCAGGCCGACGGCAACGCGTTCTACCTCGAGGAGCTGATCCGCGCCGCCGCCGACGGCAAGAACGGCGCCCTGCCCGAGACGGTGCTCGCCATGGTCGAGACGCGGCTCGCCCGGCTGTCCGTCGAGGCGCGCCGCGTGCTGCGCGCCGCCAGCGTGTTCGGCGAGGTCTCGTGGGAGAGCGGCGTCACGCTGCTGCTCGGCGGCGCCATGGGCGAGACGATGGTCAGCGACTGGCTCGGCAGGCTCGCCCAGCAGGAGATGCTGGTGCTCCGGCCCGAGAGCCGGTTCTCCGGCGAGCGCGAGGTCGCGTTCCGCCACGCCCTGCTCCGCGAGGGCGCCTACGCGACGCTCACCGACGAGGATCAGCGGCTCGGCCACCGCCTCGCCGGCCAGTGGCTCGAGCAGCACGGCGAGACCGATCCCATGGTGCTCGCCGGACACTTCGAGCGCGGCGGCGACGGCGCCCGCGCCGCGAGCTTCTACCTGCGCGCGTCCGAGCAGGCGTTCCACGTCCTCGACTTCGCAGCCACCGTGGCCCGCGCCGAGCTCGGCCTGCGCTGCGCGCCGCCGCTGGAGCTGCGGCTCGCCCTGATCGGCATGCGCTGCGAGGCCCACTGCCAGGAGATGCAGCGGATCGCGGCCGCGATGCCCGACGCCGAGGAGCTCCTGCGCGCGGCGCCGCCCGGCTCCATCCCGTGGGCGCAGGGGCACCTCGCGTACAGCGAGGGCACGCTGGTGGCCGGCCGGATCCCGGATCTGCTCGCGGCGATCGCGCTGCTCCGGCAGGTCGCGCCCGCCCCCGAGGCGCTGGGCCGCATGGCGCTGTGCTTTCTGGCCGGCATCTGCATCCTCGACGCGCTCGGGCAGGTCCCGCAGGGGATCTCGCTCGAGGTGCAGTTCTTCGCGGTGATCGGCTCGCGGGGCGATCGCGAGCCGCTCGCCCGGTTCTGGTGGAACGTCCTCCTGGGGCTGCGGGCCTCCTACGCGCACGAGGATCCGTGGCTGGGTCTCCGGCACAGCGAGGACAACCGGGCGCTGTTCGAGGTGCTCGGCAGCGAGCGGGTGCACCTCAACATGCAGCTGTTCCGCGGCATGAACCTCTGGTACCTCGGCGCGATCGAGGCGGCGGAGCGCAAGCTCTCGGCGATCGAGGCGGCGGATGTCGCGCTCGGCGTGGCCAGCTCGCTGCGGCGGTTCTGCCTGGCCTGGCTCCTCGCCGACCGCGGCGCGCTCGACGAGGCGCGCGCCCTCGCGGCCCAGCTCGCCGAGCACGGCCGCGCGCACCACCTGCCGATGGAGGAGGCCCGGGGCCGCTGGGTCCTCGCGGAGACGCTCCGCCGGGCGGGCGCGCTCGACGACGCCGAGCGCGAGGCGCATATCGCGCTCGAGATGGCCGTCCCGATCGAGCGCCCGGGCGTCCAGGGGACGCTCGCGGCGCTCCGCCTCGCCCAGGGCCGCACCGCGGAGGCGCTCGCCACGGCCGAGGACGCGGTCGCCCGCTGCGAGGCCATGGGCGCGTGCGGCATGTTCCGCGGCGCGTTCGTGCGCCTCGTCCGCGCCGAGGCGCTGCATGAAACGGCGTCGCACGCCGCGGCCCGGCGCGCCATCACCGACGCGCGGGCGCGCCTCGTCGCCATCGCCGATCGGATCACGGATCCCGTCTACCGGCAGACGTTCCTGGAGCGCATCCCCGAGCACGCCCGGACGCTCGAGCTCGCGCGCGCGTGGCTCGGCGAGCCCGCTCCGGAGGCATAGCGGCGCGGGCGCCGCCGGAATACGAGCGGGGGCTGGACGCGCCGGGCGCGCCGGGATACGAGCGTAGGATGTCTCAAGTCAACCACCGCTTCACGCTCGCGGCGCGCCCCGTCGGCATGACCAAGCCCACCGACTTCGCCTACGGCGAGGCTCCGGTCCGCGAGCCCGCGGCCGGCGAGATCCTGGTGAAGGTCCGCTACATCTCGCTCGATCCCGCGATGCGCGGCTGGATGAACGATTACAAGTCGTACATCGCACCGATCGGGATCGGCGAGCTGTTCCGTGCAGGCGCGATCGGTGAGGTGGTGGCCTCGAACGATCCGGCGTTCGCTCCCGGCGATCACGCCCTCGGCATGCTCGGCGTGCAGGAGTACGCGACCGTCGCGGCCAAGGACGCGACGAAGATCCTGCCGATCGCGCCGCTGCCGCTGTTCCTCTCCGGGCTCGGCATGCCCGGGCTCACCGCGTACTTCGGGCTGCTCGACGTCGGCCGGCCGCAGCCGGGCGAGACCGTCGTCGTGTCGGGCGCGGCCGGCGCGGTCGGCGCTCAGGTCGGTCAGATCGCGAAGATCAAGGGCTGCCGCGCCGTCGGCATCGCGGGCGGCGCGGACAAGTGCGCGTACCTGCGCGAGCTCGGCTTCGACGCGGCGATCGATTACAAGGCGGAGGACGTCGCGGCGGCGCTCCGCGAGCACTGCCCCGATGGCATCCACGTGTTCTTCGACAACGTCGGCGGCGCCATCCTCGACGCGGCGCTCGCGCGGCTCGCGCTCCGCGCGCGCGTGGTCATCTGCGGCGCGATCTCGCAGTACAACGCGACCGACCGGGTCACCGGCCCCGCGAACTACCTGTCGCTGCTCGTCAACCGCGCGTCGATGACCGGCATGATCGTGTTCGATTACGCCGCCCGGTACCCGCAGGCGATCGCCGAGATGGCGGGCTGGATGTCCGAGGGCAAGCTGCGCTCGAAGGAGCACATCGTGCGCGGGCTCGAGAACTTCCCGTCGGCGTTCAACATGCTGTTCACCGGCGAGAACCACGGCAAGCTGATCCTCGAGGTGTGATGGCCGACGGCCGCGCCGACAGCCGCGCCGACGGCCATGCCGATCGCCGAGGCGATAGCCGTCGCGCGCGCTGGGCGAGCGAGCTCGCGGCCGCCGCGCGCGCGCACTGGACGCCCGAGCGGACCCGCGCGCTCACTGGCGGCAAGCGGCTCGCGGTGCTCCCCGCCGAGGCGCCGGTGCTCCTGCGCGCGCTCGGCCTGCTCCACCGCGACGCGACGATGCCCCCGGCGCAGGTCCGCAAGTTCCTGCAGATCAACCACGTCGTCCGCGTGCTCGAGCCGGCGCTCGCCGAGCTGCGCGCGCGCCACCCGGTGATCCGGATCGTCGACGCCGGCTGCGGCCGCTCGTACCTGACCTTGCTCCTCGCGTGGTGCGCGCGCGAGCGCTGGGGCCACCCCGTCGAGATCCTCGGCGTCGATCGCAATCCCGACGTGATCGCCGAGTGCCGCCGCCGCACCGCGCTCGCCGAGCTCGCCGACGTCGTGCGGTTCGAGGTCGCGCGCCTCGAGGACGTCCGCGCGCCGGACGTCCACGCCGTCGTCGCGCTGCACGCCTGCGACACGGCGACGTGCGACGCGATCGCGCTCGGCGTCGCGCGCGCCGCCACGCTGATCGCCGTCGCGCCGTGCTGCCAGGCCGAGCTCGCCCGCGCGTGGACCGAGCGCGCGGCAGCGCCGGACGGCGCCGGCCCGTTCGCGCCGATCTGGCGCACGCCGCACCTCCGCCGCGAGATCGCCGCGCACGTGACCGACGCGATGCGCGCCCTCCTCCTGCGCGCCGCCGGCTACCGCGTGACCACGATGGAGTTCATCGCGGCCACGCACACGCAGAAGAACACGCTCCTCCGCGCCGTCCGCGGCGATCCGGATCCCGCCGCCCGCGCCGAGTACGAGGCCCTGGTCGCCGCGACCGGCGGCCGCGGCCTCGCGCTCGCCGCGCGGCTGTGATCGCGCCGGGCCGCTGAGGCTGCCTCGCCCGCGAGAGACTGCGGGGCTGGGGAGAGTCTCCCCCCCACCCGTACGAGCCTTGCGCAACTCCAATCGATTCGCTGAGCTAGCCCCCGAGAGACGAGGTCTAACGTCACCACCTGGGGCTTTCTCGACGGGGAACCGCGCTCACGGCGGCACCACCGCGATAGCCCTCGAGCCGCCGCGGAGCTGGCGCTGATCCGGCGCTCCCAGATGGCGCGGTGGGTGCAGAACGCATCGCATCACATTCAGGAGGCCCGTGATGCGCTACTTCCTCGTGCTCGCAACGCTGCTCGGCGGCTGCTTGGCCGACACCAATGACACCGACTCCTCGGTCAGCGGAAACCAGGGAATCGATCAAGAAGGCTGCAAGGTCGAAGGCTCCCAGATCGGCCAGATCGGCCTCGCGATCGATCTCGGATCGCGGATGCTGACGTTCAGCAAATGGATCCCGAAGAGTGACTCGCCCGGCGAGTACGCGGGCTTCAACCTGACGCTCGCCGGCGGCGGCGAGATCCACTACATCGTCAAGGCTGGCGGCGAGCTGCACCCGAGCGAGTCGCTGAGCTGGGTCCACCCGAGCGGCATCAGCGGCGGCGCCAAGACGCCGGGCATCTCGAACATCGACCTCTGCCAGTGCGACAACTACGACGACGGCGGCGACGGCGGCGGCGGCGGCACCGGCGGTGGCGACACGGGCGGCGGCGGCAGCGGGCCGATCCTCTGAGACGGGCCGCGCGGCCGCGCCGCCGTCGGTAGCGCCGCGCCGCGCCGCGCCGCGCCGCGCCGCGCCGCGAGGCGCTGGCTCAGCCGATGTAGATCCGGCAGGTGCTCGAGCAGCCGTCACCGTCGGTGGTGTTGCCGTCGTCGCACTCCTCGCCCGGCTCGACCACGCCGTTGCCGCACACCGGCCCCGACGGCGGCGGCGGCGGCGGCGGGAGCTTGCAGAGGCTCGAGCAGCCGTCCCCGTCGGTGTGGTTGCCATCGTCGCACTCCTCGCCGGGATCGAGGACGCCGTCGCCGCACGATCCCGGCGTCGGCGGGCACAGCGTGCAGTCGTTGTGGCAGGCGTCGTCGTTGCTCGTGTTGCCGTCGTCGCACTCCTCGCCGTCCTCGACGACGCCGTTGCCGCAGACCGGCTCGCCGCCCCCGTCGTCCGGCGCGCACACGCCGTTGTTGTTGAACTCGTCGAGCGCGCTGACGAGGGCGCTGGTGGCGCTCGGGGGGAGCGAGCCGGTGCCGCACGGCGGGACCGAGAGGCTGCCGATCAGCGCGTCGGCGGCGGCGATCTCGTCGGCGATGTCGCCGGCGTACGCGCCGTTCGCGACGTTGAGCTTCGCGGCGGACAGCTGGTGCGCCAGCGCGACGAGGCCGTTGCCCACCACAGGCCCGCCGAAGATGCCGAGCACCTGCGCCTTGCTGTACGCGACGCTCCCCAGCGTGAGCGAGTCGACAGGCCACGACTCGGGGTGGTTCTTCCAGAACCCCTGGGTGAAGGCGCAGTCCTCCTCTTCGCCGTCGGCCTCTCCCGTCGAGGACGCGCCCCCGATCCCGTTCGTCGAGGTGCTGATCTCACAGCCCACCAGGGGAGTCGTGAGCAACAGCGCAAAAAGGATGTATTTGACGAGTGTCATGGCTATCTCCCAAACGTTCTCACCGGGCCCTTGCCAATCGCGTGCCTCGCCGAACTCCGCGAGATCGGGCGTTCACCGTCGGCGAGCCCTGCGCTCTCACGCCTCGACGCGGGCGCACGCCGCGGCATCGCGTCGCGATCGCGAGAATTACTGATGATTCCTGCACGGCAATCCCAGTCCGCTACAGGCGAGCTGGCGAATGACGCACAATCGCTGTCACCGGCCTTCCGCCCGACGCAGACGCAGAGCGGGCTGCCTGGCTGCCGGTGGGCGAGCCCCCGCCAGCGGAGGAGCTGAGGCGACATGTGTGATTCCGGTCCGTCAGAGTGGTTGCTCTACAATCGGCGAACCCGACCATGAGCAAAGACGAGATCGAAGAAGTCGCGAGCCCCGACGTGATCCTGCGCTTCGAGGGCCGCCGGTGCGTCCACGCGCGCAACTGCGTGCTCGCTCGCCCCGATGTGTTCGTGCCCAACGCCCAGGGCGAGTGGCTGCACCCCGAGCACGCCACCGCCGACGAGATCGCGGCGCTCGCGCATGCCTGCCCGTCCGGCGCGATCACGTACCTCCGGCGCGACGGCAAGCCCGACGAGCGCCCCCCGCTCGTGAACACCGTCCGCGTCCGCGAGAACGGCCCCCTCGTCTTCCACGGCGACCTGCGCGTCGCCGGCGAGCCGCCGCGGACACGCGCGACCCTGTGCCGCTGCGGCGCGAGCCAGCAGAAGCCGTTCTGCGACGGGAGCCACACCGCCGCGGGCTTCGCCGCGACGGGCGAGCCCGCCGCCCAGGCGTCGGAGCCGCTCACCGCGCGCGACGGCGAGCTCGAGCTGCACCCGCAGAAGAACGGCCCGCTCCAGGTCACCGGCAACCTCGAGGTGGTGAGCGGCACCGGCCGCACCGTCAACCGCGTCGGCGAGACCTGGCTCTGCCGCTGCGGCCACTCGCGCGACAAGCCGTACTGCGACGGCTCGCACAGCCGCGAGGGCTTCGAGGCGCCCGGCGAAGGCTAGCGCGCTCACGCGCGCCGCCGCCTACGGCAGCAGCACCAGCTTGCCGACGGTCCGGCCGGACTCGAGATCGGCGTGCGCACGCGCGACCTCGGCGAGCGGATAGGTCGTCACCGGCGGCGGGACGATCGATCGATCCTCGACCCAGCGCAGGAGCTCGCCCACGCCCTCCTGCATGAGGTCGTCGCGATCGAACAGGTAGCTCAGGTTGAAGGCCATGACGCTCTTGCTCGACTCGGTCATCTCGAGGGGCGAGAAGCGCGGCGTGCGGAGCCAGTCGAGCGCGAGCTTGGTCCAGCGCGGCTTGCCGCCGGTCTTCGGCAGCATCGAGTGAAAGCCGTAGACCACGAGCTTGCCGGTGCGGCGCAGGTGCGCGTAGCTCCCGGCGAGCGTCGAGACGCCGTTCGCGTCGAGGATGACGTCGTAGCCTTCCGGGGCGAGGCGCCGCGCTTCGCGCCAGAGGTCCTGCGCCGACTTGTCGATGACGTGATCGGCACCGAGCCCCTGGGCGCTCGCGACCTTGGCGCTCGCCCCGACGACGCCGACGACCTCGCAGCCGCGCAGCTTCGCGAGCTGGATCAGCGCGCCGCCGACGCCGCCCGCGGCGGAGTGCACGAGGACCTTCGCGCCGCGCCGCGGGTGCGCGAGCTCGTGGAGCGCGTACCACGCCGTCATGTACACGGCCGGCAGCGCCGCCGCCTGCTCGAAGCTCGTGGCCGCGGGCTTGCGCCAGACCTGCCGCCGCGGCGCGACGACCTCGGAGCTGTACCCGCCGAACCGCGTCACGGCGATGACCGGATCGCCGGCGGCGAGATCGCGCACGTCCGGGCCGACGGCGCCGACGACGCCGCTCACCTCGAAGCCGGGCGTGATCGGCCAGCCGACGTACTGCCGCGCCGACGAGTACAGCCCCATGCGCACGGTCGTGTCGGCGTAGTTCACGCCGATCGCGCGCACGTCGATGCGGACCTCGGCGGCCTGCGGCGCGGGTGCCGCGGCGGGCATGAGCTTCAGCTGCTCGTAGCCGCCGGGCGCGTGGATGACGACCTTCATGGCGCCTACTCGACGACGACGTCGCTGATCTGGAGGATCGGTTTGGCGTCGGTGTAATTCGGGATGTCGCCGAGGATCTGCTGCGCGTTGGGGCCAAAGCCAGCCTGGAACGCCTCCACGGAATCGCAGTAGAGGTGGCCTGCCGCGACGTAGGTCGGCGGCGACCCCGGATCGCCACCGGCGAGCCCCTTCTCGATGGTGTAGCGGCGGACGTGCTCCCCCATGAGCCGCGCAACCATCGGCATGTGATGGTCGCGGTAGTAGTCGTGGTCGAATCGCCCCTCGGGCGAGTAGGGATACATCACGCTGACCTTGATCATGAGCACGCGCCTTTCGTCGACGTCTGCGATTCGCGGACCGGCGGAGCATAGGCAGTCGCGCCGCGCCGAGCTAGACTCTGGGCCGGTGCTCCCGCGGCTCTGGATCATGCTCCTGGCGGTGCTGCTCCTCGCAGCGCCCGCGGGCAGCACGCTCGCCGAGACCGTGGACGATCCGCCCTCGATCGGCCTCTGCGACGACGACGACGCTGCCGCGCACGTCGAGCTCCCGCGCGCCGAGGGGCCGCCCCACCGCGCCGTCCGCGCGATGAAGCGGCAGGACGCCGTGCCACCGGCGCCCGTGCTCGCCCGGGTCTTCCGGCCGCCGCGGCCGGCGCTCGCTTGATCCTCACCGATCGAACGATCCCCTGATCCAACGATCCTGGGCCGCGGCGGAGCCGCGTCCGCCGGTGTGCCCGGCGCGCACGGACCTCGCCCCGGCGAAGCCGCCGGCGTGCGCGCACCGGCGCGCGCGGGATCGCGCAGCGAGTCCCCGATCACGCGCCCTCTTCATCACAGGCAGGAGCCACATCCCCCATGCTCGAGATGCTTTCGTCCCCCGAGGTCTGGTTGAGCTTTGCAACGCTGGCGGCGCTCGAGGTCGTGCTCGGCGTCGACAACATCATCTTCATCGCGATCCTGGCGGGCCGCCTGCCCGCCCACCAGCGCGAGCGCGCCCGCAGGGTCGGCCTCGCGGGCGCCTTCGTCTCGCGGCTCGGGCTGCTCGCCATGATCTCGTGGATCGTCCGGCTCGATCAGCCGCTGCTCCACGTCGCCGGCGAGGGCTTCTCCGGAAAGGAGCTGATCCTGCTCGCCGGCGGCCTCTTCCTCCTCTACAAGGCGACGAAGGAGATCCACCACAAGCTCGAGGCCGCCAACGACGCGGCCGGCGGCGCCGCCATCCAGGCAGCAGCGACGTTCGGGGGCGTGATCTTCCAGATCGTCCTGCTCGACATGGTGTTCTCGATCGACTCGGTGATCACCGCGGTCGGGATGACGCCGCACGTCTGGATCATGGTCGCGGCCAACGTCGTGGCACTGGCCGTGATGCTGCTCGTCGGTCGCCACATCAGCGAGTTCGTCGAGCGTCACCCCTCGGTCAAGGTGCTGGCGCTCTCGTTCCTCCTGATGATCGGCCTCGTGCTCATCTCCGAGTCCTTCGGCGTCCACGTCCCGAAGGGCTACATCTACGGCGCGATGGGCTTCTCGGTCTTCGTCGAGCTCGTGAACATCCGGACGACGCGCAGGACGCGGGCCGTGCACCTGAACCGCACGCCCACCGTCGCGGAGATTCCATCGCCGTAGCCTGGTCCTAGCGCGTTGATTGCGTCGGGCAGTCCATCGCCTTGAGACCAGTCGACGTAGCAGCGGCCCGGCGGTACGCTGGGGATGTGAGCAGTCAGACACAGCAGATCCTCGAGCAAGCGCTTCGCCTGCCCATCAACGATCGCGCAGACGTCGCGGCCGAGCTGCTCCGCAGCCTCGATGAAGTGGAGAGCACGATGCCACCGGAGGAGATCGATCGGCGCTGGGCCGAGGAGATCACGAGGCGCGCCGAGCGCGCGATCCGTGGCGAGCAGGCCGGCCGTGATGCCGATGAGATCCTGAGCTCGATCGAATCGAAGCTCCGTCGGCGATGACCAAACCTTTACGCTTCGATGACGAGGCGACCGAGGAGCTGGAGATGGCCGCCGAGTGGTACGAAGCGCGGCGACGCAACCTTGGCCTCGACTTCATGACGGCGGTGCGAGAAGGACTTCAACGTATCGCAGCTACCCCGCGGACCTGGCCGCTCGTCCGCGATGTCCCCGAGCGGCTCGAAGTCCGACGGTTCCTGCTTCGCCGCTTCCCCTACTCGATCGTGTTCATCGAGCTCGACGAAGAAATCCGCGTGCTCGCGTTCGCGCACACGAGCCGCGAACCTGGCTTCTGGCGCCACCGACTCTAGCGCGTGCGGCCACGAGCTCGGCCTGCTGCCTGCGGTGCGCCCGGTGCCGAGAGGCGCCGCATTTGGCGGCGTCACGAGCTTGCACGCGGAGGTGCACGCCACGCGCGGCTCGGATACCTTTGGGCGAGCCTCGGCCAGAACGATGAAGCGTCCGCCCAGCGATCGAAGACGGCTCGCGCGCGCGTTCGGCGTGCAGCCGAAGCGGCGCGGCCTGGCGGTCGCCACGACCGGGGTGCTCGCTGGCATCGGCGCCCTCGGCGGCACGATCGCGTTCTTCCCGGCGGCGCTCATCGCGGCCGGGGTCGGCGGGCTCATGCTGCGCGAGCGGCGGCGGGTCGCGCTCGGCCTGCGCGAGGTCCTCGCGTGGGGCTTCCCCGTCGAGGGCTACCGCGCGTGGCTGCTCGCGAGCGAGCCGGCGTTCGACATCGAGCTGCGGCGCGACATCGCGCCCGAGGTGCTGATCGATTCGGTGGCCGCGGTCGACACGGCGATCGCCGTGCACCGGATCGGCGACCGCGCGTTCCGCATCGTGACGCCCCGGGTCGCCCTGCCCGACCGCAGGCCCGGCCGCCCCGCGATCCACCTCGGCGATCGCGAGCTCCTGCGCCGGATCTACGACGCGCTCCTGGCCCCGCTCCACGCCGACATCGGCATCGTCGTGCTGCGCATGGGCGACCTCTCGACCCTGTCGAAGCTCCTGCCCGCCGCCGCGCCGGAGCCCGAGGCACCGAGCGGCGACGTGTTTCGCGAGCCGGCGATGGCGGCGCCGCCCGCGCTGCAGGCCCTCGTGCAGGTCGGCACGACCGCGCCGGTCGTGCGCGAGGCGCGCCGGCTCGGCGAGCGCGACGAGCGGATCCTGCACGCCGTCGGGGCGTCGCCGGCCGGCGTCGGCACGGTGCTCGCGCTCACCGCCGCCGGCACCATGGCGGTGGTGCAGTTCTTTCCGCCGGCCTGGTGGCTCGGCACGACCGGCGGCCTCGTCGCGGGGGTGCTCACCGCGCTGCGCACCAACCGGCACAACGCCGCCACCGTCGCGAACCTCTTGCCGCCGCAGCGGTTCCCGATCGAGGGCTACAACGACTGGCTGCTCGCCGGCCGCCCCGTCTTCGATCTCGAGCTGTACGCGCCGGTCGATCGCGAGCTGCTCGCCGCCGAGCTGCGCAGGATCGAGGCGTTCAGCGTCGAGGCGAACCACGCGGTGCGCTGGGTCGAGGACATCGCGTGGCTGTCTCACACGCGCGTGCGGGTCGAGACCCGGCCGACGCTGATCCACCCCACGCGCCGCATCGAGCCGTTCTACGGGGGCAGCCACCCGCTGTTCAAGCAGATGCTGCGCGAGGTGCTCGAGCCGCTCGACGCGCGGGTCGGCATCGTCGCGATCCGCATGGGCGGCAACGTCGACCGCCGGATCAACTAGCGCTCACTCACGGGGCCTCGGCTGCGTGCCGGCGATGGTCAGGGTCACGCCGCGCGCGAGGGTCACCCGGGCCGTGCCGGCGGGCGCGCCGTGCGCGAGCACGTAGAAGAGCGCCAGGTGCGGGCCGGTCACGTCGGTGCCGTTGACCGCGGTGATGACGTCTCCCGGCCGGAGCCCCGCCTTGTCCGCGGGACCACCGGGCTCGACGCTCTCGACCGTGGCGCGCCACGCGGCCGGATCGCGCTGCTCCTCGCTGAAGACGAGCTCGAAGCCGAGCTGGTAGAGTTGCGCCGGCCGTACGGGCACGACCGGGAGCTCGCCGGCATCGAAGTGCTCGCCGATCACGTGCCGCAGCTCGGCGCACACCGGCAGCGGGTTCACGCCGGGGAGGTTGCCGTAGATCATCCACGCGCCGGGGTTGATGTCGCGGAGCGTGAACCGGCCGTCCGCGCCCGTCGGCTGCTCCGCCGCGGTGACGAGGTCGTCGCCAGGCTCGCTGGCACGCACCCACAGGTCCGCGACCGGCGCGCGCGTCCGCGCGTCGACCATCCGCCCGGTGATCGTGGTCTTCGCTTGCACGCGAACGTCGACGCCGCGCTTGTGCTCGCCCTCGGCGAGCGTGACGTCGGCCCGCGTGTACTTGCCCTCGATCGCGGCGCTGATCGTGTAGGCGCCCGGCGGTAGCCCCGTGAAGGCGTAGCGCCCGCCGGTGCGGAACAACGTGAGCGACTGGTGGGTCGGGCCGCTGATCGACAGCTTCACGGGGTCGGGCGCGCCGATCACCGTGCCTTCGATCGAGCCCACGCTCCCGAGCTGGATCTTGACGGTGGCACCGACCTGGACGTCCCGGACCGTCGCCGATCCGCTGCCCGCGCGGTGCGCCGTGAGCCAGTAGCTGCCCTCGGGCAAGAGCGAGCGGAGCTCGAACGCGCCGGTCTGGCCCGTGAAGGCGCTGACGTCACCTCCCTCGTTGCCCGACGACGTGGTGACGAACGCGTCGGCGATCGGCGCGCCGTCGCTCCCCTCGACGGTCCCGCGGATCACGCCGGTGCGCGCCGGGAGCTCGAGGCGCACCTCCGTGGTCTTCCCGGCGCGGACGGTCACCTCGCGATCGGCTCCCCGGGGCGTCGTCGAGATCCGGTACTCGCCCGGCGTGACGCCATCGAAGTAGAACCTGCCGTCGTCATCGACCCGCGCAAACTCGTGCCAGTGCGCGTCGCCGAGGAGGCTGGCATCGACCCGGACCTGGCCGACTGGCCGCCCGCTGGCGTCGGCGACCACGCCGCGGATCGCGCCGGTGTCGTCGATCACGAGGTCGCGCTCGATCGCGGCCCGCTCGCCCACCACGATCGAATCGAGCTTGACCGTGCCGGAACCGTGGCTCACCTCGATCTCGTAGGTCGCCGCGAGGAGCCCGCCGATCGTGAACTTGCCATCGGCGCCGGTGCGCTCCGAGGAGTGGCCAAATCCGTCGGCGCTGAGGCTGACACTATCGCCGACGATCGGAGCGCCGCGGCGATCGAGCACGCGCCCCCGCACGGTGGCGCCGGGCTGGACGCGCCAGATCTGCTCGACCACGTCGCGATCGGTGACCGCGATCTGCGCCAGCAGGCTGGGCGCGAAGCCATCGCAAAAGGCCTTGACCCTGTAGTTGCCGGGCAAAAGGCCCATGATCGTTCGCACGCCGCCGGCTCCTGCGTGCACCGGGAAGCCGCGGTCGCGGTCATGGTCGGACTCCACCCAGAGCTCGGCGTGGACGCACGGGCGAGCCTCCGCCATCACCGTGCCGGTGATCGTGAACGCGCGGTGGAGCGTCACCGTCACGCCGCTCACGTGCGCGCCGAACCCGACATACGTGGTGCGATCCGTGCGGCCGTAGCCGCGCGTGGACCACGCGGTCACCTCGTACGTTCCGGGCGTGGCCCCCATGATCGAGAACCGGCCGTCGACAGTGGAGACCTCGCTCGGCGGGGTCGCGCCGTTGGGGCCCGTGGGCTCGGCGAAGACCAGCGCGCCCGCGACTGGCGCGCCGGCCGTATCGACGACGATCCCCGACAGCGTCGACTCCGGCACCAGCGCGAGCGAGAGCGTGCCCGGGGCGCTGCCGTGGCGCGACGCCGAGGCGTACCCGCTGGCCGACGCGCTGACCCAGACCGAGCCAGGCTCCACCCAGAGCGAGTAACGGCCGGCGGCGTCGGTCTCGGTCCGCGCGCTGTCCACCTCGACGCGCGCCTGGGCGATCGGCCCGCCGGTGACGTCGGTGATCACGCCGGTCACCTCCGCGCCACCGGCGCGCAGCACCACGTCGATCCCGGTCGCGCGCGCGCCGGGACCGAGCTCCACCACCGTCCGCTCGGGATCGCCGCCCGGGTGGTGCATGCCCGGCACGTGCCCCCGCGCCATCGCGGCGACCTTGTACAGGCCCGGCAGCGCGCCGTCGATCACGTACGCGCCGCGCGCGTCGGTCTTCGCGCACGGCAGCTCGCGGGCCAGCACGCTGGCGATCTCGTCCTCGAGCACGCTCGTGCAGACCACCGCGTTCGCGATCGGGGCGCCACTCTCGGACCTGACGGTGCCGGCGATCGAGCCGCGGGCCTGCGCGCGCGGATCGGCGCCGCCGGCCGCGGACGCGCCGCCCGCGCCGCCCGCGCCGCTGCCCAGGCGGCCCTCGCCTGCGTCATCGGAGCGATCGCGCGCGCAGCGGACGATCGCGAGGGCCGCGAGCACGGCGAGCGCCAGCCCGGCCGCGAGCCAGCGCGGCGACAGCGATCGTACGTGCAGCCGGGTTCGAGCCATATCGCTCGCGCATTGTAGTCCCGCGGTCGTCACGATCACCGCGCGGGCGCGCACACCGCGGTGACCAGGACGTAGTGCTTGCCGGTCACGAACACCTGGCGATGGTGCTGCTGCAGGTACTTGCGATAGAACGCGATGTCCTTGACGAGGAGGCCGAGCTCGGGCTGGCGGAAGTTCCGCATCCGCGCGCCGTACTCGAGCTCTCCGTCGACATAGCGCGAGTTCGGCAGCCCGAGGATCACGGCGCCGGTGGGCGCCAGGTGATGCTGCACGACGCGCCGGAGCACCTCGCGATCGTCGATCCCGGCGCTCTGGAGCGTGCTCAGCGAGATCACGAGATCAAACGTGCCGAGCGCGAGCTCGGCGAGCCGGTTGAGATCGCCCAGGGTGAGCTGCACGTTCGGCCCGGAGAACCGCGCCCGCGCGACGGCGAGCGCGGACGCGCTGTGGTCGACCCCCACGAAGTGAGCCGTGGCGAAGAGCGCCGGGGCGAGGTGCTGGATCAGCGCGAGCTCGTCGCCGGTGTTCACGCCGAGATCGAGGATCCGCGCGGTCGGTCCGGGCGCGGCGCGCGCGAGCGCGTCGGCGAAGTCGAGCACGAACCCCGGATCCTCGAGCTTGGACACCCGCGCGTAGCGCGACGCGCGGCCGTACCGCTCGGACGCCGGCTCGGCCGGCGCGCCCGCATCCCAGCGCTCGACCGGGCCCAGCCGCTCGAGGGCGATCCGCACGAGCGCGCCGCCCTTCCGCGGCGTGAGCAGCCGCAGCTGCAGCCGCTCCGCGAATTCGGCCCACACCCGCCACGACCGGTGCACGAACCGCTCGCCGTCGCCGTCGATGGGCTCGCCCGCGTAGCGGCCGCGCCCGCGATCCGGATCGATCACCCAGAACGCCACCGCCTCCGCGCCGGCAGCCAGCCGCGCCTGCACGAACGCGAGGATCTCGAGCAGCGGCTCGCCCCGGAACACCGGTTCGCTGTCCACGGCCCGAGGATACGTCCCCGCGCGCGGGTGCAGCGCCGGGCCGGGCGCGCGGGCCACGCGACGTTCTCGTCACCCGGGAGCGCCACCCCGGCCGGATCGCGGCGTAGGATGCGCCGCCCCTTGGGGTAGCCGCCATGAATCAGCCCGAGCCCCCGCCGACCACGCCGGAAGCACACGCGAGCCCGTGGCCCCCGACGAACGCGTACCGGTCTTACGTCCTCGGTCTCCTCGTCGTCATTTACACGATGAACTTCCTCGATCGGCAGATCCTCGGGATCCTCGCCGCGCCGATCAAGAAGGAGCTCGATCTGAGCGACAGCGAGCTCGGGCTCATGGGGGGCCTGGCCTTCGCGCTCCTCTACTCCACCCTCGGCGTGCCGATCGCGTGGCTCGCGGACCGCTCGAGCCGCCGGCGGATCATCGCCTTCGCGCTCGGGCTGTGGAGCACCTTCACGGCGCTGTGCGGCTTCGCGAACAGCTTCTGGCAGCTGTTCCTCGCGCGGGTGGGCGTCGGGATCGGAGAGGCCGGCGGCGTCGCCCCCGCGTACTCGCTGATCTCGGACTACTTCCCCAAGCACCAGCGCGCGCGGGCCCTGGCGGTCTACTCCCTCGGGATCCCGATCGGCAGCGGCTGCGGGATCCTGTTCGGCGGCCTGATCGCGAACGCGATCGACTGGCGCGCCGCGTTCTTCATCGCCGGCGGGATCGGGCTGGTGCTCGCCCCGATCTGGCGCCTCACGGTGCGCGATCCGCACCGCGGCGGCACCGATGCCGCGGGCCAGCCCGCCGCGGCCGCCGCACCGGCGCGGTTCGCCGATGTGTGGCGGCTCGTCGCGCGCAAGCGCACCTTCTGGCTCGTGTCGTTCGGCGCCGCGCTCTCGTCGGTGTGCGGCTACGGCATCGCGTTCTGGTTGCCGTCGTTCTTCCTCCGCAGCTTCCACCTGACGCTCGTCGAGACGTCGCTGTTCTACGGCGCGATCGTCTTCGTCGGCGGCTCCCTGGGCATCCTCGGCGGCGGCGTGGTCGCGGATCGGGTCGGCGCGCGTAACCAGGCCGCCTACCCGCTGATCCCCGCCATCGCCTTCTTGATCGCCTTGCCGTGCTTCTTCGTCGCCGTGAGCGTCTCGTCGCTCTGGCTGGCGTTCCCCCTGTTCCTGATCCCGGCGGGCCTCAACCTCGCGTGGCTCGGCCCCGTCCTCGCCACGGTCCAACACCTCGTGCCGGCCCACATGCGGACGACCGCCTCGTCGATGTTTCTCCTGATCAACAACCTCTTCGGGATCGGCGTCGGCTACTACTACTTTGGCGCGATCTCGGATCTCCTGCGGCCCACCTACGGCGCCGAGTCGCTGCGCTACGCGATCTACACGGGCCTCGGCTTCTACGCGCTCTCGTCCGTCCTGTTCCTGATCGCCACTCGCACGGTCCGCAAGGACTGGATCCACTGAGCGGCGGTGCCGTTGACCGGCGTCAGGGCGTCGCCGAGATCGCCCGGAACAGCAGCTGCACCGGCCCGCGCGCGTGAACCGCGATGTTCCACTCGATCTCGCCGGGCAGCTTCTCGAAGCGGACGAAGCGCGCGGTGAGCTCCTCCAGCATGCAGCGCGCTTCGAGCCGCGTCAGCGCCGCGCCCAGGCAGAAGTGGACCCCATGACCGAACGCGAGGCCTGACTGGCTGCCGCGCGGGGCATCGAAGCGATCGGGCTCCGCGAAGCGCGTTGCGTCGCGGTTGCCGGAGGCGAGGAGGAGCATCACCATCGAGCCGCGCGGCAACGGTACGCCACCGAGCCCCCCGGGCTCCCGGTTCCGCGATCCGCGATCTGCGATCTGCGATCCGCGATCCACCCCAACCGGTTGGGCCGCGGCCGGTCCGTGCGCCCGTCCTCGCCCGGAATCCGCGATTTCACGATGGCGTGTAGTCCGCGATCAGCCGAGCAGCTCGCGGAGCGCCGGGTCGGCGCGCTCGGCCGCCAGCTGGCGCGGCGTCACGCCGTCCTCGTTGGCGACGTCGGGGCGCGCGCCGGCCGCGAGCAGCGCCCGGGCCGCGGCGGCGTCGCCGCGCGCGACCACCATGAAGAGCGGGGTCCGCCCCCACTGATCGCGCGCGTCGATCGGCCCGGCGCCCGCGGCGAGCAGCCGCTCGATCACCGCGGCCGAGTCATCCGGCCGCTCGGTCGCCAGCGCCGCCCAGTGCAGCGGGGTCATGCCGCGCTGGCTCCGCGTGCGCACCGACGCGCCAGCGGCGAGCAGCCGCTCGACGGCGGGGATCGAGGTGCGCCCGCAGGCCATGTGGAGCGGGGTGTCGCCGAGGTCGTTGGCGGCGTCCGGCCGGGCGCCGCGCTCGAGGAGGAGGCCGACCGCCGCGTCGCCCGCGGGCGCCTGCGCGGCGTAGAACAGCGGGGTCTGGCGGCGGCTGCCGGCGCGGTCGGCGGCGGCGCCGAGGTCGATCAGCCGCGCGACCAGATCGACCTCGCCGCGGCGGATCGGGCCGACGAGCAAGTCCCCGGCGCGCGGATCGGCGCCGCGCTCGAGCAGGAGCTCGACGACGGCGCGGCTCGCGGCGGCCTCGAGCGGCGTGCGGAAGCGATCGGCGCGGTCGATCCGCGCGCCGCGGTCGAGCAGGAGCTGCACCTGCGCGAGATCGCCGATCCCGCACGCGTGCGTCAGCGGCGTGGACGCGGCGGCCGGCTCCGGATCCACCCGCGCGCCGGCCTCGACGAGCAGGGCCGCGACCGCGTGGCCCCGCGCCATGGCAAGCGGCGTCTCATGCGCGCCGTCAGCGTCGCTGGCGCCGCCGCTGCCCCCGCCGCCCCCGCCCTCGACGCTGGCGCCGCGGGCGAGCAACGCGCGGACCGCGCCGGCCGCGCCGGACCGCGCCGCGACGTGGAGCGCCGTCTCGCCGATCCGGTTCCGCTGGTCCACCGGCTGCGCCTCGAGCGCGCGCTCGAGGGCCGCGACGTCGCCGGCCTGCGCCGCCTCGTGCAGCGGCGTGGTCTGCGGCGGCAGCCGGGCCTCGGCGAGCGCCGCCCGGCGGGCTGCGGCCAGGCGCCGGCGCTGCACGAGCCGGCCCCAGGCAGCGCGGAGCCGCCACCATGGCGGCAGCCACGGCAGCCGGCCGGCGATGTCGGCGAGGACCTCGGGCGGCGGCCGCACGCCGTGGTGCTCCACGTAGTGCGCGTAGCCCTCGGGCCACACCCACGTGCCGTCGGACAGATCGCGGGATCCCATGAAGTGCCACGGGATCCCGCACTCGAGGCGGCAGTGCGAGTAGCCCAGGTACGCGGCGATCGGGTGCCCCCGCCGCAGGTAGCGCACGACGCGCGCGCGCTCGGCGGGCGACCAGCCGTCGTCGATGACCTCGCGCGGGTGCGGCAGCCCGCTCTCGTCCGGCTCCGGGCCGGCGCGCCAGAAGCCGATCGGGCGCAGCGCCATCGCGCAACATTACCTGATCACCTGATCGCGCGGGCGCCGCGCCGGACGCAGACGCCTCGGGATAACCTGGCCTGGCACAATGCAAGATCACGGTCGACGCGTCATTGCAGCAGGCACCTCGTCTGATCTTCCCGCAGCAACGATTGGCTCAGGAGAGCTCATTCATATTCATAGCCCAACTGCAGCGCGGCTATGTGAAAGGTAGCGTCGGCGCCTGCGCGCTCAGCTCCCCCAGGGTAGCTCCAGCATCTTCTGGGTCGCGCAGTAGTTGATCACGAGCGGGAGCCGCGCGAGGTCCTCGAGCTCTACCGCCAGCAGCGAGAACGCGCCCCAGAGATCGATCTCGTAGACGGCCGGCTCGCGAGCGACGATCTTCCCAGCGAGGTGCGGTGTCGCCGGCACCCAGTCGGGGTGCCTCGACTCGCTGATCGACGCCGCGCTGATCGCGAGCTCGAAGCCGTCGGGGCCGAACCTGGCGCGATCGAGCCTGTAATCCTGGGACTCCCAGTGAGAGATCCACAGGTGGCGCTCGGTGATCCAGAGCGTCGTCGAGGGCGCGCCGCACGGGCGGTAGGCGTACGTCACGCCACCGTCCCGGCGGACCTGCACGAGCGTCCGGGTCGATGCGCCGCGCGCGCCGGGCGGTCGATCGCGCTCGATGGAGGCGAGGAGCTTCGCGTAGGACGGCGACTTCGCCGATCGCGACTCGTCGAGGTAGCGGCCGTCTCGCTCCGGCGACGCGCCTGCGGGCAGGACCTCGACGAGCTGCCCCGCGATCGTCACCGACCGCCCGGCCGCGGCGGGCGGCGCGGCATCCGCCGTCGGGGCATCCGCCGTCGTCGCCGCGATCGGGGTCGGCTCGGGGCCGCCGGGGGCAGCCACCTTCGACGGGCTACTGCACCCGAGGGCGAGCACCGCGGCGACCGTGCACACGAGCAGCGTTCGCTTCACGCATCGAGCGTGACACATCGCGGGCCGAGCCACCCGCGCGGAGATATGGTCCGGAGCCTGGTCGGCGCCGGCCGGAGAGGAGAGTGACCGTGAAGCTCGCAGCCATCGTTCTCGTCATGCTCGTCGCCTGCAGCAAGAAGCAGGAAGACAAGCCCGCGCCGCCGGTGCCGCCGGGGGCGCCAGCGAGCGCGGCGGCGGCGGCGGGGAGCGCCCCCGCGCCGGCCGCGACATCGGCGATGACCTCGCCGCGGGACGAGGCATTGGCTGCATACGAGTCGAAGCAGTGGGCGAAGTGCGTCGAGCTCTACGCGAAGATCGATCGGCCGGACGCGCGCTACAACGCGGCGTGCTGCCTCGCGCTCGATGGCAGGAAGGACGACGCGTTCCAGATGCTCGACCGCGTGCTGGCCGACGGCTTTCGCGACCTCGAGCACCTCAAGAAGGACACCGACCTCGCGTCGCTCCACGGCGACCCCCGGTGGCCGAAGTTTGTCGCCGCGGCCCTGGCCAACGTGACGAAGTTCGAAGCGTCGCTCAAGGAGCCCGCGCTGCGCAAAGAGCTGCTCGCGCTGCGCGAGGAAGATCAGGCGGCGCGCCAGGCGCTCATCAAGAACATGAACGACCAGGCCGCGAAGGATCGCGTGGGCGCGATCGATACAAAGGCCACCACGCGGATGAAGGAGATCGTCGCGAAGCACGGCTGGCCGGGAAAGTCGCTCGTCGGCGAGGACGGCGCGAACACCGCGTGGCTGCTCGTGCAGCACGCCGACAAGGACCGCGCGTTCCAGAAGCAGTGCCTCGCGCTGCTCGAGACGGCGTACAAGGCCGGCGAGGCGCGCGAGCGCGACTACGCCTATCTCTACGACCGCGTGGCGGTCGCCGAGGACAAGCCGCAGCGTTACGGCACGCAGTTCAAGGACGGCAAGCCGCAGCCGATCGAGGATGAAGCGAACGTCGACGCGCGCCGGAAGGCGATCGGCCTGAATACGATGGCCGAATACGCGAAGGACATGGAGCGGATGTACGGGAAGCAGCAGCCACCGGCTGGCGCGGGCAGCGGCAGCGGCAGCGGCAGCGCGAAGTAGCGCGCGGTCCCCGCGATCCCGATAAGGGCGCTCATGCGTGTGCGCCAATCGCTCTGCACAGAGACGCGCTGCGCCGAGCTATCGCCGTACTGGGTGCCGGCGGTCGCGGGGGGCACGCGCGTGCCTCTCTCCACTTCAGTCTTATGCCAGAGATGGGGGCTTGCGGCAAGCCCCGGGTCATGCCGCAGGGTAAGCGGCCATGACCATGACAAAGCATTCGCTGAGCTGCTACGTGCTGGGGCTCCACGAGATCGACCAGACGCAGGTCGCGGTCGTCGGCGGCAAGGGCGCGCATCTGGGGGAGCTCTCGCGGATCGAAGGTGTCCGCGTGCCGGCTGGCTTCTGCGTGACGACGGACGCCTTCCGGCGAATCCTGGCAGAGGCGCCGTCGATCGACGATCGGCTCGATCGGCTGTCGCGCCTCTCGCCGGACGACCGGGAGGCGATCCGCGCGCTCAGCGGGGAGCTCCGCCAGATCCTCGAAGGGATCGCCCTCCCCGACGAGCTGGCGGCGGCGATCACCCGCTCGCTCGCCCAGCTCGGCGAAGGAGCCGCCTACGCCGTCCGCTCCAGCGCGACGGCGGAGGATTTGCCGACGGCATCCTTCGCGGGCCAGCAGGACACGTACCTGAACATCGTGGGTCCGGAGGCGATCCTCCAGCACGTCAGCCGGTGCTGGGCCTCGCTGTTCACCGAGCGGGCCGTGACGTACCGCCTGCGGAACGGCTTTACCCACCGCAAGGTCCACATGGCCGTGGTCGTGCAGCAGATGGTCTTCCCACAGGCCGCTGGCATCCTGTTCACGGCCGACCCCGTCACCGGAAACCGGAAGGTCACCTCCGTGGAGGCCAGCTTCGGCCTCGGCGAGGCCCTGGTCTCCGGCCTGGTGAACGCGGACGTCTACAAGGTGCGGGACGGCGAGATCGTCGCCAAGACGATCGCCACCAAGCAGCGCGCCATCGATGCCTCGCCGTCAGGCGGGACGCAGGAACACGCGATCGAGCCGGAGCGGCAGCAGCAGCCCGCGCTGACAGATGCGCAGGTCGTGCGGCTCGCGCAGCTGGGCCGGCGCATCGAAGCGCACTTCGGGCGCCCGCAAGACATCGAGTGGTGCCTGGTCGACGATGACTTCCAGATCGTCCAGAGCCGGCCGATCACGACGCTGTTCCCCATCCCCGCGGCCAGCGACGGAGAGAACCACGTCTATATCTCCGTCGGTCATCAGCAGATGATGACGGATGCCATAAGGCCGCTGGGGCTCTCCCTGTGGCAGCTGACGACCCTCCGACCCATGGCCGAGGCCGGCGGGAGGTTGTTCGTCGACGTCGCCGCGCACCTGGCTTCGCCAGCGGGCCGAGCGGGCCTCATGGCGCTCGCCGGAAAATCCGATCCGCTGATCGGGGACGCGCTGCGGACCATCCTCGAACGCGGCGACTTCATCCGGTCGCTGCCGGACGCAGGGCCCGGCGGGGCCCCGGCGGGCGGCGCGCCGATGGGCGGCGCGCCAGCCCCGATCCAGACCGATCCGGCCATCGTGACCGAGCTGATCGGGCGCAGCCAGGCCTCCCTCGCGGCTTTGAAGCGCGATATCCAGACGAAGTCCGGATCGGCGTTGTTCGACTTCATCCTGGCGGACCTCCCGGAGCTGAAGCGGATCTTGTTCGATCCGCAGAGCCATCAGGTGTTCATGACGGCGATCGAGGCCACCTGGTGGCTCAACGAGCAACTGCAGGCGTGGCTGGGCGAGAAGAACGCGGCCGACACGCTCACGCAGTCTGTCCCGCATAACGTCACATCGGAGATGGGACTGGCGCTCATGGACGTCGCGGACGTGATTCGCCCGTATCCGGATGTGGTGGCTTTTCTGCAGCACGCCCGGAACGAGAGCGACGGCGACGGCGACGGCGCGGGCTTCCTCGACGAGTTGGCCAGGCGCGCGGGCGGGCGGGAAGCGCGAGACGCCATCCGGGCCTTCCTCGACAAGTACGGTATGCGCTGCGTCGGCGAGATCGACATCACGAGACCGCGCTGGAGCGAACACCCCACCACGCTCGTGCCCATGATTCTCGGCAACATCAAGAACTTCGAGCCGGGCGCTGGCGAGCGGCGCTTCGAGCAAGGGCGGCAGGAGGCCCAGCAGAAGGAACAGGAGCTGCTGGAGCGCTTGCGGGCCTTGCCGGACGGGGAGCAGAAGGCCGAAGAGACCAAGCGGAGGATCGATCGGGTCCGGACCTTCATCGGGTATCGGGAATATCCGAAGTACGGCATGGTCAGCCGCTACTTCGTTTACAAGCAGGCATTGTTGCGAGAAGCCGAGCGCCTCGTGCAGACTCACGTGCTTCGTGAGAAAGAAGATATCTTCTATCTCACGTTCCAGGAGCTGCACGAGGTAGTGCGCACGAACCAGGTGGATGACCAGCTCATCCGCCAGCGCAAGGACGAGCACAGGGCGTATCAGGCGCTCACGCCGCCCCGGGTGATCACGTCGGATGGCGAGATCATCGCCGGGTCGTACCGGCGCGCCGATGTGCCGGCCGGCGCGCTGGTCGGATTACCGGTCTCCGCCGGGACCATCGAGGGGCGGGCCCGCGTCATCCTGGACATGGCGAAGGCCGATCTCGAAGCGGGCGACATCTTGGTCACCGCCTACACGGACCCGAGCTGGACGCCTCTGTTCGTCGCGATCAAGGGCCTGGTGACGGAGGTCGGGGGCCTGATGACCCATGGCGCGGTGATCGCACGGGAGTACGGCTTGCCGGCCGTCGTGGGGGTGGAGCATGCGACCAGGCTGATCCGGGATGGGCAGCGGATCCGCGTGCATGGGACGGACGGGTACGTCGAGCTCCTGCCGTAGGGGGCGGCCCCGGGTTGCTCGCGTGCTCGCGGGCCGTAACCTTCGCGCCGATGGCGGCGTATCATGGAGCATGCTGCGTCCTTGGGATCGTGCGTCACCGGTGACCCAGACCGCGACCTTCGGGCTGGGTTGATTCTGGGGCCCCGACGCCCGGTTCGGGTGTCACGCCGCGATCGTCCGCACGCGCGTCGGCTATGCAGGCGGCAGCACCGTCGATCCGACGTATCGCAACCTCGCAGATCACACCGAGGTGTTCCAGGTCGACTTCGATCCAGCGAAGCTCTCCTACGAGGAGCTCCTGCGGGAGATCTGGGCGAACCGCCGGGGCGGCCGGAGCGGGAGTCGGCAGTACATGGAGGCCGTGTTCTGCATGGACGCCGGCCAGGAGGCGGTGGCGCGGCGGCTCGGGCTCAGCGCGCCGATCATCACGGGCGCGCGGTTCTACCTGGCCGAGGACTACCACCAGAAGTACTACCTGCGGCATGACCGCACGCTGCTCGCGGAGCTCGCCGGCTACACGCCGCGCGAGCTGATCGAGTCGACGGTGGCGGCGCGGCTCAACGGGTACGTCGCCGGCCGCGGCACGCCCGCGCAGCTGCAGGACGAGCTGCCGCGGCTCGGGCTCTCCGCGGCGGCGGCGACGCACCTCGAGCGGCTGGTCGCCTCCCGCGCGCGCTGAACAGCCCGGCCGTCAATCCGGCCGTGCGAAGCGCCAGGCCGCCTCGAGCACGCCAGCTGGATCGTTGACGATCGGGTCGCAGTGAGCCACGAGGATCCGCTCGATGGGGAGCTTCGCCATCGATTCGATCGCTCGCGCCACCGCCTCACTCCGGGGGGTGGCCTTGCGAACATCCGGCGGCGCCTGGACGCGTTCGTAGCAGCGCGTGACTCGAGCCGCCCAACGCCACGTCCAGTGATCCTGGGGGCCCGCGCTGATCAGAAGGTCGGCGCCGATCAGGGAGCCGGTCGGACGATGGAAGAGGACGGTTTCGTCGAGGAATGGGCACCCGGTGAGGTGCACTCGCTCGATCTCCGGGATGGCCTCCCCGAAGGCGTCGTCACCGATCTCCATGTGGAGCTCGACCTTCTTGTTGTGCGCAACAACCGAGCGCGATCCAACGACCTTGGCGCGCTTGTAGTGCGCGGCGGTGGCGGCGACGCCCAGGTGGTGAAAGCAGTTGGGCGCGACGATCCAGCGCACCTCCCCGAGCCCATCGATGGCTTCGACCAACTCCGGCGAGGGCGAAGGCGGGCTGTGCAGGAGCAGCCCGCCGCTCTCGAGGCGAAGAACCGTGGTCCGCGAGCGGAGTCGAACTCCACTGAACCACACCGGACGCTCGCTGACCCAGATCTTGTCGGGGACGATGGGGGACAGGAGCTGCCCACTCCGAGTCGATGTCACGACGGGAGAATAGCTCGACGAGCCGGAAAAACGGGAGCTACTTGCTCAAACTTTCAGTCTCTCGAGGCGCAATCGTGTAGTTCCAGTCACCGTGGAAGCCCTCCGCGGTCAGGTTCATTTCCTCCAGCTCGACGTCCAGCTCGACGTCGTTCACGCTGCCCCTGATGCCGATCGGATCCATGCGGCGATCGAGGTCCGCTCTGACACGAGGGGTTGTAATCGCGCGTGTCGCGCCGATCAGCTGCACAACGATCTCGTGATCGACCACCTGATGGTCGTGCCAGTGCTCGGTGATGTGGCAGGACATCCGGTGCTCGGCCCGGTTCCACTTCGAGGTGCCCGGCGGGAACAGCGAGACGGCGACCGTCAAGCCGGTACGGTCGGCGAGCCTCTGCAGCTCGGTCTTGAACAGCCAAGATCGGCGACCGTGGCTGCAGCCCGCATCCGCGGTGATCAGTAGCTCGGTCGCCTCCTCGTAGACCTTGCGCCCCATCTGCGACCACCAGTGCGAGATCGACGCGACCGCGAGCTCGGGCGTGTGGTGATCGACGTTGACGTTGACGTTGCCCTGACGTTCGTCGCGCTCAAGGCCGTAGGCCGCGACGAACACTGTCTTCTTCATGTCGACCGAGATCACCGGCGCGTTTCTCACCTGGTACGCCCTGGCGCGATCGTTGATGAACCGGAACTGCTGGGTTCGGTCGGGAGGGGCTGTGCCTTCGGGCGCCTTCTGCATGGCGGTGAGGCGGTAGCCCAGCGAAGACAAGAGCTGCCCGACCTTCTGCGGGCTGATCGGCTTGCCCCGCTCGGTCAACTCGGCAGCGAGCTTGCGCACGCTCTTCGATGTCCACCGCAACGGCGACTCGGAATCACCGCGCGTCACCGGATCTATCAGAGATTCCAGCTCTGTCACCAAGTCGGGGTGTCGTTCCTCGAGGCGCGGACGGCCACCTCCGGCGCGTCGCACTTGCACGACCTCGATGTTCTGCACGCCAGTCCGGAGCTCCTCGCGTCCCGCTCGAATGGTCGTGCGCGACATCCCGGTCGCACGCTCCACGATCGCGACGCCGCCTCTCCCCAGCGCCTCCGCCTCGACTCCAGCCCAGCACCGGCGCATACGTTCATTCATGAGAGGGGACAGCGCCTCGTACTTTCTTCGGATCTCGTGTTCGGTCGTCATCACCACGGATCACGTCTGGATCTCCGGAGCGATCCACGCTGAAGCGCGCCTAAGCGCCATTTCTGTTCGATGATCGGATTGTTTCTGCACAATCCCTGACCTCAGTGCAAAAACAACCTGGCCTTCAAATCACCGTCCTTTCAGGAACTTGAGAGATAACTCGTTCAGGTTATTTCTGCACATACACAGCCCACTGCACATCCGGTATGAATACGTGAGCTCGCGCTTGCGATCGGCAGTCTGCTCGCATCGGCGTGCAGTTTCTTCACATGTCATCCCATTTGGCATTTGGGCAGGCATCGATTGCCGCCTGATTCCTCAGGCGATCTTCACCCCTGGAGACAATGCCATGAGCGTTGATGCACAGTCCCGCGTCATCGCGGGCGCCCCGGTCACCATCGAGGACGCCGTGCTCGAGCTGCTGCCGGAGTTCGGCTCGATCGAGGTGCAGCGCGACACGCCGGGGTGGGAGCACCCGCTGCACACGCACCCCACGAGCGAGACGCTCCTCGTCGTCCGCGGCTCGATCACCTTCCATTACGGAGGCGAGCGCCGCACATGCACTTCAGGCCACCGCCTCCTGCTCTCGAGCGGCGTGGCCCACTCGTCCAAGGCAGGGCCCGAGGGCTGCGTCTACGTCATCGCCCCGCGCGACGGATGTCGAGACGAGGAGTCATGACATTGAGATACTTTG
The DNA here is from genome assembly GCA_035558535.1 of Kofleriaceae bacterium. GTDB lineage: Bacteria > Myxococcota_A > Polyangia > Haliangiales > Haliangiaceae > JABFXX01. The sequence goes on from DATMCI010000362.1 coordinate 44,974, forward strand.
GTTATAGCGACGGACGCCCCGTCGCGCTCCAGGGAGAGGACTCCGCGCCGGCGTGGCTCGCGGCGCGCATCGAGGCGCTGCACGCGCGGATCGCCGCACCGCGGCCCCCGCGCCACGCGGAACCGGAGCGCCCCCCGTTCCCTTGCCACTTCGCGGCGATCGCCAGGGCCAAAGGCGCGCTCCGCTATAGTTACCTGCGCCGCGAAGAGCTGGCTCACCCTGACGCGTTCGTAGACGCCGTGCGCGCCTACCTCCGCGAGCCCCCCTCGACGCGAGCGTTACCGGCGTTGCTCGTCTTCGTCGAGACGCCGGAGGAGATCGTGGCGCCGGCGCAGTACGAGTCCGCGTTCTGGTCGCTGCTCCAGCACCTCCACGACGCCGATACCGCCCCGTGGCCGAGCGCCTCGCCCACCGATCCAGAAGATCCAGAGTGGCAGCTCTGCTTCGGGGGAGCGCCGCTCTTCTTCGTCGGCAAGGCGCCCTCCTATCGGCTCCGCGAGAGCCGCTGGTTCGATTGCCTCATGGTGCTCGTGCAGACCCAGGCCACCTTGGACCCGGTGGACGGGTTCACCCCCGAGGGGATCAGCATCCGTGAGCGGATCCGCGGCGCGGTCGTCCGATACGATGGAATGGCGCTGTCTCCCGATCTCCTGGACGTGGGGACACCTCGTTACCGGGACTGGCGCCAGTACTGGCTACGCGACACCAACCACGAGCCCTCCCTCCCGAGGTGCCCCCTCCGGTTACGTACCGTCCGCGCGCCGGACGCGCCGAGCGCAGAAATAAACGATGGCGCGTGATCGATCCCGCCTGTTCAGGAGCCGCGACGAGCTCTGCGCCGATCTGGTCTCCCTCCGCGATCGGGACGGTCGCCCAGCGTGCGCCGAAGGCTTCCTCCCGGACGCGGCGTTCGCGCAGCTCGTCGAGCAGCGGCGGTGCCCCTACCCCGGCAGCCGGCTGGGCCGCCCGATGAACTTCTCCGCCCTGCGACAGACCTCGGCGCTCTGGGATCCGATCCTCGGCGCGCTCACGCTGCTCCGGGGTCGCTTCGCGGCCGCGTCGGGCGGCGAGGCGCTCTGCCTCTGGGATCTCCGGCGCGCCAGCGTCGCCGGCGTCGCGCTCCCGGGCTACGTCTTCTACCGGGCGGACGCGCCGCTCTCGGACGGTGAGCTGCCGCCGCCTCTCGGCGCGACGAGCAAGATCCTGTTCGACGTGGTGACCGTCATCGACGGCCTCGCGGAGCAGTGGATCGGATCGGGCGCGTCTCCGTGGCGCATGCTCGAGCCGGCGGACGCGACGCTGGTGCTCGACGCCGCCGAGGCGAGCGGTGCGTTCATCGGCCCGCGGGGCGTGTGCGCCGCGCCGCCTCGCTTGATCCGGGAGGCGATCGACGCGCTGTCCCGCCCCCGCCCAGGGAGCGCGGCGAGGGCGGAGGAGATCGCGCGCGCGATCGGCGACGTCGACGCGTTCTTCCGGTACGCCGACGCGTTCTCGGCCATGGACGCCGCGCGCGCGTATCACGGCGCGCTCGCCTCGGCCGGGGTCGCGCGGCTGCGCGAAGATCTGCTGGAAGTGGCTCCGGCGCGGCGCGGCGCGGCGGGCGCGCGCCTCCTCGAGGCCTGCGCCGCGGTGCCCGACGACTCCCTCGCCCGGCAGCCGCGGTCGAAGCGCGAGGGGATTCTCCGGGTGCTCCAGTGGTCTCTGGCGCAGCTCGACGGCGGCGAGGCCGCGGGCGCGCCGCCCGAGGGCGAGCGCGCCGCGATCGAAGGGTGGAGCGAAGAGCGGAGCGAAGGGTGGACCGAAGAGTGGATCGACGCGCTGGACGCGAGCGAGCCGGTCCGGCGGATCACGCTGGCTGCGCTGCTCGACGCGGCCTCCGTCGAGCGCGCCGCCGGGGCTGATCTCGCCCGCCGCGCGGCGCGTGTCGGCGCGGCGCTCGGGTGGACGGAGGATCCAGAGCCGGTGAGCCGGCGGTCGCTCGCGAGGATGCTCGGCCCGAGCGCGCGCACCGTCGTCGAGCGCGCGACGGCCGCCCGGGAGGTCGCGCGATGACCCTCGGGATCCTCTTCGGGCTGATCGCCGCCCTCGGCTGGGGGGGCGCCGATTTCCTCGCGCGAGGGGCGACGAACGCGCTCGGCGCGTTCCGGACCGCGTTTTACATGCAGCTCGTCGGCCTGGTGAGCCTCAGCCTGTGGGTGCTCCTGTCCGGGGACCTCGGCGCCCTGACGACCCGCGGGAGCGCCGCCACGATCGCCTGGGCGTCCGCCATCGGGGTGCTCAACGCCATCACGACGGTCGCGGCCTACCGGGCCTTCGAGGTCGGTCTCCTCGCCGTGGTGGCGCCCATCTGCGCGACCTACCCGGCCATCGCGGTCGTGCTCGCGGCGCTGAGTGGCGAGCAGCTCACGGCGTCGCGGGCGCTCGGCATCCTCGGGACGATGGCGGGCGTCGCGCTCGTGGCCATCGGGCCGTCCTCCCACGACGAGGGGGAGAGCCGCGACGCGGCGGCCCTGAGCGCTCCCCGGAGGCTCGGCCGCGGCGTCGCCTGGGCGCTCTGCACCACGCTGACCCAGGGACTGACGATCTGGGTCGTCGGGTTCCGATTGATCCCGGAGATCGGCAGTGTGCCCACGGTCTGGGTGATGCGGGTGGCGACCTTCAGCGTGCTTTTGGCCGCCGCGCTGCTCGGGCGCCGCTCGATCCGCCCGCCCTCGGGGAGGGCCGCGCGCCTGGTGCTGATGATGGGGCTGCTCGACGCCTGCGCGTACGCCGCGCTCACCGTCGGCCTCGGCGTCGAGCAGGTCTCGGTGGTCGGCGTGCTGGGCTCGCTCTACGGCGCCGTGACGGGCCTGCTCGGCTTCGCGTTCTTGCGCGAGCGCCTGAGCCGGCTCCAGTGGTCCGGGTTCGTGGTCGTCTGCGGGGGCGTCGTCTTGCTGGCGCGTTGACGGGGCAGATCGGGTCCGGATCCACCCGGCTCTGGGAGCAGCGCCGGGATCAGGGCGCGTTGTAGTACGGCGCCCAGAAGTCGCAGTCGGTCTCGCGGATCGCCGCGGCGGCCGAGATCGTGGCGTCGAGGACGAGGGCGGGGTCGGTCGAGCCGTAGGGCGGCCAGGCCGGCGTGCCGCCGGGGTCGCCGGTGCGAGCGAAGCGCGTCCAGTAGCCCTGGATCGCGGCGGACAGCGCGAGATCGGTCGCGGTCGGCTGGTATGGCTGGCCGTTGGCGATCACCGCCCCGAACGTGCCGAAGACGTAGGGGACGTCGGCGCCGTGCACCGCGCCGCGCGGCGAGGGCTGGTACTGGAAGAAGTAGCGATAGACGGGCTCGATCTGGCTGGCGGCGACGATCTTGGCGATCTCGCGCGACGGGCACACGAAGCGGGAATCGGACGTAAGCCGCACGAACGCCGCGCGCGGGGTCGGGTAGCCGGACGACGGGTACTGGGCGAGCGCGAGGTCGGCGACGCTCGCGGGGAGCAGCGCGCGGGCGGCCGCCTGGTACTCGGTGTCGGTCGTGATCGCGGGCGCGACGCCGCCGGTCTCGTCGGCGTTGGCGCCGATGAGCAGCGGCACGCGGTGGTGCTTGCCGGCGCGGATCATGGCCTCGGGCTGATCGGGCAGCGCCGCGCCGCCGACCATCGGATGGTACGGCGACGTGACGAGCGGGCTGGGGACGACCGGCAAGGCGCGGATCACCGTCTCGACGGGGAGCGCGCGCAGGCACGCGGCGACGTCGGCGGCCGAGCCGCAGCCCGCGGCGGTGGCGACCTCGGCGGCCTTCTGCTCGGTGGCCTGCTGCGTGGGGAGGAGCTTGCACGCGCCGCTCTCCATGAGCGCGCGGTGGAACATGCCAGCGGCGCCGGGCGCGGCGAGGAGCGAGCAGACGTTGCGCGCGCCGGCCGACTCGCCGAAGATCGTCACGTTCGACGGATCGCCGCCGACGGCGGCGATGTTGTCCTGCACCCACGCGAGCGCCGCGATCAGATCGAGGAGGCCGAACGCGCCCTGCCCGGCGTCGACGCCGAAGCTCTTGTGGCCGAGGAAGCCGAGCTGGCCGATGCGGAAGTTGGCGGTCACCACGACGACGTCGCCCGCCACCGCGAGCTTTTGCCCGTCGTGGAGTGGTGCCACCGCCGAGCCGACGGAGTTACCGCCGGGGTGGATCCAGACCATCACGGGCCGCGGGGCGGCCGCGGCGGCGGGCGCCCAGATGTTGAGGTGGAGGCAGTCCTCGTCGCCGACGAAGGCCCCGGTGCCGTCGAGCTGCGGGCAGACCGGGCCGAGCCGCGTGGCATCGAGCTCCTCGGCGGGGCACGCGGGCGGCGCGGGCGGGCGGAAGCGGCGCTCGCCGACGGGCGGCGCCGCGAACGGCACGCGCTTGTACGTCCAGCTCTCGCCGTCGCGCGCGCCGCGGAGCGCGCCGCTGGTGGTGCGGATGACCTCACCGGGCGAGCCGGCGACGGCGGCGCAAGACGGCGCTGGGTCTGGCGGGGGCGAGCCATCGCCGCCGTCGTCGCCGTCACCGCACGCGACGATGGCGGCAACCAGCAGGAGCGCGCGGGGCACGGTCCGCGCGAGGCGGGGCGCGCGGTGCAGGGGCGCGGAGGGAACGACGGCGGGCTCACGCATGGCGGAGATAGTACCAACGACGGGCGGAGCCGGACCGTCGCGGCGGATCCGGACCGGGGGTGGATCCGGACCGGGGTTGGTTCGCGCGCCATAACAGCAGCCGCCTTCCGGATTGAGCTTGTCCGGCTTGTCCGCCAGGCGGACATTGTCCGGCCGTACTCCAATTGTGTTTTTGGCCGAGCAACCTCGGTCCGGATCCACCCGAGTGAGCAATTCGCGTTGCAGCGCCAGTTGTGTTTTTGGCCGAGCAACCTCGGTCCGGATCCGCCCGGATCCGCCCCCGCCCGCGGTTTGCGTTACCGTCTGTGCATGCGGATCGCGCTCGTCGTTCTTGCCGTGGCAACCTGGTCGGTTCC
>DATMCI010000363.1:0-4245 GCA_035558535.1 Kofleriaceae bacterium
CGACCTCGCGGAGCACACCGATGAGTAACAGGAAGATATGGCCGGGAGACACGCAGTGGGCGATCGCCGGCAAGCTCGCGGCGCCGGTGCTCGAGGAGATCGGCAGGCGCCTGCCGGAATGGCTCCATGGGGACGGCCAGCACGTCGTCACCGGCAAGGACGGGTTCGCCGCCCTGCTCGTCTTCGGGGGGCACACCGGTTACGGAGACGATTTCGCGGCCGAGCTCGCGAGGCGCGGCCCGGTCTACTTGCTCGACTTCGATGACGAGGCGCCGTTGATCAAGCAGTTCACCGGTACCAGGACGAGGCACCTGCGCGGCTATCCACCTGACTTCCTCGAGGAGCACGGCATCATCGCACCGGGATACGAGCCATCGCGGCCAACCCCGGTGATCACGATCGGCGTGGTCGAGGGGATCGCGCCCGAGGAGGCGCGGCGCGCATGTTCGAGGACCGATGCCCAGTTCGCCGCGCATCCGCGCGGCGTGCTGGTGATCGGCGACGCGGCCAGCAGCGTCGCGTTCGACCTGACGCTCCAGCGCAAGCTCCGGTCGTTCGCCATCTACTTCAACCCCGAAGATCAAGATTTCGCCTGCGTCATCAACGATCCGGACGGGCAGGACGCGTGCTTCGCGATCGGCGAGCCGAGCCCGAACTACGTGCCGCTCGACTCGATCTTCGGCGAGACCACCGTCGACGGGATCCTCCGCGTGCTGGAGATCCCGCGCGAGCTGCTGCCGTGACCCAGCTCGAGAACGCGGCGGGTCGAAGAGCCAAGCTCGAGGTGAAAGCATGGAGCGAGAAGAGCTGGAAGCGGGAGCTCGATGCCAATTTCGGCAAGCACCAGCTCCAGGGCATGACGGAGCGCATGATCGAGCAGCTCCAGGCTGCGAAGCAGACCGGCGAGGCCGTGTACCTTGCTGTGTCGGACGCGATCGGGGCCGAGATGAGCCGGCTTCGGAAGCTGCTCGATCGGCACGGCCTCGAAGAGGTCAAGGTGATCACGTTCCCCGAGGGCAAGCTCCGGGACGCGTCGGCGAGGCTGCGCAAGGGGCTCGGGATGGGGGCCGCCGGCCTGGCGCTCGTCACAGCGGACGATCTCGCGGAGCACACCGATGAGTAACAGGAAGATATGGCCGGGAGACACGCAGTGGGCGATCGCCGGCAAGATCGCGGTGCCGGTGCTCGAGGAGATCGGCAGGCGCCTGCCGGAATGGCTCCACGGGGATGGCCATCGAGTCGTCACCGGCAAGGACGGGTTCGCCGCCCTGCTCGTCTTCGGGGGACACACCGGTTACGGAGACGATTTCGCGGCCGAGCTCGCGAGACGCGGCCCGGTCTACTTGCTCGACTTCGATGACGAGGCGCTGATGATCAAGCAGTTCACCGGCGCTCGGACGAGGCACCTGCGCGGCTATCCACCTGACTTCCTGAAGAAGCACGGCATCGTCGCGCCGGGATACGAGCCGTCGCCGCCGTCTCCGGTGATCTCGATCGGCGTGGTCGAAGGGATCACGCCCGAGGAGGCGCGGCGCGTATGTCCGAAGACCGACGCGCAGTTCACCGCGCATCCGCGCGGCGTGCTGGCGAGCGGAGGCGCGGCCGGCAGCGTCGCGTTCGAGGTGGCGCTCCGGCGCAAGCTCCGTGTGTTCACCATCTTCTTCAACCCCGAGAATCGGCGGTTCTTTTGCGTCGTCACCGAACCGGACGGACAGGAGGCATGCTTCGCGGTTGGCGCGCCGAGCCCGAACTACCCGCCGCTCGACTCGATCTTCGGCGAGACCACCGTCGACGGGATCCTCCGGGTGCTGGAGATCCCGCGCGAGCTGCTGCCGTGACCGGCGGCTAGGGGCGACGTGGGGTACGTGCTCCAGGAGGGCGCGTCGACGCCGTCGAGACGAGTACGAGGCGAGTCGAGGACGCCAGAGATAAATCATGAATATCAAGTACGCATCATGATCGCAGGATGCGGGCGCTCCATTAAGAGTTGGTAAGGACTCCTATTCAGACGACGGGGTCCGTTGTGTCTGACGCATTCGCCATATCAATGTTCCGGTTCGAGGAGTGCGTCCAGATGGGGTTCGACCGTGACAAGCGTCTGGGTATGAGCCGAAGCGCTTCGGGCGCGACGACGAGCTCGACGGGCCGACGCGCGAGGAGCGCCGCGCCCCCTTCCCCACCGAAGCAGGCGAACGCGCCGGCCCCCAGGGCCCATGGGCTCGGTGACTGGGTCGGTGCCGGGAAGGCCGGCAAGATCTTCCAGAACCCCACGACCGAGGCGTTCGTCGATAGCGGCACGCAGGACTCGCTCGAGCTCCGGACCCGCTGGACGCTCGCCGAGTTTGCGTCACACGAGCTCGGGACCGACGCGGTGATGGAGGTCCGGCGCACGATCCACGTCCAGCTCGCGCGCGGCGCGGCGATCCTCGTCGAGAGCCGGGCGCGATCCTGGTTCTACGCGGACCGGCTGCCGAACGACGTGTATGCCGCGCTGCACGCACCCGCGAAGCGGGTCACGCACGATGGCTCGATCGTCGTCGCCGACGATCGGGGGCTGCACCTCCTGCGGACGCACCCGCACCCGCACGGCCGGGCGCCGTCGCTGGCGGTGATGCTGGCCGGTGAGCCGATGCTCGGCTTCGCCACGCCGCCGGAGCAGTGCCTCCGCGAGGCGCGCCACTTCGTCGCGCACACCGTGCCGCGATACGACGAGAACATGCTCTGGATCGAGAGCGTCATGCGAGACGCGCCGGCAGCGGCGCTCGGGCTGCGCGAGCACATCAAGGTGAAGCTCAGCTGCGGCAGCCCGCCGCCCGACGCGCTCTCGACGGCACGTCACACGATCGCGCGGATCAAGACCATGATCTCGCACGCCACGACGGGCTACGAAGGCACCGCGCTGCTGATGCAGCTCGCCGAGCTGCTGCGGCACCTCGCCGAGCTGCTGCGAGCCGCCAAGCAGGCGAGGCCCGCGGACAAGGCGCTCTGGGACCACGTGCAGGGCGGCGTGCAGGCGATCGGCAAGGCGGTGGTTGGCCTCGGCGTCGCCGTGAAGGAGATCGCGTTCATGGCGCGCGATCTCGGCCTGTGGGGGCTCGACGCGATCGCAGGCGCGCTCGGCGCCAACCTCGACTGGGCGGCCGCGAGCAGCATCGGCAAGGCCTACCAGGCAGGGAAGTCCACGGGCGAGATCTTCACCGCGCTCGTTGACGGTGTCATCGATCGATGGAGCAAGGCGATCGAGCACGCCGAGAACGGCGATTTGTCCTTGCTGATGGATCTGGGCGCGGAGCTCGCGCTCGATCTGGCGATCGTGGTCGCGACGGCGGGCGCCGCGACGCCGGGCGTCGCCGCCACGCGGGCCAGGACCGCCGCGCGCGCCCTCGAGCTGACCCACGACACGGCAGCGGCGCTCGCGCGCCGGGCGGAGGGCGTCGTCGCGAAGACCAAGGCCGCGAGCGAGCGCGCGCCCGCGGCGGCGCGCCGGGCGCTGCTCGACTCCCTCGACGTGGCGACCGGGCTCGCCGACGGGCTCCGCCACGCGCTCCAGCAGGCGGATACCGGCGTCGGGCCGAAGCTCGCGCTCCTCGATCCCGGCGCGATCCCCAGGGCGATCCAGCATGTGCGCGGCGCGCGCGCCATCGGCGACGCGAAGGCGGTGATCGCGGATCTGCGGGACCCGGCGGTGCGTGCGAAGGGCCAGGTCGTCATCGCGGCGCTCGAGCAGCTCGCGGAGAAGGCCGGTATGCCCGACGCGATCTCCTCGAGCAGCTCCAGTAGCGAGAAGATATGGCCGGGAGACACGCAGTGGGCGATCGCCGGCAAGATCGCGGTGCCGGTGCTCGAGGAGATCGGCAGGCGCCTGCCGGAATGGCTCCACGGGAACGGTCAGCGCGTCGTCACCGGCGAGGACGGGTTCGCCGCCCTGCTCGTCTTCGGGGGACACACGGGTTACGGAGACGATCTCGCGGCCGAGCTCGCGAGGCGCGGCCCCGTCTACTTGCTCGACTTCGATGACGAGGCGCCGATGGTCAAGCAGCTCACCGGTGCCCGGACGAGACGCCTGCGCGTATATCCATCTGAATTCCTCAAGGAGCACGGCATCATCGCGCCGGGGTACGAGCCGTCGCCGCCGTCTCCGGTGATCTCGATCGGCGTGGTCGAAGGGATCACGCCCGAGGAGGCGCGGCGCGTATGTCCGAAGACCGACGCGCAGTTCACCGCGCATCCGCGCGGCGTGCTGGT
>DATMCI010000364.1:0-35549 GCA_035558535.1 Kofleriaceae bacterium
GCAAATGCCGCGAGCGTCACCGACATCTTCGGCAGGCCCGCGCCGAACCGCACGACCATCGGCGCAGCTCGGCGCCGTGACCGCTCGCGCTTGCCGCGTCGTCGCGGTGCCGTCCGCTCAAGCCGTTGCTGTCGCGCGCGCGCGCCTGCCATGCGGCCGAACCCTAGCAGGCCTACCAGGCGGCGCCGACACCCTGTCGGCCTGCTCTCGACGAGGCCATGCCACCCGTGAATAATCCGGGCTAGCCCCCTGTCGCAGAGGTTCTGCCAAAACTTCTGCGACGAGGTCCTCGTCCGAAGCGCGGCCGCGCGCCGCCGCGGCTCGCTTCGTGGCACAACCCAAGCCATGGCGATCCATATCGGCATGCTCCTGTACCCCGGCCTGACGCAGCTCGACCTGACGGCGCCGTTCGAGCTGATGCACCGGATCCCCGGGGCCGAGGTCCACCTGGTCTGGAAGGACCTCCAGCCGGTGCGCGCCGACTCGGGGCTCGGGCTCCTGCCGTCGGCGACGCTCGAGGGCTGCCCGCCGCTCGACGTCGTGTTCGCCCCCGGCGGCGCCGGCCAGCTCCCGCTCATGACGGACGCCGCCGTGCTGGGCTTTCTGCGCGAGCACGGCCGCGCGGCGCGCTACGTCACGTCCGTGTGCACCGGCGCGCTCCTGCTCGGCGCCGCCGGCCTGCTCGACGGCTACGCGGCCACCACGCACTGGGCGTTCGTCGAGCTCTTGCCGATGTTCGGCGCCCGGCCCACGCCCGGCCGGGTCGTGGTCGACCGGAACCGCATCACCGCGGGCGGGGTCACCGCCGGGCTCGACTTCGGCCTGCGCCTCGTCGCCGAGCTGGCCGGGGAGCGGAGCGCGCAGCTGATCCAGCTCGGCCTCGAGTACGACCCCGATCCGCCGTTCCGCGCCGGCCACCCGAGCGTCGCCGATCCCGAGCTCGTCGCCGAGATGCGCGCCCAGCTCGCGTCGGTCGTCGCGACGCGCGGGGCGAGCGTCACGCAATAGCGCCACCGGCGGTCACACGCGTCAAGCTGCGTTCACGGCAGCGCGCGGCCCTCTCCCGGCGGGTTCGGCGGAGTTAGCGCTCGGCACGCGGCGTGCTGACTGGACCTGGGCATGCGTCTCTTGCGGTGGGTACCTGTCCTCGCGGCCTGCGCGCTCCTCCTCGGCAGCCTCGCCGGCTGCTCCCTGTTCATGCACTCGATCGAGAAGCCGAAGGCGAGCGTGCGCGACGTCTCGATCTCGGCGGCCGGGCTCGGCGGCGTGTCGGGCCAGCTCCAGCTCGACGTCACGAACCCCAACGGCTTCGGCGTCCCGCTCGCGGGCGTCGACTGGGAGCTCTCCATCGGCGGGGCGCGCGCGGTGACCGGCACCGTGCAGCTCTCGCAGACGATCCCGGCGCGCGGCGTGGCGCCCGTGGCGACGTCCCTGACCGTCGCCGCGAGCGACGCGCTCGCGGTCGCCGCGGCGCTCTCCGGCGGCGCGCGCGGCTACACCGTGCGGGCGCGGCTGCACTTCTCGACGCCCGTCGGGCAGCTGGACGTCGACGTCGAGCACGCGGGCACGCTCGGCGGGGGCGGCGGGCTTGGCGCCGCGGCCCGTGGCGTGCTCGGCCTGCGCTGAGCCCCGCGTCCCCGAGGGGGCGAGTTTGGGCCCGCCGCGCGGCGGTGGTAGGGTGAGCGGGCGATGATCCTCCCGATGACCTTCTTCCTGGCGTTCATCGCGGTCGCGGTCGGGCTCGCGTGGTGGTGGGTCTCGCGGATCCCGGTGACGCCGCCGCAGGTCGCGATGATGGCGCAGCGGATCGCGTTCCCCGGCGGGGTCCGGCTCGGCGACCCCGAGCGCGCGCTCGCGGCGCTCGCGCGGCCCGACGAGATCGTGATCCCGTTCGAGCGCGCGCGCCTGCTCATCGTGTACCCGCTGACCGTGCCCGCGACGGTGCCGATCCAGGCGGCGCTCGCGCACGGCTTCACGCGCGGCGAGCTCCTGCGCGCGATCTGCGAGGAGTACGCGAACGTCTACGAGGCCGAGGAGGCCACCGCCGCGATCAAGCCGGTGCCGCGCGAGGAGCGCGAGGAGCTGCAGGGGCGCCCGGAGCGCAACCGCACCGACGGGGTCTACGGCATCTGGGGCCACGACCTCGACGAGCTCGTGCTGACGGCGCTGCACTGGACGCGCGCGGCCGACGGCGCCGTCACGATCGAGCTGCACGTCGAGGTGCAGCCGCGCGGCACCGGCGCGCCGTCGCCCGCGGCCTAGCCCGGCTCGCCTGGCCTCGCCTGGGCCTGGCTCGGCCTGGCTCGGCCTGGCTCACTTCGGCTTCTGCGCGAGCCGCTTCGTGCTGCCGTCCGGGAGCCGGACATCGATCCACTTGTCGCCGGCCGCCGTCACGACGAGGTCGCCGAACTTCGGGTGCGTGAGCGTCTGGCCGACGGCGAAGTTGCCGCTCGCGCTGTAGGGCACCGGGCCCGTCGCGGCGGGCGCCGCCTCCTCCTGGGGCGGCGCGAGCACGCGCTGCAGCACCTTGAGGATCGCGCGCCGCTGCTCGGGGAGCCGGTGGTACTCGGCGACGAGCGTGACGCGCGCGAGCAGCTCCTGCTCGATGTTCTGCAGCGCCTCCCAGATCGGCGTGCTGTCCTTCGCGGTGACCGCCCACGCCATGCCGCGCGCCGCGTCGGCGATGCGGTGATCCTTGCCGAACGTGTCGTTGCGCGCGGCGGTGCAGTCCTTCGCCGCGGTCTTGGCGGCCGCGACGTGGTCCTCGGTCTTTGCGGCGAGCCACGCCTCCGTGGCCTCGAGCGCCGCGTGGGGCCGCCGATCGCCGGGGCGTTTGCTCTCCCACTCCGGCAGGATCAGCGTGCGGATCACCTCGATGACGGCGCGGAGCAGCACCTCGCGATCGATGTCGTCGAGGTTGTTCGCCCATGCCGACGTGGGGATCCCGGTCACGACGTCGCCGCGGAGCGCGGCCAGTCGAGCGAACCGGTCGGGTTGCATCGCGAAGAACTTACACCCGTGGGCTGGCCGCGGATCGGCGTGTCGATCGGCGCGTCGATCGGCCGCGTCGCGTCGCGCCTCGACGCGGGCGTCGAGCGCTCGCTCCCGCGCTCCCGCGCGCCACATGCGCCTGCGTGTCGCGCGAGCACGCGATGCATAGCCACGCCTCACGCTGTGCGATCGCTGCACAGTCGTCGTCGGTGCTTGCAAAGAGCGTGGGGTGCACTGCCAATTCTTCGTTAACGCGCTGAGCGCTCCCGGCACGCTGAACAGCTGAATACCTACCTCTAACGACAAGAAATCCACGAATGATCCCCAAAAAACTCAAGAAAATCATCCCGTAATAGGATATTGGATATGAACTTGACGCTTCCTCCGGGAGGAGGATCGAGCGATAGTCTGCGCAATGGGGAACGCTGACTGCCTTTTGGTTGTGGAAGACGACCCGACGATCCGTCGCTCGTTGACCCGTTGGATCAAGCAGACCTCTCCGCTGACTGTGGTCGAGGCGGAGACCATCCGTGACGGCATGGAGCTGCTCAAGAGCTCGCCCGTCGGTGCCATCGTCGACATCCGCTTGCCGGACGGAGACGGTCTCGATCTCGTGCAGACGATCAAGGAGCGATCGCCGACGACATCGATCCTCGTGACGACCGCGAGCGAGGACGCCGTCTACGCGAACCGCGCCCACCTGCTCGGCGTCGCGCTCGCGCGCAAGCCCGAGATTCACGCCAACATCCTCGTGTTCCTGAACAGCCTCGCGCAAAACCAGAGCAACGGCTCGCGCGTCGATCAGGCGCTCGCGAACCTCGCCGCGATCGCGGGTCTGTCGCGCCAGCAGCGACGCATCGTCGAGCTGATGGCGCGCGGCACAAAGCGCTCCGAGCTGGCGACCGCGCTCGGTGTCGAGGAGACGACGGTCCGCACGCACGTGCGCACGATCATCCGCCGCGTCGGGGTCGACAACGTCGATCGCGTCGCGTGGAAGATCCTGTCGCTCGTCGACGCGCACCGCGACTCGATGCACTGACGCACGGCTCCGACGGCGCGGGGGCGCTTGGCCGGAGGTAGCACCGCACTGCGTGCGGTGCTCACTGCTTCGCACGGGCTTGGAGAGGGCCGTGCGCCAGTGGTCTTCCGGACGCCTGGCATCGGCGCTGGCATCGGCGCTAGCCGCGCAGGAGGCGCGGCGAGGCCGAGGCGGCGCCGCGCTCGACGGGCTTGTGCAGGACGACGGTGCGGCCGGCCTCGCGGCCGGCGGCGTGGGCGGCCGAGACGCGCACGCGGCGCCGCGCCGTCGTGATGCGCGGGTGGCGCGCGTGGTACGCCGTGTCGAGCGCCGCGTCGCGGACCCAGACGAGGCCCGTGCCGCGCAGCTCGGTGCGCTCGCCCGCGAGCTTCTCGTGGAAGCCGCGCACGACACCGGACTGATACTGCAGGCGATCGCGCCCGCTCCGCACGCGCCGGTCGCCGCGGTTCTCGCTCCACAGCCGGTCGGCCGTCGCGAGCAGGAACGCGTAGACGTGGCTCGCCATCTCGACGTTCGGCCGCGTGCCCATGATCTCGTAGACGAGGCCGCGCCTGCCGTGCAGCGGCAGGTACACCGGCACGCGGATCACCTTCACGAAGAAGAACTGCGACAGGAGCGCGACGATGTCGGCCTCGACGCGCGTCGCGCGGCGGAGCGGATCGCCGAGCTGGCGGACCTCGAAGCTGCGCTCGGAACGCGCGGCGGCCGCCTCGACGTTGTGGCGGAGCATCAGCTCGTGCGCCTTGCGCATCGCGAGCTCCGCCTCGTGCTGGTTCGAGCTGCCGGCGAGCGCGAGCAGCTTGCGGATCCGATCGAGCACGCGATCGACCTCGGCGGCCTCGCCGGACGCCGCGCCGGCGGGTGGCAGCGGCGCCCCGGCGGCGCGCGCGTCGATCCCGCGCTCGGCGCACACGCGCTGGAACGTCTCGCCGTGCGCGGACTCGTCGCGGATGCCGAGGACCTCGTCGACGAACTGGTGCGCCATCTCGTGCTGCAGCACGGCGAGCACCTCGATCCACGGCCGCTCCACGACGAGCGCGCGCGACAGCTCGATCGTCCGCGTGGCGCGGAGCCACTGGCCGAGCCGGCCGGTCGCGCGCGACAGCGCGAACACCGGCGGCGTCAGCTGGTTGCGGAAGCGGGCGTGGTTCTCCCAGTCGAAGCACGCCCGCAGCTCGCGGAGCAACGCGGCCTCGAGCGCGGCCGACAGGACCTCAGACTCCATCGCCGGCACCATACGCGCCGCGTCTGACGCCGGCTAGCGGCGCGGCCCCGAGGGCGGCGCCGTGGCGATCTCGGCGGCGATCTCGGCGGCGATCTCGGCGGCGGCGCGCTCCCCGGCCTCGATCGCGCCCTCCATGTAACCGGTCCAGACGGCCGCGGCCTCGGTGCCGGCGACGTGGACTCGGCCGTGCGGCGCGCCCCACGCGGCGCCGCGCGACAGGATGCCCGGCGGCAGCCCCGCGACGCAGCCGGCCGCCCACGGGTCCGCGGCCCAGTCGTGCTCGACGTAATCGATCGGCGCGGCGGCGGGCGCGCCGAACTGCGCGGCGAACGTCGCGAGCACCTCGGCGCGGCGCTCCGCGGGCGCGCGCCGCGCCCAGCCGGCGGCGTGCGCGCCGACGACGAACGCGAGCAGGATCGGATCCGGATCGAGCGCGACCGTCGCGCGCACTGTACCGCGCGGCCGGAACGCCTCGCCGGACCAGCCGGCGTCGCGCCAGAACGGGCGCGCGTACGCGGCGAAGCACTTGACGACCGGGCCGGCGCGCGAGGCCGCCGCGAGCTCGTCGGCGGCGGGCGCGAGCGCGACCTCGATCCGGCGGGCGAGCACCGGCGGCACGGCGAGGACCGCGCGGCGGGCGGCGTGCGCGCCGCGCGCGGTCCGGATCCCGAGCGGCGCGCCCGCGCCGGGATCGTCGATCGCGAGCACGGGCTCACCGAGCCGGACGTCGAGGCGCGCGGCGAGCCGCGCCGCGAGCGCGTGGGCGCCGCCGGCGAACCGGTGCTCGCGCCCGCCGCCGGGGAGCTCGGGCCCGGGCGGCCGGAAGCCGCCCGTGACGCCGAGGATCCAGAAGTAGTAGAGCGCGGACAGCTCGGCCGGATCGGCGGCGAACACGAGCTCGGCATGCAGCGCGATCCGGTCGCGCGCGAGCGGGCTTGGGATCGCCTCGCGGAGCCACGCCGCGAGCGAGAGATCGTCGAGCGCGGCGAGGTTGTTCCCGGAGTCGCTCTTGGAGCCGCTCTGGGAGTCGCTCTTGGAGCCGCTCTGGGAGTCGCGCCCGAAGCTGCCGCGCGCGGCGGCGACCGCGCGGGCGCGGCGCTCGATGCGGCGCACGGCGCGCCACTGCGCGAGCGCGGCGCCGACTTCGCCGAGGACGCCCGCCGCCGGCTCCGCGAGGAACGGGCGCCCGGCGCGGCGCTGCGGCACGCTCGCCACGCCGAGCTCGGCGGCGAGCGCGGTGAGGCGCGCCTGGCCGGCGGACATCCACGCGCCGCCGAGATCGACGGTGGCGCCGCCGACGTGGCCGCCGAGCAGTCGCCCGCCCACGCGATCGCGCGCCTCGAGCACGATCACGTCGAGCCCGGCCTCCGCGAGCCGGCGCGCGCAGACGAGGCCCGACAGCCCCGCTCCGACGACGACCGCGTCGCGAACCGTCGCCGCGGGCGCCGCACCGGTCCCGTCCGCGGGCGCCGCACCGTTCACGCGCGGGCACGATACCGCCCGCGGGCCGGGCGCGGCTACCTCCGGCGCTGCTCCCGGCTCGCGGAGCGCGTCGTGGTGGCTGCGTGGTGGCTGCGTGGTGGCGTCGTGGTGGCGTCGTGGCGGCGCCCGCGTCGCCCGCGGCGACCCGCGGCCGGGCGCGGCGCCGCGGATCGCGGCGGGCGGTGGCGCCGCCGTCCGGTCCGCACGGCGCGCCGCCCGGTCCGCGATGACGCCAGGATGCGCGCTATGATGCGCGCGATGGCTGACCAGCGACCCGCCTCGCCGCGCCCGGAGCGCCTGCTCGCGATCATCGAGCTCCAGAACGCCATCGCCGCGGCCGGCATGAACGCCGACGAGGCGATGCACATCGTCTGCGTTCGCGCCGCGCAGCTCACGGCCGCGGCGGGCGCCGCGATCGCGGTCGCCGAGGGCGAGGAGCTCCTCGTGCGCGCGGCGACGCGGGCCACCGGCGCGGCCGCGCCCTCGCGGCTGCCGCGCACCGGCGGCGCCGGGGCGTGCCTCGCCGAGCGGCGGCCGGTCGCGATCGAGGACGCCGCGGCCGATCCGCGCGTCGACGCCGAGACGCGCGCGCGCACCGGCGCCGCGTCGCTCCTCTACGTGCCGCTGCTCTACGGCGAGGCTGCGGTCGGCGTGATCGAGGTGGCCGCCACGCGCCGCGGCGCGTTCACCGACGAGGACGTCGAGACGTTGCGCCTGCTCGCGCAGATCATCGCGATCGCGCTGCACCGCGCGTACACGTACCCGCGGCCGCGGCAGGACATCCTGCACGATCCGATCACGGGGCTCGGCAACCGGCGCGCGTACGACGAGCGGATCGAGGCGGAGCTCGCGCGCAACGAGCGCTACGGCCACTCGTTCAGCCTCGCGCGCCTCGGGCTCGACGGGCTCGAGGACGCGGGCGATCGGCTCGGCCAGGTCGCGGCCGACGAGGCGCTGCGCGAGCTGGCCATGATCCTCAAGCGGGACACGCGCGCGATCGACGCGTGCTTCCGCATCGCGGCGGACGAGTTCGCGATCGTGATGCCGGGCACGTCGCTCGAGGGCGCGCGGATCTTGGTCGAGCGCTGCCGCGCGCACCTCGCCGAGGCGCGGCTGTGCGACGGCCTCGTGCGGGCGACGTTCGGCGTCGTCGAGGCGGAGGCCGAGACGCCGGACTCGCTCGCGGCGCGCGTGACCGCGTCGAGCGCCGAGGACAGGGCGCGGCGCTAGCGCCAGCCAGGCTCGAGCCCAGGCTCGTAGATCCGGCGCGGGGCAAAAGTCCCCGCGCGCGCCGCGCGAGACGAAAAGTGGCGCGCGCTCGGGGCAGGCGTGGCAGATTCCGCGCCATGCGTGGAAGACATGCGTGGGTGATCGCAGGGACCGTGCTGCTCCTGACCGCGGCCGCGCACGCCGAGACGGCGCCGGCGGCCGCGCCGCAGGAGCTCCTCGACGAGGCGCGGGCGCTGCTCGTCGTCGGGGCGTGCGCGGACGGCACCGTGCCGAGCGTCAAGGCCGAGATCTACGCCGCGCACTGCAAGTCGGTGCGCGCGGCGCAGGAGGACTACAAGAAGCAGTGGCTCACCAGCGCCGCGGAGTTCTTCCGCGCCAACGTGCCGGCCGGGGTGCCCAAGACGGTGGTGTACCCGTTCGCGGGCGGCGATCTGTCGACGGCGCTCGCCGTGTACCCCGACGCCGACGAGATCACGACGATCTCGCTCGAGCCCGCCGGTGATCCGCGCGCGCTCGGCAAGCTCTCGGAGAAGGAGCTCAAGGCGGCGCTGCCAGCGGTCAGCAACGAGCTGAACGCGCTGTACCGCCACAACTACTCGAAGACGATGGACATGATCTCGGCGATGACGGGCGCGCGGCTGCCGACGCAGCTCATCTTCGGCCTGTCGGCGCTGTGGATCCACGGCTACGAGCTGACGGGGATGCGCTACTTCACGCTCTCCGCCGAGGGCGACGTGCGCTACCTGACGGCCGAGGACATGAAGAAGCTCGACGCGATCGCCAACGTCACCAAGCGCAACCGCGAGTACGGCAACGTCGAGCTGCGGTTCCGCAAGAAGGGCGGCCGCGAGCAGGTGTACCGGCACCTGCTCACGGACCTCGGCGACGCGCAGCTCAAGGCGGGGTCGGCGGCGCTCCTGCACCTCGAGAAGAAGGGCCGCATCTCGGCGATGACGAAGGCGGCGAGCTACCTGCTCACGTTCAGCAACTTCAACACGATGCGGAAGTACATCATCGATCACGTCGAGTGGATGGTGTCCGACTCGACGGGCCTGGCGCCGAAGTACGGCACGCCCGCCGGCTTCGAATACGAGATGTGGGGCCAGTACGACGTGTCGAACATGCCCGAGGGCAAGTGGATCACGCCGCAGTGGACGGCGCTCTACGCGGCGCAGCCCAGGCGCCCGCTCAAGTTCCGCTTCGGCTACCCGAGCGGCGGACCGAAGTACTCGCCGCACCTCATCATCATGCGCAAGCCGAAGTACGCGCCGCCGACGCCCGCGCCGGCTGCGCCCGCGTCCGCGCCCGGCAAGCCGGCACAGCCCGGAAAGCCGTAGCGCCGCCGCGGCGCTACGCGCGCCAGATCGGGAACTCGGCGCCCGCGGCCGGCGCCGCGACGAGGCCGTTCTCGATCGCGCCGTCGTCGCTTTCGGGCTCGCACAGGTACACGGCGATCGCGCCTCCCGGCTGATCCGTGCGCACGAGGTGCGCGCCGTCGGGCAGCGCGCGGCGCTCGCGGCGCCACTCGACGCGCAGCTCGCCGACCTCGGACGCCTCGAGGATCTTGCGCCCGTCCTCGGTGCCGAAGCCGACGACGGTCGCGACCTCGACGTCGCGCGCGCCGGCCGCCGGCTCGGTGGCGAGGCCGTGGCGCGCGAGGTGCACGGCGACCTCGGCGGGGACGACGTACGCCGCCGGGCGATCGACGACGGTCGTCCCGACGAACCGCGAGAAGTGGCGCACCGCCACCGTGCTCGGCGCGCCGTCGGGCGTGCGCGGCGTGCGCGTCGGGATCTCGATCGGCGCGTCGAACGCGTCGAGCCGGTAGCGCACGGCTATGCGGTCGCGCGGCGCGCGGCTCTGCGCCACGACCTGCATGACGTCGTCGGCGTGCGCGGCCACGTAGCGGAGCGCCTCGAGCAAGGTCGCGTACGTCGTGCGCACGCGATCGGGGAACGTCAGGTACGAGTAGCACTCGAGGAGCAAATCGAGCCGGTTCGTGAGGCCGCGGTAGTTGCTGCCGAACCGCGGGTGGTGCGGGTACGTCATCCAGCCCTCGCGCACCGGCGCGTGCGGATCGGCGTCGCGCCGCGCGTCGAGCGCGCGCTCGTCCTCGACGAAGTTGCCGTACCAGCCGGCGAGCAGCTGGTGCTCGCGCGAGAGCGCGGCGGTGACCGCCGGCATCATCCGCTCGCGCATGAACGCGATCGGCTCGGCGCGCCCGCTCTCGACGGTGTGCGGGATGTCGTAGGTCATCGCGAACCGGTGGACCGAGCCGTTCGTCGCGTGCGTGTCGATCGTCAGCTCCGGCTCCCACGCTTGCAGGACGCCGGCCTGGAGCTGGCGCATCTCCGGCGCCGCCTGGCGCAGATAGTCGCGGTTCAGGTTGATGCCCGACGCGTTGACGCGCGTGCCGACCCGCTCTGGGCCGAGCTGCCCCTCGAGCCGCGGCAGGTTGAGCGCGCGGTTCTTCGGATCGATCGCGTCGTTGCCGTCGGGGTTGAACAGCGGCGCGGCGACGAGCGTGAACCGCGAGACGAGGTCCGCGTGCGCGCTGCCGCTGTCCAGGATGTCCCGCAGGAGCATCAGGATCGACTCCTTGCCCTCGACCTCGCCGGCGTGGATGCCGCCGAGCACGAGCACCACGGGCAGCCCGCGCGCGCGCGACTCCGCCGGCGTGCGCACGCCGTGCGCCGACACGATCGCCAGCGGCAGCTCGCGGCCGCCCGGGCTCTGGCCGAACCGTCCGAGGTGCAACCGCCGATCGCCGCGCCCCTCGAGCTCGGCGAGGAACGCCATCACGTCGGCGTGCAGCGATGTCTCTTGATATGAGGTGGCTTCGGCGCGCGTCTGGAGCATGCGCGTAGGTCTATATCCCGGCACAAATCTTAGAGAAAGCGGCTGATTACGATTCAAAGGTGGCGGGGAGCACCACCGCTGTGACGATCCGCCTCATCCTCGTGGATGGTGTGCCAGGCTTGTTCGGCCAAGATGCTCGAAATGAAGGCCCTGGTAGTGAACGGCCACATCGAGGAGCGCCGCGCGCTCGTCGAGGCGCTCTCCCGGATTCCGGGTGTGGCCGTGCAATGCGCGCTCTCCGATCTAGAGACTGCGATCCGCGTGCTGGCGCGGGTCACGCCTGATCTGCTCGTGGTGGGGACCGCGCTCGCCGACGGTGACGGGATCCGGCTGGTCGAGCGGGCGCGGCGCCGCGGGATGGCGATCGTCGTCGTGGGCCCCGCGCCGTCGCGCGACGTGTGGCGCCGCTACCTCCAGGCGGGCGCCGATCGGTTCGTCGAGGCGGATGACGAGCTCGCGGAGCTCGCGGACGTCGTGGGCGAGCTCGTCCGCCGCGCGGGCGAGGGGCGCCTGGAGGTGCCGCCGCTCGCCACCGATCCGATCGCGGCCGGCATCGCGATGGAGATCAACGAGAGCCTCCACGTGATCGGGGTGGCGCTCGACCTGCTCGAGCGATCGCCCGGCGATCGGAAGCTCTGGTCCGAGTCTCGCGCCGCGCTCGAGCAGGTGGTGTGCCTCGCCGGGATGCTGCTCGGCCAGGTCACCGACGACGAGCCGGAGGCTGCGGCGGCCGCGCCCGCGCCGCGGGGGCGCGTGACCGCGGCGGCGGCCGCGGCGGCGTCGGCGTCGTCGTCGTCGTCGGCCGCGTCGTCGTCGTCGTCGGCCGACGATGTGGGCGGAGGCTCCGGCGCAGGCTCTGGCGCGGGCTCTGGCGCGGGCGCGGGCTCTGGCGCGGGCGCGGCGGGGACGAGCGCGGCGCGGCGCGGCGCGGCCCGCTGAGCCCGTGCTCGTGACGGCGCCGCCGCGCGCTCGAGGCGGGCGGGCGATCTGCGCCGCGCGCGCCGAGCATCGTCGCGCCGCCGGGGGCGCGCCACCGGGCCGCGCCGCCGGGGCGCGCCGCGCTATCTGCGAAGCGACGTCCAGTTTCCGCCGGTGATGGCCGAGCATCGTCGCGCCGCCGGGTCGCGCCACCGGGGTCGCGCCGCGCTACAGTGCCTCCGCGATGGATCTACGGCGGATGTCGATCGCGCTCGTGGTGCTGGCCCTCGTGGCCGGCCACGCCGCGCGCCCGGCGCCGCCGCCGGTGCTGCACGGCGAGCAGAGCCCCGCGCTGGACGGCGCGGGCATGCCGCCGCCGCACGCGCAGCGATCGCAGAAGCGGCTCGAGTCGCCGCGGCGCGAGGCCCGCCGGTTCTCGCACGAGCGCCCGCCGTACGCGCTGCCTCCGTCGCTCGCCGCCGCGCCGCCCGTGCGCCGCGTGACCAGCGTCGAGACGTCCTCCGCCCCCTCCGGCGGTGGCCGCGCCCCGGGCGCGCTCGCCGTCGCGCGCGGGCCGCCCTCCGCCTAGTACCTCGTCCCCGGCGTTTTCGATCAGTTGAGCTTTCATGGAAGCACCTGAGCTCAGAGCTGCTTCCTCGATAGGCAAACCTGTCGAACTGCCTGGAGACGAGGTACGGGTGCGCGCGTAGCGGCCTCGTCGGGTGAGCGCCGCGCTGTCCGCGACGGGCAGCGCAGAGGGCCTGCCCGCCAGCGCCGCGATGCCGCGTACCCCGCGCGCAAACGGAACCGGATCTGCCTTTTGCCATCTCGCGCCGCCCCGGGCGGTGCGCTGCGCTCTTTGGAGGGCACGTGGACCCTGTCGACTTCGTGTACTCGCCGCTCGGCCTCCAGCTCGACCTCCCGCTCGTCCTCGGCGCGGGCGGCTCGGTCTCGCCGCTCGTCGGCGATCTGGGGCTCTGCCTCGTCGCGGCCGGCGTGCTCGCGATCGCGTTCGTGAAGCTGAAGATTCCGGCGATCGCGGCGCTGCTCGGCGCCGGCGTGCTGCTCGGGCCAGCCGGGCTCGAGGCGATCCAGGATCGCGCGAGCATCGAGACGATCGCGAACCTCGGGCTGACGCTGCTCCTGTTCGTGATCGGCCTCGAGGTCAATCTCCAGAGCCTCCTGGCGAGCGGCCGGACGCTGGTCGTGACGGGCCTCGTCCAGGTCCCGCTCACGCTCGCCGCCGGGTGCGGCGCGTTCCTGGTCGTCGGGCTCTCGGGGTGGGGGCTCGTCTCGGGCGTCTATCCGGCGCTCTACCTGGGCGTCGCGTGCGCGTTCTCCTCGACGCTGCTCGTCGTCAAGTACCTCCAGGAGCACCTGCAGCTCGACACGGTGGCCGGGCGCCTCGCGGTCGGGCTCCTGATCTTCCAGGACATCTGGGCGATCGTCTTTCTGGCGCTGCAGCCGAGCTTCGCGCACCCGTCGATCGCGCCGATCCTGCTCACGTTCCTCGGCACGGCGATCCTCGCGACGATCGCGACGCTGGTCGCGCGGCTCCTGCTCTCTCGCGCGTTCCACGTCGTCGCGCGCTCGCCGGAGCTCGTCGTCACGCTGGCGCTCGGCTGGTGCTTCGGCGTGGGCCTGTTCGGCGCGAACCTCGGCACCGTCACACGGCGCGTCGGGCTGCCGTTCGAGATCTCGGTGTCGATGGAGATGGGGGCGCTGATCGCCGGCGCGACGATCGCGACGTCGCCCTACGCGTACGAGGTCGTGTCGCGGGTGGTCCACCTGCGCGACTTCTTCGTGACCTTGTTCTTCGTCGGCCTCGGGATGAGCATCCCGGTCCCCGAGCGCGCCGACGTGATCGTCCTCGCCGCGATCGTGGCGGCGATCGCGATCGTCCTGCGCTACGCGGTGTTCCTGCCGGTCCTCTACGCGACGGGCCTCGATCGCCGCAACTCGGTGTCGGTCTCGACGAAGCTCGCGCAGGTCTCGGAGTTCTGCCTGGTGATCGTGTACCTCGGCAGCCAGCTCGGGCACGTGAGCGGGACGGTCGTGAGCGTCGTGATCTTCGCGTTCGTGATCACGGCGCTCGCCACGCCGCTCCTGTTCGCCGCGTCGGACCGGCTCTACAGGCGGCTGCGGCCGCTGCTCGATCTGGTCGGGATCCGCTCGCGCGGGCTCCGTCCCGAGGTGGAGAGCGCCGAGGCGCCGCGGCTGGTCCTGCTCGGATTCCACCGCATCGGCTCGGCGCTGCTCGCGGACCTCGAGCGGCTGCACGCCGATCTGATCCCGCGGACGTTGGTCGTCGACACGAATTCTACGGTTCACGACGAGATCCGGCGCCGGGGGGCGCAGGTCCTCTACGGCGACATCGCGAGCGTGGAGGTCCTGCGCCACGCGGGCGTGGATGCTGCGGAGGTCATCGTGTGCACGGTGCCCGACGAGCTCTTGAAGGGCACGACGAACGCGCAGCTCGTGCAGAAGCTGCGGCAGCTCGCGCCGAAGGCCGCGATCATCGCGACGTCGACGCGCGTCTCCGAGGTCTCGGCCGTGCGCGCGGCGGGCGCCGATCACGTGTACCGCCCGCCGACCGAGGTCGCGCTCGGTGTCCTGCCGGCGATCTACGCCGCGCTGAACGCGAGCCTGCCGTCGTACCTCGAGGCGCTCGAGGAGGAGCACGGCACGCTCGAGGCGCGCCGCGAGGTGATCGACTAGCCGACTCCGTACGATTGCCGTCGCGCCCTCGACCGCACGGTGCTTCCCCGTGCGCGAGCACGTCGACGCCTCGCCGGCGAGCCGGCGCACGAGCCGTTCGAGGATGACCACGTCTGCGCTGGTGGGCACCGGTGGAGTGCGAACGCGGCCTCGTGGTCAGGCCGGTTGCGTGGCGTGGTAGTGGTCGAGCGGCGCGGTCACGTGGATGAGGATCGTGCCGCCGCCGTGGATCGGCAGCGGCGTGCCGTCGGGCTCGATCACGGTGACCCCAACGCCCAGCACGAGCGCCGCGACCGGCAAGACCGCATCGGCGGCCTCGTCGTTCCAGTGCGTGTGGAGGTCGCCGATGACGCGCCGGACGTCGGCTGCGCTGTGCGTCGAGTAGGTGGTGAGCCACTGGGACGCCGCGCTGCCCGGGGCATGGAGCTGCGTGCGCACCCGGCTGTAGATGGTCGCGACCGGCACGCCGCTCACCTTCGACAGCGCGCCGAGCATGCACATGCCGTCGGGCTCGACCCAGTCGAGGCGGCGGCGGTGGAGCTCCATGCGCATCACCTGGGTGGCCGTCGGCAAGTAGTTCGTTCCGGGCTCGCCCTTGGCCTTGTCGCCGAGCGGATCGGCCGTGCCGCCCTTGCCCCGCGTCCTCGCCTGCTCCGCCTGCGCTGCCGCCGCCTTGCTCTTCGCGCGGCGCGCGAGACGCGGGCGCTTGTGGTCGGTCTCGGCGTTGCCCTCTTGCTTCTTCCGAGGCTGGAAGCTCGCGTCGCGCTCGGCCGTGCCCAGGAGCACCTCCTCCAGGATATCGCTGCTGGCGCTCAGATCCTGACCGTACGCGCTCCCGACGTCGCGAGCCTCGAATAGCGCGAGGCCGCCTTCATCGAGCCCGTACATCCCCATCGCGTACTTCATCTTTCGATCTTCGGGGTTGTCCTCGTTGTAGGCGTCGACCTCGGCGTGTTGATCTAAGTCCGGCGGCGGCGACATCAGATCTTTGGGCTCTTTCGCCGTGCCGAGCGGTCTGCCGAGGGCGATCGAACGTAGCCATTCGCGCACGGTCAGGTCTTTGTCCAGCTCGCCGTAGACTTGGCCGTCGAGCGGGTAGCCATGGAATGTGCTCTCCTTCTTCGCGTACAGGGCCTTGAACTTGGTCTGCTCGTGCTTCTCGAGCGTGCCGTACATCGAGTGAAAGTCCGTGCGCGCCATCAGCGTGTGCGCGTATTTCTCGGTGTCGCTCGCCCGCTGTGGCTTCCACTTGGCGACGTCGCCGAGGTACATGCAGATCGCCGCGACGAGACCTTGGAGCTTGGGCGCCTCGGGTGCGCGCGCGCTGCGCTTACGGCCTCTGCGTTCCTCTGGCTCGTCCTGTTTCCTCTTCTCCTCGTCCTCGCCGGTGAGCTCGTCGGACAGATCGCGCCAGGCATGAGGATGGAGCTGCTGGATCAGGGCCGGGATCTTGTCGACGGTGACTCCTTCCGTGTACTGCAGGCGGAACGTGGGCGTGGTGCCGGTGCGCTCGATCTCGGTGTTCTCCAGCCAGCCGTTGCCGGCCGGCACCACGAAGCGGCGCCCCTGCTGCTCGGTGAGCATGGCGACGACGTACTTGATCTCGCGCATCGCTCCTTCGAACGCGTCGCGATCGGGGAGCGGATCGGTGACGATCTCGAGCTCGGGCTGCTTGCCGCGATCGACCTCGATCTGGAAGTAGACGCCGCGGTACGCGATGTCCTTCGAGTCGGGCGCTTTGTTCTCGCCGATGCGCCGGATGCACCACGTCGATTGCATCTCGAAGCCGATCTTGAGCTGCGCCGCGCCCGCGCTCGCCGACGCGGCCGAGACGCCCGAGTCGACCGCGACCTCGCCGCGCGCAGCGGCGGCGCCCCAGCGATCCGCCTCGTCCTCGAGCGCGCCGTCGCGATTGGTGGCGATGCCCTTGTACTGCTCGGTGGCGTCGACGCGCCCCTGCGCCTGCTGGACGACGTGCGCGAGCTCGTGGCCGATCAGCTCCTGGCCCGTCGCGCTGTCCGGATCCCACGAGCCCGGGGCGATGTGGACATCGCGGCCGCGCGCGAGCGCCTGCGCGGACAGCGCTGCTGCCTCCGGGGATGCCGTGTGGAAGCGGACGTCGCCGAGGTCGGCGCCGAACGCGCGCTCCATCTTGGCGAGCATCGCCACGGGCAAGCCGCTCGCGACCGCGGCCGGCGCCGCGCCCATGCCCGTGAGCGTGCGCTTGCCGGGCGTCGCCTCGGATCGATCGAAGGCGCCCGGTGTGCCGGCACCGCCGGGCACGGATAGCTCATGGACGAGCGATCGCTTGCCCGGTACTCCTCCACTCCTCGGGTCGGCGCGGTGATCCGAGCCGGTCCGCCAGTCCCCTGAATCTCGGCGCGATTGCGACATCCAACCCCTCCTCCTCCTCAGCCCACTCCTTGTTCCAGACTGACAGATATTTCAAGTAACTCCCTGTCAGGGAACGCTCCGCTCTGTATCACATTGCAATCGCCGGTTGCAACGCTCGTGTCCAACGGAATCATTTGGGTGCGGATCTTCGGACCAACGAAACCAACTCATTCCGCGTGCTTGGATCAGCATCCATCCGCGCGAGCATGTCGTGGTCGGCAACTACCGCTCGACGATCTGCGGCACGCGTGCCCGAATCATTTCGGGCGAGATGGCCGCACGTACGGCACCACGGCGGAGCGACCGCTCGACGCGACTTGAGCTGCTCGCATCGTCGGCCGCGCAACTCGGCGAAAGATTTCGCACCGGCTGCGATGCTGTACGATTGTTCTCGTCCGGCGAGAGCGCGCGTGGTCCGTGCGGTACGGGAGAGCACGACTCGGGGTGGTGTCGAATGTGGTCCGCACGGTCCGCACGGTCCGCACAGCTTCGCAGAGCCGAGCCGCGGGGTTGTCCGGCCGGACATTGCGGGTGGCGGGCTCCGGAAGCGAAGCAGAACGGGAGCCGTTGATATGGAATTCTTGATACTAATTCTCCTGGCCACGCGGAATTCTGCGTACTAAACGATATCGGCGAAATCGAATGCTCGACTCCTCGCACCCTTGAACGACTCACATGGGCCGCCCGCGCAAGACACACGAGCAGATGACGTTGACGTTCCGGACGCGCGGCGGGCGGCGACCGGGCGCTGGGCGGCCGCCCCGCGGGCCGCGCTCGAGCGAGCGCCACAAGGCGCGGCCGGCGCACACCTGCCGGCACCTGGTCCACGTCACGACGCGGGTGGTCGATGACGTCGCGAACCTCCGCCACCGCGTGCTCGTCTCCGCTCTCGGAAGAGGCCTGGGCGCCGTGCGTGGCGTGAATGCGTGTGGTCAGTGCGGGTGCGGGAGAGCACGACTTCGGTAGTGTCGAATGGGCCGCGCCGAGCAGCGAAGCCGCGAGGTTGTCCGGCCGGACACTGGGGCGCCTGGAGCGCAGCAGACGCCGAAGACGGGATCTGCCCATACAGACTTCTTGATATCAATTCTGCTGGCCAACCTGGATTCTGCGTACTAAACGATATCGGCGAAATCGAATGCGCCGCTCCTTGTACCTTTGAAAGACTCCCATGGGCCGTCCGCGCAAGACACACGAGCAGATGACGATGACGTTCCGGACGCGCGGCGGGCGGCGACCGGGCGCTGGGCGGCCGCCCCGTGGGCCGCGCTCGAGCGAGCGCCACAAGGCGCGGCCGACGCACAACTGCCGGCACCCAGTCCACGTCACGACGCGCGTGGTCGATGACGTCGCGAACCTCCGCCACCGCGACTTCTATCTGCAGCTG
Organism: Kofleriaceae bacterium; assembly: GCA_035558535.1. Classification (GTDB taxonomy): domain Bacteria; phylum Myxococcota_A; class Polyangia; order Haliangiales; family Haliangiaceae; genus JABFXX01. The sequence continues at coordinate 18,241 of DATMCI010000364.1, forward strand.
CGCGAGGCCACGATCGTGACCGCGCGGCGCGAGGACTTCCGCATCGTCCAGATGTCCATCCAGCGCAATCATCTACACCTGATCGTCGAGGCGAACGACAAGGCGGCGCTGTCGCGGGGGATGCAAGGCTTCTCGATTTCTGCGGCGAAGCGGGTGAACGCGGCCATCACTGCGCGCACGGGTGTCCGGCGCACCGGCCGCGTCATCGCCGATCGGTTCCATGCGCGGGCGCTCACGTCGCCGCGCGCGGTCCGCCACGCGCTGGCGTATTGCCTTAACAATTGGAGAAGGCACGGCGAGGACCGCTCGGGGCTCCCGCGGACGTGGAAGGTGGATCCGTTCTCGAGTGGCCCGCTGTTCTTTGGCTGGCAGGAGCTCGAAGGCTCGCCGGTGCTGTGGCCGCTGCGCGAGACGTACCTGCCGCTCATCGTGCTGCGCCCGCGAACCTGGCTGCTCGCGCAGGGCTGGCAGGCGCATCACCCGCTGATCTCGGTGCGCGAGGTTCCGGGACGCGCCTGACTCGCGCGCCGACCAGCACCTAGCTGCAGAAGTGGAGCAAGGCCGCGCCCGTGTCGCGCATGCCTTGAAGCGAATACTTGAGCTGTAGGACGCGCCGGCCATCCGCTGTTGCGAAGGTCGCACGCGAGGCCCCGGGCTCGGCTGCCGGATTGGCTCGCGGCCTCTCTACGTCGCGAGCTGCGGACGCAAGGCGGTGCAACGCTATCTCGTGGCTCGCCAGCTTTCGCTCACGTGCGGTCCTATGGCCGTGCGCGCTCGACGGTGGCGATGAGCTTGGAGCTGGCTTCAGACGCGGCCGCCACCGCGAGCGCGGTCATCTCGACGAGGTGCGCCAGGCGCTTGAACCCTCGGCGGTCATCGCCCTCCGTGAGCACGACGATGCGGCTGAACTGTTCGTCCGTCGTCGAAGCCAGCGCGTCGGCCCGCGCTATGTGCTGACGAAGCTCGTCGATCATATCCGGATCGTCGTGCTCCGGCGCCGGCTCGGCGTTGACGGTCTTCTGCAGATGCCCGCCCAGCAGCTGGCCGAGCCCATGGACGAGCGCGTCGACATGGCTCGAGAGCTGTTCGAGGGTGGTCGCGCCGTTGCGGTCGTCGAGGTGACCATCGAGGTGACCGATGACGCGGGCGGCCGACGACGCATGGGCGAGCAGGTCGACGAGCACGAGCTTGGGGACGTGAAGCGAGGGCGACATCTTCAGGGTCATGGCGGCTCCTTACGCGGGCAACGGCGGGGGCCTCTGCTCGGCGACACCCACCGGGATGCTTCGTCAGGAGCACCCCCGATAGATCGACGGCAGAGGAACGATGCGTCCGTCATTCCGGCCCGATATTACCTATAGGTGTAGCTCTTGCCTAGCGACACCCGCGATAGCGGATGGAAGGCGCGGGGATATCTGCCGATCCTTCCGGCCAGGTGGCCGCCCGCAAATCCAGCAAGGATCGCCAGTTCACGACGAGTGCTCGCGCCGCGCGCGAATTCGGGGCACGCCTGCGCCACTTCCGCAAGGCGCGAGGCCTCACGCAGGAAGCGCTGGCGCGGGCCGCGAACCTGTCCGCCAAGTTCATCTCGGAGATCGAGACCGGCGGCACCAACCCGTCGCTCGCGGCGATCGTGTGGCTGGTCGAAGACGGGCTCGAGCTACCGCTGTCCGCTTTCTTCGCGCACGATCTCGGTGACGACAGTCGCGCCGATCTCGCGCAGCTGGTGGCGCTCCTCGGCGGCCAGCCCGCGGCGGTTCGCCGCCGCGCGCTTCGCGTGCTGAAGGCGCTCTGCGAAGAATGATCCGCGCGACGCGCCCGCCTGGCGAGCTATGATGGCGCATGCGCTCGGCGCGCACGCTGGATATCGTCGCGACGGCGGCGGCCGCCATGGCCGCCGTGGCCGCGACGACCGCGTGCGGCCGGTTCGGCTTCGATCCCAGCGGCGACGCGCACCCGTCGGACGGGTCGCCGGACGGCGACCCGACGCCGCTCGCGCTGGCGTGCGGCGAGACGCGGAGCGCCGGCGCGGCGACCCTCAAGGGCAGCACGCTCGCGGCGGTGGCCACCGCGCGCGGGCTCGCGGCGCTGTGGCTCGACAGCACGGGCACGCTGCGCGGCACCACGTGGACGACCGACGCGAGCGGCGGCCTGCACGAGCACGCGGCGGTCGAGCTCGCGGCGGGCCCGTTCAGCGAGCTCTGGGCCGCCGCGAACGGTGACGCGATCCTGGCGGCGACGCAGGCGGGCGGGGACGCGACGGGGCACTTTCTGCGTGGCGATCTGACGAAGAGCCAGCCGAGCGGCGCGCTCGGCGTCGGCGCGCTCTCCGGCCGCGATCCGATCGCCAGCCGCCGCGGCGGCCCCGGCTTCGTCGCGATCGCGATCGCCGGCCCGAAGCCCGCGATCTACGAGCTCACCGGCGCCGAGCCGCCCCCGCAGCACCTGCTCGTGGAGCTGGTCGATCACGCCGTCCCGTCGATCGCGGCGGACGCCGGCAGCTACGCGGTGATCACCGAATTCGCCGACCAGTTCGGCGCCGGCTGCTGGTACTCGAAGGTCGACGACGCGTTCGGCTTCGCGGGCGGCCCGGGCTCCGTCGAGTCGACGCAGCAGGCTGACTGCGACAGCGCGACCGTCGCCGCCGCGGCCGGCCCGCTCGGCGCCGGCATCGCCTGGATGGACCGCGATCCGGCCAACTCCTACGTCGAGTTCGCCGGCACCGGCGGCGGCGGCAACGTGGCCAGCATGTCCGGCGAGACGGACGTGGGCCTGCCGCTCGTCACCGGCACGTCGACGGGCTTCGCCGTCGCGTACCGCAGCTCCGCGGGCCTGCGCGTCTTCGATCGCGGCGGCGCGCGCACGCTCGCCGCGACCGCGCCCCTCGTCGATCTCGTCACGTGGTCGGACCTGGCCCTCGTCCTCTGGACGACCGCCACCGGCGCGCCGCAGCTGACGCGCCTCTGCCCGTAGCGGGCCCTCGCCGCCGGCCGCCCCGCCCGGGCGGATGCTCACGCGCGAGATCGGTCCACACACCCAGCTTGCCCATCACGCGCTTCGAGTGCGCCCGCCACTCGGCGCCGCGCTCGAGCGTGCCTGACGAGCGCACCCAAAGTTGGCCCCCTGCATCCTCGCCATGTAGGTTGCGCGCCACTGCCCGCCAAGGGAAACGGCGTGCATGCAAGGAGCTTTGGAATGGTGTGCTCTGGATACCCCTCTTTTGTCCAACGGAACGTGCTGCGTAGTGCCAGGAGCCTCGTGAAACTCTTGGCCGCGCTGCTGTTATTCACCCTCCCGGCCACGGCCAGCGCGCAGATCTTTCCGCCGGGGAGCAACGGCGTCGCCAAGCCCCGCGGGTTCACCATCACGCCGCCCTTCAAGCGCGGCAGCTCCTATGAGATGTCGTGCACCTACAACTGCCTTGCGCATGTAAATGGAAGCTTCGGTACACAAGATTACTTTGCGCTCGACTTCAAAATGCCCTTGGGCGACGCCGTGCACCCCGCCGCCCCCGGCCAGGTGCGGATCGCCAAGACCGACCCGGCCACGGGGAATCAGGGGTTCGAGCCCTACGGTACGTTCGTCTTGATTGAACACTCGAATGGCTACTACAGCCTGTATGCGCATCTCAACAGCATCTCGGTGAGCGCCAATCAGTGGGTTGACATCGACTCACCGATCGGGACGGCAGGGGCGACGGGCTCCGGCGCGCACGGGATCAATCACCTCCACTTCGCTCTCTACAAGAACGTGACGGTCTACACGGCCGATTCGAGCTGGTCCGGCGGCTCCGCGGTCGTACCCGAGCCCATCTCGGGGTGCACCAAATCGTCAGGCGGCGATTGCGAGTGGCTCGACACCGCGCCCGTCTGGCTCCGCCGCGACGACTACGCGCCGGCTGTGGTCGGTGGCGTCAATAGCGCGCTCGATCTCGTCACATGCAATCGCAGCGCGGGGAACCTCATGTATCGACGGCGTGACACCGCCGGGGTGTGGGGGGCATGGACCAATCTCGGTGGCACCTGCGCCAGCTCGCCCGCCGCGGTCCGCGATAACGCGGGAAACCTCTTCATCTTCGTGCGCGGGCTCAATGCAGAGCTCTGGGCCAGGAAGCTCACGGGCAGCACCTGGAGCGGATGGCTCCAGATCGGCGACTCCGTGGTCGGGAGGCCGACCGCAAGTCTCGACACCGTCTCGGGCGTGGTGCGCGTCTTCGTGCGACGAACGCCGAATCAATCGGTGTATGTGGCGTCCCAGCAGAGCTCGGGGAGCTCATCCTTCACGGCCTGGAAAAACCTGGGCGGCACCCTGACCAACTCGCCGGTGGTGGGCTCGCGTACGGATGGGCGCCTCGACATCTATGCCGCAGCGCCCGATTACACCTTCTGGAAGATCCCCGGCAACAGCGATGGGACGTTCACGACGGAGTGGTGGCATCCGCTCTACGTCTCCCTCGAAGGCGAGCCAACGTTTGTCTCGCAGGGGGCCACGTTCTTCGCCGCGCGAACCATTGACGACAAGCTGTATCTCCAGGGCGGCGCGACGCCAGCGGCGGCGACGCATCGCCCGGCGCTGGCGCGCAACTCCGGCGCGAATCTCATCCTCTTCGAGCGCAATCGCTCGACCAGCGCAACCGATTACTATTATCCGACCAGCGGCACGACGTGGTCAGCGAATTCGTTCGGTGGCCTCGCGACCAGCGAGATCACCGCGGTTCGCTCCACGAACCAGAAGGTGATCATGTTCATCTGGGGAACCAGCGGCCTTTATTACCGCGAGCAGAGCTCGAGTGGCGCCAATTCGTGGACTGGCTGGATCGATCTCCTGATCGCGCTGTGACCGCTCCGCTGTGAGCGCGTCGGCGCGCTGGGCGTTGCGGCTACAGCAGATCACAGCAGATCGAAGATGTGGACCATCTCGTCCTTGTTGTTGCAGTTGGTGTTTGAATCACCCACGTCGGACACGAGGGCCACACGGCTCGCGCTCAGGAACGTGACGCCCTCGACGTTGCAGTAGTCGCTCGACGGCATCGGGTAAATGGTGCCGTCGTCCAGGAAGCTCCAGCTCGTGCCGCTCAGGCGACCGATCCACAGCGCCTTGGACTCCTGCGAGGTGACGGCCACCTGGTAGGTGCCGTCGGTGTTGGGGCGGAGCGCCAGGTCGGAGTAGTCCATGAAGCTCACGGCCGCGGGCAGGCGCAGCAGGGTGGACGAGGCGCTCCAGCTCGATCCGCTCTGGGCCATGACCCGGATCGCGCCGCGACCGCCGCTGCCGCCGTGGCTCGACGTGCAGTCGAAGCCCTCGCACAGGCCGAGCAGGTAGTCGTTGCTGTACCGGCGCAGCCAGGCGAGCCCCTCGAAGCCCTTGTTGCTGTCGCTAAAGCTCACGTTGGTGGGCTGGTGATCGGCGCTGCCGCCGCTCGCCAGGTCGTCGTACTGGACCACCTCGGCGCTGGTCTGCTCCACGACGGTGTAGAAGTGCTGCGTCGCGTTGTCGTCGAACGTGATGCCCTCGTACTGCGACTCCGTGCTCGACGAGCCGCCCGAGGCGTAGCTGCCGCTCAAAAGATCGAGCGCGACGCGGCCGATCTTGGTCATGTTGTTGAATACGATATAGAGCTGGCTGTTATGGAGCTGGACGCCGCTCGCCTCGTAGTCGTTGACGCCAGAGAGCGGGATGATCTGCGAGATCTTGCGCTCGCGGACCAGGCGCAAGGTGCCGCTCGCGGCGAGCTCAGAGGACGCGGTGGCCTCGCCCTCCGCGGACGGAGGCTCCAGGCAGGCGCCGCCGAGGAGCGCGAGGAGCGCCAGGGACGCCTGGGGGAGCGACGGGAGCCGGTGTGTGCGGTGCGTGCGATGCGTGCGGTGCGTGCGGTGCCGGGAATCGTGATCTCGCATGAGGTTTCCTTGGTTCGTTGTCTGGGTTGAGTGGACGGCGGCGCGGAGCGCGCCCCGCTCGACGCGCGGCGTGCAGTAGAGCGCCCTTGCGCTGGCTGGCCTTGGCGAAGTGCAGCCGTCATGCCGGCGGCGCCCGCCGCGGCGCGAACGCGGGATTTTAGCCGGCGCGACGGGAGCTTGCGCGCGGCGGAGCGCCTGGAGCGCCGATCGCCCGCCGATCGCGCGACGACCGCCGTCGCCGGATCAACGTCCGATCAACGTCCGATCTACGTCCGGGTCCGAATCTACGTCCGCCGGGCGATCCGGCGGCGGCGGTGACGTGGCCCGCATGTCCGGCGAGGCGGACGTGGGCCTGCCGCTCGTCACCGGCACGTCGGCCGGCTTCGCCGTCGCCTACCGCGCCACTGCCCGTAGCGTCTGCCGCCTCGGCTCAGCTCAGATCCAAGAGGGCAGCTCGATCTCCGTCTCCGGCACGAGGAGCATGTCTCGCTCGACCCGGTGGAGGTTCGCGATGTACCTCGGCAGCTCCGGGGCCCGCGCGTCCCCGATGAACTCGTCCACCGCGGCTCGAAACCGATCGAGCAGACGCTCGTGAGTCACCAGGTCTCGCTCGATCATGGCGTCGATATCGCTCTGATCGTTTGTATGGAAGCGCTTCAGCTTGCTGACGACCACGTCGACGACGTCGAGCACCCGCAGCTCGATGTGCTGGAGCGCGCGATTGATGTCAGTAGCGGGGTGCCAGAGCGGCACGTGCGGGAGGAACGGGACGCCGTTCGGGACGATGTCGAGATAGATGCTCCGTCGCTTGTGGAGATCGGTCCCGGCGCCGGCGAGCGCGAGCAGGTGCTGCTTGACCCCGGCGGTCAAATCGGTCGTCTCGAAGACGTCGCTGTCCTTCGTGCCGCGCTCGTAGCTCGCTTGCAGCATCAGCGCGCCGCAGCCGATGAGTGACAATCTGACCTTGTGTCCGTGCGCGGCCTGCTGCGGCCACAGCCGGTCGATCTCGACGAAGAAATCTCTAATGACCTGCACGGGCGGCCCTCAAAGCCTGGAGGAAGTCTGCCGGCTGGAGGCTCGTGACGATCCCCCAGCGCTGGGAGGTCGCAGAGGCCGAGCGACTGATCTCCTCGAGCGTTCGCTTGCTGCGGATCGTGGCATCGAGGACATCGAGCGGAAGCTGTGGAGCCAGGACCTGGCCACGTGCAGTGACGTGCTCCATGAACTGTCCGAGGAGCAGCTCGGCGCGGCGGTCGAGCTTCGCCCACTCCTTCGACTTCGCCCCGAGCTTGGGGTCCGACCGGAGCGCTGTCAGCGTGTTCTCGACGAGCCAGGTGAGGCGGCGCTCCAGGCCGATGCGCTCCAGCTCCGCATGCAGCTTGTTCAGGCTCAGGCGCTCTGCATTGCGGACCAGGACCGGCGCGAGGCCGGTCACGACGCGGGGCGAGCCGTCGACGAGCGCTTCGCGCACCACGTCGTGGACGTTCTCGAGCTGCTTGCTGGGCAGCACGTCGGCGCTCTCCTGGACGTGGAAAGCACCGAGGCGTGCCAGGGCGTTCTGGATGCGGAGATCTCGTCCACCCACCCCGCTCACGAAGTCGCTCGCGGTGACGTTGAAGAGCTTGAGCAGGTGGAGGAACTGCTCCGCCGTGAACGAGCCGTTGCCTCGCTCGATCTCGCTCAGACGGCTCTGCGAGAGATCGAGCCGCTCGGCGAGCTCAGCCTGCGACCACTTGCGGGCCTGGCGGAGCTCGCGAACCTTGGCGGCGATGCTACGCCGATTTTTACCGAGCGGTTCTGATGGTTTAGCGCTCGGCATATCGAGGTCTCGATAAGTTTATCGAGATTTCGATAGTGGGCCTAGCCGCCCCGAGCGGTGAATGAATTATCTGAATAATATCGAATGTTTGAGTTGATGGATATCGAGATTTCGATACGGCTATCGGGATCTCGATAGCGCGGGGCTCGGAGCGGCGGAGGAAGTGGCGCAGGCGGCTGCTCCGTTTGGGCGCAGCTGCTCCCGGGTGGCGCAGCTGCGCCGCGGTGCGGCGCGGGCGCGGGCGCACGATCGCGGGGGCTTGGCGCGGCTGGGATCCTGCACAATGGCGCGGCACATGGACGAACGGAACGCCAAGCGCGACCTCGTGCTCGCTCCGAGCGAGTACGCCTATATGCAGGACGTCACCAAGGGCGTCGTGAAGACGTATACGGGCCCGACGGTGATCAACCCGACCGCCCAGGAGCGGGCGGTCACCTTCGATCAGGAGACGAAGCGGTTCGCGCCGTGCTCGCTCGAGCAGGCGGTGCAGCAGATCGCGATCGCGCCGGAGGGCTATTACCTCACCCTCAAGAACCCGTCGCACAAGGGCGACCACCCGCCCGCGGGCGGCGTGTACCCGGCCCCGGAGCTCGACGTCGGGCGGAAGATCAACATCACCGGGCCGTGCGCGTTCGCGCTGTGGCCGGGACAGATCGTCAAGCTCGTGCAAGGGCACCACCTGCGATCGAACCAGTATTTGCTCGTGCGCGTGTACAACGAGGACGAGGCGCGCAAGAACTGGGCGCAGGCGGTGATCAAGCCGGCCTCCTCCGAGGGCGCAGAGGCGCCGGTGCAGCCGATCGCGCGCGTGCCCGCGGAGCTCACGGTGGGCGCGCTGCTCATCATCAAGGGCACCGACGTCTCGTTTTACATTCCGCCGACGGGCGTCGGCGTGGTGCCGGACGAGCACGGGCAGTACGTGCGGGACGCGCTCACGCTCGAGCGGCTCGAGTACGCGATCCTGGTCGATCAGAACGGCAAGAAGCGCTACGAGCGCGGGCCGCAGGTGGTGTTCCCCGCGCCGACGGAGACGTTCATCACGCGCGACGGCAAGCGCAAGTTCCCGGCGATCGAGCTGTCCGAGATCCAGGGACTCCACATCAAGGTGATCGCGCCGTATACCGAGAACGGCCGCACGTACCGCGAGGGCGACGAGCTGTTCATCACGGGCGTCGAGACGGCGATCTACTTCCCGCGCGAGGAGCACTCGCTGGTCCGCTATGACGGGCGCGAGAAGCACTTCGCCGTCGCGGTGCCGGCCGGCGAGGGCCGGTACGTCATGAACAAGAAGAGCGGCGCGATCCGCATGGTGCGCGGGCCGGCGATGCTCCTGCCGTCGCCGGTCGAGGAGGTGCTGGTCCGCCGCGTGCTCGGAGATCGCGAGTGTGTGACGTGGTACCCGGGGAACACGCAGGCGCTCGCTTATAACAGGCAGCTCCGCCAGCTCGAGGAGGGCGCCGAGGGGCGGCCGGGCGCGGTCGCCGAGGGCGAGGTCCAGAAGCAGAAGGCGGGCAAGGCGGCGTCGGCGCAGCAGGTCGCGATGGGGCCGGCGCTGGCGCAGGCGCAGGCGGCGCACGCGCCGGGCGCGTTCGGCACCGAGCTGGATCGCCAGGCGTTCACGAAGCCGCGCACGCTCGTGTTCCAGACGCGGTACGAGGGCGTGCCGGCCCTGTCGGTGTGGGTTGGGTATGCGGTGCTGGTCGTCGACAAGCAGGGGCGGCGGCGCGTCGAGCACGGGCCGAAGAATCTGCTCCTCGAGTACGACGAGACGCTCGAGGTGCTGCAGCTCTCGACGGGCACGCCGAAGACGGACGACCGGCTCGCCGAGACGGTGTACCTGCGCGTGCTGAACAACAAGGTGAGCGACGGGTGCGTGGTCGAGACGGCGGATCACGTGCAGGTCACGCTGCGCTACTCGATGCGCGTCAACTTCGAGGGCGAGCCGGAGCGCTGGTTCGAGGTCGAGAACTACGTCAAGTTCCTGTGCGATCACGTGCGCTCGGTGCTGAAGGGCGCCGTGAAGAAGCAGACGATCGAGGCGTTCTACGCCGAGGCGGTCGAGCTGGTGCGCCACGCGATCCTGGGGCGCGGCGATGAGCCGGCGGCAGGGCCGGAGCCGGCGGCGTCACAGAAGCCGGGGCGGCCGGGGATGCGGTTCGCCGAGAACGGCATGCGCATCACCGACGTCGAGGTGCTCGAGGTCCGGATCGACGACGAGGACATCGCCGAGCTCTTGGGCGACGCGCAGCGCGAGGCGGTGCAGGCGAACATCACGCTCCTGCGCGCGCGGCGCGGCCTCGCGATGACGGAGCAGCAGGAGTCGATCGCGCGCACCGAGGCGGAGGCGCGCGCGAGCACGGCGCACCGGCGCGCGGAGCTCGAGGTCGAGGCGACGGCGGATCGGCTGCGCGTCGCGCTCGCGGGCGTGCGCGCGGAGCTGGAGCAGGCGGAGGCGCAGCGCGGCGTGGCGATCGCGAAGAACGCGGTCACCGACGCCGAGCACGCGGCCGAGCTGGCGCGCCAGCGCGCCGCGCAGGCGCTCGAGACGGAGACGCTCGCCGCCCAGCAGGCGCTGACGCTCGCCGCGCTGCGCGCCGAGGTCGACGCGGCGGTGGCGCGCTTCGGCGCCGCGCAGGGGGGCTTCAGCGAGGCCCTGCTGGCGCTCGGAAACCACGAGGTGCTCGCGAAGGTGGCCGAGGCGATGAGCGTGCAGTCGTTCATCGGCGGCAAGTCGCTCACGGACGTGATCGACAAGGTGTTCGTCGGGACGCCGCTGGCGAACCTCATGGACCGCGTCAAGGCGCGCGTCGCGGGGACGAGCAGCCAGGGGGCGGACGGCGAGCGCGCGCTGCCTGAGCCCCGCGCGTGAGCGAGGGGCCGAAGCCCGGCGTCACGGCCGCAGGAGGACGTCCCAGAAGTCGCACGCCGCGGCCTTGTGGCCGCTGCCGGCCGCGATCGTCGGGCCGATGACGAGGTGCCGATCGCCGGCGCGCTCGAACGCGGGCCACGCGGGGCCGACGCCGTTCGGATCGGCGGCGGCGGCGAACTGCGTCCATAGGGCCTGCAGCGTGGCGGCGGTGGCGGCGCCGCTCTCACCGACGCGCCCGAGCGGGTACGCGGGATCGGTCCCGAACACGAACGGGATCTCGGCGCTGTGGAACACGCCGAGATCCGCGAACAGCGGCAGCTCGGGCGGCTGCTCGAAGCTGTAGAGGTACACGGGCGCGCCGGCCGCGGCGGCGTCGCGCGCGGTCTGCCGCGCGGGGCACACGAAGAACGCGTCGCCGCTGACCTCGGCGAGCGCGCGGTTCGGGCTCGCGAACGCGGAGGCGGGGTAGCGCGCGACGATCGCCGCGACGTTGTTCTGCCCGAACCGGCGCGCGAGCGCGGCGCGGTACTCGGCGTCGGTGGTCACCTCTGTGGCGAACAGCGGCGAGTGGAACAGCGTGCCCTCGTCGCGGGTCGTGCCGACGATGAGCGGCCGCGGCGGGAAGCTGGCGGCGGCGAACGCGGCGCGCATGGGCTGCTCGACGACGAAGCCGTCGACGCTGGGCCGCGTGGCGAGGAGGCTCGCGGTGTCGCCGAGGTAGAGCGGCCCGCCGGGCGGCTGCGACTGCGGCTGGGGCAGCGCGGTCGCCGCGAGCAGCGCGTCCACGGGCTTTGCGCGCAGGCACGCGACGGCCTCGGGGCCGGTCGCCGGACAGCCGAGATCCTGCGCGACCTTGGTGCCGGTGGCCTCGGCCTCGGCGCGCGTCGCCTCGAGGAGCGGCGACGTGCACAGGCCGCTCTCGACGATCGCGCGCGAGAACAGGCCGGCGCTGCGCGGCGACACGTAGTGCGCGCACGTCGAGTACCCGCCGGCCGACTCGCCGAAGAGCAGGACGTTGCCGGGGTCGCCGCCGAGCTGGGCGATGTTGCGCTGGACCCAGCCGAGCGCGGCGCGCTGGTCGTCGAACCCGTAGTTCCCCGACGACGGATATGCCGGATCTTCGGCGGCGAGCGCGGGGTGCGCGAGGAAGCCGAGCGCGCCGAGCCGGTAGCTGAGCGTGACGACCACGACGCCGTACGTCTCGGCGAGGTGCTGCCCGCTGTAGAACTTGTCGCCGCCGCTGCCGAAGACGAACGCGCCGCCGTGCAGCCAGACCATGACGGGCACGAGGCCGTCGTCGCCGGGGGAGGTCGGGGTCCACACGTTGAGGAACAGGCAGTCCTCGTCGCCGCCGGGGCCGGAGAGGCTGAGCGCCTGCGGGCACTGGATGCCGACGGAGATGGCGTCGCGCACGCCGTCCCAGGGCAGCGTCGGCTGCGGCGGCCGCCAGCGATCGGGCCCGACGGGCGGCGCGGCGTACGGGACGCCGAGGAACGCGCGCGTCTGGCCGAGCTCGATCCCGTGCAAGACGCCGGTGTCGATCTCGACGGCGAGCGGGTCGCCGGGGTCGCCGTCGCCGCAGGCGGCGAGGCACAGCGCGGCGATGGCGAGCGAGCGCCGGCACGTTGTCATGCGGATGCGCATGAGCGGGACGCTACCTCGAATCGGGGAGGGTGCAGCCGGGTTTCGCCCGAAGTGCTCGAGATGACTTGGAACACAACCATCTTGACAAGGATACCTTCCAGGTTATCCTTGTATTCGCCTGCCCTGAGAAGGTCTGGCGCCATAATACTCCACTCCACCCCCACTCCCACCCCCCACCCACAAGGAGTCCCCGTTTGGTCATGTCCCAAGAAGGATGAGCGCCTTGAAGCGGCAAGAGCGATTGCGGTTGATTTTCGGAGTCCTTGAAAAGAAAGCTCCCGCCGACTCCAGCGATGGAGTCTTTCAGATGATGGAGGAGGCATTCGACGAGATAGAGGATATTCACAGCGGTATTATCAAGAATCCTGACGCGGCCAGCACAACGGTGAGTGATGGTCGTATGTATCCTCCGCATCCTAGCTTCAAGCTCCGGAACGTAGAGCCGCCGACATACCGGCATCGCGGCGGCCACAAGACCGTGATCGCCCCCAATGGGTCCTTCCGGATCTTCCGGATCGAGGCAGACCTCAGCGAGACGATCATCTTCGAAAAACACGGTGCCGACGGCAAGGGCTACTGGGATGGCTAAGACCTGAGCCAAGGTGATACAAAGGAATGGATCACATCGAGGAAATCGTCCGAGAGATCGAGAAGCGGATGCCGGGTGTACGCACTCGGATCGAGCGGGGAGAGAATTCGCGCGGACCTGTCTGGATCGACGTCACGAATGGAAAGTATGGCGTGGCGATCGAATGGAGACAGGGGATGGGGTTCGGGCTCACCTCGCTTCCGTCAGATAACCTCGGTGAGGCATCCGACGAGACTTATGATTCGGCGAGCGAATTGAGCGAGCGAGTCGAAGAGCTGCTCAGTACTGGGCAACGTACGAGCCCTCCGAAGGAAGCACTCCTGAAGACGTTACGCGAGCACAGGCGCGTCTCACAGGACACTCTCGCGCAACTGATGGGCGTGAGCCAACCGAACATCTCGCGGCTCGAGCGTCGCATCGATATGAGCATTCGAACGTTGCGCGCGGTCATCGAAGCGATCGGCGGCCGGCTCGAGATCGTCGCTCGCTTCGGCGACGATGCCGTGCGTATCACGCAGTTCGACGAGCCGGAGGCGCGCGCGGGATCGCGAAAGAGGCGATAGCGGCGCGGGCGGGCGGGGCGGGTGGCGCAGGGCGCTCAGGGCTTGATGAACACGAGCTGGGCGCGGTCGCCCTCGACGTAGACGGCGGCGAAGCGGTCGCCGCCGTACGCGAGCGCGGGCTGGTTGCCGGTTTCGGACAGCGGGATGGCGTCGCCCACCTGGGCGCCGGACGTGTCGCGCAGCGCGAGCTTCAGCGAGGGGATCGCCATGGGGTAGCTGTGGAGCAGGCCGAAGCCCCGCGGGTACGCGGCGAGCCGCGGCCGGACCTGGCCGATGGTCTCGACGATCTCGTCGGGCGCCGTGGTGGTGCCGGTCGCCGGATCGGCGAGCGCGAACCAGAGGTGGAACGGATCGCTCAGCCAGGCGAGGCCGAGCTCGGCGCCGGTCCACGCCGCCGCCACGGGCTCGATCAAAGAGCCGGTCACCGGGATCGGCATCTGGCGCGCGATGGCGCCGGCCTCGAGCGTCGCGAACCCGACGGCCTTCTCCTCGCCCCAGACGGCGATTGAGCGAGGCGGCACCCCGAGCACCGTCGCGGACCGGGCGTAGGTGGTCGAGATCGACAGCGGTGCGTCGAGGCCGATGGGCCGCCCGGTCGCGTCGAGCCGGGCGTAGCGGACGGCGTCGGGGATCGGGAACGTGAGGCGCAGGGTCCACGACAGGTGAAAGCCGCTGCCGTTCCAGGCGATCGAAGGATCGAACTCGTCGTACGTCGAGGGGCTCGCGGGCACGACGGTGCCCAGCCGGGTGCCGGCCGCGTTGAAGCGGTAGAGCTCGACCCAGTGGGGCACGCACACCTGCCGCGCGAGCACGAAGACGTACTCGGAGCCGGTCCAGGTCACCGACGGACAGCCGCCGAGCTGCTGCTGCAAGCCGGAGACGGGCGTGACGCCGCCCAGCGGGACGCCGTTCGCGTCGAGCCGCACGAAGTACGAGTCGGTCGCGGCGCCGTCGCGCCACGCGACGAGCCAGCCGCTGCCGTTCCAGACGACGGCAGGGCACGTCGCGCGGTGGGCGGGATCGCTGACGGGCACCGGCGGCGTGATCTGCGGCTGCGGGGTGACGCCGGCGCTGTCGCCCTCGAAGGAGAGCCGGCCACAGCCGGGCCCGAGGCCGCCGAGCACGAGCCCCACGGCGAGGAGGCGGCACCGCACGGGCCGAGCATACGCGACGAGCTCCACGGAAGGCGAGCGGGAGCAGACGGCGCGGCGCGCCGCGCCGCGGCGCCGGCGGGTGCGGGACGATCGACACGGTGAGACGCGGGAGGCAGGGGCCGGTGCCGCGCGGCGCCCGCGCCGCGCGGTGAGACGCGGAAGGCAAGGGCCGGTGCAGTGCCGCGCCGCGCGGTGAGACGCGGGACGCAGGGGCCGGTACAGCGCCGATCGAGCGTTGCGGCGGGAGAGGCCGGTGCGGTCCAATGCGCGCACGTACACCTGGCTGCTCCTGGCGATCTTGCTGGGGCACTGGCGTGCGCGGAGGCCGCGAACACCGCGATGGAGCCGCCGATGACCCAGCCGAATCCCCCGAGCGCCGCAGACCCCGCCGCTGCCGCGCTCGCGGCCGCGAGCAACGCCTTCGGCTTCGACTTGTGGTCGCGCGTCCGCGCGGCCCCGGGCAACCTCTCGATCTCTCCCGCGAGCATCTCGATCGCGCTCGCCATGGCGTGGGGCGGCGCCAGGGGCGAGACGGCTGCCGAGATGAAGCAGGTTCTGCGAGTGGGCGCCGAGGCCGACGCGGCGATGGCGGCCTGGGGCCGGCTCGCCGCCGCGCTGCAAGGCCCGTCGCGCTCGCTCGTGCTCCGCATCGCGAACCGGCTGTTCGGCGAGCAGCGCTATCAGCTCGAAGGAGCGTACCTGGAGAAGACCCGGGCCGCGTTCGGGGCGCCGCTCGAGCCGGTGGACTTCGCGGGCGCGCCGGAGCCGGCGCGCGCGCACATCAATCAGTGGGTCGCGGACCAGACCGAGCAGCGGATCCGGGACCTCCTGCCGCCGGGCTCGATCGATCCGGCCACGCGGCTCGTGCTGGTCAACGCGATCTACTTCCTCGCCGACTGGCTGAATCCATTCGAGAAGGAGGCGACCTCTGCGCTGCCCTTCACGGTCGCGCCGGGCCAGACCCGGTCCGCGATGATGATGGTGCAGCAGAACACCTACCGGATGGCGAAGACCGACGGGGTCTCCGTGCTGGAGCTGCCGTACGCCGGCGGCGACGCCGCCCGTGGGGAGCTCTTTCACCGCCTCGGGCTCGCGGACGTGCTGGAGCTGCCGTACGTCGGCGGCGACGCCGCCATGATCATCGTCTTGCCCGACCAGGCCTTTGGCCTCGAGGCGGTCGAGGCGTCGCTCGACACCGCCAGGCTGACGCGGTGGATGCAGGCGCTCACCTCACAAGAAATCATCTTATGGCTGCCGCGCTTCGTCATCGATCCGCCCGCGGCGCTGGAGCTCGGCTGGGAGCTGCAGGCGCTCGGCATGGTGCGGGCGTTCGACCGCGAGCGCGCGGATTTCACGGGGATCGCGAGCCCGCCGCAGCCGGCAGACCGGCTGTTCATCAGCGCGGTCTTTCACAAGGCGTTCGTCAGGGTCGATGAGCAAGGCACCGAGGCGGCTGCCGCGACGGCGGTGGTGGAGGTGGACGGCGCTGCTCCCGAGCCCGAGCCGGTGCTCGAGCTCAAGATCGATCACCCGTTCCTGTTCTTCATCGTCGACCGGGCGAGCGGCCTCGTGCTGTTCATGGGTCGCGTCACAGATCCGCAGAGCCCGTAGCAGATCGCTGCACTAATTTGCTGACTTTCGCCGGAGCCGCGGAGTACGGTGCCGGCCAGCACTCCACGGGGAAGGAGTGCAGAAGAGGGGAGCCGTGAAGCAGCTCGCGCTCGTGGTTTGTACTGCGCTCTGGATCGTGGCCACTGGCTGTGGTGACAACCTGACGGCGATAAGCGTTGAAGACTGCGCGGTCGTCGGCGACGAGGACAACAACGGACTGGCCGACTGCGACGACACAGCCTGCGCGCAGGCGGTCGAATGCGCGGCCGGCTGCGGCAACAGCCGGATGGATCCGGGCGAGGAGTGCGACGACGGCAACCTCGTCGACAACGACGGCTGCGACATGAACTGCACGAAGCCCAAGTGCGGCAACGGCCGGAAGAACACGGACGAGGCCTGCGACGACGGCAACACCACGAACGGCGACGGCTGCGACAGCAACTGCACCGTCACGGCGTGCGGCAACGGCATCGTCACCACCGGCGAGACCTGCGACGACGGCAACGCGACGAGCGGCGACGGCTGCGACAACAACTGCAAGCCGACGGGCTGCGGCAACGGCGTGGTCACCGGCACCGAGGTGTGCGACGACGGCAACGTCACCGATAACGACGGCTGCGACAGCAACTGCCGGCCGACGGGCTGCGGCAACGGCGTGGTGACGGGCACCGAGGCGTGCGACGACGGCAACAGCACGAACGGCGACGGCTGCGACAACAACTGCACGGCGACGGCGTGCGGCAACGGGATCCCGGCGGGCACGGAGGCGTGCGACGACGGCAACGCCATGAATGGCGATGGCTGCGACAACAACTGCACGGCGACGGCGTGCGGCAACGGGATCCCGACGGGCACGGAGGCGTGCGACGACGGCAACACGACGAACGGCGACGGCTGCGACGTCAACTGCACGGCGACGGCGTGCGGCAACGGGATCCCGACGGGCACGGAGGCGTGCGACGACGGCAACACCACGAACGGCGACGGCTGCGACAGCAACTGCACGGCGACGGCGTGCGGCAACGGGATCCCGACGGGCACGGAGGCGTGCGACGACGGCAACACGACGAACGGTGACGGTTGCGACAACAACTGCACGGCGACGGCGTGCGGCAACGGGATCCCGACGGGCACGGAGGCGTGCGACGACGGCAACACGACGA
>DATMCI010000365.1:0-166879 GCA_035558535.1 Kofleriaceae bacterium
GGGACCTCGATGAAGATGACCGGCGTCCGCTCGCCGAGGCGCACGACCTCGAGCGTCGCGCCGTCGGGGAGGCGCGCCCGCGCCCAGCCCGCGAGCAGCTCGACGGCGTTGTCCATGTGGCCGTGCTGTCGCCACTCGGGATCGAACATCGCCGACTTGTTCGGGATCTTGATGTAGTCGACGAGCGTCGGGACGATCGACGACGAGAACTGCTCGTCGACCCACTGCGTGGAGCTGTCGGAAGCGGTCATGGCGCGCACTCTACTAATTTTCTCGGGCCCACGTGTGTGCTGCGCCCACGCGCGCTCGCGCACACCTGGCCGCCCCGCGGGATGGGCGCGCGCAAGGGCGGCGCGCGCGGGTTGGGCGCGGCGCCGATGCGTGGGAACATCGAGCCCCGGAGGCTTTGCATGAAACCACACCCGTGGCTCATCGTGGTCTTCGTCGGAGCGCTGATCGGCGTCGTGTTCGCCGGGCTCTCGACGTACGACTTCGTCCAGCACCTCGATCGGCAGGTGCACAGCCTGCACTGCTCGTTCATCCCCGGCGGCAAGCAGACCGGCGCGTCCGGGTGCCAGGTCGCGATGATGAGCGAGTACTCGTCGGTGCTGCGCGCGCGCGTGTGGGGCGGGATCCCGATCTCGCTCCCCGCGATGGCCGTGTTCGCGTTCCTCGGCTGCTTCGCGGTCGATCTGCTGCTCACGCGGCGCAAGGACGATCCGCGCGCGACGGCGTTCCTCGCGCTCGCGGCCGGCCTGCCGGCGGCGGCCTCGCTCGTCATGCTGACGATCTCGCTGACCCGGCTCGGCACCACGTGCACGATGTGCCTCGCGATCTACATCGCGAGCGCGCTCTGCCTGACCGGCGCGATCGCGCTGTGGCGGCGCGCCGTGCAGCTCGCCCGCGTCGGCGGCGCGCCGCTGCCCATCGCCGCGCCGCGCCGGCCCAAGCGGGAGCCTCGCCCCGACGAGCCGGCGTTCACGAGCGCAGCGGCCGAGCCGGCGCCGCCCGAGGAAGAGGAGCGGGAGGAGCGGGAGGAGCGGGAGGGGCGGGAGGCGCGGGAGGCGCAGGCGGAGCAGGCCGCGCGCCCGCCGCTCGAGCCGAGCTCCCGCGGGCCCGCGGCAGGAAACCGGTTCCTCGCGGCCGCGTTCGGCGTCGGCGTCCTGTTCGTGGCGCTGCCGGTGCTCGTGTACCTCGCGGCGGCGCCCGATCATGGCCGCTTCATCGGCACGTGCGGCGCGCTCCCCAAGCCTCACGACACGTACCAGGTCATGGTCCGCGTCGACCGCGCGCCCGGCCGCGTTCCCGCGCTCGAGATCCTCGATCCGCTGTGCCCGGCGTGCGCCGCGTTCGAGAAGCGCCTCGCGGCGAGCGGCTACGAGGGCGACCTCGATCGGCGTGCGATCCTGTTCCCGCTCGACAGCACGTGCAACTGGATGGTCACCGAGGCCACGCACCCGGGCGCGTGCACCGTCAGCGAGGCCGTGCTGTGCGCCGGCGAGCGCTCGCCCGAGGTGATCGCGTGGGCGTTCGAGGCGCAGGAGCGGATCCGCCGCGAGGCCAAGCAGGACCCGGCCGCGGCGGCGCGCATCGTCGGCGAGCGCTTCCCCGAGCTTCGGGCGTGCGTCGGCTCGCCCGAGGCCAGGTCGCGGCTCAACAAGTCGCTGCGCTGGGCCGTCGCGAACAACATCCGCGTGCTGACGCCGCAGCTGTTCGTTGCCAACACCAAGCTGTGCGACGAGGACGTCGACCTGGGGCTCGCGTACTCGCTGCGCGTCATGCTCGAGCGCCACGCCGCGGGGACGCTGGCCAGCACCGGCACCGGCGAGGCCGGCAAGCCGGCCGAGGCCGCGGACCCGGCCGCCGACCAGGCCAGGCCGGCGACGGAGACGCCGGCGGGCAAGCCAGCACCGTCGGGGACGGGCAAGGCAGACAAGCCCTCCGGCAAGGCGGACAAGCCCGCGGACAAGGCGGACAAGCCTGCCGACAAGCCCGCGGACAAAGCCGATAAGCCTGCGGATAAGCCTGCCGAGCCCGCGGACAAGCCTGCGGATAAGCCTGCCGACAAACCTGCCGACAAGCCTGCCGACAAGCCTGCCGAGCCCGCGGACAAGCCCGCCGACAAGCCCGCCGACAAACCGGCCGAACCGCCCCCGCCCCCGCCCGCGGACAAGCCCATCACCTCGCCGAGCCAGGCGCCCGCCGGAGGAGGAGCCCCATGAGCCCCATGAGCCCCATGAGCCCCATGATGTTCGCGCGAATCGGTGTCCTCGCCGTGCTGCTCGCCATCCCGCCAGCGGCGACCGGCGTCTGGATCAGCTCCGCCGAGGGCCGCCTCGAGGAGGCCGCCGCGCCCGCCGAGGCGCCGCCCGTGGCCGCCGCGGCCGACGTCGAGTACTGTAACCCCGAGCTGAAGCGCATCCTGCGCCGCGTCCTCATGAGCTGCGGCCTCGTCGGCGGTGACGCCGCGCGCGGCTGCCAGCCCGTGCAGGCCAAGAACGTCGCGACCATGTCCGGCGACGACTTCAACGCGCTGTTCCGGCCGATGAAGGATCGCGGCGGCATCGTCCAGTACGACAAGGACAAGGCCGAGCTCGACGCCGAGGATCTGGCGCTCATCGATCAGGTGTTCTCGGATCAGCGCGGCGCGAGCTGGTTCTTCGTCGTGTCGCGGTCATCGCCGGAGGGCAGCGTCGAGCACAACCGCGAGCTGTCGAAGGGCCGCGCCGAGGCCGTGATGCAGCACCTGCACGAGCGATTCAAGGACCCCGACCTCGACAAGGAGGTCGGTATGCTCTGGCTGGGCGAGGAGTTCGCCCAGCTCGCCACCGAGTTCTGCACGTGGAAGCGGAGCTCGTCGGCTGCGTGCACCCCCGAGGACATCAACCGGAGCGCGTTCGTCGCATGGATCGACTGTCAGCTGTGATCACCCTCGCCGCCGCCGCGGCCACAACCGCGGCGTGCGAGACCAAGACGCAAGGCGAGGGCGGCGATCCGCCCGCGCGCGCCAACACCGCCAAGACGGCCACCCGCCAGGGCACGACCGCCGAGGCGTTCTGCGACGCGCACTTCCCGGCCGGCAAGGGCCCCGCGCTGAAATGGCCGGAGATGGCGCCCACGGCCGCCGGTGGCGCCGCGCCGCTCGTGCTCCCCTCGGCCGGCTGGCGCTGGATCAATGTGTGGGCCACGTGGTGCAAGCCGTGCGTCGAGGAGATGCCGCGCCTGCGCACCTGGCGCGACAAGCTCGGCGCGGCCGGCAAGCCGTTCGAGCTCGCGTTCGTGTCCATCGACGAGAGCGACGCCGTGGTCGCCGAGTTCCAGAAGGCCCACCCCGACATGCCGCCCTCGGTGCGCCTCGCCGAGCCCGACAAGAGCCTGCCGTGGTTCCGCGAGCTCGGCCTGACCGGCGAGCCGCCGATCCCGGTCCACGTCTTCGTCGATCCGACGAGCCACGTCCGCTGCGCGCGGGCCGGCGCCGTCCGCGAGAAGGACTACGACACGATCGTGCAGCTGCTCGGCTCCTAGCCGCCGCGGACCTCGGCCTCACGGCCGCCGCGCGGCCCTGAGATCCGCGAGCGACACCCACGGCGACGCGAGCCCGAGCGCGCCCGTCGCGACGTGCCACACCACCTGGAGCAGGTGGCTTCCGATCGCGAACGCGAGCGCCTGCGCGTGGAGCGCGCCGCACGCATCGCCCGGGGCGCCCGGCGCGCACAGGACGCCGGGCCCCAGGTACAGGGACAGCCCGAGCAGCGTGAACCACTGGAACTGGCCGACGAGCCCCGGCGAGTTCGGCAGGCTGAGGCCCACCGCCACGAGGCCCATCGTCGCGAGGCCGCCTGTCACCGAGAGCGGCAGGCCAAAGCCGCGCGCCAGCACCCACATGCCGAGGCCGTTCGCGATCCAGTACACGAGGCTCCACGCACAGAACGCGGCGAGGCGCCGCCGATCCGCGAGCGCCGCGAACCCGCGGATCACCTCGAGCAGCTTGGCTTCGAGCACCCGCGCGGCGCGCGGCGCCAGCCACGGCAAGAGCGACGCCGCGAGGCCGAGCCGCACCGTCGCCTCCGGCCGGCGCCGCGCGAGCGCGAGGAACCCGAGCGCCGCGGCGAAGCCGCCGAGCGCCAGGTACGCCGTCGGCATCATCCAGGCCGGCGCGCCCGGGCCGCGCAGCGCGAAGCACGCGCCGAACACGAGCAGCGAGGCCATGAGCCCGTCGACGATCCGCTCGACCGCGACCGTGCCGAGCGCCGCCGAGGCCGTCACGCCGCGCCGCCGCAGGAGGCCCGGCCGCACGAGCTCGCCCAGCCGCGCCGGCAGCGCGAGGATCGCCATGAACCCCACCGACGAGATCGCGAGCAGCGGCCCCGGCGGCACCTGCACGCCGAGCGGCGCGAGCAGGTGATTCCAGCGCAGCGCGCGGCACAGGTGCACCGTGAGCTGCAGCCCGAGGAACGCCGCGAGGTACGGCGCGAACGCCCGCCCGTCCAGGCGGCCGAACGCGGCACCAAGCTCCGCGCGCTCGGCGGCGCCGGGCCACACGAGCCACAGGCAGAGCGCGAGCATCCCGAAGGAGAGGAGGAGGTTGACGGCGAGGCGCGTCGTCAGCCACGGCGCGCGCCGGCCGGCGCGCGCCGCCGTGGCTCGATCCGGATCGTCATGATTGGCTCCTGTCAGCGGCATATTCGAAATCTCGCGGCTAGCCCTGCGCGCATCGGACACTGACCCCTCGATTCGATAACTCCGAGTTTCAGACTCCAGATCTTCATTGCTCGCGGCGCGTGGGCCGCCGCGCGGCGCGGGCGGCGCGCGCAGGCTCGCTCGGAGCAAGCGCCGGACCAGCACGGCACGCGAGGCGGCCACCGCGCCGCGTCCGGCCGGCGCCTCGCCGCGCCTGCACGTTCCGCCTCTCCCGCCGCGTCCGGGATCATCCCTGGTGATTGCATGCGCGCCGCGCGTGTCACGCCGCGCCGCGCGCTGGGTGAGAGTGTCACCGCGGCTCTGTAAACTAGGTGTTTCCAGTCTCTCGCGCCCGGCCCGCTCGGCAATGGCCCGGTCGTGGACAGGTATGCTGGCCCTGTTATTGCTCGTCGCGGCGGGTGACCGCGATCTGTCGCATATCGGCAGGCGCCCGGGAGTCCTATGCGCCATGGAGCCCGCTCCCCACGTCCCCTCTCCCTCATGGCTGCCCGCGCGCCGTCCGATCCGCGGACGCGGGTCCGCGCATGACCGGCGACGTCGCCGCACCGCCGCCGCCCGTGAGCCCGTCCGATCGGTTCGGCGACGCGATCGGGAGATCTCCCGAGATGCAGCGCCTGTTCGCGCTGCTCGAGCGCGCGGCGCCGACCGACTCGACGATCCTGCTCACCGGCGAGTCCGGCACCGGCAAGGAGGTCCTCGCCGAGGCGATCCACCGCCGATCACGGCGCGCCAAGGGCCCGTTCATCGTGTTCGACTGCGGCGCGGTCGTGCCGGGCCTGATCGAGAGCGAGCTGTTCGGCCACGAGGCCGGCGCGTTCACGAGCGCGGTCCGCGCGCGTCCGGGGCTGCTCGCGGACGCCTCGGGCGGCACCCTCCTGCTCGACGAGATCGGCGAGCTGCCGCTCGTGCTCCAGCCCAAGCTCCTGCGCGCGCTCGCCCGGGGCGAGGTCCGGCGCGTCGGGGCGTCCGCGATGACCCAGGTCGACGTGCGCGTGATCGCCGCGACGCACCGAAACCTCGAGGCGGCGATCGCCGCCGGGCGGTTCCGCGCCGATCTCTACTTCCGGCTGGCCGTCGTGGTCGCCCACGTCCCGCCGCTCCGGCACCGCCCCGAGGACATCCCGCTCCTGGCGCACCACTTCATCGCGCGCATGGTCTCGGAGGAGAAGGCGCGCGCCGCGCTCACGCCGTCCGTGATCGCGGCGCTCCTCGGGCACGACTGGCCCGGGAACGTGCGCGAGCTCCGCAACACCGTCGAGCGCCTCCTCGCCATCGGGGAGCTCACCGGCGCGCTCGCCCGCGGCGTGCCCGCCGAGCCCGAGAATTACTACGTCGCCAAGCGCAACGCGATCGACCGCTTCGAGCGCGCGTTCGTGCGGGTGAGCCTGGACGCGTGCGACGGCGTCGTCACCCAGGCGGCCAAGCGAGCCGGGATCTCGCGGCAGATGTTCCACCGGCTGATGAGTCGCCACGGGATCGAGAGCCGAGACTGACGTCCGCCGAGCCCGCCGGGTAAATCCACGCGAGGAGCGGCGAGGTCATGAACGTGGTGACGAGCGCCATGAGCACGAGCATCGTGAACAAGGTCCTCGACACGAGCCCCAGGTCGTAGCCGATGTTCAGCACGACCAGCTCCACGAGCCCGCGCGTGTTCATGAGGATGCCGATCGCGCTCGACTGCCGCCACCCGAACCCCGAGAACCGCGCCGCCGCGACGCTGCCGCCGAACTTCCCGAGGCACGCGAGCGCGATCACGAGCCCGCACCAGAGCCAGTCGCTCGCGCGATCGAGCAGGCCGAGCTCGGTCCGCAGGCCGCTGAACGCGAAGAACAGCGGGAGCATGAAGACGCTCACGAGATCTTCGAGCCGCTCGGCGATCCGGCGCGGGAGCCCGTGCTCCCTGGGCATCACCACCCCGCACAGGAACGCCCCGAAGATCGCGTGGATCCCGATGAGCTCGGTGATGGTGCTCGAGGCGAGCACCATCAGGATCACGACCGCCACCAGCCGCTGGGGCTCCGGCGCCGCCGCCCGGCGCGCGAGGCGGTCCCCGAGGCGGCTCGCGAGCGGCCGGACGACGCCGAGCATCAGCGCGGTGTAGCTCACCGCCAACGCGACCGTCGCGGCGGCGCCCCAGAGGCTCGTCGCGCGGACGAGCGCGAGGATGAACGCGAGGACGCACCAGCAGGTGATGTCGTCCACCGCGGCGCACGCGAGGGCCATGGCGCCGGTCTCCGAGCGGAGCATCCCTCGCTCGGAGAGGATCCGCGCGAGCACCGGGAAGGCCGTGATGCTCATGGAGACGCCCATGAACATCGCGAACGATTGAAACGGCACCCCCGGTGGCGAGAGCCGCGCATAGACGATCACCGCGAGGAGGAGGCCCAGCCCGAACGGCACGAAGATGCTCGCGTGGCTGATGGTCACCGCCGCGCGCGCCCGCGCGCGCAGCATCGCGGGATCGAACTCCAGTCCGACGAGGAACATGAACAGGAGGAGCCCGATCTGGCTCACGATCGAGAGCGGCCCCAGCGAGCCCGCCGGGAACACCGCGGCCTCCACGCCGGGCAAAAGCCAGCCGAGGAGCGACGGCCCGAGCGCGATGCCGGCGACGATCTCGGCGATGACCATCGGCTGCCCGAGCCTGCGCATCACCAGGCCGACGAGGCGCGCGCAGGCGATGCTGAGCGACGCTTGGACGATGAAGAGGAGGAGTGGACTCATGGGAGGTTCGCCGACAGCCGTCAGCAAGCCCGGCGCCAGGCCCGAGGCGCTCGTCGTTCTCGCGCCTTGCCGCCGCGCGTGTCACCGCCTCGGTGACGCCGGGGTCGCGGCGCCCCGGCACGCATCGCGCGCGCGATGGGGGCGGCTGTCACCACGCCACCGTCAACGGCGCGGTTCCGGTGCGCGGCGCCCGATCCGCGATCGCCGCCGCAGCGCCCGCGCGCGCGCGCTGGCCTCGCGCTTGCTCACTCTCAGCGCGCGTGACCAGCATTACCCGTCAGATCATTGGCAGTCATCTACTCGCGGGCGCGGAGATCACCGGAGAGGCGATCCAGCTGCGGCCCGATCAGGTGCTCCTCCAGGACACGAACGGCCCGATGTCGTTCCTGCAGCTCGAGGCGCTCGGCTCGCCGCGCCTCCGCGTCCCGCGCGTGGTCGCCTACGTGGACCACAACGTCCAGCAGGTCGATTGCCGGAACTCGGACGATCATCGCTACCTCGAGACCGCGTCGGCGCGATACGGCGCGATCGTGTCGAAGGCGGGGAACGGCATCTGCCACCAGGTGCACCTCGAGACGTTCAGCGTGCCCGGCGAGGTCCTCGTCGGGACCGACAGCCACACCGTGCTGTGCGGCGCCGTCGGCATGCTCGCGTTCGGTGCCGGCTCGATGGAGGTCGCCGTCGCGATGGGGACCGGGGCGTACTGGCTGGCGATGCCCCGGATCGTCCGGATCTGGCTCACCGGCTCGCTGCGCCCGTGGGTCACCGCCAAGGACGTCGTGCTGGAGCTCCTGCGCCGCTTCTCCGTCCACGGCGGCCGCGGCAAGGTGTTCGAGTTCGACGGGCCCGGCGTCGCGGCGCTCACCGTGCCGCAGCGCGCGACGATCGCGAACATGGGCGCCGAGCTCGGGCTCACCACCACCGTGTTCCCGTCCGACGCCGTGACCCGCGCCTACTTCGAGCTCCTCGGCCGTGAGGCCGAGTGGCGCCCCGTGCGCGCTGGCGCGGACGCTGCCTACGACGAGACGATCGAGCTCGATCTCTCGAGCATCGGCGTGCTCGTCGCGCTGCCGAGCTCTCCCGATCGCGTGGTGCCGATCGAGGAGGCCGTCGGGACGCCGCTCGATCAGGTGATCGTCGGCTCCTGCACCAACGGGTCGTGGGAGGACATGTACACCGTCGCCCGGATCATGCGCGGCAAGCAGGTCCACCCGGCGCTCTCGGCCGTGCTGTTCCCCGGCAGCCGCCGCGTCATGGAAGCGATGGCGCGCGAGGGCCTGACCGCCGATCTGCTGACGGCTGGGATCCAGATCGCGGGGGCCAGCTGCGGGGCGTGCCCCGGGCTCTCCCACGTGCCCGCCTCTGGCACCCGGAGCCTGCGCACGTTCAACCGGAACTTCCCGGGGCGGAGCGGGACGCGCGACGACGCCGTGTACCTCTGCTCGCCGGCCGTGGCCGCGGCGTCGGCCATCGCGGGCGCGATCGCCGATCCGCGCGAGCTCGGCGCGCCGCCCGACGTGGTGCCGCCCGGCTCGCTCCGGTCATCGCCCGCCGGGCTCGTCCACAACGCCGCGCCCGGGGCGGCGTCCGGCGAACCCACCGCCCCGGCCATCCGCGGCCCGCACATGCAGCCGGTCCCGATCGGCCAGGCGCCCGAGGACGAGCTGATCGTCCACGTCGTGCTCAAGGTCGCCGACAACATCTCGACGGATCACATCTCGCCCGTCGGCGTCGAGGCGCTGCTCCTGCGCACGAACATCCCGGCGATCGCGGCGCACAGCTTCAAGTACCTCGATCCGACGTTCGCCACGCGGGCCAAGGCCCACCCGAACAACGCCATCGTCGCCGGCGCGCACTACGGCCAGGGGTCGTCCCGCGAGACCGCCGCCTCCGGCCTCATGGTGCTCGGCGTCCGCGTCATCCTGGCGCGGTCCTTCGCGCGGATCCACCAGGCCAACCTCGTCAACTGGGGCATCGTGCCGCTCCAGCTCGAGCCGCCCGCCGGCTACGACGCGCTCGAGCAGGGCGACGAGCTGCAGATCACCGGGCTGCGCGGGCTGCTCGCGAGTGGCAAGCCGCTCACCGTCGTCAACCTGCGCACCGGAGCTGCGATCGACGTCGCGTGCGCGCTGAGCCCGCGCGAGCGCGACATCGTGCTCGCCGGCGGCGTGCTCGCCCAGGCGCGGGCCGCGGTCGCGCACGCAGTCCAGACCGCCGCTGACTCGTAGCCAAGGAGCACGGAGATGATCGACATCGGATCCACATCGCAGCGGGCGCGCACCCGCGCGCTGATCGCGCTGTGCGGAGCGATCGGCGGCTGCGCGCCCGGCAGCTCCGCGACGAGCGGAGAGCCTCCGGGCGCTGGTGCCGGGGCGCCGGCGGCCAAGGCCACGCAGCCGGCGGCCGCGCCCGACGAGGCGGCGCCGGGCCTCTTGGGCAGCGCGCTCCGGCTCCTCGACGTCGACGGCGAGATCCACGCGCTCGGCCCCAACGATCCGCGGCCCGCCGCCTTCGTCTTCCTCTCGCCCGACTGCCCGATCGCCAGGGAGGCCGTCCCGACGCTCGCCGCGCTCGCCGCCGCCACGCCCGAGCCCGAGCTCCGCGTCTTCGGCGTCCTCGCCGGCCGCGGCGTCACGCGCGCCGACGCGCGCGCGTTCGTGCGCGCGTACGGGATCGCGTTCCCCGTCCTGCTCGATGCCTCGGGCCTCCTCGCCGACCGGCTCCGGCCGACCGTCACGCCCGAGGCGTTCGTCGTCGACGCGGACGGCCAGATCGTCTACCGGGGCCGCATCGACGACACGTACGCGGCCCTCGGCAAGCGGCGCCCGGCCGCCACGTCGCGCGATCTCGCGCAAGCGATCGAGCGGGCGCGGCGCGGCGCGGCCGCCCAGCCGCCGGTCGTCACCCCGCCCGTCGGCTGCTTCGTCGAGCCCGCGCGCGGCGCGGCCGCCGCCCAGCCGACGTACGCGCGGGACATCGCGCCGATCCTCAGCGCCTACTGCGCGGACTGCCACCGGCAGGGCGGCGTCGCGCCGTTCTCGCTCGTCTCGCAGGGTGACGCGCGGCAGCACGCGGACACGATCGTCACCGCGACGCAGAGCCGCTATATGCCGCCGCTCCACGCCGTGCCCGGCGTCGGCCGGTACCTCGATCAGCGCTGGCTCGGGGACGCCGAGCTCGCGCTCCTCGAAGCCTGGACGAAGACCGGCCTTCTGCCGGGCGACGACGCCGATCTGCCGCCCGCGCGGACGTTCCCGCCCGCCACGAAGTGGCCCCTCGGCGAGCCCGATCTCATCCTCAAGATGCCGCGCGCCTATTCTGTCCCGGCGACCGGCGCCGATCTCTATCGCAGCTTCGTCCTCGGGACGATCCCGGGCGAGCGGATGATCATCGCGATCGACATCCAGCCCGGCGTGCGGCAGGTCGTGCACCACGCGGGCGTTTATCAGGACACGCAGGGGATCGCGCGCAAGCTCGAGGCGAAGGCCGGGTTTGGCTACGAGGGCCAGGCCATGGCCGGCCTCGGCTACGGCGCGCGGCTGCGGACCTGGGCGGCGGGCGTCGCCCCGCGCATGCTCCCCGACGGGATGGGGCAGCCCGTCCAGAAGGGCGCCGACCTCGTCCTCGAGCTGCATTACCGCCCGACCGGCAAGGTGGAGCACGATCAGAGCAAGGTGGGCGTGTACTTCGCCAGGCGGCCCGTGCAGCAGCCGGTCGGCGCGGTCCCCATGGTGACGACCGACATCGACATCCCGCCCGATGATCCGTATTTTCGAGTCCCGGTCGAGAAGACGATCGAGACCCCCTCGACGCTGCTCTCGATCCGGCCGCACATGCATCGGCTCGGCAAGGATCTCAAGGCGACTGCCATCCTCCCCTCGGGAGAGTCGCTCCCGCTACTCTTGATCTCGCACTGGGACTACCAGTGGCAGCCCGTCTACGTGCTGTCCCGGGCGATCCCCTTGCCCGCGGGCACCGTGCTCCGGCTCGAGTGCTTCTTCGACAACTCGGCGGCCAATCCGCTCAACCCCAGCTCGCCGCCGAGGCGCGTCGGGTTCGGGTGGAAGGTCACCGAGGAGATGTGCGCCATGTACCCCGAACTCGCGTTCGGGAGCCGCGAGGATCTGCGCCGCTGGACCTCCACGGCCCGCGCTTCGAGCAGCATGCCTGTCATTCCGGACTAACCGGACTGAAGACTGGACTGAAGCCCATGACCCAGCGCTCACCAGGCCACGAGTGGCAGGCGGACCTCTATCACCGCGTCTCGACGCCTCACCGCAAGTGGGGGGCGAATGTGCTCGACGCCATCACGTTCCGCGGCGACGAGCGCGTCCTGGACGCCGGCTGCGGCACCGGCGCGCAGACCGCCCGGATCCTCGAGCGGGTCCCGCGCGGGCACGTGTACGCGCTCGACGCGTCGGGCGCGATGCTCGAGGTCGCGCGCCGAGAGCTCGCGCGGTTCGGTTCGCGCGTGACGTTCGTCCAGTCGACCCTCGCCGTCGATCCGCTCCCCGCCGGCATCGATGTCGTGTTCAGCAACGCGACGTTCCACTGGGTGCCGGATCACGCGGCGCTCTTTGGCGGCATCCACGACGCGCTCGTGCCGGGCGGGCGGCTCCACGCGCAGTGCGGCGGGTTCGGCAACCTGCGGCGGACCCGCGCGCTCATGGCGGAGATCATGCAAAGCGAGCGCTTCGCCCCGTTCTTCGAGGGGATGCCGCCGCCGTGGTTCTTCGCCAGCGTCGAGCAGACGACGCAGCGCCTCCAGGCGGCCGGCTTCGCCGATATCGAGGTCTGGCTCGAGGACGCGCCGACGCCGTTTCCGGACGTCGCCGCGTACGCCGAGTTCGTCCGCGGCGTGGTCCTCGGCGCCTTCCTGCCCCGCCTGCCGGAGCCCCTGCGCGCGCCGTTCGTCGACGAGCTCGCCGGGCGCGCCGCGCGCACGGAGCCCGCCCTGACGCTCGACTACGTGCGCCTGAACCTCCGCGCGACCCGCCCCCGCTGATCAGCGCCGAGCCGGCGCCGGGCCGCGCAGGATCTCCATGATCGGCCGGATCGCGAGCCGCTCGAGCGGGACGCCCATGAGCAGCCCGAGCACCCGCGCCGTCGCCTCGCCGCCCAGCTCCGCCTCGAGCAGCCCGCGCGCCTTGGCCTCGACGGCCGAGTCGGGCGCCGGGCGCCGCCAGTGCCCGAGCGGCGCGTCGCAGCGCCGCTCGAGCTTCGTCCCGCCGACGAGCCGGGCCGTGACGACGGCGTGCATCTGATCGAAGCGCGGCGGGATCGTCCGATCGATGTCGAGCGAGATGCGGTGGACGAAGTGATCGATGTCCGCGGCGAAGCGCCGCCGATCGCTGAAGCTCGCCTTGTCGACCTTGCCGTCGATGAGCGCGACCGCCGCCACGTACTTCCAGGAGAACTTGCCGTCGAGCCCGCTCGTCGGGAGCCGCTCGAGGTACGGGATGTCCGGCACGCGGAGCACGACCGACTCGATCTGCTCCGCCCGGCCGCCCGCCCGGTGGACGTCGAGCGCGGCCGCGATGACGAAGTGGAGCCCGTACTCGGCCGGGAAGAACTTCCACGCGTTGCCCGGCTCGAGGATCCGCGGCGCGGTCAGCGGCGCGATCAGCGGCGCCGGATCGAAGCGCGGGAAGAACGTCATGCCCCAGCCCTTGGTCCCGCCGAGCGCGTCGCTGTTCGCCGTGAAGCCGCGGGCCGCCATCAGCGCGGCGTGCAGCCCGTTCGCGGCCGCGTCGCCGCAGTGCAACGCCTTCGTCATCGAGCCGACGTTCGCGAAGCCGCCGCCGATCCGCGACGACGCGATGCCCGCGGCCATCGTGGCCTGCGCCAGATCGAGCCCGAGGAAGTCGCTCGCGGCGATGGCCGCGGCGATCGCGCCGACCGCGCCCGGCGGGTGGACGCTGAACTCCGGCACGTTGATCTCGCCCGACGAGAGGCGGAGCCGCCCCTGCGCCTCGAGGCCCTTGGCGAGCGCGCGGAGGAGCGCCGGCCCCTGGGGCGCGCCGGTCTCGGCCTCGCGCTGCTCCGCGAGCGCCAGGAGCCCCGGCGTGATCGTCGAGACGCCGTGGTTGGCCGGATCCCACATCGCCTCGAAGTCGAGGACGTGCATCGAGGTGCCGTTGACGCGGGCCGCGGCGACGAGCCCCGTCGAGAAGCCGTGGTGGATCACCGACGCGAGCGGCGTCGCGCCTTCGGCGCGGGCCAGCTGCGCCAGGATGGTGGGGCCCGGCTCGGGCGCGCCGGCGCTCCCCACGCCGAAGCCGTCGAGGAGCAGGAGCCGCGCCCGCGCGAGCACCTCGGCGCCCGTGGCGCGCCACGTCCAGATCCGGTCGACGAACGTCCGTGTCAGGTTCGGGGGCGTGGCGGCGCGCTCGTGCGCGGCGGGCGGC
Organism: Kofleriaceae bacterium; assembly: GCA_035558535.1. Lineage (GTDB taxonomy): Bacteria > Myxococcota_A > Polyangia > Haliangiales > Haliangiaceae > JABFXX01. The sequence goes on from DATMCI010000365.1 coordinate 13,833, forward strand.
GCGGGCGGCGCGGGCGACAGCGTCGGCGCGCCGGGGCCCACGCACGCTGGGAGCACGAGCGGGGCCGCGCCGCCGCAGAGCTGGAAGAATCGCCGTCGATTGAGCTCGTCGTTCACAACATCTCCTACATCTGTTGATGGATCGCGCACGCACACGCGCGCGCGCCGCGCTCGACGAGCAAGCGCCGGACCAGGCAGCTTCCACGCGCGCTGGGTTCACCCCGACGGGCGGAGCTCCGTCGCGCCGCGTGAGCCGCGCGGCGGGATGGGGCTGTCACCACGCCGCTGTAAACCGGGTATTTCCAGTGCCCGGTATCCAGCGAAGCTCTGGCGGCGAGATATCGGGCCCAATCCGGCTGTTCCACAGACAGCACCGCTCGCCGCGCTGGCCTTGTTATTGCCTGTCTCGCGCGGCCATGAACGATCACGACGCCGCCGGGCCGAGCCCGCCGCCTCGCTCGGGGCTCCTCTGGGGGCTCCTCGCGCTGTCCGGGATCGGCGCGCTGGTCCCGTGGCTCACCACGTACTGGCTGTTCGATCATGGCTCCAACAACCTGGCGGCCACGCACATCCTCCAGTCCCTGGCCGCCTCGCCGGACAGCGTCTTTGCACAGCACTTCACCGAGCAGCTGCGGATCGCGCCGTACTCGCTGCTCAACTGGCTCTTGCTGGCGCTGTCGTCCTGGGTCGGGTTGGTCGACGCGCACCGGATCATCGTCTCCGCGCTCGCGCTGGCGATGCCCCTTACGGTCTATTTTGCGCTGGGCCGCCTCGCGCCCGATCGCCGGATCAACGCGCTCCTGTACGCGCCGCTCGGCATGACGTCGTTCTCGGGCGCCGGCATGCAGGGCTTCGGCCTCTGCTTGCCGCCGATGCTCGCCGCCTGGGCCCTCGTCTGCGGCCCGCCCGCGCCCGGGGGACGGCGGACGGCCGAGGTCGCCACCGCGGCGATGCTGCTCCTCATCGCCACGTTCGCCCATCCGGCCGGCCCCGTGCTGGGGGCGATCGCGATCGCGCTGTTCCACGGGCGCCGGCTGCTCCGCCCGCACGTCCTGGCCGAGGCGGCCCTCGCGCTCTTGCCCGCCTGCCTGTGGCTCGTCACCGCGGAGCTGGCGTCGCGCTCCCTGCGCGGGGGGGCGCCGGGCTACACCGAGCTCGTCTGGCTCGACACGTCGAGGGCGGTGCACTACTTTCTGATCGCGTTCACGGTGACGAGCAAGCTCGAGGCCGTGGCGCGGATCCCGATCTTTGGGATCCTCGCGTGGGGCCTTGTCCGCGGGCTCGCGCACGATCGCGCCCAGACGCTGCCGTTCGCGCGGATCGCGCTGTGCTTCCTGGCGCTCCTCGTCCTCGGTCCCGCCAAGATCAGCGACGCCACCGTGAGCCACCGCTTCGCGGTGCTCCTCGTCACCTTCGCCTGCTTCGGGGTGGTGCTGCCGCCGATCCTCGGGCGCGTGCGCACGAGCCTCGTGGTGCTCGCCACGGCGCTCGCGGTGGCGGCCGTCCAGCTACCGTTCGCGCGCGAGGCCGACCGTGCGATCGACGACGTGATCGCGGTCGGCGCGCACATCCCGCGCGGCGCGACGGTGCTCCCGATCTCGTTCGCGCGCCCCGACACCATGCGCTCCTACAGGTTCTACTTTCAGCCGTGGTCCTATCTCGTGATCACGCGCGACATCATCACTCCCTATCTCCCCGCGTCCGGCGCTCTCGGCCAGTCCGGGCACGAGTTCCGCGCGCTGGCCTACAAGCGACCTCCCTCGGCGGAGCACCTGCCGGCCCCCATCCCGCGGCACGCGATCGACGACAGCTGCAAGCTCCTGGAGCTCTCGTCCAGCGAGGACTGCGCGGGCCTGCGGGCGCTGCGCTACCGCTCGTACGCGCAGCTGGCGGCGACCTATGATCGCGCGCTTGTCCTCGATCCGCCGCCCGAGTTCGTCGCGGAGCTCTCGCGCGCGATGACCCTCGACGAGCGGCGCGGCTCCATCTGGCTGTTCCGCCCGCGGCCCTGAGCCCGGCGCGGCCCGGCGCGGCCAGCGAGCTACCGAGTACGCTCGAATCGTGAGATCGCGCCTGCGTGCCAGAGCAGGTAGTCGAGCGGATCCCAGCCGCGCACGAGGCAGCGCTTCGAGAACGAGTCGATGGGGAAGCTCGCCCGTCCGCCGCGCCACCGCACCTCCTGCGCCGGCAGATCGATCGTCACCTCGAGCCCAGGCTCCTTCGTCACGGCGGCCAAGAGCGCGCGCGCGGCGCGCGCGGCGACGGTGACCGGGAGCAGCCCGTTATTGAGCGCGTTGCTGCGAAAGATCTCGGCGAACGACGTCGAGATCACCGCGCGAAAGCCGCTCGCCAGGAGCGCCCAGGGCGCCTTCTCGCGCCCGCTGCCGCAGCCGAAGTTGGCGCCCGTCAGGAGGATCGTCGCGCCCTGGTGCTCCGGCCGGTTCATCGGGAACTCGGGGCGGGGCCGGCCATCTTCGAAGAAGCGCCAGTCGTGGAACAGCGCGAGCCGGAGCCGCGCGTCGTCGCGGTCGATCATCTTGAGGAAGCGCCCTGGCACCACCACGTCGTTGTTGATGTCGCGGGCGGGGAGCGGCAGCACGGTGCCAGTGAAGCGGATCAGCGCGTCCATCGCCGTGGGTCCTCCAGGGCGCCGGTGAGCGCGCTCGCGGCGGCGGTGAGGGGGCTGGCGAGGAACGTGCGCGCGCCCGGACCTTGCCGGCCCTCGAAGTTCCGGTTGCTGGTGCTGACGCAGTACTGCCCGGGCGCGACCTCGTCGCCGTTCAGCGCCATGCACATGCTGCAGCCCGGCGCGCGCCACTCGCAGCCCGCGTCGAGGAACACGCGGTGCAGCCCCTCTGCTTCGCACGCGCGCTTCACCTGCTGCGAGCCGGGCACCACCAGCATCCGCTTCACCTGGATCCGGCGGCCCCGCAGGAGGGCGGCCGCGAGCCGCAGATCGGTGAGCCGCGCGTTGGTGCAGCTGCCCAGGAAGACCACGTCGACCCGCCGGCCGAGGAGCGGCTCGCCCGGGCGCAGATCCATGTACGCGAGCGCGCGGCGGGCGCTGGCGCGCTCGCCGGCGCCGGGCCGCGCGGCCGGATCGGGGACCCGGGCCGTGATCGGCACCGCCGTGCCGGGATCGGTGCCCCACGTCACCATCGGCTCGAGCGCGCTCGCGTCCAGGTGGACCGCGGTGTCGAACGCCGCGCCGTCGTCGGTGGCCAGCGCGCGCCACCGGACCACCGCCTCGTCGAAGGCGCGGCCTCGGGGCGCGTGCTCGCGGCTCGCCAGGTACTCGAACGTCGTGTCGTCGGGCGCGACGAGCCCCGCGCGCGCGCCGGCCTCGATCGTCATGTTGCACAGGGTCATCCGCCCTTCCATGGACAGCGCGCGGACAGCGCTCCCCCGGTACTCGATGACATGGCCGACCGCGCCGTCGATCCCGAGCTTCGCCAGGAGCGCGAGGATGACGTCCTTGGCGGTGCAGCCCGCGGGCAGCGCGCCGTCGATCCGTGCCTCGAGGCGCTTGCTCCGCGACGCGAGCAGGCACTGCGTCGCCAGCACCCGCTCGACGTCGGTGGTGCCGATGCCGAACGCCAGCGCCCCGAACGCGCCGTGCGTGCTCGTGTGGCTGTCCGCGCAGACGATGGTCATGCCCGGCTGGGTGAGCCCGAGCTCGGGGGCGATCACGTGCGAGATTCCCTGCTGTCCGGAGTCGATATCGAACAGGCGGATCCCGGCGCCGCGGCTGTTCGCGCGCATGGCCTCGATGATCGCGCGTGTCGTCGGATCAGGGTGGGGCCGCGCCGGGTCGGTGGTCGAGAGGGTGTGATCGATCGTGGCGATCGTGCGCTCCGGCCGGCGCACAGACAGGCCGCGCCGGCGCAGGCCGTGGAAGGCCGGTGAGGAGGTGTTGTCCTGGAGCAGGTGCAGATCGACATAGAGCACCGCCGGATAGCCCGGCTCCTCGAGCACGCGGTGCGCGTCCCAGATCTTGTCGTAGAGCGTCCGCGCGCGTCCCCCGCAGCCCGGCAGCGCGAGGGCGGCGGCGCCCACGCCCACGGCCTCGCAGAAGCGGCGCCGCGTCATCGGTGCGGCGCTGCGCCGCTCGGGGTCATCGTCTCTCATCTCCGGGCGAGGGCAGCAATTCGAAGGCCAAGTCGAAGGCCAGGACGATCGGCCGCCCGATCGTCCGTGGTTCTCTCGGCTCGGCGCTTTCGTGCGCGCGCTGTGCCGGCGACCTTCGCGTCGCTAGGGGCAGGTGTCTCCACGCCTCCGTAAACCGGGTGATTGCAGCGCGCTATCCCGCGCTCGCGCCAACTGTCGATAACCCGGCTGGCCGGCGCGCTGGCCTCGTTGTTGCTCATTGGGCGCGGCGGTGATTCGCAAAGATCACGACGGCACCGCCCGAGAGCTGGCGGTGCTCCTCGCGCTGTCCGGCATCGGCGCGCTGGTCCCATGGCTCTCCAAGTACTGGCTATTCCAGCACGCGGCCGGCAACGTGGCCGCGACGCACGTCCTGCAGTCACTGGCGCGCTCACCCGACAGCGTCTTCGCGCCGCACTTCACCGCGCAGCTCGGGGTCACGCCGTATTCGCTGCACGGCTGGCTCCTCCGGGGACTGGCGCCGATCACCGGTCTCGTCGACGCGCACCGGATCATCGTCTCTGCGCTCGCGATGGCGACGCCGGTCACCGTCTACTTCGCGCTCCGCCGCCTCGCGCCCGAGCGGCGGATCAACGCGTGGCTGTACGCGCCTCTGAGCATGACGACGTTCGTGGGCACGGGCATGGAGGGCTTCGCGCTCTGCCTGCCGCCGATGCTCGCCGCCTGGGCCCTCGTGTGCGGAGCGCGCCCCGGGCGCCCGAGCCGGCCGCGCGCGATCGAGCTCGCCGCCGCGGCGCTTCTATTACTAATTTCCACTGCGGCTCATCCGGTCGGTCCGGTGCTCGGGGCGATCGCGATCACGCTGTTCCAGGGGCGGCGGCTCTTCCGCCCGCGCGCCCTGGCCGAGGCGGCCGTCGCGCTCCTGCCGGCCGTCCTCTGGCTCGTCGCCGCCGAGCTGTCGGCGCGATCGCTGCGCGGGGAGTCGCCCGGCTACACCGAGGTCGTCTGGACCAGCGCGGCGAGGGCCCTGTACTACTTCGTGGTCGCGTTCTGGGCGGTGAGCCGGCTCGAGGTCGTGGCTCGCGTCCTGATCTTCGGGCTCCTCGGGTGGGGGCTCGTCCGCGCGCTCGTGCACGATCGCGCGCGGGCGCTGCCGTTCGCGCGGATCGCGCTGTGCTTTTTGGCGCTCTTGCTCCTCGGTCCTGCAAAGATCGGCGGGGCGACGGTCGGCCACCGCTTCGCGCTCCTCGCCGTCACCTTCGCGGTCTTCTGCGTCGAGCTGCCGCCGATCTTACGGCCGGCGCGCGTCGCCGCCGTGGCGCTCGCCACGGCGCTCGCGGTGGCGGCGATCCAGGTGCCGCTCGCGCGCCGGGCGGACGCCATCTTCGACGAGGTGATCGCGATCGGCGCGCGCATCCCACGCGGCTCGACCGTACTCCCGATCTCGTTCGAGCGCCCTGATCTCGTCCACTCGTACCGCTGGCATCTCCAGCCGTGGTCGTACCTCGTCCTCACACGCGACGTCATCACGCCGTACGTCCCCGCGACCGGGGCTGTCGGGCAGTCTGGATACGAGTTCCGGTCGCTGGCCTACCGGCGCGCTCCCTCGTCGGGGTACTTGCTCGCGCCCATCCCGCGGCGCGCGATCGACGATAGCTGCGCGCTCCTGTCGCTGTCTCCCGCAGAGGACTGCCGGAGCGTGCGCGTGCTGCGCTATCGGTCGTATACGGCGCAGGCGCAGAAATACGACTTTGCGCTGATCTTCAAACCGCCGGCCGAGCTCGTCTCCGAGCTCGCGCGCGAGCTGGTCCAGGTCGAGCGCCGCGGCGACCTCTGGCTATTTCGGCCGCGCGCCGAGGCCGCGCGCCGCTAGGGCCCGGCGGGCCCGGCGGGCCCGGCAAACCTGCAACAGGCAAGGATGGAAATGAGCAGTATCAGTGTCAGTCTCGTGATCCCCGCGTACAACGAGGGCGAGCGGCTCCCGCCGTACGTGGCGCGGCTGATCGAGGAGGGTGTCAGGCACCCCGCTCCGGTCGTGGAGCTGATCGTCTCCGACGACGGCAGCACCGACGAGCACGCCCAGGCGCTGCGCGCGTGCGTGGCCGCGGCCCGGGATGCCTGGTCGCGCGCCGGGGCCCCACACCGGATCTCCTACGTGGCCGCCGCGCAGAACGGCGGCAAGGGCTCGGCGATCCGGCGCGGCTGGCAGCAGGTCTCGTCCGGCGTCACGTGGATGGGGCACCTCGACGCGGACGGCGCGATCGAGGCAGTGGATGTGTTCCGGCTGGCCGCGCAGGCGGTCGCGTCTCCGGACGTGGACGTGGTGGCCGGGGCCCGCATCCGCATGGCGGGCCGGCGTGTGAGGCGCCACTGGGGCCGCTACCTCCAGGGTCGGCTGTTCGCCGCGGTCGCCGATCTACAGCTGCAGCTTCGCTGTTACGACACGCAGTGCGGCGTGAAGCTGTTCCGCGCCGAGGTGCTGCGCCCGCTCCTGCCGCTCCTCCGCGAGGAGCGCTGGCTCATCGACGTGGAGATCCTGGCGCTCCTCAAGCGCCGCAACGCCCGCGTCCTCGAGATCCCGATCGACTGGACCGAGGTCGGCGGCTCCAAGGTCACGCCCGGCCTGGACGCCCTGCGCATGCTCTGGGGGCTGACACGGCTCCGGCGGCGCCTGATGGCCGCGCCGTGAGCGCCGTGAGCGCCGTGAGCACCGGGGCGCGCGCCCGCGGCCGGTGGTGCGTGGCGTGGGGACTCGAGCTCGCGGCGCTCGGCGCATTCCTCTTCGGCGCGCTCGCCGCCAACGGCTATCGCTTCGGCGTCTCCGATCACGCCATCCACTTGCCGTTCCTCCTGCGGACGCTCGATCCCGCGTTCCTGGCCGGCGATCCTGCCGTCGACGCGCTGGCGCATCACCCGACGCTGTTCTGGAAGCTCCAGGCACTGCTCGTCTCGTGGCTCTCGGTCGAAGCGCTCGAGGAGATCTATGTCGGGATCCACGTGGCCTCGCTGGCGGCGCTGTTCGGCGGCGTCCGCGCGCTGGGGCGCGCGCTGTTTCCCGGGGACTTGGGCCCCTGGGTCGTCGCGGTCGCGCCCGCGCTCGTGGTCATCGGCCACCAGACGGGGGCCGGCATCGTCTCGATGGACGCCCAGGTCCTGAACCGGACCGTATCGCTCGGGCCGCTCCTCTACGCCCTCGCGCTCGGCGCGCGGGGCGCGCACCTGCGCGGGTTCGCGGTCGCCGGCGTGACGTTCTGGATCCACCCCACGACGGCGCTGCACGCGGCCGCGCTCCTTGCGTGCGGCGCGTGGGTGCCACAGGCGCGCCGCGCGCGGGTGCGCGCCGCGGTCCTCGGGCCGCTCGCGTTCCTGGTCGCCGCGTCGCCGCTGATCGTGCAGATGGCGATCCACCGCAGCGCCAGCGGCGTCCCGGTCCCCGGACCGCCCGCGTGGTGGGACTTCGTGCGCCTGAACATGTATTTCCATATCTATCCGCTCGACAATCTCTGGCTCCTCGGGCCGGTCGCGCTCCTGTACGGCCTGGTGTTCTTCGTGATCGGGCGGCGCTTCGTTCCGGGCGCGGCGCGCGCCTACCTCGTCGGGGTGGCGGTGTGCTGCGCCGCCGGTCTCCTCGGCACCTCCGTGATGAGGATTCCGCAGATCGTATTTCTGCATCTCTGGGAGTCCCTGCGATTCCTCGTGTTCATCGCCGCCGTGTGCTGCGCGGCGTGGGCCGCCAGCGCCTGGCGCGGCGCGGGCCGGCGGCGCACCCGGGCGGCGGTCGTCCTGTTTGCGCTCGCGGTCGCGCTCGATCTGCCGTTCCTCATTCGAACGGGTCAGTACGCGCCGTGGGTGTACCAGGTGTTCGCGGTCGCCGCGCTGGTGGCTCTGGGCGCGCTCGCAGCGCTCGCCCGCGCCGCGCGGCCCGAGCCGTGCACGCGTCCCCCGCCGTGGTGGCTCGGCGTCGGCCTCCCCGCCGCGGTCGCGCTGGTTCGCCTCGGGGTCGGTCCGGGGGACGAGCGGCCGGCGTTCGTGCCGCTGCACCCGGGCGTGTTCCAGCACCGGTTCGCGGACGCCCCCGAGGACACAGCGCTCGAGGCGTGGTGCCGCGAGCACCTCCCGGCCGACGCGCTGGTCCTGTTGCCGCTCGAATGGGACGGGCTCCTCCACTTCCGGTACGGCGCGCGCCGGGCGGTCTTCGTCACGCTGAAGGATGGCCCCGAGTCGGTGTTCGACCTCGGCTATCACCAGGAGTACCGGCGGCGCGTGGAGGCCGCCTGTGACTGCAAACCGTTTCCGCTCGCGCGCTACGGTGACGAGCGCGGCCGGGAGCGCATGTTCCAGGAGTTCGATGTCATCGGGGAGGGCGTCCGGACCATGACGGGCGAGCGGGCGCGCCGGCTGCACCGCGAGCTCGGCGTGACGCACATCGTGGCCGCCGTATCCGTATCCGCCGCGCAGCTCGGAGAGATCGTGTATCGCGATCCCCAGTACGTCGTCGTGCGGATCACGCCCTGATCAGCGAGCCGCTGAGGATGGCTGTCACCACGCGCTGTCCACCCGCCGTTTCCAGGGGGCGGCCGCCGATCGGCTCACCGGGCCGAAACACCGCGCCTGGGCGGGTGGCCCCGCGCTTGCTCACTCGTCGCAGCGCCTCGAACGGCATTCCACAGGTGATCCAGACAATGACAACAATGATGATTTCGCGATCGTGGCCACGGGCGTGCGTCGGCATGCTCATCGCGCTGTGCCTGTCGGCTTTGGGCTGCAACCCCTCGCAGCCGCCGGCGGCGGAGCGCTCGACCAGCCGGGCGGTGCCCGCGGATCCGACCGTGGCCGCTAACCCAGCACCGCAGCCGACGCTGCCCCCGCCGCCCGGCGCCGCCTCGGCCTCGGCGCAGCCGGCGCGGGAGGCGACGCTCGTCCTCGCAACGATCGCGGACAACCCCCAGGAGGGGAAGGACAAGGACGCCGAGGCGGCCCAGCTCCTGCCGTTCCTGGTCCAGAAGCTCGGCGCGTACGGGATCACCCACGCGAAGCTCGTCTACTGCCACAACCCGGCGGAGCTGGCCCAGTGGATCAAGGAGGGGATCGTCGATATCGTCGACGAGTCGCCGTTCGCCTCGTACATCGCGCACCGGCTGAGCGGCGCGTCCGAGGTGATCCTCAATCGCTGGAAGAATTACAACGAGAAGTTCGGGGGCGTCCTGTTCACGAGGGCGGACAGCCCGATCAAGAAGCTCGACGATCTCAAGGGCAAGCTGATCGCCTTTCGCGGCGACACCTCCACCACGCAGTACTTCCTCCAGAAGGTGCAGCTGATCAAGCAGGGCTACAAGCTGGTCGAGGTGGCGTCGCCGACGGCCGCCAAGGTCGGCCCCAATGAGATTGGCTATTACTTCGCGTGGAGCAGCCGGGACAAGGTCACCGAGGACGTGTTCGATGGGCTCGCCGCGGCCGGCGGTAACAGCGACGAGTTCATCGAGAAGCTGCTCGGCCACTACGGGACGGAGCAGGGCGGCAAGTCGCGGCACCCCCGGGCCGGAGCCCCCCAGATCAAGCTGGCGGATCTGCGCGTCATCGCGCGGTCGCCCCTCGTCACGCGGCGCGTGGTCACCGTCCGCACGTCGCTCGATCCGAAGCTGAAGACGGCGATCAAGGACCTGCTCCTGGGGCTCGAGGCGAGCGAGGAGGGGCGGGCGATCCTGAAGTCGTTCGGCCCCGCGAAGAAGTTCACGGCGGTCGACGAGGCCACCGCGTACGCCGGGATCGCCGATCAGGGCGAGCTCATCGAGAGCGAGGTCGCGAGGTTCACAAAGCAGTGAGGCGCCCCGCCGTGACGGAGCACGCCCCGACGCCCCTCCCAGGCCCCGCATCCCCGCGTGGCGCGTCCGCTGCGCCGCGCGTCCCCGCCTGGCGCCTGGCGCGCGCGTTCGCGCTCGTGGGGCTGTGCGCCTTCGGCGGCGTGATGCCGTGGGTCTACCGCACCGTCGTCGAGAAGGAGCGGTGGCTGGGCAAGGCCGAGTTCTCCGAGCTGTGGAGCCTGGGCCTCATCCTGCCCGGCGCGACCTCCACCAACATCGCCGGCATGCTCGGCCACCGCCTGGGCGGGCCGCGCGGGGCGGCGGCCGCCGTCGGCGGCCTGCTCGCGCCGCCATTCGTCATCGTCATCGCCATGGCGCTCCTCTACCAGCGGTTCGGCGACGTCCCGGCGGTCCACGGCATGGTGCGGGGCGTCACCGCGGTCGCCGCGGGGCTGGTGCTGGCGACGGCGGCGAAGCTGGCCACGGGGCAGCGGCACAAGCTCGGCATCGCCGTGTTCGGCGGGGCGGCGTTCCTGGGCGTGACCGTGCTCCGCTGGCCGCTGTTCGCCGTCGTCGGGGCGCTCATCCCGATCTCCCTGGCCACGCACTGGAGGCTCCTGCGATGACCCTGGTCCGCCTGGCGTGGCACTTCTTCATCCTGTCGTTCGTGGCGTTCGGCGCCGCGACGTCGATCCTGCCGGAGATCCACCGCGTGCTGGTCGAGTCGATGCACGCGCTCTCGGAGAGCGAGTTCAGCGGCCTGTTCGCCATGTCGCAGGCCGCGCCCGGCACCAACGTCATGTTCGTGACGGTGCTCGGCTGGCAAGTCGCGGGGCTGGCGGGGGCGCTCACCACGACCGCCGCGTTCCTGATCCCGACCGGGCTCATCGCCCTGGCGGTCGAGCGCTATGGCGCGCGCCATCACCAGGCCCGGTGGCACGTGGCCATTCGTCAGTCGCTCGTCCCGATCACGATCGGATTATTGATCTCCACGGGCTGTCTTCTGGGCGCTGTCACGCTGACGCCCTGCGGGCTCGGGCTCGTGCTCGTCACCACCTTGGTGCTGCTCAGGACCTCGTGGAGCCCGCTGTGGCTGACCGCGCTCGGCGCGGCGCTCGGCGCGCTGGGCCTCGTCTAGCGGAGCAGGAAGGAAGTCATTCGTCATGGCCAATGTCGTGTCCAATAGCTTCGGCACCGAAGGCGTCCTCGAGGTCGCCGCGAGCCAGTACACCATCTGCCGCCTGGGCGTCCTGGCGCGGCAGCTCCCCGAGGTCGAGCGCCTGCCGTACGCGCTCAAGATCTTGCTCGAGAACCTCCTGCGGCACGAGGACGGCGCCGCGGTCTCTGCGGAGGACATCGAGGCGCTGGCGCGGTGGCGCGCCGACGCCGAGCCGAGCCGGGAGGTCGCGTTCACCCCGAGCCGGGTCCTCCACCAGGACTTCACGGGCGTGCCGTCGCTCGTCGATCTCGCGGCGATGCGCGACGCCATGAGGCGCCTCGGCGGCGACCCTGGCTGCATCAACCCGCGGGCGCCCGTGGAGCTGGTGATCGATCACTCGGTGCAGGTGGACGACCACGGCCGCCCCGAGTCGCTCCGGAAGAACGCCGAGCTCGAGCTCCTGCGCAACGCCGAGCGCTATCGCTTCCTGCGCTGGGGACAGCGCGCGTTCCAGCGCTTCCAGGTGGTGCCGCCCGGGATGGGCATCTGCCATCAGGTCAACCTCGAGCACCTCGCGCGCGTCGTCTTCACCGAGCGGACCACGCCGCGCCCCCGGGCCTATCCGGACACGGTCGTCGGCACGGACTCGCACACGACGATGGTCAACGGCCTCGGCGTCCTCGGCTGGGGGTGCGGCGGCATCGAGGCCGAGGCGGCCATGCTCGGGCAGCCGATCTCGATGCTGATCCCGCAGGTGATCGGCGTCGAGCTCGTGGGGCGGCTCCCGCACGGCGCCACCGCCACGGATCTGGTGCTCTCGATCACCCAGCTTTTGCGCCGGCGGGGCGTGGTCGGCGCGTTCGTCGAGTTCTTCGGCGAGGGGCTCCTGTCGCTGTCGCTCGCCGACCGCGCGACCGTCGCCAACATGGCGCCCGAGTACGGCGCCACGTGCGGGATGTTCCCGATCGACGCCGAGACCCTGCGATACCTGCGGCTCACCGGGCGCCCGGAGGAGCGCGTCCGGCTCGTCGAGGCGTACGCCAAGGAGCAGGGGCTGTTCTGGACCGCGAATGCGCCCGCGGCCCGCTACACCGACATCGTGGCGCTCGATCTCGGCGCGATCGAGCCCTGCCTCGCCGGCCCCACCCGGCCGCAGGATCGCGTCCGGCTTCCGGACGTCGCGCGATCGTTTCAGGACGCGCGCGCGCACCTGCGGAGCCGGGGCGCGGCGAGCCCCGCAGCCGCGGCGCCCCGGCGCGCGGTCCCGATCACGCTCCCGGGCACGCTCCCGGGCACGCTCCCGGACGCGCACGATCGCGGCGTCCACGATCTCGCGGACGGCGCCGTCGTCCTCGCCGCGATCACGAGCTGCACGAACACCTCGAACCCGGCGCTCCTGTTCGCGGCGGGGCTCCTCGCGCGGAACGCGGTCGCGCGCGGGCTGTCCACGAAGCCGTGGGTGAAGACGAGCCTCGCGCCCGGCTCTCGCGTGGTGACGGACTACCTCGCCCGGGCGGGGCTCGCGCGGCCGCTCGAGGCGCTGGGGTTCTTCCTCGTGGGGTACGGGTGCACGACGTGCGTCGGCAACAGCGGTCCGCTGCCGGCCCCGATCTCGAAGGCGATCGCCGAGCACGGACTCGTCGTCGCCGCGGTGCTGAGCGGCAACCGGAACTTCGAGGGGCGCGTCCACCCCGAGGTGCGGGCCAACTACCTCGCGTCGCCGCCGCTCGTGGTCGCGTACGCGCTCGCCGGCCGCGTCGACATCGATCTCACCACCGAGCCGCTGGGCAGAGATCCGACGGGGGAGCCGGTCTACCTCGCGGACCTCTGGCCATCCCGCGAGGAGATCGCGGGCGCGATCGATCGCGCGCTGTCGGCGGCGTCGTTCAAGCGGGTCTACGCCGACGTGTTCTCCGGCGACGAGCGCTGGGCGGCGCTCGCGATCCCCGAGGGCGAGCTGTTCGCGTGGCCCGAGTCGACCTACGTGAAGAGCCCGCCCTACTTCGTCGGGATGACCGCGGCGGCGCCGGCCGTCGCGCCCATCACGGGCGCGCGCGTGCTCGCGCTCCTGGGCGACAGCATCACGACCGATCACATCTCGCCCGCGGGCACGATCAAGGTCGACAGCCCCGCCGGCAAATACCTCCTCGAGCACGGCGTCGCGCCGCGGGACTTCAACGCGTACGGGGCGCGGCGCGGCAACCACGAGGTCATGGTGCGCGGCACGTTCGCGAACGTGCGCCTCCAGAACCGGCTCGCGCCGGGCACCGAGGGCGGCTTCACGCGGCACCTGCCGGACGGCGAGGTGATGGCGATCTTCGACGCCGCGGAGCGGTACCGGGCGGCGGGCGTCCCGCTCCTCGTGATCGCCGGCAAGGAGTACGGCACCGGCTCGTCGCGCGACTGGGCCGCCAAGGGGACGCGGCTGCTCGGCGTCCGCGCGGTGCTCGCCGAGAGCTTCGAGCGGATCCACCGGAGCAACCTCATCGGGATGGGCGTGCTCCCGCTGCAGTTTCAGCCCGGCGAGGGCGCGGCGACCCTGGGCCTTTCGGGCGACGAGGTCTACGAGGTCGTCGGCCTCGCCGAGGCGCTCGCGAGCGGGCGCCCTGCCGGCCGCGCCGTTGGTCGCCCCGTTGGCCGCGCCGCTGGCCGCGCCGTGACGGTGCGCGCGGAGCGCCCGGGCGGCGTCCGGCGCGAATTCGCCGCCACTGTCCGGATCGATACACCGCAAGAGATTCTCTATTACACGCACGGCGGCATTCTCCCGTACGTGCTGCGCCAGCTGCTCGCGGCGCAAGCGCGCGCCGCGTAGCCCGGCGTCGCCAGAAAGGACACTCATGATCACGAAGATCAGATGGATTGGTGTGCTCGCGGCCCTGGCGCTCGTGCCCTGGGCCTGCGCGCCGGCGCCGCGCGCGCCGCGACCGGCCGAGACGTTCGACGGCACCTTGCTCCACGTCATGAGCTCGGCCGGGTTCGGCGTCGCGTACCGCGAGCTCGTCCCGGGCTTCTCGCGCGCCTCCCACGCCCAGGTCCAGGCCGCCTACGGGCCCTCGATCGGGGTCGCGCCGGACGCGATCCCCGTCCGCATCCGGCGCGGCGAGCCCGTGGATGTCGTCATCATGGCGAGCCCCGGGCTCGACGCGCTGATCGCGCGCGGCGATGCCATCGCCGACAGCCGCGTCGATCTGGCGCGGTCGCGGGTCGGCGCCGCGGTGCGCGCTGGCGCGCGCCGGCCGAGCATCCGTACGCCGGCCGCGCTCCGGCAGGCGCTCCTCGACGCGCGATCGATCGCGTACTCTGACAGCGTGAGCGGTATCTACGTCTCGACGCAGCTGTTCGCGCGCCTGGGGATCGCCGATCAGGTGCGGGACAAGAGCATGGAGATCCCGAGCGAGCCGGTCGGGAACGCCATCGCGCGCGGCCAGGCCGAGATCGGCTTTCAGCAGATCAGCGAGCTGCTCCCGGTCCCGGGCATCGAGTTTCTCGGCCCGATCCCCGAGGAGCTGCAGCTGATCACCACCTTCTCGGCCGCCGTGGCCACGAGCGCCCGGCACCCGGAGGCGGCCCGGGCGCTCCTGCGATACCTGTCTTCACCGGACGCATTCCCCGCCATCACCCGGAGCGGCCTCCAGCCGGCAGCCCGGCGCGAGTGAACCCAAGGAACCCAAGGAGGTGCCGCGTGTCCCGGATTCCTGCACTCGATATCGCCGATCTCTCGCCGGAGCAGCGCCGCGTACACGACACGATCGTCGCCGGTCCGCGCGGGGCGGTCCCCGGTCCGCTGGCGATCTGGCTTACGAGCGCGGAGCTCGCGGACAAGGCGCAGGCGCTCGGCGCGTTCTGCCGCTTCGGCTCGAGCCTGTCGCCCCGGCTCTCCGAGCTGGCGATCCTGGTCGTCGGGGCGCACTGGACGGCGGGCTATGAGTGGCACACGCATGCTCCGCTCGCGGTCGCGGCTGGCATCGATCCGAGCGCGGTCGAAGCGATCCGCGCGCGCCGGGCGCCGGTCTTCGCGCGCGCGGACGAGCAGGTGGTCTACGAGCTCGCGCGCGAGCTTCTGGCCATTCGCCACGTCTCGGATGGGACCTATCGCCGCGCCGTGGGGCAGCTCGGCCAGAAGGGGGTCGTCGAGCTGATCGGGATCCTCGGCTACTACACGCTGATCTCGATGACCATCAAGACCTTCGAGGTGGCCGTGCCGGAGGGCGCGGCCGATCCGTTCGAGTCGCTCTAGTCTGCGAGCGCGGCTCGCTTGACCAGCACCGCGCCTTCGAACAGCCGGCGGGCGGTCCGGACGACGAGCGCCACCGGATCGGCGCGCCCCGGCACGCGCTCGAGCCGGACGCCGAGCCGGCCGGACGGGTGCTCGAGCTGGAGCTCCGCGGGGAGGCCGAGCGCCCCGGCGAGCGCGGCCGCGATGGTGCCGGGCGTGATGGCGGCCATCGAGATCGCGACGGCGCCGGTGATGGCGAGGGCGACGTGGCACTCGTGCGGCACGAAGTACCGCACCGTGAGCGTCCCGCCGTGCGCGGCCGGGGCGACGAGCACGGGCTTGGGGATGACGAGGTTCGCGGCGTCGGCGATCCCCATCCGGCGCGCGGCCTCGAGCCGCAGCCGCTCGAGGCGCGCCACGAGGGCGGCGTCGCCGCTGAGCTTGCCCGCGGCCTCGTAGCCGGTCTTGCCGAGCGCGGCCGCGCGCACGAGGACGACGGGCATCGCCGCGTCGACGCACGAGACCTCGACGCCATCGATGACGTCGACGGGCGCGCCGGTGGGCAGGAGCGCCCCGGTCTTCGAGCCGACCGCGTCGAGGAACGCCAGGTGCACGGGCGCCGCCGTCCCCGGGACGCCGTCGATCGCGACGTCGCCGTCGTAGGCGACGCGGCCGCCCGGCGTGCACACCCGGGCCTCGACGAGCTTGCCGGTGTTCACGTTGTGGATGCGGACGGGCGTCGTGCCCTCCTGGGCGCGCACGAGGCCCGCCTCGATCGCGAACGGGCCGACGCCGACGAGCATGTTGCCGCAGTTCGGGGACGTGTCGACGGCGCGCTCGCGGATCTTGACCTGCGCGAACAGGTAATCGACGTCGGCGCCCGCCACGGTCGAGCGGGAGATGATGGCCGCCTTGCTCGTGACGGGGTTGCCGCCGCCGATGCCGTCGATCTCGAGGTCGTGGCCGGCCCCCATGACCGACAGGAGGACTAGGTCGCGCCGCGCGGGCTCTGCCGGGAGGTCGGCGGCGAGGAAGAACGGGCCCTTCGAGGTCCCGCCTCGCATGAGCACGCACGGAATCCGGATCAGGTCATCGCTGGGGGGAGCGTCCATGCCCCGGTTATGGAGAACATCACATCACGGCGCCAACCGGAGTGATGAACAATAGATCACACGCGCGGCGTGATCAGGAGCGCTGGTGTCCACGACTCGTTTACGCGCGGCGCTGCGCGGCGCTGCGCGCTGTGCCAGCGCGCCCGGTGGGTGAGGCTGTCTCCACTGCGCTGTAAACGGCGCGGTGCCGCGCGCCGGGATCGATCCGCGCGGCGCCGGTCTCCTCGGCGATCGGGCGTGGTGGTCCGGCGCTTGCTCCGGGGCTTGCCGGCGAGCGGCGGGCAGGCGCGCGGACAACAACGAACGAGGGAATGACGAGGGAATCACGATGAGCAATCAGTTCAGCAAGCTGTGGGACTACAAGAGCCTCGATCCGGAGAACCTGATCGTCGAGGTGGGCCGCGTGAACGACATGACGCAGGCGCAGAAAGCAAAGATGTACGACATCGTCAATCGATACGGTGTCGGGATCCTCCAGCACGCCCCGCGTCCGGACGAGACGGTCGAGGAGCTCGTCGACCTGGGGCGCCTGTTCGGCCAGACCGTCGTCCATGACCGCGCGGACGCGCGCGGGCTCGTCGTCGTCGCGGAGCTGTCGGGCTACGGCGAGTTCGTGGGGGCGAGCTCGGGGCCGCACCTCATGCACACCGGCGGGACGTTCATGCCGTGGAAGGACGTGCCCCGGATCGTCCTCCTCCAGTGCGAGAAGCAGTCGCGGGTCGGCGGCCGCAGCATGCTGTCGTCGGGCGCGGCCGCGTTCCAGCACTTCAAGCACCACGACCCCGAGGCGCTGAAGCTCCTCCTGGATCCGCAGGTCTTCTCGATCAAGCGGTCGGCGCGTGGTGTGGGGCAGTTCGGCGGCACCGGCGTCGCCGGCAAGGCGGTGTTCGACAAGCAGCAGCTCGAGAACGGCAACATCTGGCTCACGTTCCGCTTCGACGGCGAGATCAAGCTGGAGCTCCAGCCGGACGCCGCGCACGAGGCGTACGACAAGCTCTTGAACTTCTTCAATCGGTCGGAGAACCAGATCGACTTCAGGCTCCAGCCAAACCAGATCATGATCTGCGACAACACGTCGGTCGTGCACGCGCGGACGGCGTTCCAGGCCGGCTCGGGGCGCAAGCTGAACCGCCTGCAGCTCGACGGCACCGGGATCAAGGAGCTCCGCTGGGGATTCCCGGAGCCGAGCTGAGCCGTCGCGCGAGAGGGCCATTGTATGCGACTCGCCGCAAACGCCGGCGCGCCGGACTCGCGGGGGCCTCGGGGGGCTCGTGGGCTCCACCGGCTCCTGTACGTCCAGGTCCTGTGCGGGCTCGTGGCCGGCATCGTCGTCGGCCACCTGTGGCCCGACGTCGGGACCCGGCTGAAGCCGCTGGGCGACGGCTTCATCAAGCTGATGCGAATGATGATCTCGCCGATCGTGTTCTGCACGATCGCGGGGGGCATCAGCTCGCTGCGTGATCGGGCGCAGATCGGCAAGACGCTCCTCAAGGCGATGGGGCTGTTCTACGCCCTGACGGCGCTCGCGCTCCTCACCGGGCTCGGGGCGGTCTTTCTGCTCCGCCCCGGCGCCGGCCTGGACATCGCGCCGAGCTCGCTCGATCCCAGGGTCGCGGCGCAGTACACGGGGACGGTCGGCTCGGTCGGCGTGGTCGAGTTCATTCTCCACATGATCCCGAGCACGTTCTTCGGTGCCTTCACCGAGCACGCCGTGCTGCCCGTCCTCCTGATCGCCTCCCTCGTCGGGTTCGCGCTCGCGAGCGTCGGCCGGCGCGGCGAGCCGATCGCGCGGGGGATCGAGGCGCTCTCGGCGGTCTTGTTCGCGATCTTCGGCTTCCTCGTGAAGCTGGCGCCGCTGGGCGCGTTCGGCGCGGTGGCGTTCACGGTGGGGCGCTACGGCGTCGGCTCGATCGCGTCGCTCGGCTGGCTCATCATGACGTTCTACGTCGCGTGCCTGTTCTTCGTGCTGGTCGTGCTGGGCCTCCTGGCCCGGCTGCACGGCTTCCGTCTGTGGAAGCTCCTGCGCTACGTGCGGGAGGAGCTCCTGATCGTCCTGGGCACGTCGTCGACGGAGCCGGTGCTCCCGCGGCTGCTCGTGAAGCTCGAGCGGCTCGGCTGCCAGAAGGGCGTCGTCGGGCTCGTCCTGCCGGCGGGCTACTCCTTCAACCTCGACGGCACGGCCATCTACCTCTCGCTGGCGACGGTGTTCCTCGCGCAGGCGATGAATATCCATCTGCCGCCGCAGACGCTGCTCGTCATGCTGCTCGTCATGCTGCTCACCTCCAAGGGTGCAGCGGGCGTCACCGGCAGCGGCTTCGTCGCGCTGGTCGCGACCCTGACGGTGTTCCCCGAGATCCCGGTCGCGGCCGTCGCCATCATCGTCGGGATCGATCGCTTCATGTCGGAGGCGCGCGCGCTCACGAGCTGCGCCAGCAACGCGGTCGCGGTGATCGTGGTCTCGATGTGGGGGCGGGCGTGCGACCGCGCCGTGCTCCAGCGCGAGCTCGACGGGCCTGCCGGGCCCGCCGCGGACGGAGGGCGCGACTCGTGATCGGGACCGGCGATCTGGCTGCCATCGCGAGCGAGCTCGCGCCGACCGGCACGCTGCGCGTGGCCATGAACCTCGTGAACACGGTGCTCGTGCGCGAGCACCCGAGGTCCGGGGCGCTCGACGGGATCGCCGTGGATCTCGCGCGCGTGCTCGCGCGGCGGCTGGGCGTGCCGCTCCTCCTCGTCACGTACCACGGCGCCGGCACCGTGATGGAGGCGGCCGGGACCGGCGCCTGGGACGTCGCGTTCCTCGCGATCGAGCCGGCGCGCGCCGCGCGGGCCCTGTTCACGGAGCCCTACCTCCTGATCGCGGGCGGCTACGCGGTGGCGGCCGACTCGCCCTTGCGGTCGGCCGACGAGGTCGACCGACCGGGGGCGCGCGTCGTGGTCGGCGCGGGCTCGGCGTACGACCTCTACCTGACCCGCACCCTCCGGCACGCGAGCCTGGTCCGCGCGCCCGCGGCGGGATCCGCCGTCACCGATCGGTTCCTCGCGGGCGGGCTCGACGCGGTGGCTGGTCTTGCCCCGATGCTGGCCGCGTTCGTCGAAGGGCGGCCCGACCTGCGCCTGCTCGAGGGGAGCTTCATGAGGATCCGACAGGCGATCTGCACGGCCCCGGAGCGCGTCGCCGGCCACCGCTACCTGCAGGGCTTCGTCGAGGAGATGAAGCGCTCGGGGGGCATCGCCCGGGCGCTCCGGCTGCGCGATTCGCGCGAGGCCGTCGTCGCCCCGCCGGGGCCCGGCACCCGCTGATCACTGCGAGGAGATTCTATGCACTATTCACATACGCTCGTTCGGCGCCGCCTGGGGGGCAGAGACGTCCTCCTGGCGCCGTTATCCGGAATCCCCGGGATCGAATATCTGCCGTACTCGCTCCGCGTCGTGCTGGAGAACCTGGTCCGCGTCCGCGCGCTCCGGGGGATCGACACCACGGCGCAGATCGACGATCTCCTCGCGCGGCGCGTCGGCGCCGGACTCTCCTTCTATCCGGCGCGCATCTTTGGCCAGGACATCCTCGGCCAGGTGATGCTCGTCGACCTGGCGGCGCTCCGCGACGCGCTCGCCGCGGCCGGGCTCGATCCGTCGCGGGTGCGCCCCGAGGTCCCGGTCGACATCGTGATCGATCACTCGCTCCAGGTCGACGTGTCCGGGACGCGGAGCGCGCCGGCGCTCAATCTGGATCTCGAGTACCTGCGCAATCAGGAGCGCTTCGCGTTCCTGCGCTGGTGCAGCGCGAGCTTCCCGGGCGTGCGGGTCGTGCCGCCCGGCAAGGGCATCATGCACCAGCTGCACCTCGAGCGCCTCGCGCAGGTCGTCTGGACGGCGGACGGGCCCGGCGGCGTCGTCGCGTCGCCGGACACCTGCGTCGGCGTCGACAGCCACACGGCGATGATCAACGCGCTCGGCGTCCTCGGGTGGGGCGTCGGGGGCCTCGAGGCAGAGGCGGTCATGCTGGGCCGGCCCGTGGCGATGGCGCTCCCGCGCGTCGTGGGCGTCGAGGTGGCGGGCCGGCTCGATCCGGGCGTCACGACGACGGACGTCGTGCTCGCGCTCACGGAGAAGCTGCGCGCGCTGGGCGTGGTCGACGCGTTCGTCGAGCTGTTCGGCGAGCGGCTGGAGCTCTTGTCGGTGGCAGACCGCGGGACCATCTCGAACATGGCGCCCGAGTACGGCGCGACGGCCGCCTACGCGCCGATCGACGCCCGGACGATCGATTACTTGAAGATGACGGGGCGCCCGGCGGAGCAGATCCGGCTCGTCGAGGCGTACGCGCGGGCGCAGAAGCTGTGGCGCGACGGCGACGCCCAGACGCCCGAGTTCGAGACGGTCGTCACGCTCGCGCTCGGGGACGTTCGGCCCTGCATCGCCGGTCCCAGGAACCCGGAGGAGCGCATCGATCTGGCGCGCGCGGCGTCCGCGTTCGACCGGCACGTGCGCGAGCGCGGGAGCGCGGGAGCGCGCGCGCCGGAGCCGGCCGTGCGCGACGTGCGCGACGGCGGCGAGGGCCTGCGCCTGCGCGACGGCGACGTGGTCATCGCCGCGATCACGAGCTGCACGAACACCTCGAACCCGTCGGGCATGGTGACGGCGGGCCTCCTGGCGCGGAACGCGGTGCGGCGCGGGCTGTTCACGCGGCCCTGGGTGAAGACGTCGCTCGCGCCGGGGAGCCACGTCGTCGCCGCGGTCCTCGAGGACACGGGCCTGCAGGCGGGGCTCGACGCGCTGGGCTTCCACGTGATCGGGTTCGGGTGCACGACGTGCAACGGCGGCTCCGGGCCGCTGCCGCCCTGGATCAGCGAGGCGATCGCGCGCGACCGCGTGCTCGCGGCCGCCGTGCTCTCGGGGAACCGCAACTTCCAGGGGCGGATCCACCCGAGCGTCGAGGCGGCCTACCTCGCCTCGCCCGCGCTCGTGGTCGCCTACGCGATCGCGGGCTCGATGCGCGTCGATCTCACGAGCGCGCCCTTGGGGCGGGGCGCGGACGGGCGCGAGGTGCTCCTGCGCGACGTCTGGCCGTCCGAGTCCGAGATCGCGGCGATCGTCGATCGCGCCTTCCGGCCGGACGTGTTCCGCGACAAGTACGCAGACCTGTTCGACGGCGGCGCGCGGTGGGACGCCCTGGCCGAGCCCGGGTCGCCCCTGTTCCCCTGGCGCCCTGACAGCGCGTACGTGAAGCGGCCGCCCTACTTCGAGGGGCTCTCGCGGACGCCGCCGCCGATCGAGGACATCGTCGGCGCCCGGGCGCTCGCGGTGCTGGGCGACTCCATCACGACGGATCACATCTCGCCGTCGGGCGCGATCAGCCTCGGGACGCCGGCGGCCGACTACCTCCTGGCCCAGGGGCTCACGCCGGGGCAATTCAACAACTACACGACGCGCCGGGGCAATCACGAGATCATCCGCCGCGCGACGTTCGCCAACATCCGCCTCGGCAACCGGATGGTCCCGGGCGCCTGTGGCGGGCTGACGCGGCTCTGGCCGGGCGGCGAGGTCATGCGCATCTTCGAGGCGGCGGAGGCCTACGGAGAGCGCGGCACGCCGCTGATCGTCATCGCCGGCCACAGCTATGGCTGCGGCTCGTCGCGGGACTCGGCGGCCAAGGGCGTCGCGCTGCTCGGCGTCAAGGCTGTCGTCGCGCGTAGCTTCGAGCGCATCCACCGCACGAACCTCGTGGGCATGGGGGTCTTGCCGCTCGAGCTCCCGGAGGGCGTCTCGGCGGAGACGCTCGGCCTCGACGGTACCGAGACGTTCGACGTCACGGACCTCGCGCGCGGCGTCCGCGTGCGCGGCCGCGTCATCCTCGTCATCCACCGCGCCAGCGGCGGCAGCGAGCGCGTCGCCGTGACGGTGCGCCTCGACACCGAGGAGGACGTGGCGTACTGGCGCCACGGCGGGATCCTGCCCGCGGTGTGGCGCGAGCGCGTGGGGCAGGGCGGCGATCCCCGAGGGGGCTAACGGTTGGCGGCCGGGCGAGCTGATAGCATCGGGCGGTGGCGGTGGACCGCGCGCCTCTGCTCGATCGCAAGCTCACAGACGGGCTGGCCGCGCTCGAGAGCCGGCAAGCCGCGCCGCGCGCGGATTTGGGCGCGCCGATCCGGCCGGGGTCGCGGCTCTCGGCGCGCGCGGCGATCTCCTTGTTCGACGCGCAGGCGGGCAGCCGGCACCTCGATCTCGCGGCGCGGGCGCTCCGCGCGCGGGGCGACGGCTTCTACACGATCGGCTCGTCGGGCCACGAGGGCAACGCGGCGGTCGCGGCGGCGCTTCGGCCCACGGATCCGGCGTTCCTGCACTACCGCTCCGGCGCGTTCTTCCTCGCGCGGGCGCACCAGGTGCCGGGGCAGACGCCGCTCCTCGACGTCCTGCTCGGGATGTGCGCCAGCACCGGCGATCCGATCGCTGGCGGGCGCCACAAGGTGTTCGGCAGCCTGCCGCTCGCGATCCCGCCGCAGACGTCGACGATCGCGTCGCACCTGCCAAAGGCGGTCGGCGCCGCCGTCGCGCTCGATCGCGCCGCGCGCCTCGGCGTCCTCGCCGGGACGCCGGACGACGCGATCATCGTGTGCTCGTTCGGCGACGCGTCGGCGAACCACTCCACCGCGGCGGGCGCGATCAACGCCGCCGCGTGGACCGCGTTCCAGCACCTGCCGGTGCCGCTCCTCCTGGTGTGCGAGGACAACGGGATCGGGATCAGCGTCCGCACGCCGGCCGGCTGGATCGAGGCGAGCTTCCGCGGCCGGCCGCAGATCCGCTATGTCTGGGCCGACGGGCTCGATCTGCCGCACGCCTACGACGCCGCGTGCGAGGCCGTGGCGTACGTGCGCGCGACGCGCCGCCCCGCGTTCCTCCACCTGCGCACGGTGCGCCTCCTGGGCCACGCCGGCTCCGACGTCGAGCAGTCGTACCGCGCGCTCGCCGAGATCGAGGCGGACGAGGCGGCTGATCCGGTGCTCGCGACGGCGCGGCTCCTCGTCGAGTCGGGCGCGCGCACCGCCGCCGAGGTGCGCTGGCAGTACGAGGAGCTGCGGGCGCGCGTGGCCGCGCTCGCCGACGAGGCGGCGCGGCGGCCGCGCCTGACGTCGGCGGCCGAGGTGATGGCGCCGCTCGCTCCGCGCGATCCGGACGCTGTCGCGGCGGAGGCGGCGCGCCCGGCGCCCGCGGCCGCGCGCGCGGCGCTGTGGGAGGGCAAGCTCCCGGAGGGCGAGCGGCCGGCGCACCTCGCGGTCCACATCAACCGCGCGCTCGGCGATCTGCTCGCGAAGTACCCGGAGCTGATCGCGTTCGGCGAAGATGTCGCGCGCAAGGGCGGCGTCTACAACGTCACCGCCGAGCTGTGGCGGCGCGCCGGCGTGGGCCGCGTGTTCAACACGCTGCTCGACGAGCAGAGCATCCTCGGCCTGGCGATCGGCGCCGGCCACCTCGGCCTTCTGCCGATCCCCGAGATCCAGTACCTCGCGTACCTCCACAACGCCGAGGACCAGCTCCGCGGCGAGGCGGCGTCGCTGCAGTTCTTCTCGGCCGGCCGCTATAAGAACCCGATGGTCGTGCGGATCGCCGGGTATGGCTACCAGAAGGGGTTCGGCGGCCACTTCCACAACGACAACTCGGTCGCCGTCCTGCGCGACATCCCGGGGATCGTGATCGCGTCGCCAGCGCGCGGCGACGACGCGGCGGCGATGCTGCGGACGTGCGTGGCCGCGGCGCGCACGTCGGGCGCGGTGTGCGTGTTCCTCGAGCCGATCGCGCTCTACATGACGCGCGATCTGCACGAGCCGGGCGACGGCCTGTGGACGGCGCCGTACGATCCGGGCGCGCACGTCCCGCTCGGCGCGGCGCGGCGGTACGGCGAGGGCGGCGATCTGCTGATCGTCTCGTTCGCGAACGGGGCGTGGATGAGCCTGCGCGCGCTGCGGCGGCTCGAGCGCGAGCACGGGATCGCCGGGCGCCTGCTCGATCTGCGCTGGCTCGCGCCGCTGCCGGTGGACGATCTCGTGCGCGAGGCCGAGGCGGTCGGCCGGGTGCTGGTCGTCGACGAGACGCGGCGCTCGGGCGGCGTGGCGGAGGGCGTGATCGCCGCGCTCGTGGATCGCGGGTTTGGGGGCCCGATCGCGCGCGTCGCCTCCGCGGACAGCTACATCCCGCTCGGGGCCGCGGCGAATCACGTGCTGGTCTCCGAGGCGGACATCGAGCGCGCGGCGCTCGCGCTGTGCGGCGCGCGGGCGCCGGTCGTCAGTGCACGCGGCTAACGCCCTTGCGCACGTGCGCGGGCGAGCGCGCCGCCGGGGCGCTGCAGACGATCGACTTGAGATCGGCCTTGCGGCGGCCGAGGTCGTCGAACAGGCGCGGGGCGCCGGTCACCGGATCGTCGAAGACGAGGCCGGTCAGCCACCGGGACCGCTGCGACCGCTGGCCGGGCGGCCGGGGCCGGAGGTGCAAGAAGAGCGTGCCCGTCTCCTGCGCCGCGTGGCAGCCGTTGCACGTGCTCACGGCGAACTGGTGCCGCGTCTCGCTGTCCACGCCGGGCGCGAGCCACGTGCCGAGATCGTTGAGCATCGCGCCTGCCTGGAAGGGCTGCCCTCCGAAGTCGCGCGGCACGGTGTGGGTCCCGGCGAGGATCTGTGCCTGATTGGCATGGATGTACGCGGCCAGCGTGCTGCTCTGATTGAAGCCGAGATCGGGAGTCTGCTCGAGCGTGGCGGGCTCGAGCTGGCCCGAGCGGCGGGACAGGCGGAGCTCGCGCAGCTCCCAGAGGTCGTTATCGCCGAACGGGATCTCGTTCGTGCGCACCGCGTTGATCGCGCTGCCGTTCGGGTGCGTCGGGCGCGCGCCGCGGCGGACGAACCGCTCGGTGATCGCCTGCAGCGCGGCGTTGTAGCTCGCGCCCAGCGGCAAGCTGCCGAGGGCGTGGAACGACTCGGCCCACCCGACGACGTCCGCCTCGCGCGCCGCGGGCAGCTTGTACTCGAAGATGATCGTGGCCTCCGGCGGGGGCGCGTCGGGCACCGGCGGGAGGTCGAAGGCGAACACGAAGCGGCCCTCGCCCGCATCGCCGCGGTCGAGGTCGCGCAGGTCGAGGCGGCTGACGATCGCCAGGAGCCGCAGCGGCGCGCGAGCGAGATCCAGCGCGCCGGACGGCGTCCGCGGCCAGCTCGCGAGGACCTGACTCTGCATGCCCGGGCGCGCGGCGACGGTGAAGCCGTTGATGATCTGCGGCGCGCTGAACGAGGACAGCATCGCCTCGACCAGGGCGGGGGCATCGCGCGGCGTCCGGGCCATCTGCTCGACGAGGTGCTTGAACGTCCAGACGCCGTTCCGCGGATCGCGCGACGCCGGATCGAACGTGGTCCGCACCGGATCGTCGACGACCGACACGTCCGTGATCATGAGCTCGCGCGCCGCGGAGACCTGGCACCCCGGCGCGATCGCGACGGGGAACGCCACCGGCTGCGAGGTGACCTGCCGTGGCGGGGTGGGCGGGAGCGGCGGGAGCGGCGGGGGCGGCGGCGGGGTTGGCGAGGGTGGCGGCGGCGGCGGCGGCGGACCGGCGGGCGGCTCGAGGATCGCGGCTTGCCAGTGCAGCGTGTCGCCGCCGTCGGCCGACGCCGGGGCGGTCGCGGTCACCGTGATGTGGCTGGTCGCGCCGCTCGCCACCGTCCGGATCGGGGGCGGGCCGCCGGGGCCGGGGCCGCCGGGGCCGGGGCCGCCGGGCCGCGGGTCGACGAGCAGGCCATCGTCGTTGATCGCGAGCACGAAGGGCAGCGGAGGGCACGACGCCGGGTTCGGGTTCGTGACGGCGAGGTCGAACACCACCGGCACGCCCGACGGTGTCGGCGGGATCACCGTTGGCGTGATCGCCACCGTGGGCGCCCACGCGCATGTATCTAGCCCTGCCGCGGCCGGGCCGGACGTGGCGCTCGATGGCGATGTGGCCGACGCTTCGGATCCGTCGTCCGGTCCCGGGAGCTCGTCGTCGAGCAGGCACGCCGGGGTTGTGAAGAGGGTAATGGCGAGGGTGATCGGCACTCTCAGGGAATTCACAGCAGGTCTCCTGATGGGGTTTGAGGACACGCGAATCGGTGACTCGGACCTGGCGCCTCTCGATCGGGTTCGCCGGGATCGAGCAGCGAGAGCGAGATTCGAGACAACGAATGATCGAGCCGCCCAGATCTCGTGTCTGTATGATTGGTTGTCTCTCTCTCTGAGAGGACTCTCAGCTTCGAGCCAGATCGGGAGTCGCGAGCCGCGCGATCCTGTGCGCGCGCGCCGCCATCCTCCCGGCGGTGGGCGGGCACAGTTCGCTCTCAGCGGGCTCTCAGCGGGCTCTCAGGCAGCGTGTGCGATGCTGCCGCGCGTGCGCTTGCTGCTCGTGGAAGACGAAGAACGCCTCGCCGCCGCGATCGCCGACGGTCTGGGCGCGGAGGGGTTCACTGTCGACGCGGTGCGGAGCGGGGCGGACGGGCTATGGCGCGCTATCGAGGGACAATACGCCGCCGTCGTGCTCGACATCCTGCTGCCGGACATGAACGGCTACGAGATCTGCGCCGCGCTGCGCGAGCGCAAGATCTGGGTGCCGATCCTGATGCTGACGGCGAAGGACGGCGAGCAAGACGAGGCGAAGGCGCTCGACACCGGGGCCGACGACTTCCTCTCCAAGCCGTTCTCGTACCTCGTCCTGGTGGCGCGCCTGCGCGCTCTCGTGCGGCGCGGCGCCGCGCCGCGGCCGGCGGTGCTGCGCGCCGACGATCTCGAGCTGGACCCGGCGACTCGTCGGTGCAGCCGCGCCGGGCAGGCCATCGCGCTGACCCCGCGCGAGTTCGCGCTGCTCGAGGCGCTGATGCGCAGCCAGGGCGAGGTCGTCTCGAAGCAGCGGATTCTCGACGAGGTTTGGGGGCTCGACTTCCAGGGCGCGCCGAACGTGGTCGAGGTCTACATCGGCTATCTCCGCCGCAAGATCGATGCGCCGTTCGGCCGATCGAGCCTCGAGACGCTGCGCGGGGTCGGTTACCGGATCCGGGAGGCGCGCGATGGGCAGTGAGCCGCAGGCGCAGGCGCAGGCGCGCGCGGTGCGGGCAGGGGCGCGGGGCGCGGGCGCGCGGGTGCCGGCCGTCCAGTGGCCGCGCGGCGCGGGCGCGCGGGTGCCAGCCCTCCAGCGGGCGCGGCGGACGCTCGCGCGGCTTGGCACGCTGCGCGTCCGGCTGACGATCGCCGTCGCGATCCTCGCGGCCATCGGCCTGACCGGTGGCGGGGCGCTGGTGGTCCACGCGGTGGAGACCACGGTGATCCGCGCGATCGAGGAGCAGAGCCGGGACGAGCTGCACGTGATCGGCGGACAGATCGCCGAGGGCGTCCCGCTGACCGAGATCCGCGCGCCGGGGCCGGGCCGCGTGGTGAGCTTCCGGCGGCCCGACGGCACCGAGGTCGAGACGCACCGGTTCGAGCCCTGCCAGGGCGCGCCCCCGCCGCCGCTGCCGCCGCCGCCGCCGCGTCGCGTTCGATTCGACCCCGGGGCGCCTGCGCGCGAGGAGATCGTGAGCTGCTTCGAGCCGCCGCTGCCGCCGCCACCGTCATCGCCACGCATCGCCTTCGGCCACGGGCGCAGGACGGCCTGGTCGGTCGTCGAGATGCCGCTCCTCTCGCCGAAGGAGGGTCCGCTGCACGCCGTCGCGCTGAGCCCGCTCGAGGACGTGCTCCGCAGCACCGAGACGCTGCAGCGTGTGCTCACGCTCGGCGTGCCGGTGCTGGTCGGCCTGCTCGTGCTGGCCTCGTGGGTGCTCGTCGGTCGCGCGCTTCGGCCCGTCCGCGTCATGACCCAGCAGGCGGCGGGCATCGCCGATGCGACCGCGCCCGAGCGGCTCGCCGTACCCGCGGCCCAGGACGAGCTCGGCGAGCTGGCCCGGACGCTCAACGGGATGCTCGATCGCCTCGCCGAGGGCGCGCAGCGCCAGCGCGAGTTCGTGTCCGACGCCTCGCACGAGCTGCGCAGCCCGATCGCGGCCACGCGCGCCCAGATCGAGGTCGCGCTCGCGCACCCGGGCCGGGCGGATCACGCGGTGGTCCTGCGCGGCGTGCTCGCCGAGACGCTGCGCCTCGAGGTGCTCGCGGCGGATCTGCTGCTGCTCGCGCGGCTGGACGAGCGGCAGGCGCTCCCGCACGAGGAGCTCGACCTCGACGACCTCGTGCTCGAGGAGGCGGCGCGCAGCCGCGCCGTCCCCGTCGACACGCGGCGCGTGACGGCGGTCAAGGTGCACGGCGATCAGAAGAGCCTCGGCCACCTCGTGCGCAACCTGCTCGACAACGCGGCCCGGCACGCGGCGACCCGCGTCGAGGTCGCGCTCCAGATCGAGGGCGGCGCGCCCGTGCTGCTCGTCGACGACGACGGGCCCGGCATCCCGGAGGCGGACCGCGCGCGCGTGTTCGAGCGGTTCACGCGGCTGTCGTCGAGCCGGTCGCGCGACGGCGGGGGCGCGGGGCTCGGGCTCGCGCTGGTCCGGCGCGTCGCCGAGCAGCACGGCGGCGCGGTCCGGATCGATCGCGCGCCGCTGGGCGGGGCGCGCCTGGAGGTGCGCTTCCCGCCTGACGCGGCGCCGGGTTCCGGCGGCGACGCGGCGATCCGGCCCGCTGCGAGCTGACGGACCGACCGGTGACCGGGTAGCAATCGGACATGTCGGATCGAGATCGTCCCCTGCGCGCGGTGGTCGTGTGCCCCGGCCGCGGCTCGTACGGGCGCGCGCAGCTCGGCAGCCTGCGCGCAGCGGGCGCGCACGCCGGGCCGATCGCCGAATCTCTCGATCGCTTCCGCGCCGCGCTCGGCCGCCCGCCGGTCTCCGAGCTCGACGCGGCCGCCACCTACGAGCCGCGCCTCCACGTCGCTGGCGAGCACGCGTCGCTCCTCACGTTCGCGTGCACGGTGGCCGATCTCGCGGCGCTCGATCGCGACCGCGTCGAGCTCGTCGGCGTCACCGGCAACTCGATGGGCTTCTACACCGCGCTCCACGCCGCCGGCGCGCTCGAGCTCTCCGACGCGGCGCGCCTCGTCGAGACGCTCGGCCACTACCAGGCAGGCAACGTGATCGGCGGCCAGCTCGTCTACCCGCTCGTCGACGACGACTGGCGACCCTCGCCGCCGCTTCACGAGGCCGCCGCCGCCGCGCTGCGGCTGCCCGGCGTCCACGTCTCGATCCGCCTCGGCGGCGCGATCGTGCTCGGCGCCGACGAAGCCGGCCTCGCGCGCGCCCGCGAGGTGCTGCCGACCATCGAGCGGGGCGGGGTGCGCTACCCGCTGCCGTTGCCGCTCCACTCGGCGTTCCACACGCCGCTCATGGCCGAGACCTCCGCGCGCGCGCGCGCCGAGCTCGCCGACCTGGCGATCCGCTCGCCGGCGATCACGCTCGTCGGCGGCGACGGCACCGTCTACCGCCCGTGGGCCGATCCCGCCGCGCTCCTGCGCTACACGCTCGGCACGCAGATCGCCCTGCCGTTCGACCTCGAGCGCGCGGTCGCGACCGCCGTCGGCGAGCTCGGCCCCGACGCCGTCGTGCTGCCCGGCCCGGGCGAGAACCTCGGCGGCGCCGTCGCGCAGATCCTGATCGCGCGCGGCTGGCGCGGCCTGCGCGACCGCCGCGACTTCCGCGAGGCGCAGGCCGGCGATCGCCCGCTCGTCCTCGCGATGAGCCGCCCCGAGCAGCGCGCCCGCGTGGCGTAGCCCGCATCTATAATGATCCGCATGGCCCGCGCTCCTGCTCACAAACCCCGCAGGTGCGGCACGCCGGGTCAGCCGGTTCGGCCGATGCGCACGGCGCAGGAGCAGTGGCTTGCCGAGAACGAGCGTGCAATCGAGCAATACAACGCGTTCGTCGAACGTTACGGCGCCTTCAGCGACGATTTTCGCCTGTTCTGACGCCGCCGCCCGGCGCCGTCTGGCTCATTCCTCTTCGGAGCGTGGGCGACCGAAGTCCGGGTGCGTCGGCGGGTACGAGGACGGATAGAGGTAGTGCACCCAGATCGCGTCGTTGTCCTCGTCGAGCTCGTACGTCAGACGGTAGGTCCAGCGGCGCGCCCGCACCACGACATTCTTGTAGAACAGGCCGCGGAGCGGGGAGTCGGTGGGGTACGGCTGCCCGCTACGCGGCGCGCCGCCGAGGATTCGCAGGGCCACGACGACCCTTTTTGCGGCCAGGTCTGGCAGCGCGCCCAGCTGGCTTTCGGCTCGCGGCGTGAGCAGTACCTTCAAGACCCTTCTCCTTCACGAAGTCCTCCAGCGACCGCCCGCGCCCGGCCGCGACGTCGCGCCGCGTCTCGTCGAGCACCTCTCGCCAGTCCGGCCGCCGCATCTCGTCGATCGCGTTCATCCAGCCTTCGAAGTACGCCTCGTCGACGAGCACCATGCACCCGCGGCCACCGCGGGTGATCCGGTAGATCGTCCCCTCCGTCTCGACCTCTCGCGCGATCGCGGCCGCGTTGCGGACGAGGTCCGTCACGGAGATGATTCTCGTCATTGGGGAAACATATTTTAAGCATGCCGGGGAGCCAAGGGCGCTGGGTGGCAGCAGGCTTTGGCCGGGCGGGAGCACCCGCGCGGCACGTCCCCCGGCACCTACCCGAAATCCCGGGCTGCGATGCGGGCTTGGACAGGCTACACAGTGCCCCAGGGTTTCGTACTATTGGAGGCATGGTGATCCGGCTGTCGGATGAAAAGAAGCCACCCGCGCCCAAACGCGAGGGGGATCGACAGACGGGGCTGGTGCTCGACGAGCGCACGCGCACCAAGAAGCCCCCGATGTACAAGGTGCTGCTCCACAACGACGACTACACGACGCGCGAGTTCGTCGTGTGGATCCTCCAGACCGTCTTCCACAAGAGCGAGAGCGACGCCGTCGCGATCATGAGCCACGTCCACAACAACGGGGTCGGGATCGCAGGCGTGTACACGTTCGAGGTCGCCGAGACCAAGGTGACCAAGACGCTGCACCTCGCAAAGGCCCAGCAGTTCCCGCTCCAGCTCTCGATCGAGCCGACGGACTAGCGAGCCGACGAGCGGCCCGCCACTCGCCCACGAGGTTGCCCATGCTGTCACCCGAGCTCCAAGCCACCCTGCAACGCGCCGTCGATGACGTCCGGGCGCGGCGCCACGAGTACCTCACGCTCGAGCACCTGCTCCTCGCGATGCTCGACGATCCGAGCGGCGCCGACATCGTCACCAAGTGCGGCGGCGAGATCGAGAAGCTGCGCGGCGATCTCGAGCGCTTCCTCGAGGAGCAGGTCGACGAGCTGCCCGAGGAGGAGGAGTCCGGGCCCGATCAGACGCTCGCGTTCCAGCGCGTGCTCCAGCGCGCGGCGATGCACGTCCAGGCGGCCGGGCGCCAGCAGATGACGACCGGCAACGTCCTCGCGTCGATGTTCCGCGAGCGCGACTCGCACGCGGTCTACCTGCTCGAGAAGCAGGGCGTGTCCCGGTTCGACGTCATCAACTACATCTCGCACGGCGTCTCGAAGATCGACAGCGGCGGGCCGGTGGTGCCGCGCGCGCGCGGCGTCGAGGACGACGGCGCCGAGGACACGAAGGTCGCGAACCCGCTCGAGGCGTTCTGCGTCGATCTCACGCAGCGCGCGCGCGACGGCAAGATCGATCCGCTGATCGGCCGCGCCGACGAGCTCGAGCGCATGATCCAGGTGCTGTCGCGCCGCCGCAAGAACAACCCGCTCCTCATCGGCGAGCCGGGCGTCGGCAAGACGGCGCTCGCCGAGGGCCTCGCGCTGCGGATCGTGCAGAGCCAGGTCCCGGCGCCCCTGCTCGAGTGCAAGGTGTACTCGCTCGACATGACCGCGGTGCTCGCCGGCACGCGCTACCGCGGCGACTTCGAGGAGCGCCTCAAGGCCGTCATGAAGGTCCTGATCGGCGATCCGAAATCGATCCTCTTCATCGACGAGATCCACAACATCATCGGCGCTGGCGCGACGAGCGGCGGCACGATGGACGCCGCCAACATCCTGAAGCCGCCCCTGTCGAACGGCGAGCTGCGCTGCATCGGCTCGACCACGTTCAAGGACTACCGCCAGGCGTTCGAGCGCGACCGCGCGCTGTCGCGCCGCTTTCAGCGGATCGACATCGGCGAGCCGACGATCCCCGAGGCGGTCGAGATCCTGAAGGGCCTGCGCTCGGTCTACGAGAAGCACCACGAGGTCAAGTACACCGACGCGGCGCTCGAGTCGGCCGTCGAGCTGTCGGCGCGCCACATCAGCGGCGCGCACCTGCCGGACAAGGCGATCGACGTCATCGACGAGGCTGGCGCGCGCGTGCGCCTGATGCCGGCCGAACAGCGCCCGGACCTGATCCGCCCCCCGCAGATCGAGGAGGTCGTCGCGAAGATCGCGCGGATCCCGACGCGCTCGGTCTCCAGCACCGACAAGAAGAAGCTCGGCGATCTCGAGGGCGACCTGAAGCAGCAGATCTTCGGCCAGGACAAGGCGATCGAGCAGCTCGCGACGGTGATCAAGCTGTCGCGCGCCGGCCTCGGCAACCCCGACAAGCCGACGGGCTCGTTCCTGTTCGCCGGCCCGACGGGCGTCGGCAAGACCGAGCTCGCCAAGCAGCTCGCGTCCGTCCTCGGCGTCGAGTTCATCCGGTTCGACATGTCCGAGTACATGGAGAAGCACACGGTGTCGCGCCTGATCGGCGCACCTCCGGGCTACGTCGGGTTCGACCAGGGCGGCCAGCTCACCGACGCGATCAACAAGCACCCGTACTCGGTCGTGCTCCTCGACGAGATCGAGAAGGCCCACCCGGACCTCTACAACATCCTGCTCCAGGTGATGGACCACGCGACGCTGACGGACAACAACGGCAGGAAGAGCGACTTCCGCAACGTCATCCTCATCATGTCGAGCAACGCGGGCAGCCGCGAGATGGCGGCCGGGTCGATCGGCTTTGGCGACAGCATGGCCGATCCGAAGAACGCCAAGAAGGCGCTCGAGCGGGCGTTCACGCCGGAGTTCCGCAACCGCCTCGACGGCATCGTGTTCTTCGACGCGCTGCCGGTGGAGGTCATCCGCAAGGTCGCGCGCAAGTTCCTCGATCAGCTCGACGGCCAGCTCGTCGAGAAGGGCGTCCACCTCGAGGTGTCGCCGGCCGCGGTCGACTGGTTCGTCGAGCACGGCTACGACAAGGCGATGGGCGCGCGCCCGATGGCGCGCCTCGTCCAGACCACGCTCAAGGCGCCGCTCGCGAACGAGATCCTGTTCGGCAAGCTCGTCCACGGCGGCATCGCCCACATCGACGTGAAGGACGGCGCGATCGACATCTCGTGCGAGGGCGCGCCGGCCCCCGAATCCGAGGAGGAAGCCGCGGCGCCGACGAAGAAGCCGCCCCCGCCCCCGCCGCCCCGCAAGGCGCGCGAGCCAGTGAACTGATACCGGGCGCGCCGCTGCTACGCCACGACGAGCTGCGTGCGCTGGGCGGCGGCGCTGATCGTCGCGGTGGAGCCGGCGTTGAACGCGAGGGCGTCGGCCTCGACGCCGTCGGAGAAGATCACGCCGCCCGAGGGCATCAGCGACTCGAGGGCGAGCGACTCGCCGGGCTCGACCACGCCGGCGACGAGCTTGGCCTGCGAGTGCCGGCTCGCGAACGGCTCGCGCACGACGAACACGAGCCGGGGATCCTCCCAGGACAGGTGCAGCGGCGCGCCGGCGGCGCCGCCGGTCAGCGCCGCGACGCCGGCGGCCATGTTGAAGACCGACGACAGCCAGCCGGTGGAGCCGGCGCCGGTCGAGACGAGCACGCCGCTCGAGGACTGCGCCTCCGCGCGGCCGCGCGCGCGCAGCGTGTAGCGCGCCGAGACGTGCGAGCGCGCGCCGATGTAGAGGTCGTTGAACGCGAGCAGGCGCTGGCCGTCGGCGAGCCGCGCCTCGGCGAGCGTGATGGCGCGGAGCTTGCCCTTGCCGGCCAGGACGCGCGCGATCGCGCCGCGCACCTGGGGCGGCTGGAACGGCAAGAGGACGCCGTCGAACCGCTCGGGATCGGGGTTCGCGGCCACGACGGGCTGCGCGCCGCAGTACTTCGCCACGTTCGCGACGAGGCCGTCCTGGCCGAGCGTGACGACGAGATCGGTGGGCGCGAACAGGAACGTCGGCACGATGTCGCGATCGATCTGGTGGACCTTGAGCCCGGGATCGAAGCCGCGGCGGCAGACCTCGAGCGAGCGCGCGTACGCGTCGTCCTCGCGCTCGTAGTCCGCGAAGTCGCCGCCGGCGTGCTCGATGTAGAACTTGGCCTGGCCCCGGCTATTGAAGCGCGCGACGAGCTGCTGCAGCCGCGTCTTGCGCGTGACGAGCACGAGCTTGTCGTAGGTGGCCGGCACGGCTACTTCCCGATCAGCGACTGGAGCAGGTCCGGCGACATGTTGAGCTCGCCGATCTTCGTCGCGTTCTCGGCGAGCTCGCGGAACGCGAGCGCGATCATCAGCTTCGGATCGCCGCCGCGCGCCGACGCCGCGATGAGCGTCTTCCAGTCCATGTCCTTGAGCGGGCGCAGGGTCGCCTCGATCGCGTAGGCGCGGCTGTCGGCGTCCTGCTTGTCGTTCTGGACCTTCTGCGTCAAGAACTGCGCGCGCTGCTCCTCGATCGCGATGTCCGCCGCCATCTTGCGCTCGCGGATCTCGCGCTGCTTCTGCTCGACGGCGAGCTCCGTATTGAGCTCGCTCTCCTTGATGATGCGCTCCTGCTCGACGGCGGCGTTGCGGCGCGCGTAGATCGACTCGTCGGCCTCGCGCGAGAGCCGCTCGCGCGCCTCGGCCTCGAGCGCGCGCGCCATCTCCGGCGTCGGGCGGATCGCCAGGATCGCCACCCCGAGCGGCTCGACGCCGAGCATCGTCACCGACTCGGCGACGGTCAGTCCCTGGCCGACCTCGCGCACGAGCGCGTCCGACGCGGCCAGCGCCTCGCGCAGGGTCAGCCGGCCGATCACGCCGCGCGCCAGCATGTTCGTGGCGTGGACGAGCCGGTCCTCGAGCTTCGTCGGATCCTCGCTGCGGTAGCGGCCGCTCGCCTCGACGCTGAAGTCGAGCAGCTTCGCGAGCCGCTTGGGCTCGGCCACGCGGTACGTGAGCTGGCCCTGGATCGTCACGTCCTGGAAGTCCCGCGTGACCTCGTTGAACACGAACGGCACGTCCGCGCTCGCCGCGGGCACCATCACCACCGTCGAGGTCGGCCGGTAGTAGAGGAACGACAGGCCGGCGCCCTCGCGCTTCACCTTGCCGGACTTGTAGTGGAGGACGTACGTCGTGGGGGGAGCCTTCAGGTACTCGATGCCGAACATGGCGCTTGACCTCGATGGTGTTCGTTGAACACCCAGAGTAGTGTACGGGTGACACCGTTGCAACCGGCCAGTAGCGGCGTACCATCGGCGGGATGTCCCACGACGAGCGCGACGAGGCCACAGACGACACCGTGCCGCAAGGGGTCGACGAGGGCAGCGCCGATACGCTCATGGCGGGGTACACGCCCACGCCGCTGCCGCCGGCGCCCCTGGCGAGCGGGGAGCTGCCGACGACGCGGCCGCTCGGCCGGCGCGGGTCGGCCGACGTGGAGGTGGCGCTCGCCCCGGGGGACCCGTCGCGCTACACGGTCGGCGCGCTGCTCGGCCAGGGCGGCATGGGCGAGGTCCTGCTCGCGGTCGACGAGCACATCGGCCGCGAGGTCGCGGTGAAGCGGATCCGCGCGGCGAACCCGACGTCCGAGGAGCTGTCGCGGTTCGTCCGCGAGGCGCGCGTCCAGGGCCGGCTCGAGCACCCGGCGGTCGTGCCGGTGCACGACCTGGGCGTGGATCGGGACGGCCGCCCGTACTTCGTGATGAAGCGGCTCTCGGGCACCGACATGGGCGAGCTGCTCCGGCGGCTGCACGCGAGCGACGAGGCGGACGCGGCGGCGCGGCGGCGCCTGCTCCTGCGCGCGTTCGTCGACGTCTGCCTCGCGGTCGAGTTCGCGCACAGCCGCGGCATCATCCACCGCGATCTGAAGCCAGCGAACATCATGCTCGGCGACTTCGGTGAGGTCTACGTCCTCGACTGGGGCGTGGCGCGCGCGGTCACCGACGGCGACGAGCGCGCGGCGGGCGGGGCCGCGGCGTCGGGCGGCGCGGCGGAGCGGGCGCTCGAGGGCGGCGACACCCGCGTCGGCACGGTGCTCGGCACGCCGCCGTACATGGCGCCCGAGCAGCTCGCGGGCGATCGCGCCGGCCCGGCGGCGGACATCTACGCGCTCGGCTGCATCCTCTTCGAGATCGCGGCCGGCGAGCAGCTGCACGCGAGGACCCGCGCGGCGGGGGAGGCGTTCGAGCCGGTCGACGCGCGGCCATCGCGGCGGCGCCCGGACTCGCCGCCCGAGCTCGACGCGGTCTGCGAGCGCGCGACCCGCGTCGAGCCGGAGGAGCGCTACCCCTCGGCACGCGCGATCGGCAACGCCGTGCAGGCGTTCCTCGACGGCGATCGCGACGTGGCGGTGCGCCAGGAGCTCGCGCAGCAGCACCTGGCCGAGGCCCGCGAGGCGCTGGCGCGCGGCGACGGCGAGCAGGATCGCCGCGACGCGATGCGGGCCGCGGGGCGCGCGCTCGCGCTCGATCCGAAGGCGACCGAGGCGGCCGACATCGTGACGCACATCATGCTGACGCCGCCGCGCACGGTCCCGGTCGAGGTCGAGCGGCGCCTCGAGGCGATCGACACCGAGACGGCGCACTCGCAGGGCCGGCTCGCCGCCGCGGCGATGCTGGGCTACCTCGCGTTCGTGCCGCTGCTCCTGTGGACCGGCGTGCGCGTGTGGCCGGTGGTCGCGTTCGTCGGCATCACGCTCCTGTCGGTGCAGCAGGTCTGGGTGCTGACGCGCCAGCCGCGGATCTCGGCGGTCCGCATCTACCTGAACGCGTGCATCAACGCCGCGCTGATCGCGCTGATCTGCCGGATGGTGGGCCCGTTCATCATCGCGCCGACGCTCGTGATGACGACGCTCATGGCCTACGCCGCGCACGTCCGGTTCGGCCGGATCCAGATCCTCGCCGTGATCTTCGGGGCCGCGGTCGCCGTGCCGTGGGGGCTCGAGGCGGCCGGTGTCCTGCCGGCGACGTACCACTTCGAGCGCGGCGCGCTCGTCCTGTCGTCGGAGCTGGTGCGGTTCTCCGCGCTCCCGGTTCAGTTCGCGTTCGCGGCCCTGCTCGTGGTCCTGGTCGTCGTGACGGGGATCCTGTCGCGCACGATCGCCCTGCGCCACCGCGAGGCGACGCGGCGGCTCGAGCTGCAGGCCTGGCACTTGCGCCAGATCGTCCCGACAGCGGCGCCCTGATCTACGATGCGGCCATGGTGGATGGCCCGAGCGATCGAGACGACCTCCTGCCGACCGAGCCGATGGCGGAGAGCGAGGTCCTGATCCCGGGCACCCCGGCGGACGCGGTGGCGCTGCCGCCGATCGGCTACCAGCTGGGCCGGGCGATCGGGCGCGGGGGCATGGGCGAGGTGATCGCCGCGTTCGATCAGCGGATCGGCCGCGAGGTCGCGATCAAGCGCATGCGCAGCCCGCACCCGTCCGAGGAGGCGACGACGCGGTTTCTGCGCGAGGCGCGGATCCAGGCGCGCCTCGATCACCCGGCGATCGTGCCGGTGCACGAGCTCGGCACCGACGAGGCGGGCCGGCCGTACTTCACGATGAAGCGGCTCGCCGGCCGCACGCTCGGCCAGCGGATGGCCGAGGCCGCGCCGCAGCGCCAGCTCCTGCGCGCGTTCGTGGACGTCTGCCTCGCCGTCGAGTTCGCGCACGCCAAGGGCGTGGTCCACCGGGACCTGAAGCCGGCGAACATCATGCTCGGCGACTACGGCGAGGTCTACGTGCTCGACTGGGGCATCGCGCGCGTGCTGGCCGAGCCGGTCGGCAGCCCGCCGGCGAGCAGCGCGCCCCCGGTGGCGCTCGAGTCGATCGACTCGTTGGACGAGGGCACGAAGACGGGCACCCTGCTCGGCACGCCGGGGTACATCTCGCCCGAGCAGCTCAAGGGCGACGCGGTGACGGCCCCGGCCGACGTCTACGCGCTCGGCTCGATCCTGTTCGAGCTCCTGGCGGGCGAGCCGCTGCACCCGCGGAGCCACCAGAAGGCGATCGCGAGCACGCTCGCGACGCCGCAGGAGTGGCCGGCGCGGCGGCGGCCGGAGCGCGGGATCCCGCCGGAGCTGGACCAGGCCTGCTCCGAGGCGCTCGCCGAGGATCCGGCGGAGCGGCCGACCGCGCACCAGCTCGCGCACCGCGTGCAGGCGTACCTCGACGGCGATCGCGACATCGAGCGCCGCCGCTCGCTCGCGGTGCAGCAGCTCCGCTCGGCGCGCGAGGTGCTCGCGTCGAATGATCCGGATCGCCGCAGCACCGCGCTGCGCCGCGCGGGCCGCGCGCTGGCGCTCGATCCGGAGTCCGAGGGCGCGGGCGAGCTGGTCAGCTCGCTCCTGCTCGAGCCGCCGGACGTCGCGGCGTCGCCGGCGCTCGCGGCGAGCCTGGACGACCACGAGCGCCACATCGCGCGCGATCGCAGCCGCAAGGCGATCTACGCCTACCTCTCGACGTTCGCGCTCCTGCCGGTGGTGTTCCTGCTCGACGTCAAGAACTGGGTCGCGATCGGCGCGTGCTACGCCGCGCTGGGCCTGGGGCTCGTGACGTCGTGGATCCACTCGCGCACCGGGCGGCCGTCGGTGCCGGTGGTGCTCGGCGTGACGTTCACGATCGCGATCCTGTTCACGCGGATCGCGAGCCCGTTCATCCTGACGCCGCTCCTCATCTGCTGCGCGCTCGCCGCCGTCACGTCGATCCCGGCGATCGCCGAGCGGCGGTGGCTCGTCATGGCGTGGACGCTCGGCGCGGTGATGACGCCGTTTCTCTGCGAGTGGCTGGGCCTGCTCCCCGCGACGTGGCGGGTCACGAGCAAGAACATCGAGATCGGGGGCGATCTGTTCTACGCCCGCGGCAGCGACGAGGAGATCGCGCTGATCCTCGCGCACCTCCTGTTCACGCTGGTCGTCGGCTGGCTCGCCGTCGAGATCAGCCGCCGCCGGCTCAGCGCGCAGCGCCAGCTCTACGTCCAGGCGTGGCACCTGGGCCAGCTCGTCCCGGGGCCGAGCACCGGCATCCCGGGCACCGGCCTCGGCCGCAGGCGCACGGTGCAGCCGTGAGGCCGGACGACGGTTCGCTGGACGCGACGACGCCGATCGATACGGTGCCAGCGCCGAGCGGCGCGCCGAGCGACGCGCTGACCGGCGTGCCGAGCGACGCGCCGACCGGCGTACCGGCGGGCGTGCCGGCGGACGATCGGCCGCCAGCGTCGGTGCCGCCCGGCTACCGGTTCGCGGACGTGATCGGCCGCGGCGGCATGGGCGAGGTGGTGCTCGCGGAGGACCTGCAGCTCGGCCGCGAGGTCGCGGTCAAGCGCATGCGGTCGGGGTCGCCGAGCGCCGAGGCGACCGCGCGCTTCTTGCGCGAGGCGCGGATCCAGGCCCGCCTCGATCACCCGGCGGTCGTGCCGGTGCACGAGCTGGGGCGCGATCCGGACGGGCGGCCGTACTTCACCATGAAGCGGGTGACCGGCGTGACGCTCGATCGGCTGATCGCCGACGGCGCGCCGCTGCACAAGCTCCTGCGCGCGTTCGTGGACGTGTGCCTCGCGGTCGAGCTCGCGCACGCGCGCGGCGTGATCCACCGCGACCTCAAGCCGGCGAACGTGATGCTCGGCGACTACGGCGAGGTCTACGTCCTCGACTGGGGCGTCGCGCGGATCCTCGCCGAGCACGAGGCGGCGGCGATCGGCGGCGACTCGCAGGACGGCGAGACCCAGGTCGGCGCGATCCTCGGCACGCTCGGGTACATGTCGCCGGAGCAGATGCGCGGCGATCCGGTGACCCCGGCGACCGACGTCTACGCGCTCGGCGCGACCCTCTACGAGATCCTGGCAGGCGTGCCGGCGCACCCGCGCGGCCAGGCGGCGATGGCGAGCACGATGTCGGGCCCGCCGGTGTCGCCGCTCGAGCGCCGCGCGGACCGCGCGATCCCACCGGAGCTCGATGCCGTCTGCATGGACGCGATGGTCGACGATCCCGCGGCGCGGCCGGGCGCGCGCGGGATCGCGGACCGGATCCAGCGCTACCTCGACGGCGATCGCGACGTCGAGCGGCGGCGCGCGCTGGCCGCCGAGCAGCTCGCCGCCGCCCGCGCGGTGCTCGCGGGCGGCGCGCCGGCAGAACGGGCGGGGGCCCTCGCCGCGGCGGGCCGCGCGCTCGCGCTCGACCCCGAGTCGAAGGACGCCGCGGCGCTCGTCACGCAGCTGATCCTCGAGCCGCCGCGCGAGCTGCCGCCGGAGCTCGTCGCGCGGCTCGCCGAGACGGACCGCCAGGCGATCGCCCGCCACACGGCGTTCGCGGCGCGCGCGCTGTCAGCGTACTTCCTGTTCATCCCGATCGCCCTGTGGGCCGGGATCCGGTCGTGGGCGGTGTTCGCCGGCATCTACGGGATCATCGGGATCTCGATCATCGGCGCGATCATCATGTCGCGGCGCCGCATCGACAGCATCGTCTGGGCGCTGGTCGCCAACAGCGCGGTCCTGATCCTGCTCACGCGGCTGTTCAGCCCGATCCTGATCGTCCCCGGGCTGGCGAGCGGCGTCGCGGTGGCCCTGATCGCGTTCCCGACGCTGATCCACCGGCCGTGGCTCGTGATCGGCGGCGTGCTCGCCGGCTTCCTCGTGCCGGTCGGGCTCGAGGCCGCCGGGCTGTGGTCCGAGACCTGGTGGTTCGAGGACGGGCGCGTCGTGATCGCGGCGAGCGCGATCCGGCTCGATGGCCTGCCGGCGGCGATCCTCATCGTCGCGGCGAACACCACGATGGTCGTCGTGTTGGCGCTGCTCGTCCGCTCGCTCGCGGCGATGCAGCGCGCTGGCCAGCGCGCGCTCGAGATCCAGGCGTGGCACCTGGGGCGGCTCCTGCCGGTCGACCGCCCGGCGCCGCCCGCGGCACGGGGCGATGGATCGTGATAGCGTGGCGAATATGGTCAAGGCGCCTCCGAAGCAGCTACGGTGGGAACGCGTGATCCTCGCGTTGCTGATCCTCGGCGGCGGGATCTTCGCGCTGGTCTACTACGGCTTCATCAAGTAGCTCGCGCGTCAGCGCGCCGTGATCAGGTAGATCGCGAGCGCGATCGCGGCGATCGCGGCGATCACGCCCAGCACCACGGCGGCGATCTTGACCCAGTCCTTCGGCGACGAGCCGAACACGACCTCGGCGCGCTGGCCGTGCACGATCGCGCGGTACGGCGTGTCGCGGTAGCGGTACGCGAGCACCCACGCGGGCAGGGCGACCCGGTGCGTGGTCTGCGACTCGAGCAGGCACGCGACGTGGACGTTGCGGAACCGGCGGCCGGGGATGTGGCGCTCGACGCGCACCTTCGCCGTCGCCTCGATCGCGCGCTGGATCGTGGCGCGCGCCGCGCTGCGCTGCGCGTCGAAGCTCTCGATCGTCGCGGGCACCTCGCCGGGGATCGCGGGGGCGGCGACGTCGACGGCCTTCGCCAGATCGTAGTACGGCACGAGCAGGTGGCACTCCGTGTGATCGAGGCCGCGCGTCGCCGGGACGCAGATCGCGTCGAACCGCAGCGAGATCTGGCCGCTGTGCGGCGCCCACGCGGCGCGCCGGGCGCCGGCGTCGGAGTCGGCGGTCCACGCGACGGCGGCGTCGGCGTTGACGATCCAGCCGGCCCAGCACAGCGGCGTCAGCGACTCGAGCACGGCCTCGTCCTTGAGCGTCTTCGGCGCGAAGA
Source organism: Kofleriaceae bacterium (assembly GCA_035558535.1). Lineage (GTDB taxonomy): Bacteria > Myxococcota_A > Polyangia > Haliangiales > Haliangiaceae > JABFXX01. Next base: position 56,096 of record DATMCI010000365.1, read on the forward strand.
AGCCGCGGCGGCCGAGCCAGCCGCGGAGCGCCGCCTCGGCCTCGCCGCGGTCGACCTCGAACGGGATGCGCACCTGCGCGGTCTCGATCGGATCCACCGGCTGCTCGACCTTCATCGTCGCGCCGCAGAACGCGCAGTGCGGGGCCTGCGCCAGCGCGGAGAACGCGACCGCGGCGCCGCACTCGGTGCAGCGGAGCACCTGCGCGCGGACGGGGCGGGCCGCGCCGTCGGCGGGCGGCGGCGCGGGCACCGGCAGCGCGCAGATCGAGCACCGCAGATCGCCCTCCTCGATCGGGCTCTCGCACCGGGTGCACGGCGGCAGGGGGGCCGCGGCGGGCTGCGCCGACGTCGTCACCGGTGCCCCCGGAGGTGGATGTACAGCATCACCGCGATCACCGCGATCAGGGCGACGGCGATCGGCAGCGCGATCTTCCACCACGACAGCGGCACCTTGCCGGAGATCTTGCCGGTCTGGCCGTTGATCACCACGCGCAGCGGCGGCTTGTCGCCGCGGTAGCGCAGCGCGAGCACCCAGACGGGGACGAGGATCGGCTCGAGCGACTCCCACTCGACCACCGTCTTCCACGCCAGATCGCTGTAGCTGTCACCCGGCATGAAGCCGCGCAGCCGCGAGCCGACCTCGTCGACCGCCTCGCTCCGCGACATCCGCTGGCACTCGGCCGGCTCGCGCGAGAACTCCTCGTGGATCCAGCCCGAGACGAGCGCCGGGGAGAACCGCCGGAGCTGCTTCAGGTCGAACGGTTCGACCCGCCCGAGCTCGGCGTTCGGCAGCCCGCTCGAGGCGCTGACGACCACGTCGGTGATGTACCCGAGGTGGCGCCCGGCGAGCGGCCGGTACTCGGTCCGGGTCACCGTGCGCGTCCGGGTCACGGTCTTGCCGTTCTCCTGGGTCGTGTACGTCTCGGTCTCGGTGTACTGCTCGCCGATCTGGACCGTGTAGTCGGTGCGGGCGACCGCGCTGTAGAGGTACGCGGGCAGGTAGACCCCGCGAATATCCTCGACCTTCGCCCGCTTGAGCGCCGAGTCGGCGAACATCGTCCGGCTGCCCAGCCAGGTGTGAAGCTTCCTGCGCGCGACCTCGGCGTCGCCGATGAACGTGACGACGAACGTCGGGTCCGGCTGGCCCGCCGCGGGCGGGCGCTCGACGAAGTTCGGGCTCGCGCAGTACGGGCAGGTCTGGGTGCGCACGCCCTCGAACGCGAGGCTCGCGCCGCACTGGCCGCAGGTGAAGGTCACGGCGCTCACCGCGGCGAGATGGTAGCTCCGCCTCACGGAGGGATCCACCGGATGGTTCGTGGCTGGGGGCGATGGACGCCAAAATTTGCGTCCGCTATAAGCGGCGCGCGATCATTTCTCCGCCACCAGCCGCACGCGATCTCGTCCCGGCCTTCGTCGGGAACACAGGCGCCGCGGTGGGCGTTGTCTCCAGAAGAAGTCGAGGAATCCGACATGCTCGCTGTCATCGGTAACATCATCATGGGGGTCGGGGCCGTCAGCTTGTTCACCGCGACGTTGCGACTGACAAAGCCCCGCAAGCAGGCATAGACTGGACGGGTGGTCAGCACCGTCCTGCCGCGGGTCGCGCGGGCGCCCAGCGAGCTGACGCTCGCCGATGTCGACGCCGTCCGCCTGCTCCTGCGGGGCGAGTCGGTCGTCGACTGGCACCGGCTCTCGTTCTCCGATCACGCCGAGGTCGATCGGTTCCTGCGCCTGAACGAGTTCGACCCCGAGTCGGACGACGAGACGAGCCGGCTCGAGGATCTGCGCGCGGACTCGGTCGACTACCTCTCGCGCGCGTTCGCGATGGCGATCCCGGACGAGGTGGCGGCGGATCTGCCGGCGCGCGACCTGTTCCTCGTCGCCTCGAGCCACGGCCCGCACCAGAAGTGGGCGTGCGTCGTCTTGAAGGTGATGCACATCATCCACCACATCAGCGGCCGCGCCGGGCTGCTGAAGCTGCCGGTCTCGGACGAGATCATCTTCCGGGAGGTCGAGCTCAAGGTCATGCAGGTCGTCGAGCAGCTGCGCCAGGCCGGCGCGCCGCTCGCCGAGTGGGAGTGGAGCCGCAAGCCGCGCGACTCGCAGATCACGAAGCTGCTCGCGAAGCGCTCGACCCTGGCCGCGAGCATCTACGACAAGCTGCGGTTCCGGCTGATCGTCCCGACGCGCCAGGACCTGCTCCCGATGCTCGCGACGCTGACGCGGCAGCTCATCCCGTTCAATTACATCGTGCCGGGCGAGTCGCTGAACCAGCTCGTCGATCTGGGCGAGCTGATCCGCGCGCAGGCCGAGGCGCAGGCGGGAGGGCAGGCCGAGGGCGCGCGGACCAAGGAGACGACGCTCAACGAGTTCTCCGGTCCCGAGTACCGCATCATCAACTTCGTCGCCGACCTGCCGCTGCGGATCGATCGCCTCCTGCCGCGCGGCGACATCCCGCCGGACCTCGCGCACGTCATCTTCGTCTTGACCGAGTTCCAGATCGCCGACAAGTCGACGGCGCTGCAGAACGAGTCCGGCGCGTCGAGCCACGAGGCGTACAAGGCCCGCCAGCACGAGCGCGTGCGGATGCGCCTGTTCCGCGACAAGGACGACCCGCTATCGCCGGACTAGGGGGGACTAGGGGGCGCGCGCTATGGTCCGCCGACAATGAGGCCGGGGACCATGGTCAAGTACGTCATCGCGTGGGTGCTCCTGGGGGCCGCTCCCGCTCCGCTTCATGCGCAGTCACCGGGAGCAGTGATCGAGTATCCGGTCGCCTATCCGAAGCTGTCGGCGGCTCAGGCCGCGGCGTGTCATCCGGCGGCGAACGGCTCCACGCACGAGATCACATTCAACCCCAAGGGCGGCAACACACTCTGGATCACGGGCCAGAACTACGACTCGGTCGTGCAGATCACCGAGGCGGGCGTGATGAAGTTCCATGCGATGCCGCCGGGCAGCGGGCCGCACGGCATCGAGTACGACGCGAGCGGCCGGCTCTGGGTCAGCCTCGAGTTCTCGGGGCAGATCGTGCGCCTCGGCGCGGACGGGAGGCCGGATCTCGCCTTCGACGTTCGCCTCGAGTGCCCGACCTGCCCGGGCAAGCAGAAGATCAACACGCGCCCGCATGGGATGGGCTTCGGGCGCGACGGGAAGACGATCTGGTTCACCGGAAAGGCGACGGGGACGGTGGGCAAGCTGACGCCGGACGGCAAGGTGGCCACCTACGTGCTGTCGACCGTCGGCAGCGTGCCGATCTACGTCCGCGCCGGCAACGACGGGACGATGTGGATCACGGAGCTGGTCGGCAACGCCATCGCGCGCATCACCCCCGATGGCAAGGTGACCGAGTTCCCGATCCCGACCCATAACAGCCGCCCCATCGCGATCGTCCCCGAGCCGGGCAGCAACGCCATGTGGTTCACCGAGGAGGCTGGCAATCGCGTCGGCCGCATCGCGCCGGACGGCACGATCACCGAGTACCCGATCCCCATGAGCCAGGCGAACGTCATCCTGGCCGGGCTGGCCTTCGACGCCGACAAGAACCTCTGGGTCCAGCAGTACGTCGATCAGAACAGCCCGACGCCGGCTGCTCCGAGCCCCGCCGGAGGCGATTCCATCATCCGCATCGACCGATCGATCCTGACGACGAGCCCCGGCGACATCTCGAAGATCCCGATCACGTTCTTCAAGGTGCCGAGCACCCAGACGGTCATGCACCGCATCCTGCAGGGCCCCGACGGCAACATCTGGTTCACCGAGCTCGCGGCGAACAAGGTCGGAAAGCTCGTCCTCGTCCGGTAAGTGCCGAGCAGGCGGGCCCGCGGCCGTCCGGGCTCGCCTGCGGGCCCGCGGCGGTCAGTGCTTGCCCTGCGGGCGGCCGATCAGCGCCGCGATCGGATCGCGGCGGCGGCTGATCGCGGTGGCCTGGTACGTGAGCCCGGCATAGCCGCGGAACGCCTCGAGCGTCGCGCCGCCCTCGATCCCGATCAGCGGGCCAGCGCGCAGCTCGAACCCCCAGCGGGGGCGCTGCGCCGCCGGCTCCCACCAGCTGGCGCGCGCCAGGCCGAACGCGAGCTCGGGCGCCAGCGCGGGCCCGCGGCCCTCGCGCGCGAGCGTGCCGGCGCGGACGCCGGTGCGGAGCTCGCTGTCAGCGTCGAGCATGACGAGGTCCACGCGCCCGCCAGTCTCGAGCTCCCAGCCCTCGGCCGTCGAGCCGCCGCCGAGGTAGAGCCCGTCGGTCACGCCGATGCCGTGGCTTGGCGCGCCCGCCCGGGGGACGTGGAGCACGCCGGCCGCGACGTCGCCCGCGACGGCGAGGCCGACCGCTCCCTGCGTGGTCGCGGTGAGGCCGATCGACACGCGCCCCACGCCGACCAGCGAGCACCCCGAGCAGAGCGTGGCGACGAGCACCCAGACGATCACGCGCACGCTCGCTGACACGCGCCGCCCGCGGAAACGATCGCGCCGCGGCCGGCTTTGCCACCCGTTGCCGGCGGCGCGCTGCTGCTGCCGCTGCCGGCGGGGCCCGCCGCGGCGAGCTCCAGGCCATGGCGTTACCACCTGGCGGGTCATGCCCATAACGCGGCGAGCACTGCGGCCACGGCGAGCAGCCCCGCGATCGCGGCCCAGCGGATCGCGACGGCCTCGGCGGCCTCGGCGGCCTCGGCAGCCTCGAACACGAGCATGCGCCTCGAGAGCTTCACCCGCTCCCTCATCGATAGGGCCCCTGCGGCGTGGCCCGCTTCAGCGGCGTGCCGCGCGCGCCGCTGAGATCCGCGCCCTCCATCTGGGCGTCGTCGAGCACCGCGCCATCGAGGTCGCACTTGCCGAGGTGGGCCCCGGTGAGGTCCGCGCGCGATAGATCCGCGCCGCGCAGCTCGGCGCGTAGCAGGCTCGATCGGGACAAGTTCGCGCCGCGGAGGTCGGCCTCACCGAGGTCGCAGCGCGCGAGCTCGGAGCCGGACAGGTCCGCCCGCGCCAGGTTCGCCTTGCGCAGGCTCGATCGCTCCAGGTTCGCGCGCGCCAGCTCCACGCCCTCGGCGTGCACGCCGTCGAGACACGAGCGCTCGAGGTTGACGCCGTGGAACCGCGCGCGGTCGAGCCGGGCGCCCCGCAGGTCGACCTCCTCGAGGTTCGAGCCGTCCAGCACCGCGCCCGACAGGTCCGCGTCGACGAAGCTGACGTGCTCGAGGTTGGAGCCGCGCAGCGACGCGCCGGGCAGCTTCGCGCGCGAGAAGTCGGCGTCCTCGAGGTTCGCTCCGTCGAGCCGCGCCCCGGTGAGGTCGGCGCCGGTGAGCCGCGCGTCCCCGATGTTGCAGCTGCTGAGATCCGCGCGCACGAGGCTGGCGTCGGCGAGCCGCGCGTCCGACAGGTCCATGCGCCGGAGGTTCGCTCCATCGAGCAGGACCCCCGACAGATCGACGCCGCGCGCGAGCGCCTCGCGAACAGCGACGCGCACCTCGCTGGTGTTCGGCTCGGCGTGCAGCACGCGGCCGTCCTTGTGACGAAGCTCGATTGGCATGCGCCCACTCTAGGAATGACCCCGCGGGCGGGCGATGGCCGCTGGCGCCACATCGATTTGCCGAGCGCGCCACTACGCGACGCCGCGATCCGCGTGGCTACACTGCAGCTATGCCCCGTGCGCCGCGAGAGCCGCCGTCGCCATCGGCGATCGTGCCGGCGCTGCTCCGCTACCTGGCGGGGCGCGGCTGCGATCCGGGGCCGATCGCCGCGCGGTTCGCGCTGCAGGGCGACGCCGCGGATCGCGACGAGGTGGACGTCGCGCCGGTGGTCGTCAACGACTTGCTCGCGGCGGCGTCCGCGTTGCTCGGCGAGCCGTACCTCGCGCTGCACCTGCCGGCCGAGCTGCCGCTGCGCCGGTACGGCCTCGCCGAGCTGGCTGCGCGCGCGGCCCCGACGCTGCGCGAGTCGCTGCACCAGCTGACCCGCTACGCGCCGCTCGTCCACCCGCAGCTCGCGCTGTCGCTCGCCGAGGACGGCGACGAGGCGGTGTGGCGCCAGGCCACGCCCGGTCACCCGCGCGGCGTGGGGCGCCACGCCCACGAGTACGGCCTCGCGTACGTGCTCGGCCACGCGCGCGCCTCGCTCGTGCCCGATCCGGCCGGCGGCGAGCCGCTGCCGCTGCGCCGGGTGTGGTTCGCCCACGCGCGGCCGCGCGATCTCGCGCCGCTCGATCGCTTCTTCGGCACCGAGGAGCTGGTGTTCGGCGCCGAGGACAGCGGCTTCGCGTTCGCGCGCGCGCACCTCGATCGCGCGCTCGTCACCGGCGATCGGCGCCTGCTCGCCACGGTCGCGGACCTGGCGGCGTCGGCGCTGCGCGACCAGCCGCGGTCGACCGAGCTCGCGCCGCGGGTCGCCGCGCACGTGCGAGCCCGGCTGCCCGGACCGGTCACCGCCGATGACGCCGCCGCGGCGATGCAGATGAGCGCGCGCACGCTGCAGCGCCGGCTCGAGGGCGAGGGCACGAGCCTGACCGCCGTCGTCGACGACACCCGCGAGGCGCTCGCGCGTGAGCTGCTCGCCGATCCGGCGCTCGCGCTCGGCGAGATCGCGTACCGGACCGGATTCGCCGATCTCGCGACGTTCAGCCGCGCGTTCAAGCGCTGGACCGGCACATCGCCGGGCCGGTTCCGCCGCAGCCTCGGGGGCTGAGCGCGGCGCGGGCGCGGGCGCGGCTCACTTGGTGCGGTGCGACGTCATCTTCATCGTTCCGTCGACGGTGGTGGCGCCGGTCGCTTTCACGGTCGCCTCCAGCTTGGTGTCGATCGGCGTGTTCGTCTTCGGATCGACCTCGACCGTGCCCTTGAAGTCGAGCTTCATCTTCAAGCCGCCCCGATCGCCCTCGGCCTTCATCGCCAGATCGAACAGCGCGAGGTCGCCCTTCTTGCCGGTATAGGTCAGCACCAGCGACACCACCTGGAGATCCGGATCGGGGGCGACGTCAGCGAGCTGCGCGGCGGGCAGCTCGAACGGCTTGCCTCTGACGAAGGTCTTGCCGGCGAGCACCTTGCCGAGCTGATCGTCCTTGCCGAACCGCTTCACGCGCTTGCGCACGAGCGCGGCCTCGGCCTCCGGCGCCGGCCCCTGATCCCCGGCGACCGCGATCGGCTCGCCGGCCGTCAGCGTGTAGCTCTTGCCGTGGATCGCGGTCGGGCCGCCCTCGTTCTTCTTCGGCGACTGCTTGGTCTCGGTGTCCGTGGTGAACGTGTACTTCGCCTTGACGGGCCCCGTCTTGCCGACCGCGAAGATCTCGATGCTGCGCTTCTCGACGCGCTCGGACTTCATCGCGACCTTCTGTCCGTTCACCGTGACGACCAGGTCACCGAGCTCGGTCTTCTCCTCGGTCCACTTGTCGCCGACCTTCACCGGACGATCGGTCAGTGTGATGGAGTCGGCCTTGCCCTGGGCGTGGCTCGCGAAGGGGACACTGACGACGGCTGCGATCACGACGAGCTTGGAGAGCATCCCGGCACGCTATCACGCGGCGTCGCGCTCGAGATGTGAGCGTCCCCGCCGGTCGGCTCGCCGCCCGGCCCGGGGACGTTACTCGATCACGACCGTGAGTCCGCTCGAGCGGCCGAACGTCTCGGGGCTGTACATCTCCTCGGCCTTGGTGGGCGCGGCGATGAACGTGCCGGGGGTGGTCGCCCGCGCGGTGTACGAGAACCGGTGGGTGCCCTCGCGGAGGTCCATCTGGAACGCCTCGGTGCGGTTGTCGCGCATGTTGATGTGGTCCCAGCGCGCGTCGCCTTTGACGGCGATCGCGCGCTCGGCGGTGGCGAGGCGCTCGTTCACCGCCTCGAAGCCGGCGGGCAGCGGATCGACGAGCGCGACGGCGTGGCGCCGGGTGGTCGCGAGCACCTCGAGCGTGACCTGCACCTTCGCGCCGAGCCGGATCTTGTAGCCGTCCGGCGTCTTGACGACGTCGGCGGGATCCTCGGCGCTGTAGCTCCGGCGCACGATGAAGCCGGCGTCGAGCGCCGGCAGGTTCGTCTGCCGCGGCGCGTACGTGATGCCGACGCGGTAGTACATGCGCCCGGCGCCCTGCTTGACGAGCGCGAGGTCGTGCGTCGAGCCGGGCGCGAGCTGGCTCCAGTCGGCGCGCGCGATCGCGCGCGTGCTCGTGCGGCCGGCGAACGCGTGCTCGGTGTAGGCCGCCGCGCCGAACCACAGCTTGCCGGTGTAGCTCGGCGTGACCTTCTCGTACGTGTCGAAGTAGCGGCGCATCGCCTGCAGCGCGACGAGGTTCTCCTGCGTCGACCGCCAGCGGCCGTAGCGGCGGCCGTCGAGGACGCCGCGCGCGAGCTTGGGGATCACCGCGTGGCTCGGCGCCTCGCGCATGATCGCGTCGAGCGCGAGCGCCGTCGTCTTCGTGCTCGACACGAGCAGGAGGCGCTCTGTCTCCTCGTACTGCGCGGTGACGGTCGCCGCCGCGGCGGTCTCGTGCGTCGCGCTGAGCAGATCGGCGAGCAGCTTGCCGCGGATCGGCCGGGCGCGCTCCCCGGCGCGCGCGTCGGCGAGGAGCGCGAGCACGCGCGCCTTGGCATCGATGGGGTAGCTCCCGAGCGTGGTCGCCAGCGCGTGCAGCCGCTCGGCGCGGCCGCGCGCGTCGATGACTGGCCGGCCGGCGACGGGCGCCGCCGCGGCGAGCGACGTCAGCGTCGCCGCGGCGAGCGACACGAGGTACGGGTGCTCGGCGCGATCGAGCCGCTTGTCGGCCGGCTTCGCGGCGGCCTGCTCGAGCCGCGCGAGCAGCCGGTTCGATTCCTTGGTGACGAAGTCGATCGCCTGCGTCGTGACTTTGCCGGTGAGCTTCTGCGCCGCGAGCGCGGTGAGCACCTGCTGCGTCACGAACGGGTCCGACGCGGTGCCGCCGAAGTAGCCCCAGCCGCCGTCGGCGCGCTGCGTCTTGCCGAGCTCGGCGGCGTCCTTGGTGCGCCGCGCCTCGATCTGCGCGCGCGTCGGCCGGTCCGGCGTCCCGAACGCGTCGAGGATGTCGTAGAGCGCGGCGGTGGCGAGCATGCGCCCGGAGCGCTGCTCGGCGCACTCGTAGGGGTAGCGGTAGAGGTACCAGTACGCGTCGGTGAGCGACTGCAGCTGCGTCGACGCGAGCTCGACCTCGACGCCGCCGACCTCCGGGAAGATGCTCGGCGGGACCACGAGCTGCTCGAACTGCGCCTCCGCGGGCGAGCCGGCGGCCGGCGCGGCCCCGGAGCCGACGACGCCGTAGGTCGCGAACGACTCGGTCGTGGCCGGCTCGTAGACGGTCAGCTCGATCTGGCTTCCGTCCGCGAAGCTGCCCGAGCTGGCGATGGTCTGGACGACCGCGCGGCCGCGCGCCTTCGTGGCGAAGTCGAACCGCACCTCGGCGCGCTGGCCGGCCGGCACGGTGACGCGCTTGCCGGCGGGGCCGCTCCCGTCGAGGTTGGCGGCGCGCACGGCGACGTCGACGGTGCGGGGCGCGCCGTCGAGGTTCTGGACGACGATCGGCAGCGAGAACCGATCGCCCTGCGAGAGGAAGCGCGGCGCGACGGTGCGCGCGTTGACCTTGCGTTGCGTCACGATCGTGTTCTCGGCCTTGCCGAAGTAGCGGCCGCTCGACGTGGCGAGCGCCACGATGCGGAACCGCGTCAGGCTGTCGGGCATCTTCACGGTCACCGCGACCCGCCCGTTCGCGTCGGTGACGAGCGCGGGCGCGAACACCGCGTTGGGCCGGAAGTCCTTGCGCGCGGTGACCACGTCCGAGCGCCCGCGCATGCCGCCGCGACCGCCGCCGATCCCGTAGCCGGAGCCTGTGCCGGAGCCGTGGCCGATCGTGCCCCAGCGGCCGAGGCCGATGAGCTCGGCGCGCGTGACGCCCGGGACGCCGTCGAGGCTGCCGCCGGAGTCGTGCACCGTCTCGAGCGACGACTGCGCGCTCGTGCCGTTCACCATGTCGCGATAGAACGGCGCGAGCGGGTCGGCGTGCGACCGACCGGAGACCGCGAGCACGGCCTCGTCGACGACCATCAGCGCGACCTCGGCGCCGGCGACGGGCTTGTCGGCGTGCTGCACGAAGACCTCGAACGTGGCCTCCTCGCCGGGCTGGATGAGCTTCTGCGTCGGGCGCGTCCGCATCGCGAGCCGCGCGCCCTCGAGATCGATCGCGAGCTTCGCCTCGGCTTGCAGATGCTCGGGGAGCGGCAGCGTGCTGCCGTCCTGCATGAAGCGGCGCTTGGCGTAGCGATCGACGGTGACGTAGACGTTCGGGATCAGCGCGGCGTCGATCGGCACGTCGATCGTTGTCGACGCGCCAATGAGCGCGATCAGCCTCTGCGAGGCGACGCCGCGCCGCGCGAACGACACGACCGCGGTCGCCGGGAACACCTTCGAGCGGATCTCGACCTTGGCGACCTCGCCGGGCCGGTAGCTCGCCTTGTCGGGCACGACCAGGAGCTCCTCGCGATCGTCGTAGGACCACCACGGGATCGGGAGCTCTGCGGTGTTCACGCGGCCGCGCGCGTCGGCGACCCGCGCGCGCGCCGTGTACGCGGTCTTCACGTCCTTGCGCTGGAACGGGCACGCCACCGGGGCGGCGGCGCTCGCGACCTTGCAGGTCTGCGTGTCGATCACCTTGGCGTCCGCGCGGTAGCGCTCGGAGCCGAGCACGCCCTCGATGTCGACGGTGATCGCGACGCCCGGGGCGGCGTTGCCGTCGATGTCGGTGACGATGACCTCGAGCTGGTCGTCCGTCTGCGGCCGCAGCCGCAGCCCGACGTAGTAGGCGCTCGGGTGCACGAGGATCGGGCGCGAGCTCGCGCGGATGCTCATCCGGTCGACGTCGGTCACCGTCGTGTCGACCTCGAGGATGCTGGTGCGCCCGTCCGGCAGCGCGGCGAGCCCGTAGGTCACCGTCGACGTCGAGCCGCCCGACAGCGCGCTCTGCGCGTGCACGCGGATCGAGCGATCCTCGAAGCCGTAGCGGTGCTCGTGGCGATCGAGCGGCGGCGTGAACGCGAACAGGTTCCAGCCGGGCGGCTCGTAGCGCGTCGTGGTGAGGGTGGCGTCCCATTCCACGGCGGCGCCCGGGAGCCCGCCGCCGCTGTAGTACTGCGCGGCCGCCGTCATCGAGGTGGTCTCGCCGAGCACGAGCGGGATCGCGCCGCTGTGCGAGATGTCATCGTCGAGCGTCACGGCGTAGGCGGGAGTGCGGAACTCCTCGACGGAGATCGGGTGGTGATAGACCTCCTTCCGGGCCTGTAGCGAGAAGGAGGCGGTCCCGAGGTTGATACTGGGCGGCAGATCGACCTCGATATGGAATCCGCCTTGATCCGTGAGCTTGGCGTTGCCGCTCGCGACGCGTGTGCCCTTGGCGTCGGACAACACGTACGCGATCGATTCGCCCGCGCGCGGTAACGCCAGGTCGGGGTTGACCCCGTTGTGCGTCCAGCGGACCCAGCCCTTGACGTACGCCTTCTCGCCGGGCTTGTACGTGAAGCGATCGTCGGTGACGTACCAGAGCGCGTTCTCGACGCGCAGCGCCTTCTCGTGGCGGTCGACGACCGCGAACGTCGAGTCAGTCGCCGTGCGCGCGTGGAGCAGCGCGGGCGGGCCATCGTAATAGCTGTAGTCATCGTCGTAGTCGTCATTGCCGTCGTCGTCGCCGGTCTTGGTGGCGGGCTTCTTGGCGGGCGGCTTCGGGAACAGCTCGACCTGGGCGTGGCCGGTGGCGTCGCTCGTGCCGGTGCCGCTCTCGCCGCGCTTCTCGGCGAGGAGCGAGACTGTCGCGCCGGCGATCGGCGCCAGGAAGCGCTGATCCGGCGTGATGTCCTGGACCCACGCGTTGACGCGCTCGCCGTCGATCCGCGACGACACGCCGAGCTTGGTCACCTGGATCCACGCGATCTGCGGGTCTATACGGCGGCGACTGGCCGGAGATCTCGCGGTCCCGGCGAGCGGCTGCACCGTCGCCATCGCGACGATGTGGCCGAGGCCCGCGGCGTTGAGGGCGGGCCTCAGATCGATGCGCGCGTCTACTTCGTGGCGGGGGCCGACGGTGTACGTCTGATCGAACACGCGCTTGCCGGGCGGCACCGCGCGCTTGCCGGCCTCGAGCGCCTGGTACGCGAAGTAGTCTTTGGGCTGCACGGAGAACAGCTGCACGCGCAGGCTCGCGACCGCCGAGCTGTAGACGATCCACTGCGGGATCGCGAAGCGCGGATCGAGCACGTGCATGCCGGTGTCGGCGGAGAGCCACGCGTCGAACCGCGCGGGCCCGCTGACGAATCCGAGCTTGTGCGCGCCGGTGTACGGCTGGCCGTAGATATCGACGAGGCCGTCGCCGATCGTGATCGAGTGCGCGCGCCCGACCTGATCGGGCACCTTGAGCGCGACGTCGGCGAAGCGCGGCTTGTTGTCGTCGAACGGCGCGCCGTCGACCTGGACCTTCTGGGCGCGGTACGACGGGATCGCGATCGACGTGCTGAAGTGGACGTGGAGGAGGCCGTTGAACGGGCACACGGCGCCCGCCATGCGGGGCTTCTCGCCGTCATCGCAGGTGATCCCGAGCACCGTGAACGGCGGCGCGATCTTGAAGGTCGCGAACGAGGGCCGCGTCGACGCGCGCGGCCCCTCACGTGACGGCGCGCCGGATGGGAGGGTCACCTGGAGCGTGGTGTCGGCCGGCCACGCCGTCTGTGGTGCGAGCACGATGTAGCGCTTGCCGAGCGACGCGTCGGACTTCGCGGGATCGAATTCGAGCGTCGGGTTCTGGGCCCACGCCCGCTGCGCATCCGCGAGCGTCGCGATCTTGTACGGCAGCGCCGCGCCGCCGGCCGCGCGGGTCACGCGCAGGAGCGGCGCCAGCTTGTCGGGATCGAAGTCCTGATCGAGCTTGACGACGATCGGCGAATTCGCGGTGACGACGCCGGTCGGGTACCCGCCCGCGATCGCGATCGGCGCGGTCGCGAACGTCTCGGTCTCGTCGGCCAGGAGCGTCGCGCCGCTCACGGCCTGGATCCCGGCGGGCACGGTGACCGTGAGCTCGGTGGCCTGCGGCAGCCGCGGGGCCGCGGTGAACGTGGCCACGCGCGTGTCGATCCAGCGCCACGCCCCGGCGACGTCCGGCGTGATCGTGGCCACCGGCGCGACCGGCGCGCCGACGGCGGCGACCGGCACCATCGGCTCGGAGAACCGCACGCGGATCTCGGACTCGGATCGGATCTCGCCCCGCGGCGTGATCTGCGGCGCGGCCAGCGGCGCGCTCCGCTTCGCGGGCACGACCGGCGCGTCGCTCACCGGCTTGCCGGCGGGCGCCACGAACGCGATCGGCTGCACGGGCCCGGGCCGCGCGGGGGGCGGTGTCGGCGCGCGCAGGGGCGGCGCCGCGGCATTCTGGCTCGTCAGATCCGGCAGCGGCTCCATCCGCGCGTGCAGCGCGGCGATCTCGTCGGGCGTCAGCGCGGCCACCGTGGTCTGGGCCGGCGCGACCTTCGCATCGCGCGTCTCGACGGTCAGCGTGCCGTCGCTCGCGCCGGCCGTGAACGCGATCTGCGGCCGCCCCGCTGGCGTCGGCGCCGCGGCGGTCGCCGCCGGGGCGGTCACCGCCGGCGTGGCGGGGTCGGGCCGGGGCGTCGGCGCCGTGACGCGCGTGCCGGCCGGCGGCCGGCAGCCGCCGGTCACGATCGCGGCCGCCAGCCAGGCACAGATCAGCGAGTGGAGCCCGTTGCGCTTCATCAGACCCGCTGACACCCCGGCTCGCCTACAGGTTCCCCGGTGTTCACGCATGAGGCGATGGTATCAGCTGCCCTGCGCCCGCCTGGCTCCGGACCGGGGGAGGTCAGCGGCGGCACATTCACCGAGACGAGGTCGTGCCACGTTCCGTGCTCGGTGGTACGAAACGTCGGTCCATACAGAATCGGACCGACGTTTCGTATCATGGCTGCTTCGAAGACGGACGCACTGCTGCGACGCGCGCGCGGGGGTTCCGTTCGCGCGCGTGACCTCGATGCTGCCGGGATTCCGCGCACATACCTTCGGCGTCTGTGCGAGCGGGGTCTCCTAGAGCAGATCGATCGCGGGCTCTATCGCCTCGCGGACGGCCGGGTCACCGAGCTGAACACGGTTGCGGACGTCGCCAGGCGCGTACCCCGGGCGACGATCTGCCTGCTCAGCGCGCTGGAGATCCACGGGCTCGGCACGGAAGCGCCGCACGCCGTCTGGATCATGATCGACCGGCGCGCTCGAGCCCCGAAGCTCGCCTATCCGAAGCTCGCGATCGTGAGAGCGAGCGGGCAGGCGCGGACGCATGGCGTGGAGCGGCGGACGATCGAGGGCGTGCGCGTGCAGGTGACGACGCCGGCCAAGACCGTCGTCGACTGCTTCCGCTACCAGCGGCACGTCGGGCTCGACGTCGCGCTCGCGGTACTGCGCGACTACCTCCGCAAGCATCGCGGCGAGATCGATGCGCTGGTCGCGGCCGCGCGGGCGGACGGGGTCCACGCGCGGGTGCGCCCCTATCTGGAGGCGCTCGCGTCATGAAGCCGCTGAAGGACGTCGGTGCGTCGGTGCGTGCCCGGTTGCTCCGCCTCGCTCGTGAACGGGGAGACAACTACCAGCTCCTGCTCACCCGCTATGCGAGCGAGCGCCTGCTCTACCGGCTGGCGCGATCGCGGCACGGTGTGAGTTTCATCCTCAAAGGCGCGACGCTGTTCACGGTGTGGACCGGCCATCCATACCGGGCGACGCGCGATGTGGATCTGCTCGGCAGCGGCGATCCGTCTGAGGCACGGATCGCCGCGGTGTTCGCCGAGGTGCTCGCGTTCGACGTCGACGACGACGGCGTCGTGTTCGATGCGGGGTCTCTCGAGGTCAGCTCGATTCGCGAGGATCAGGAGTACGGCGGCCTGCGCGTCGAGATCATGGCTCGCGTGACCGCCGCGCAGATCCGGCTGCAGATCGACGTCGGGTTCGGCGATGCGGTCACGTCGGTGCCAGTCCGGGTGGATCTTCCGGTCCTGCTCGACGATCCGGCGCCACACGTGCTCGCATACTCGCGTGAAACAGTCGTCGCCGAGAAGCTCGATGCGATCGTACAACTCGGGATCACGAACAGCCGAACGTGGCGCATGGGGATACCCGATGGTGGCTCAGCGAGCGCACCGAGCGCACCGAGCGTAGATCCGGTGCCTCGTGACGATGACCGTCGTCGGACCCCATCACATCGAAGAGTAGGGATGATCGAGCGTCGGCGTGTCTCTTCGGCTGACGCCAGCGTGCGGGCCGCGGTCGCGCGGTCGCACGGCGGCGGTCTGTACGCGTCGCGGGTCGGCCCGGGCACGATGGTACGCGCGTGCGTCGCGACGGCCGATCGACCGGCCGGGGCGACGCTTGAGCCCGCCCTCGCGACCGCGCTGCGCCAGCACCGCTCGGCGCGGACCGAGGCGGTCGCGACGCGGGTCGAGCCGCTGGCGTCGTGGGACGACCTGATGGGCGATCGGCGTCGACCGCGGCGCGCTACCCGAGGTCGGCGAGGGCTACACGATACTGGCGGGGGCCTGCGCACGATCGCGCACACCGCGCGCGGTGTGACGGCGCTGTTTCGGGGTGGCCCCGGATCGGCAAGACGATGGCAGCCGAGGTGGTGGCGCGCGAACTCCCCGCGGCTGGTCGCCAGCGGCGCGGCGGTCGCGCTTGTCGACGTGTTGGGCGGTGAAGGCCCGCGCCGGCTTCGAGGACGACCTCTGCCACCTTCAGGCGTCGCCTGGTGCGGCGCGCGCGCGCGCGTGGATCGACGATGTCGTGGCGCCGGCCGGACCTAGGCGGCGCGCCGGTCGAGGTCGCCGCGTACCTCGCGACGCCGGACCTTCCGCGCTACACCTCGAGCGCGGTCGTCGACGTCACGGTCACCGGCCTGCTCGGCCGTTACCCGCGGATCGCCGTCGGCGCGCTCGCAGTCCGGCTCGATGCCATGGATCCCCGACCGGGCTCTTCAAGGGCCGTCTCTGGACGGTGCTGTCCCGCGTCCGCATTCTGGTCGACACCGGACACCTGGTTGTCCAGCCCAATCCGTCCTGCCGAGTTGGCCTGGTCGTAGCGGCTCATCAAGCCCGGTCCGGTTGTCCAGCAACCATCATTCTAAGGTGGAGAATCGATCGCAACCAGTGAAGATCTAGTCCAGCGCAGGATAGACAGCCACTCCATATCACGGCGGCGGGATCAGATGGATAGGCCCTACTAATGTGTTCTGCATATAATCCTCTAGCTGAGCGCGCTCGTCACCCTCAAGATCAAACACTTGGTCGCGCCCGTACTCGAGCACGGTGTACAGAGCGCGATCTCCGCGTATCACGCGAAGCTCGAGTACAGGACAGAGATCCCCTACAATCACTTTCTCAGGAACCGCTATCTCCGTGAGAGTCGTGATGAAGTGCTCATCAGGCACACCCTCAATATATATGATTTCCTCCGTGACGCCTCCTCTCTTGAAGAATTGTTTAAACATCCCTTCGTGACGTTGCGGAGTTCCACTGCGGATTTGACCGAGCGATAAGAAGCGGTCTACCTGTGAGCGAGAAGTGTACACCTCCGGTTCCACTTTCATCGCGAACCGCTCACCGCGCGCTGTAGCCCACACCAGACTGGCGCGATAACAAGCAAGCTCTGTACTCGGCTCGCTATCCTTATGGTCTAATAGTAGGCGCATGCTCACCCATTATCCGTCGTGCCAGCGCCTTCCTGAGGATTCTTTCCAGCGCCGTTATTGGCCACGAGAGGAGGCGCGGCTGGCCCAGGTACGGGTACTCGCAGACGACCGAGGATGAGCGCGAGCAGGATCGCGAGGATAATCCAACCTATCACCTTCAGCACGTTCCAGAGAAACTCGGCTATTGCATCGACTACTTCTCTCAGTGTCGGAAAGCATCCCAGACGGACACACCTCGGCGCGATACAGGCCATTGAATCGTCGGCGATTGCACAATATCGGCCGGTAGCCGGATCTCTGTAGTAGCCGATGTGGAGATTGAAAATGATCCGTCCTCTGCCCGTCGTCGCAGGCGTGACCTGCCGGCCGACAATGTTCAGGCGGTACACTGGCACAGTAGCCGGAAGACACGGCTCAAGGTCTCGCCATCGTGGCTGCTCTACGTCGATGTGCGTCAGGCTTCTGCCACATACCGGAATCGGCCGTGGCAATGGAATTCGCATCTGCTGAACGGGCTTGCGAATTGCGCCGTGCTGGGACTGTGCAGAGAACGAAGATCCACCGTGCTCCTCTGCAGCGGCTGCGTCATCCAATTCGGGTGAGATAGCAATACGATGACCTCCGCCTTCAAGAGGACTTACTCGCTCCGCCTTCAGTTGAAGTGCCGGTCCGCTGCCAATCTGCTGTACGACAGCGGGGCTGTCGTGTGAAAATGAATGCTGGACCTCGGATATTTCGGACGGCTTCGAGCATTCGCAGGCGCCACTCCCGCACTTCGAGCAAGACGCGTTCGCCTCGCTCTTAGGATCTGTCCGCTCTTGCACGGACGAACTGCCGTTGGCCTCCTTTCGTGGTGCCAGCGGTGGTGCCAGCGAATGAGCGAGACTTTCAGGTTCCTTAGACTGTTCACTAGCCTGGTTGCGTTGACCTGTCCCGCCAAGCAGAGGCTCCGCTGATCTCCCCTGAACCACCGCGTCGGCCACATCATCCGCATTTCTCTCATACTCGTCACCAACTTTGCCGACCCCCCCGGTGAGTTGTACTCCTGCCCTTTGCTGTACAATGTGCGCTGCCTCGTGCGCTGCTGTGTGTAGGTCCGGAGCCTCCCGAAAAGCGACATGATTCCCCGTCGCATATGCTTTCGCTCCCATCCCTTCACAGGCTTGGGCTGCGGAGCCTCCGACGTGGGCCTGAATATTCCTTATATTGTGAGTGCCGAACGAACGCTGGATCTGCTCCAGAAAGGGTATTGTCGTAGAGGTTCCGCCAATGCCCTTAGCCGCAAGCTTGTGCACATCCTCATTGCCGGGTTCATCGGCGCCAGCGACCTCCTTTCGCTGTACAAGACCCGACGCGATCGCATACTCGGACCTATGCAAGAGGGAGCTGCGACTCAGCTGCCCAGGCTCGATCGCGTTGTGGGAAGTGACTACATCCGGCGACTTTGCGCGATTCTGTTCGTATTCACGGTGCACAGAGCCTTCCTTTCACATGATTGCGCCACCGGTCGACAGCTTGCCCAATTCGGCGAACTCGAGCGCCACGGCGCGTTCAAGGTGATGTTGTTGTAGCAACGTCTCTTCCTGCGCCGCGAGAAATGCAGCGCGAAGGCACGCATTACGGATGTAGCCGCCGGACAGTTGATACTTACGGGCAAGCACATCAAACGTTAGCTCACCTGTGCGCGGCAACTCGCGCGGTAAGTGAGCACGCCACAGTTCGGCACGGGTCTCTTCGTCCGGGAATGGAAACGAGAGCCGAAATGACAGTCGGCGCTTGAAAGCTGGATCGATCGAGCCGCCGTTGTTGGTGGTCAGGATGGCAATGCCTTCGAACGCATCGAGCCGCTGCAATAGATAGTTGACTTCTAGATTTGCGTAGCGGTCATTGCTTGAGCGGACCTCGGTGCGTTTCGCGAATAGTGAATCGGCCTCGTCGAACAGGAGGATGACCTGACCGTCATCGGCCGCATCGAAGATAGTCGCAAGGTTGCGCTCAGTCTCACCGATCCACTTCGACATTACCTTTGAAAGATCGACTTGGTAAAGATCGAGTCCGAGTTCGCGGGCGATCACACCTGCGACCAGCGTCTTTCCAGTACCCGGCTGCCCCTGGAACAGCGCAGTGAGGCCGCGCGAGGTCGTCATGGTGCGCCCCATGCCCCATTCCTCAAACACCGTTCGGCGATAACGCACACGGCCCACCAGCTCACGGAGGCTGTCCATGATGTCAGGGGGAAGCACGAGATCCGCCCAGTTTGCGAGCCGGTGGACACGTTGTGCATGATCCGAGAGCCGAATCTCTCGGCTCTGGCGCAGAAAAGCGTCTATGCGATCGTCACATGGAGTCATTGGATCGTCGCCGGTTACCGAGGCGACCGCCCGATAGATGATGCCTGGACCGACGCGATAGCGCGACGCAAGGCTCGTCACATCGCGGAGCCAGTGGCCGGACCCTTCGAACGCGCGCTGCCACACGCCGAGCCGCGCTGTTTCCGCCATCGCAGGTAGATCGATCACCATATGGCCGGCCGGCAGTGGCGGGCTGGTCCCTAGAGGGGAGAGCACTGCGAGCGGCCCTGGGTGCGCGGTAAGGATCTCACGAGCGAGATCGATGGCGTTGCGGTCACCGAACACCACGGCATCGAGCGCATAGATCACCGGAATCAACCCGGCGAGTTGCGCGCGACGGAGCGTGATCTGCAAGCTCTCGATGAACTGCTCCGCATCACGCGGCAGCCGGGCCGCGTCGATTATACAAAGCGAGCGCCCTGCACGGTGGGCAAACGTGGCGAATAGGGTACGACGCCCGACTCCCGCATGGCCCCGGATTGCGATACGTGCAGGCCGCGGCGCGCGCGCGAGTGTGCTGATCGCTGACGCAAGCACGCCGGGAGCAAGATCGATTGAAGCAAGTTCGCGAGTGGCGTGACGTACGGTCGAGGCCACGCCAAGTTCGGGCGGTTCGCCGCGTAGCCGCGACAATACGACAGGATCAACCTCAAGTGCGGCAAATGGCCGTGGCCGCAACTTCTTGACATCCACCATCCCTAGACGAACCAGCGGTGCTTGCGGGTGCAACTCCGCCGCGACATCATGCCGGGTCACCCGATCGCTAAGAATGTGTTGGACAAGTAGCTCGTCGACCATGGCTCGGCCGGGATCGTTGCCGAGAATGCCGTACAGTCGCGCAACATCGCCGTGAAGGGACGGGGCTGCGATCACGAGCAACACGTTGATCGCGGTCGTCGACAGTCTGAACTCGTCGATCAGCTCACCGATCGGGGTCAACTCACTACGATAATGGGGATCCGCCGCGAGCGCAACCTCATGCTCGGCAAGTGCATCCCTCGCACCTGCGAGGTAATCCGGCGCAAACCCGGAGTTCTTTCCGACTAGCGCCGCGACCTCGTGCTCGTACGGATGATGACCTTCGTTACCATAGCTGAGTCGACGCGTATCCCACGCACGCGAGATCGCCGCCAGTACCCACAGTATGACCGAGTGAAGCTCGCGATCGAGCTCAATCAGCGCTGCCTCCCGTGGCATCTGTGCTCGAATCGCCCGCGGCTCAAGTGCGTCGACGATGATGGGCGGTGGATCGAGTGGCTGAACGGGGCAAGCCGGTATGTCTGAGGGCAGAGCCGCCGCGGTTGGGCACTGCTCGGTCGATCGAGCACCTGCCGGCTGAATTTCTACCGGCTGGCATTCGGGCCCAAGCTGGGCCCCGCCCATGGGCGTCTCGGCGAGCTTTGGCACCTCCACGCTGTAATCGCTGATGTCCGGGCGAGATGCGGGCAGTCCGTGAGCAACCGGCGCGCTGGGCTGGTGAGCGGAGCTGTAATCGCTGATGTTCGGGCGAGATGCGGGCAAGTGGGTGATTGCCCTCGCGCCCTCGCTGATCGGGGCGAGTTCGATGACTCCGGAGGTGAGGCGGATTGCGAGGAGCTTGCCATCAGGATCAACGGCATGATCGGCCACGTCGTCATCAGTTACCACAGCGCCTACATGTCGGGCGAATCGGAGATCGATTACGGCGAACCGGCGTGGCGCGTCGTGCACAACAGCAAGACCACGACGCGCTGCGATCCGAACTGTGCCCGGTGGCAACGAGATGGTCTGGAGGGCACGCCCGCTGGCGAGCGCGAGGACAACGATATCGCGGCCGCGCGGATGCTCCCCGACAAGCGCGAGCGAGGTACCATCGAATATCACGCTGCCCCCCGCGATCCGAGACACGCCCGGTAGCATCACCGAAGCACCTGCAGGGAGGGTCAAGCGTGGCCCCGCATACTGCGCGAAGCGGCGACCTGCGATCGGAATCGCAGACTCGAAATGGAAAGGAGTTATCACGAGGGAACCGAGGTCATCGAGTAAGGCCACCGGTTCGCAAGCATTCCATAGAGCTGCAGGGGCGCCTATGGTCGTCGGGACCAAGGTCCCATTCGGATCGCAAGGAAGAGCATGCTCATCGAGTTCGCGACCATCGGAGCCGAATCGGATCAGCGCACCTGCGCATGTAGCCACCCAAACCTGATCCAGAAACGCAACGACCGCCTGCACGCTCGAGATTGCGACTCGCCGCTGACCTTCGTCACGAAGTCCGACGAAGGTAACTTTATCAGGCTCTGCAATGACCAGCGTACGCCCGTCGCGTGTGAACTGGAGCTGGCCCGAATGAACCCATGTCCTCATCGAGGATATGACCCATCGGCAGTTACTTCATATGCAATAAGGGAAGCGGCTTTCTCGCGCCCCATGATCCCTCCAAGCCTCCAGTTATCGATACATCACAAAGGGCAGGCTTTACAACGATCGAGTTGCGCATGTACCTGCAGCAAAATTATGCACCCCTGCCCATTTACTTCTCGGCCCTCCGGACCGGAGTCACCGGGGTTGATTCGCGGAGATGATTCGCGAGCCAACCGGACACGCATCTCGAGCCTGTGATCAGCCACTTCGGCACTTGCCTTGGGTTGTCCGGCATACGACCCTGTCCGGCCGTGCCTCGAGACACGGATGTCGCGCAGACGGGGGCCTGCTCCGCGATGGCGACGAGCCACGCGAACGGCGCGAGTGGGCTCGAGACGATCGGCGCGGCCACGTGCAGGCCCTGACGGTGTGGTCTGACGCATCGCGTCCAACACGGTGCGCCCTTACGTCCCTAGGCCAACCGCGTCGCGATGAGCGGCTGGATCAGGTGTCCGCCGTGTGGCCGTACATGTGGCCGACCGACCACCGGGCGACGCGTCCCTCGTGTGCGACAGCACTCGCACGGCCGCGCTGCACAACAGCGGCACGCCTGGCTAGGCACGATCCATGCCGGTTGCCCCAGCGGCTGACTTATCGGCAC
The DNA here is from genome assembly GCA_035558535.1 of Kofleriaceae bacterium. Classification (GTDB taxonomy): domain Bacteria; phylum Myxococcota_A; class Polyangia; order Haliangiales; family Haliangiaceae; genus JABFXX01. Next base: position 78,153 of record DATMCI010000365.1, read on the forward strand.
CGCCTTGTCACTCTGCTCGCAACCTGCTCTTGGCTGTCTGACAGCGGACCCTCTCGATCTTGACGCCGCTTGGCGCCGCTTGGCGCCGCTTGGCGCCGCTAGCTCCAGCGTCACCGTTGATCCGCCGATCCATGCCGTGCGCGCGCCGCGTCGGGCAGCTCCGGGCCAGCCACGGCGGTAGCGTCACCGTTGATCCGCCGATCCATGCCGTGCGCGGGCCGCGAACCCTCGATCGACACGGCCGGAGGGGTTTGCGAGAGGACCACCAGCTTCAGACGAGGAGGACGCCGGCGACGCGGACGGTCCACCAGTCCCACTCGGCGCGCGTCGTCGCCATAGCCCTCGAGGACGACGGCGAGCGAGGCGGCGACGATGCCGACGACGGTGTAGATGAACTGGTAGTCGAACCGGTAATGGTCGTCGAGGTTGCGGAACTTGAGTTCCGGAGCTCCCTTGTTGCGATAGATTCGTGGCCTCGAGCAGTCGCCGGATGAACTCGTCTGCGGTCGGCGCGATCGTCTCCCAGCGTTGCGAGAGTTCAACGTCGAGCCGTCGCACCTCGGAATCCGTGTGCCGCCCCTGCGGGGTCAAGGTGTTCATCGCCTGGTATGCGAATCCGATCGTAGGCTCGGCGGTTCTATATCGGATGGGACTAATCTGCCCTCCAGAAGGTCGCTGTAGAGTTAGTGCCTCATGTCGATCACATACGAGCACGTTAGCCGGCTTCAGATCGCCGTGGCCCGTGCAACCCGTTCTGATACAGCCAGACGAGACCATTGCAGCACTGTGCTAATGCCGCGAGCCGCTGCTCGACGGGAGGATCGGGTTTCCCTATTCAGTCCTCCAGGGATCCATCCGTGAAGCCCATACGGACAAACGGCCAGAGCGACGACGGATCGGGCAGTTCCTATATTGGAATGAACTCTAATCCTAGCGCTGAGAGGGCGTTACGATGAAAGGTACGCACAGCCAGAGTGCGAGTTCGCGCTCGAACAGTGCGCGCACGTCGATGTCGAGTTTCTTGATCCTCTTCGCTGGATCGAAGGCCCTTGATCGCGAATCTCCGTGGCGTGACATAGTCGTGCTCGGTCTCCATGATCTAGACGATGCCCAGAGGAGCCTCGGCGGACATCCAAGACCCTGTGGTCACTCCCGGCAAAGCAACGCTTGAGCCAATGCTTGATGATCGTGAGATCCTGGCCCACGCCTATAATCTTACTCTCACCGTTCCTGTTTCTTCGTCAGTGCGCAAGCTTGTCACTGATGAGCCGGTTCAGCGATGCGCCTTGCTCCGCGGCGCCATCGCCAGTTTCGCGATGGCGCTCTGGCGGATTCGTACTGCAACGTTGCCCTTGAACTGCCGGAGCGATAACGGCTCCGGAATCTCCTCCTTTGACTTGGCCATATCGGAGAGCACCGTGCCGACAAGCTTCATGATGCCGGCAAGAGCTTCAGGGGCTGATTCCGCAAGATGGCTGAGTGATGGAAACTCCGCGCATAGCCCTACGTGTTCTTGGTCCTCCTCCGACCAGATCACACGGTACGTATATTTGTCTGGGTTATAGAGGGACTTCGCCATTGGCTTGCTCCTTTCTTCCCGATCCCAGACATCTCGTACCGGCGGTCATTTCTTCTTCTCGGAGGTCTTCTGTCGAGTAGTCAAGGTGGAACTCCAGTAGGCCTCCTGAGGAGCGGTGGCGGGGTCAGCGGCGGCGGAGGAGGGTGCGGGACGACCACCAGCTCCAGACGAGGATGGCCCCGGCGACGCGGGCGGTCCACCAGGCCCACTCGGCGCGCGCGTCGTCGCCCTGGCCCTCGAGGACGACGGCGAGCGAGGCGGCGGCGATGCCGACGGCGGCGTAGATGAGCTGGTGGCCGAGCCGGTACATGAGGTGCACCGAGCCGTCGAAGTTGCGGAACTTGAGCTGGAGCTCGCCGGCGTGCGCGGCGCGCATGAACTTGCGGATCTCGGCGGGGAGCGCGGTCACGCTCATCACGAGGTCCTTCGACGTGTCCATGAGGAGCTGCGACCAGTCGCCCTCGTCGCCGAGCACGAAGCGCTCGAGGTAGGGCCGGATCACCGTCATGGGGTTCAGCGTCGGATCGAGCTCGGTGCACAGGCCCATGAGGAGCAGGAGCGTGCGCTCGAGGACGATGATCTCCTTGGGGACGTGAAAGCTCGCCGACAGCTCGCGGAGCGAGATGTCCATCTTGCGGAGATCGGCCACGCTCTCGAGGCCCTTCTGCGGATCGAACTTGATGTCCTTGAGGTTCAGCGAGTCGAGCGAGATGTGCTCCTGGAACCGCTCGTGGAAGTACTCGACGACCTGCTCGAACATCTGCTCGTTGGCGCCGCGCGCGACGAAGCCCATCTGCTTCATCGCGCCCACGATGCGCTGCGTGTCGCGGACGAGCGCGCCCTGGATCAGCTCGACGATGCCGGCGCGCACGTGGCCGGGGATCTCGGCGACGGCGCCGAAGTCGAGGAACACGATGGTCGGCGGCTCGCCCTCGGCCGCGCGCCGCACGAGCAGGTTCCCGGGGTGCGGATCGGCGTGGTAGACGCCGTCGGTGAAGATCTGCTGGCAGTAGACCTCCACGACCTGGCGCGCGAGCTGGGTGCGATCGAGGCCGGCGGCCTTGACGCCAGCGCGGTCGGTGATCTTGCAGCCGGTCTCGAAGTGCGTGACGAGCACGCGCACGGTCGACAGCTCCTCGACGACGTGCGGGAACGCCACGTCGCGGCGGCCCTCGAAGTTGGCCGCGATGCGCGTCGCGTTCTTGGCCTCCTCGCGGTAGTCGAGCTCCTCGAGGATGATCGCGCGGATCTCGCGGTAGAGCTCCTCGAGCCCCTGGTACGGGACGAACCAGCCGATGATGCGGAAGATCCGGCGCAGCGTGTTGAGATCGCGCCGCACGATCTCCTCGATGTGCGGGTACTGCACCTTCACGGCGACCTTCGTGCCGTCAGGCAGCCGCGCGAGGTGGACCTGGCCGATCGACGCCGACGCGATCGGCTTCTCGTCGAAGCTCTCGAACACCTCGGACGGCGAGCGCCCGTGCTCCTCGAGCAGGCGCGCCTCGATGTCGCTGTACGGGTGCGGCGGCACCGCGTCCTGCAGCCCCTCGAGCTCGCGGCGGAACTCCTCGGGCAGGAAGTTCGTCATGATCGAGATCAGCTGGCCGACCTTGATGAACAGGCCCTGCAGCTCGATGATCGTGCGCTCGATCCGGCGCGCGTTGCGCAGGTGCGTCTCGCGCAGCTTGTGCTCGATCCACGCGTCGCTGTGGAGCCGCATGCGGAGCCGGAGCCACAGGTAGCTGCCGATCACCCAGAATGTCGTCCAGTACGCCCGGAGGCTGCGGACCTTGAGCGGCGGCCGCCGCCCGTGCTTGTCGTGGCGGTAGCGGCGCACGTCCCCGGCGAGCGAGCTGACCGAATCGCCGGCCGCTGGCGGCGACGCAGGCGCAGGCGCGTCGGGCGCGTCGGACGCGTCGGGCGCGGGTGGCGGCGACGCGGCCTCCGAAGGCGCGTCACTGCTCTCCCGGCGTCCCGGCTCCGCCATCGCGCGGAGGATACCAGGTTGCGAGGTTGGCAATTGATCCGGCGGCGGATCGGGGGTACCCCAGGGGTATGGCTGCCCCCGACGACGACGACGCGACCGCCAGGCCCGAGCGGGACGAGCGGCGGGACGAGCGGCGGGCGGAGCGGCGCGAAGATCGCCGAGACGACCGCGACCGGGACCGCGACGGCGACGGCGACAGCCTCACCGAGACGATCCGCAACCGGCTCGAGCAGCTCGTGCCCGACCTCGTGAAGAAGACGTTCGCCGCCGGCATGGGCGCCGTGTTCCAGACAGAGGAGGGCATCCGCAAGCTCGCGCGCGAGAGCCTGCCCGAGGTCGCGGGCTACATCGCGTCGTCGGCGGATGGCGCGAAGGACCGCGTCAACGACGCCAAGGATCGTGTGTTCGACGTGATCGCGCGCGAGACGCGCGAGTTCCTCTCGACCCTGAACGTCAGCGAGGAGATCGCCAAGATCCTCACGACACTGTCGTTCGAGATCAAGACCGAGATCCGGTTCATCCCGAACAGCGAGCGGTTCGCGGGCGCGGAGCCCGACGTCAAGGCGAGCGTGCGGCTCAAGCGCACGGATCAAGATGGCAAGGACGCCAAGGACGGCAAGGACGCCAAGGACGCCAAGGACGCCAAGGACGCCAAGGACAGCAAGGACGACGACGACGACGGCGCGCGCCGCTCGCGGCTGCGCTTCTGGCAGCGCGATCGCGAGCCCGGCAGCGGGGACCGCGATCGTGACGAAGACGACAACAGCGGCGAGAAGTAGGCGCGCGCGGCCCGATCGCCCCGCGACCGGCCGGGGCCGGTGATACGCTCCGCCCGTGGCTCGCCTCGCCGTCCTCGCCGCGATGCTCTGCGGTTGCGCGCAGCTGTTCGGCCTCGACGAGACCGACCGCGCGCCGACCACGAGCCTCTCGTTTCAGCGCGTGTCGATCGGCGCGCGCCTCGAGTACGCGCCGCAAGATCTGGCGGGCTCGATGGCGGCGTACCTGGTCCCCGACGCGGCCGCCGAGACGGGCCTCGTCCGCGTGCCCGCGGTGCAGGCGGAGCCCGGCCTCTGGACGGCGCCGCTCCCCACGCCCGCGCCGCTCCTGTTCGATCTCCCGGACTACCCCAAGCCGCTCCTGCGGATCTTCGACTTCCCGCAGCTCGAGGTGTCTGGGCTCTTCGGCGTCCTGGAGCACCCGAGCCCCGAGGCCGCGCCAGTGGACGCCAAGCTCACCGTGAACGCGATGCTCGACGCGCCGACGACGGGCGCCGAGCGCTTCGAGCTGCTCACGGTCGGCTCGTGGAGCTCGATCGCGCTCCCGGCGCCGCCGGTCGGCATGACCGCGCTCTCGGCGACGTTCCCGGTCACCATGATGACGAGCATCACCGGGCGGCCGCTCGAGCGGATCACGAGCGCCGACGCCGCGGTCGTGCTGCGCTACGTGAGCAACACCGAGCTCCGCGGCGCGCTCCGGGCCGCGCCGTTCGACCAGACGGGCGACGACATGATCACCGGCATGCTGACCGCGGTGACGCCCGAGCCGTTCTCGTTCGAGATCGATCAGATGGACGCGGTGCGGCGCTACGGGCTCATCAAGCCCGCCGTCGCCGCGCCGACGATGGCGTGGGCGATGCACGCGGCCCCCGGCGCCCAGCTCAACAACGACAACGGGCCGCTGCTCTCGCAGGGCGCGCCGACCACCCCGACGGCGGTGATGGGCCAGGCGGGTAACCCGTTCGCCCCGGACTGGCCGACGGTCGTCTTGTGGCAGACGCAAGGCGCGCGCGCGTACACGCCGCCGTCGGCCGCGCTGCCGGTGACCCTGTACGCGGGCATGCACCAGCGCGCGGTCCTCGAGCCGGGGCTCCAGATGAAGCTGCCAGCGGGGCTGCCGACGCGGATCACGCTGCTCGGCGCGGTGCTCGAGACGGACGGCGTCACGATCGCGCGGCCGGCGCGCGGCGTCGAGGTCTCGTTCACCGTCGACGTGCCGGACAACACGATGTACCAGCTGCAGCTGTTCCGGCTGGTGCCGAACATGGCCAACACCGCGCTCCAGTACGAGCTGAAGCTCGGCGCCAACGGTGTCGTGCCGCGGTTCGTGCTGCCGCCCGAGGTGTTCGAGCCGGGCGCGCTCTACACGCTGCGCGCGATCTCGGTCGTGGGCGGCTTCCCGGCCCTCGCCGAGGGCGATCTCACGCAGCGCACGCTGCCGGTGTCGATCTCGTTCCTCGACAGCGGCGTCTTCCAGGTGGCCCAATGAGGGCGCCAATGACGGGGCCTATCACGAGCGCGCAGGGAGCCATGAACGAACGGATCAGCACGAGGGCGAGCCGGTGGCTCGCGATCGCCGCGGTGCTCGCGTTCGCGCCAGCGCCGGCCGCCGCCGACAAGGCCGACGCGCTGTTCGCCAAGGGCAAGGCGCAGCTCGCCAAGAAGCAGTACGCCGAGGCGTGCGTCACGTTCGAGCAGGTGGACGCGCTCGATCCGGCCGTCGGCGCCAAGGTCAACGTCGCGCGGTGCTACCAGGAGTGGGGCAAGCTCGTGCGCGCGAGCAAGTGGTACTCCGATGCCGAGAAGATGGCCTCGTCCACCGGCGACAAGCGCGCGTCGAAGATCCGGGCGCTGATCCAGGAGATCGAGCCGGACATCCCGCGGCTCACGCTCCGCGTGCCCGAGGGCGCCGACGCGGTGGCCGCGGCGATCCGGCTCGACGACGAGCCGGTCTCCGCCAGCGATCTCGGCCGCGAGATGCGCGTCGAGCCGGGGCCGCACGTCCTCACGTACCGCCTGAACGGCGAGCCGAAGACCCGGACGCTCGCGATCGAGCGGGGCGGCTCGCGCGACGTGACGCTCGATCTGCCGCGCAGCAGCGCCACGGCGAAGGTGAAGAAGAAAGGGAAGGGGAAGAAGGGCAAGGCCGGGGCGGAGGACGGCGGGCCGCCGCCGCCGGGCCGGACGCGCCGGATCGCCGGCTTCGCGATGATGGGGGCGGGGGCCGTGAGCATCGGCGTCGCCAGCTACCTCGCGTTCGACGCGCGCAGCGCCTATCAATCCGCGCTCGGCATGTACTGCATGGACGCCGCGAACATGTGCAACGACGAGGGGCTCCGGCTCACGCGCGACGCGCGCAGCCAGGCGAACCTCGGGACGGTGTTCGCGATCGCGGGCGTCGCGCTGGCCGCGGGCGGCGTCGCGCTGTACCTGACGGCGCCGAGCGCGGCCTCCCCGGAGCGGCGGCGGCGGGGCTCCGCCGACGACGACGAGGCGCTCTACCTGGCGCCGGTGATCGGCGATCGCGCGGGGATGCTCGTGCTCGGCGGGCGATACTAGAGCGCCGAGGCAGCGGCCAAGGCAGCGGCCAAGGCGGCGGCCAGGGCAGCGGCCAAGGCAGCGGCCAAGGCAGCGGCCAAGGCAGCGGGAAGGCCAGCGTCGTGGAACAGTCGCAGATCCTCCGGCTCACCGAGCGGCTGCGCGCCGAGCTGGCCGAGCGGCGCAGCGGCGCCGCGCCGGCCGCGCCGGCCGCACCGGCCGCGTCGGCCGCGGGCGCGACGTTCACGGTGCCGGCCGCGCGCTACCTCGACGCGGCGTGGTGCGAGCGCGAGCGGGCCGCGCTGTTCCGCGGGCCGCGGATCGTGGCGGCGTCGGCTTCGCTCGGCGAGGGCGCGTGCGAGCCGATCGATCGCGCCGACCTTGCCGGGGCGCTCGTCCTGCGCGGCCCGGGCGGCACCCTGCGCGCGTTCGCGAACTCGTGCCGCCACCGCGGGACGCGGCTCGTCGACGCGCCGTGCACCGCGCGGGCGCTCGTGTGCCCGTACCACGCCTGGACGTACGACCTGACGGGCGCGCTGATCCACGTGCCGCACGCCGCCGCGTTCCCGGGCGTCGATCTGGCGCGGCGCGGCCTCGTGCCGCGGCCGGCGGTCGAGCGGCACGGGCTCGTGTGGCTCGGCGGCGACGCGTCCGGCGCGCTGGACGTGGACGCCTACCTCGGCGAGCTCGGCCCCGATCTGGCCGCGCTCGCGCTCGATCGCTACGTGGTGTGGCGGCGGGCGCGCGCGACGCGGCGCTGCAACTGGAAGCTCGTGATCGAGGCGTTCCTCGACGGCTACCACATCCGCGTCCTGCACCGCGACACGATCTACCGGTTCTTCCTCGACGCGGCGGCGTCCGCCGAGCCGGTGGGCACCCACGTCCGCGCGGTCACCGGCCGGCGCGCGCTCGAGACCGCGCCCGAGGACCTGTCCGGCCTGGATCTGCGGCAGCTCGTCACGCCGAGCTTCCTCCTGTTCCCGTCGACGATCCTCATCGAGCACCCCGACTTCGTCTCGATCATGACGGTCGCGCCGCGCGGGCCCGATCTCTCGGACTGGGACCACATGATGCTGATCCCCGCCGAGCGCGCCGGTGAGGTCGAGCACTGGACGCGCAGCTGGGCCCTGATCGAGGAGGGCGTGTTCCAGCGCGAGGACCTGTGGGTGTGCGAGCAGGCGCAGCGCGGCCTCGAGGCGGGCGCGACCGACGAGATGCTGTTCGGCGAGCTCGAGGAGGGGGCGCGCTGGTTCCACGGCGCGATCGAGGCCGCGCTCGGCGCGCGCTAGGCGAGGTGCCGCAGCTTGTCCGGGTTCCGGACGGCGTACAGCGCGGCGATCGCGCCGCCCTCCACCTCGAGCGCGAGCGTCTCGATGCCGTCCGGGCTGTGGACGACGAAGCCGGGCATGCCGTTGATCCACGCGGGCTGGACCTCTGACGGCGTCAGCGCGCGGCCGCGCTTGGCGGTGATGCCGATCAGGAAGCGCAGGATCTTGTCCCGGCCGAAGATGGGGTTCCTCGCCGCGACGCGCTTGCCGCCGCCGTCGGAGTAGAACACGGCGTCGGCGGCGAGGAGCTGCGAGATCGCGGTCACGTCGCCGGCGAGCAGCGCGGCCTGGAACGCGCCGGCGAGCCGGGCGGCCTCCTCGTCGGAGGCGCGGAAGCGCGGCCGGTCCTCGCGCACGTGCTCGCGGGCGCGCGCGGCGAGCTGCCGCACCGCGGCCTCCGAGCGCTCGAGCGTCTGCGCGACCTCGTCGAAGCCGAGCTCGAACACGTCGTGGAGCAGGAACGCGGCGCGCTCGAGGGGCGACAGCCGCTCGAGCGTGACGAGCAGCGCGACCGACAGCTCGTGCGCGAGCGCGGCGCCGGGCTCGCCGGCCGCCTCCTCGACGACGGGCTCGGGCAGCCACGTGCCGACGTACTGCTCGCGCCGCGCGCGCGCGGACTTCAGCCGGTCGACGCACAGCCGCGTCACGATCCGCGTCAAGTACGCGCGCGGCTCGGCGACGTCGCCGCGCGGGGCGGCGCTCCAGCGCAGGAACGCGTCCTGGACGGCGTCCTCGGCCTCGGCGACCGAGCCGAGCATCCGGTACGCGATCTTGACGAGGTACGCGCGGTGCGGCTCGAACGTGGCGGCCGCGTCGTCCGCGTCCTCCACGTTCATACGTCGCCTCGCGCGACGGCGACGGGCTCGCCGGCGACGGTCACGCGCCGGCACGCCTTGCCGTGGCCGAGCGCGTACTTGATCGTCGGGAACACGCGCGCGGCGGTGATGCCGAACGCCAGCGACACGAGCGCGCGCGCGCCCCAGCGGCGGACGATCTCCTCGCGCAGCGGATCGGCCGCGGGGTCGTGGGCGAGCGAGGCGCGCGCGAACGCGGCGCCGAGGCGGACGTCCTCGGGGAGCTGCGCGTCGTGCCCGGCGAGCACCGACGCCAGCGTGCGCGGCGTGGCGCCATCGTCGAGCGCCATCGCGACGGTGAGCTGCGTGCACGGCCCGCAGTCCTCGGCGACGGTGCCGACGAGCTTGGCGGCCCAGAAGACGTCTTTGGGCACGTCGCGCCGGTACCTGCCGAGCGCGGACAGCTTCGCGAAGATCATGAACGCCTTGCGATCAGCGGCGAGGATCTCGCGGGCGTAGGAGATGTCGTAGTCGTACTTGCGCTCGAAGGCGGCGAGGCGGTTCCGGATCAGCCAGCTCAGCATGGGGGCTCCTGTGCCCTGATGACGAGGTGGCCCGGGCGCGTGTGACATGCCCGCGCGAGATCAGTGCCGGGTGTCGAACAGATCGTCGGATTTCTTGGGCTTGGTCGCCGGCTTGGCCGCCGGCTTGGGCTCGGTCCTGGCGACCGGCCGGGGGGCGGGCCGGGCGACCGGCCTGGGGGCGGGCTTGGCCTCGGGCTTGGTTTCAGTCTTGGCGACGGACTTGGTCTCGGTCGCCGGCTTGGTCTCGGCCGTCTCGGTCTTGGCCGGGAACGTCGGCGCCGGCGCGGGCGGCTCCGAGGTCGGCGTCGGCACCGGCGTCGGCACCGGCTCCGGCGTCGGCTCCGGAGCCTTTGCCTGCGCCTCGGCGCCCGTGGGCTTGGTCTCGGCCTCCGGCGGCGGCGGGGTCGGCGTCGGCGGCTCGGCCGGCGCCTGCACCTGCGCCTCCTTGTGCCGCGCGCCGCCGTCCTTCGTCAGCTCGTTGACGGCGTAGCCGCCCAGGCCGGCGAGCAGCATGATCGCCGCGGCGCCGCCGATGATCCAGCCGCGCGGGTTCCTGACCTGGTACGTCACCTGGCCCGCGCCCTGCGAGATCGACGACGGCGGTGGCGGCGGCCACGTGCGCGGCGTCAGCTGCGCCGGCGAGAGCGGCATCGGCGTCGCGAGACCGCCGCCGGCCGTCAACGGCGAGAGGGTCGTCGGCCCGCCGCCCTTTTGCTGCAGGATCCGCGTGGCGCGCACCGCCGATTGCGAGGCGGAGATCGGATCGGTCGCGAACGGCGCGAGCATCCGCGCCAGCTCGCCGACGGTCTGGTGCCGCTGCCGCGGATCCTTCTCGAGGCAGCGCAGGATCACCTCGCCGAGGCCGGCCGGCAGCGGCACGAGCATCGGCGACGGCGGCTCCCCGTTCACCTGCAGGACGAGCTGGGCGTAGCTCTCGCCGCCGAACGGCGGCCGGCCGTTCAGGAGCTGGTACATGACGACGCCCATCGACCAGATGTCGCTGCGCGCGTCGGCGTCGCGCCCGCTCTTCATCTGCTCGGGCGCCATGTACGTCGGCGTGCCGAGCACGGCCTGCGTTCCGGTCAGCTCGGAGACGCCGACCGGCGTCTTCGAGATCCCGAAGTCGAGGATCTTGAGCAGCATCGAGCCGTCGGGCCGCTGCGTGATGAAGAAGTTCGACGGCTTGATGTCGCGGTGGACGACGCCGGCGGCGTGCGCCTCGGCCATGCCCTCGCACGCCTGCAGCATCAGATCGCACACGACGGGCGGCGTCTGCGGGCCGTGGTGGCGCAGGATCTGGTTCAGATCGTTGCCCTTCAGGTACTCCATCACCATCAGCGGCGTGCCGTCGGCCAGGGTACCGACGTCGATCACGCGCGCGATGTGCTCGCTCTTGAGCTGGACCGTCGCCTGGGCCTCGCGCAGGAAGCGCGACACCGTCGAGGCGTGCTGCGCCATCTCGGGCAGGAGGATCTTGATCGCGACCTGCTGCTGCAGATAGAGGTGCTGGGCCCGCAGGACACGCCCCATCCCGCCCGTACCGATCACGTCTTCGACGCGGTACTTGCTGAGCAAGATGGAACCGGGAGCCAGGGGGTCCACGACCGTGAGCCTGAGCCTAGCAGGTTACTGGAGGCATTCTGGTGCGTCTTTTTCGTACAAGCGCCGGATCTCGGCGTCTTGGCGGGCACAGGTCCGCCGGGCCTCCTCCAGGACGGTGGCGGGCGCCCGATTCGGGCTCACCTCCTCCAGCCGGTCGAGGGCCTCCTTGATGGACCTCACGGTGTGGCCGACCTGCGAGCGCTGGGAGGGCTCGAGGCGGCCGCACGCGCGGGCCTTCTCGAGCGTGGCCAGGAGCGCGTCGCACTCGGCGACCCGCTCTCCGCCGCCGGAGCAGCCGGCGGAGCCGACGGAGCCGGCGGCCCATGCGAGGCCAACGGCGAGGCGGACTGCGAGGCGGACGGCGAGCGCGGCGGCGACGGCGCCGACCCCGCTCACGACACGTAGCTGAGCCAGTGATCGTGCTTGGCGTCGGTGCCCTTCACGATCGAGAAGAACGCCTCCTGCACCCGGCGCGTCAGCGGGCCGGACTCGCCGCGCCCGATGCGGCGGTGATCGATCTCGCGGACCGGCGTGATCTCGGCGGCGGTGCCGGTGAGGAAGACCTCGTCGGCGATGTAGAGCTCGTCGCGCGAGATCGGCTCCTCGCGCACCTCGACGCCCTGCTCGCGCAGGAGCTGGATCGTGGTGTCGCGCGTGATGCCCGACAGGATCGCCGCCGACGTGGGCGGCGTGCGCACGACGTCGCGCTTGACGATGAAGATGTTCTCGCCCGTGCCCTCGGCGACGTAGCCCTGCGGATCGAGCATGAGCGCCTCCTCGAAGCCGCTCTTGATCGCCATGCGCTTCGCGAGCACCGAGCTCACGTACTGGCCGCAGATCTTGCCCTTGTTCATGACCGCGTTGCTGTTCGCGCGCGTGAAGCCCGAGACCATGCAGCGGATGCCCTTGCGCAGGCCGTCCTCGCCGAGGTACGCGCCCCACTCGTAGCAGGCCACCATCGTGCGCACCGGCGGCTCGAACGAGCCGAGGCCGAGCGCGCCGTACCCGAGGTAGATGAGCGGGCGCAGGTAGCACGCCGACATCTTGTTCGTCCGCACGACCTCGTGGCAGGCCGCCATGAGCTGCTCGCGCGTGTACGGCACGTCCAGCGTGCAGATGACCGCGGAGTCGAGGAGGCGATCGATGTGCTCGCGGAGGCGGAAGATCGCCGTGCGGCCATCGGAGCGCTGGTAGGCGCGGATGCCCTCGAAGGCGCCGACGCCGTAGTGCATCGTGTGCGCGAGCATGTGGTCGGTGGCGCTGTCCCACGGGACGAGCGCGCCGTCGAGCCAGATCGTGTCGAGCTTCTTGATGCCCATACGGCTTCGTACCAACGCGCCGTGGGGAGCACAAGCGATACAGCGACGGCGATCTGGCATGCACAGCGTGACGCGGTGCGGTGCGCATGGCGCTACGCGCCGACGAGAGCGCTACACAGAACTGTTCGCAAACAACAGGCGCAAGTACGCGGCGCGCACCTCACGTTGCCAGCGCTCGAAGTGCTCGAGCAGCACCGCGCCGTCGGGGAACCCGGACCTTCGTGCGAGCTTGTCTAGCTCGATCTTGGTGTCCGGCAAGCGATGAATCGGTTGATCGTGCACGACGCGCAGGCGGTGCTCGAGCCCGCGCAGGAAGCGGTAGCCCTGATCGAGTAGCTCGATCTCACGCGTCGGCGCCACGCCTGCGCGCGCGGCGGCGCGCAGCGCCTCGACGGTGGATGTGGTGCGCAGGGCCGGGTGCGCGTGGCCGTGCGCGAGCTGGAGGTACTGCGCCGCGAACTCGACGTCGATGACGCCGCCAGCGCCCACCTTGAGGTCGTGCTTGCCGCCGAGCTCGCGCTCGATCCGCTCGCGCATGCGGCCGATCTCCTCGGCGATCGCGCGCGCGCCGCCGAGCGCCTCGGGCGGCGCGCCGTACACGGTCTCGGCCGCGAGCCGCGCGACCTCCGCGCCGAGCGCGCGATCGCCCGCGATCGGGCGCAGCTTCGTCAGCGCCTGGCGCTCCCACAGCCGCGCGACCTCGGCGTGGTAGCGCCGCCAGCCGGCGAGCGACGTGACGAGCAGGCCCTGCGAGCCCGACGGGCGCAGCCGCGTGTCGACCTCGTAGAGCCGGCCGTGCGGCGTGCGCTGGCGCAGCGCGCCGAGCAGGCGCTGCGCGCAGCGCGAGAACCATTCGGGGATCCCGAGCGGCGCGGGCCCGTCGGACTCGCCCTCGTCGCCGGTGTACACGAACACGACGTCGAGGTCCGCGGCGTAGCCGAGCTCACGGCCGCCGAGCTTGCCGAGCGCGAGCACCGCGAGCGCCGCGTCGCCGGGCGGGCGGCCGTGGCGGTGCTCGAGCTGGCTCTCGACGATCGCGAGCGCCCACGCCAGGCACGACTCGGCGATCGTCGACAGCTCGTGGCACACCGCGAGCGGATCGAGCGCGCCCGCGAAGTCGGCGAGGCCGACGCGCAGGACGTGGCCGCTCTTGACCTCGGCGACCGCGCTCCACACCGTCTCGGGATCGTCGCGATCGGCGGTCGCGAGCCGCCGCGAGAGGTCCGCGGTCACCTGCGCCACGTCGCGCGACGGCTGGGTGAGCCCCAGCTCGATCAGGAGATCGATCGACTCCGGCGTGTCGACGAGCGTGCGCGCGAGGTACGCGCTCGCGCCGAGGATCGAGCCGACGAGCCGCAGGATCGGCGGGTTCTCGTCGAGCAGCCGCCAGATCGACCACTCCTCGCCGCGCCGCGCGATGAGATCGCCCAGGAACCGCAGCGCCTGGTCCGGATCCGCCGATGCCGCGATCTGGGTGAGCAGCGCCGCGCCGAGCCGCGCCTGGCGGTCGGTCGCGCCCTGGGACAGCGGCGAGCCCTGGCGGCGGCGCGCGCGGGCCAGCTCGGCGCGCGCCGCGGTGACGTCGGCGAACCCGAGCCGCGTCAGCGCAAATGCCTCCTCCTCCTCGGTCAGCTCGCCGCGCAGGATCGCCGTGACGTCGATGGCGCCGGGGCGATCCTCGGGATCACCGAGCGTCGCGAACAGCCGCGCCACGGCGGCGGTGTGGTGGGAGAGCTCGGCCGCGAACGCGGCCTCGTCGGCGTAGCCGAGCCGGCGCGCGAGCACGGCGCGGCGCGCGTCGTCGTCGGGGACGGTCTGCGTCTGCAGGCCGCCCTCGAGCTGCAGCACGTGCTCGGCGTGGCGCATCCAGCGGTACGCGCGCCACAGCGCGAGGTGCTCCTCGTCGGCGACGAGGCCCGCGAACAGGAGCGAGTCGAGCGCCGCGAGCGTGCCGCGGCAGCGCAGGCCCGGCCGCTTGCCGGCGTGGATCAGCTGCAGCGCCTGCACGAAGAACTCGATCTCGCGGATGCCGCCCTCGCCGTTCTTGAGGTCGAAGCCAGCCGCCGCGCTCACGCTCGCGCCGCCGTCGCCGCCGCTGCCGCCAGGTGCCTTCGCGGCGCCGCGGCGCGGTCGCACGAGCTCGCGCTTGATGCGCCGGTTCAGGTCGCGCACGTCGTCGAGCACCGTCGGCGCGACGAGCCGCGGGAACACGAACGGCCGCAGGGTCGCCATCACCTCGGCGCCGAGCCCCGGATCGCCGGCGCACGCGCGCGCCTTGATCCACGCCTGGCGCTCCCACGGCCGGCCGAACGTCTCGTAGTAGCGCTCCATCTGCGCGAGCGAGTTCGCGATCGCGCCCTTGGCGCCCTCCGGCCGCAGCCGCAGATCGACGCGGAACACGGTGTCGTCCTCGGTCGCCTCCGAGAGCCCCGCGGTCACCTGCGTGCACAGCTTCGCGAAGTACTCGTGCAGGGACAGCGGGCCCGCCTCGCCCTGGTCGGACGAGTAGACGTAGATCACGTCGACGTCGGACGCGAAGTTGAGCTCCTCGCCGCCGAGCTTGCCCATCCCGATCACCGCGAGCACGGCGGGGCGCTCCCGGCCGTCGTCGTCGGTGTAGATCGGCGGGCCGTAGCGGGCGCGGAGCTCCGCGTCGTGCCAGCGGATCGCCTCGTCGAAGCACGCGTCCGCGAGCCGCGACAGCTCCCGGCCGACCTCGGTGTCGAGCCCGAGCTCGAGCTCCCGCACGCCCAGCCGGACCAGCTCGTCCGCCCGGACCCGCCGCAGCGCGGCGCGGTGCTCGGCCGTGGTCCGAGCACTGGCCGTCCGGGCGGCGAGCTCGGCTGCGAGGATCTCGCGAGGCTTCTCCCTCCTCAGGTAGGGGTCGGCCGCGACCCGGAGGAGGCGATCGGGGTCGCGCGTGAGCAGGGTCGCCAGGTACGGCGCGGCCTGGCACGCGAGGGTTGCCACGCGCACGCCGGCCTCGTCCAACCCGGTGAGATCCAGGCCGCTTTGCGCCGCGGCGTCGAACAGGCGCTCGGCACGGCGGCGGGCATCTGCGGCGTCGGGAGCCCCGCGTGCGAGGGCCTCGGGGGCGGTCACGCCGGGACCTTACCCCGCGCCCCCCCGCGGCTTTGCTCTCCTTGACACTGCGGTGGTCTCGAATTACCCAAAGCCCTGATTTCTCTCCACCATGCGTGATGTACACCAACCCGGGCGGGCCTCCTGATGCGTGACCTCTATGAAGTCCTCGGCTGCGAACGTCAGGCGAGCGCGTCGGAGCTGAAGAAGGCCTACTACCGGCTGGCCAAGCAGTACCACCCCGATCACAACCCGAACGACAAGGACGCCGAGGACAAGTTCAAGGAGGCGTCGAACGCGTACCAGGTCCTCTCCGACGAGGAGCAGCGCGCGCGCTACGACCGGTTCGGGTTCGACGGCCTGCGCATGAACGGCCAGGGCGGCGCCGGGTTCTCGAACGTCGAGGACATCTTCTCCGCGTTCGGTGATCTGTTCGGCGACTTCTTCGGCGGCCGCACGTCGGGCGGGCGCCGCCAGCAGCGCGGCGCCGACCTGCGGGTCGATCTGGGGCTCACGTTCGCCGAGGCGGTCTGGGGCGTGTCGAAGGACGTCAAGGTCACGCGCGACGTGCCGTGCGAGCCGTGCAGCGGCAGCGGCGCGAAGCCCGGCACCAAGCCGGAGACCTGCAAGACCTGCGGCGGCAAGGGCCAGGTGGTCCACGCGCAGGGCTTCTTCATGGTGCAGACGACCTGCCCGCACTGCCGCGGCGCGGGCAAGCAGGTGAAGGATCCGTGCGAGGAGTGCCGCGGCCGCGGCACGCGCCCCGAGACGTCGACGCTCAACGTGAGCGTGCCCGCTGGCGTCGACGACGGGCAGACGCTCCGCCTCGCCGGCAAGGGCGAGACGGCGCCCGGCGGCGCGGCCGGCCACCTCTACGTCGTGCTGCACGTGCAGGGCGACGAGCGCTTCCAGCGCGACGGCGAAAACATCCTGACCGAGGTCCCGATCAGCTTCGTCAAGGCGGCGCTCGGCGGCGAGGTCGAGGTCCACACGCTCGACGAGGGCTGCACCGGCACCACGACGGTCCGCGTCGACCCGGGAGTGCAGCCGGGCGACGTGATGGTGCGGCGCGGCCAGGGCATCCCGCGGGTCGGCGCCTCGGTGAGCGGGCGCGGCGATCACGTGATCCAGTGGAAGGTCGAGATCCCCAAGAAGCTGACGGCGCGCCAGAGCGAGCTCCTCCGCGAGCTCGCCGGCGAGATGGGCGAGGCGGTGAAGGAGAAGGACAAGCGCGCCGGCATCTTCAGCCGCAAGAAGTGATGCCCGACGCGTAGCGTCGCCGCGCGGTCGCGGCTACGCGCGCCGCAGCCGGAGGCTTCCCTCGTGGCGCGCACGCCGCAGCGAATCACGGCGCGCGAAATAATGAGGTCGGGTCGTATGCTCATTCCCCACCCATGAAGCTCTCCCTGTTCGCGCTCGTGCTCGGCGCCGCGGCGTGCGGCGGCCACGCTCCACCCACGGCGAAGCCCGCGGCCCGCGCCCAACTCCCCACCAGCGCCGTGGCGCCCCGGCAGCGCGAGGTCGCCTCGCCGCGCGTGTGCCTCGGCAAGCGCCGCCTCCTCAAGGAGCTCGGCAACGCGGAGCTCGCCGCGGCGGCCGGGCGGCCGAGCGACCGCGTCGAGAGCGAGCCGGCGATCACCCGCCCGCCCGCGCCGCCGATCGAGCACGCCTACGGCGTGGCCGCGCCCGCGACGGTGCTGATCCGGACCGCCGACGGCATGGGCTCCGGCGTCGTGATCGACGCCGCGCGCGGCCTCGTCCTCACGAACCACCACGTCGTCGCGGGCCTCCTCGGCGAGGACCTCACGATCAAGGTCACGCTCGAGCTGGGCAAGGCGCTGCCCGCCGGCCGCATCGTGGCGAGCGGCACCAAGCTCGAGGGCGTCGTGGTCAAGACGGATCCGGTGAAGGACCTCGCGATCGTGAAGATCGTGAACCCGCCCAAGGGCCTCGCGACCGCCAAGATCGCCGAGTTCGATCCGCGCGTCGGCGAGAACGTCATGTCGGTGGGCAACGCGGGCATCGGCCTCCTCTGGGCCGCGAAGGTGTGCAACGTCTCCAAGATCGGCGACCTGACGAACGAGACCAGCATGCTCGAGGCCGGCGACTGCACGCGCACCGACGAGACCGCGACCGCGCGCGATCAGCGCCGGCAGCGCGAGCAGTGCCAGGCGCGCAAGGAGGAGGTCAAGAAGCGCGTCGAGCAGGCCCCGCAGGCGCTCAGCATCCAGACGACGTGCGGCATCAACGGCGGCGACAGCGGCGGGCCGCTCGTCAACGCGTGGGGCGAGGTCGTCGGGATCAACCAGTCGGTGCGGTTCGGCGCGAACACGCTCGCGTTCCACGTCCACGTCGCCGAGGTCCGCGAGCTCGTGAAGGGCATCCCCGATGCCGCGGTCGCCGTGATCCCGGATCCGTTCTGCGATGGCGGCACCGAGCTCAGCGTCGAGGACTTCGACGGCGACGGCGTCGTCGACACCGCGTCCACCGCGGGCATGAGCTTCGACGGCGGCGAGATGATGAAGAACGGCACGTTCCTGATCGATCTCGATCAGGACGGCACGAAGGCGATGACCGCCGAGCACCCGTTCGATCCGGAGGTGGCGCTCGTCCTCTCGGGCGACGACGCGTACTCGTTCTACGACACCGACGGCGACGGCGCGTTCGACGTCATGTACCGCGACGACAAGGCCGACGGCACGCCGGAGCGCGCCTACCGGCTCGTGAACGGCACGGCGAAGCTCGAGCGCGCGCTGCTCGGCAAGAAGACGATCGATCCGTCGGTGATCGGCGCCGGCAACGGGGCCGGCGCCGCGGGCGGCACGGCGCTCGCGCGGCTCGGCGCCGCGGCCGTGGGCCTGGGTTTGTCCCGGCTCGCCACGGCGGCCGTGCTCGCCGCCGCCGAGACGCCGCGCGTGCCCGACTACAAGCGCGCGTTTGGCGACGACGGCTACGCGCAGGACGGCGACGGCGACGGCGCGGTCGACACGATCTACTCGAAGGGCTCGTTCGGGGCCGGGCAGGCGCTCCTGTTCGACGTGCGCTCGAAGGCGCTCGCGCAGCTCAAGAGCGGCGACTCGGCAGCGCCCGCGTTCAAGGCCGGGCCGATCCAGCCACAGTACGTCTACATCGAGAAGCCGGCGGGCGCGTGGGCGCTCTACGACACCGACACGGACGGCGCGTTCGACGTGGCGCTGTTCGCGAAGAAGCCGACGCAGCTCGACGAGGGCGACCGGTTCATGACGCGCAGCTCGTTCGCGACGCACGCCTACGCGCTCGCCCCCGGCAAGGCGCCCGAGGCGCTGCGCGAGCCGATCGGCCGCGCGCTCGTGCGGACGGATCTGTTCAAGGATCCGGCGGTGCGCCGCGCGTTCGAGCAGAGCCAGGGCCGGCGGTCGTCGGCGCGCGGCGGGCTGCCCGACGCGTTCGACGGCGCGAGCGGCATGTCCGAGCCGTGGCGCTTCGGCAAGCTCGAGCGCGACCGCCAGGTGCTCGAGCAGGTGTCGCGCTTCGGCCACGCCGTGCTCGTCGATCTCGATCGCGACACGAAGAAGCTCGCGACGAAGACGGCCGAGGAGCTCGCGAAGGCAAACGACGGCTTCGACGCCGAGCTCGCGATCCTGCGCGACGTCGACGCGGCGTGGTTCTTCTACGACACGGACGGCGACGGCGTGTTCGACACGATCGCGTACACGCACGACTTCGCGACGGGGCTCGCCGACAACGTGATCCGGATCGATCCGTCCGGCGAGAAGGTGACGGTGCTGCCCGCGGGCGGGCCGGCGTTCCGGCCCGAGCTCGTGCGCGCGTCGGGCCAGACGGCCGCCAAGCTGGCCGCGCTCCTCACCTCCATGAAGGAGCGCGCGGTCGAGCAGAAGCGCGCGCTCGAGCAGAAGCGGAAGGCCGCGGCGGAGTGACGGCGCTTGGCCGCGGTCCGGGCCGCGGCCTGGGCCGCGGCTACTTGCCGCCGGACGGCGGCACGTAGAGCTTGATCTCGACGCGCCGGTTGGCGCGTCGGCCTGCCGGCTTGCCGTTGTCGGCCACCGGCTCCTCGGCGCCCTTGCCCACGGCATCGATCCGCGCCGGCGCGATACCCTGCTCCGCGATCGCCTGCCGCACCGCCTCGGCGCGGGCGCGTGACATGTCCGCCGCCAGCTGGGTCAGGTCCGGCGGGGCCGCTGGCGGGGCGGCCGCGCCCTCGGCCGGCGCGCCCTCGGTGGCCGCGAACTGCTTGGCCTCGCGATCGTCGGTGTGGCCGATCAGGACCACGCGGATCGACGGGTGCGCCGTCATGATCTTGACGATCTTCGCGATGCTCCGCTGCGCGCCCGGGCGCACCCCCGTCTCGCCCTCGTCGTAGAGCAGGCCCTCGACGGTGCCCTTCAGCCCATCGACCTCCGGCGGCAGCACGTCGGGGCAGCCGTCGTCGTCCTCGAAGCCGTTGTAGAGCTCGGGCAGGGTCGCGCACTTGTCGGCGATGTCGAGCACGCGATCGAGGTCGTTGTCGATGTCGGGGCAGCCGTCCTTGTCGTCGAAGCCGTCGAGGTCCTCGGCGCGATCGGGGCAGGCGTCCTTGGCGTCGGGGATGTCGTCGTCGTCGCGGTCGCCGGGCCGGCCGCCGCGGGCGACCGGAGTCTCGGTGCTGGGCCGCGCGCGGCGCCCGCCGAGCGCGACCTCGAGGCCAAAGCCGATGTCGACCTCGGCGGCGACCACGCGCTCGAGGCCCGGCAGGAACGCCACGCGCGCGTCGAGCCGCAGCATGAAGCCCCGCTGCGAGTCGAAGCGGACGCCACCGCCCAGGTAGCCGCTGCCGGTGATCGAGGTGTCGAACGTGCTCGTCCGCGTCGAGAGCGCGATCGGCGCGCCGCCGCCGACGAGGACGAACGGCTGGAGGCGCCGCCCGGGCGCCAGCTCGAACCGCGCGTGGAGCCGCGGCTCGAACCAGAACACGCTCACCGTCCGGTCCTCCACGTTCCTCCGCTCGGTCTCCGTGGGGGAGAAGCCGAGCTCGAGCTCGGCGACGAGCCACTGCCCGAACGGGAGCCCGATCCGCGGCCCGAACGAGATCGCGGTCGCGAGGCTCGGATACGACTGGTCCGGGGTGTAGCCGAGCAGCGAGTCGCTCGAGAAGATGCGCGGTCCGAACCAGCCGCCGACAAAGAGCGGCTTTGCGAGCGGCTTTGCGAGCGGCTTTGCGAGCGGCTCTGCGCGCGGCTCTGCGGCGGCGGGGGCGGGAGCCAGGGCGAGCAGCGGGAGGGCGCACGCGATCGCGCCCCTCACCGCGTGCCCGACCCCACCGAATGCGTTCATTGCCGACGAGTATACGCGTCAGGGCATGACGACACCATCACCCGGCAGACCCGTGAAGTCGGTCCGGGGGAGTAGCCCGAGCCACGCGTCGCTCCTCGGCGTCTGGAACACGCCCGCGTAGATCCACTCGTTGATCTGCTCGAAGCTCGCCGCCGCGATGGTGGGGTCCGCGAGCATGCCGCGGATCTGCGGGCGCAGCCGCAGCTCGTTGAGCGCGGTGTCGGCGACGATGCTCTGCTCGAGCCGCGCGAGCATCGCGCCGAGCTCGGCCGGGGTGGCGCGCACCGGGCCGGCGTCGTGGACGCGCGTGACGAGCGCGCGGCTCTGCGCGTCGAGGACGATCGGCGCCGCCGGGACGGCCGGCGCGGCGCGGCCGAACATGCGGCGGCGCGGCGCGACCTCGGGCCCGCCGGTGCCCGCGGCGTAGATGCCCCACGCCTTCTGGCCGATCACCGCCCACGCCGAGAGATCGGCCGGCGAGATCGATCCGGCGTCGATGCCGATCTTGCCGAGGTCCGGCATCTCGACGATCGCCTTCGACATCGTCGCGCGCTGCGCGCGGGCGACCGCCGGGGCGTCGACCTCGTCGCGCCCGAGCAGGCGGCCGCGGCCGCGGATGTACTCGGTGCCGGCCACGGCGGCGAGCCGCGCCGACGCCGCCTCGAGCTCCTTGCGGTGGTGCTCCGCGATCGCGTGCGCGCGCTGGGCATCGCCGAGCTTGCGGACGCGGTACGCGAGCCGCGCGCTCTTGGTCAGCTCGGCCTGGAACACGGTGGGCGCGTAGAGGCCGGGCAGGACGTCGAGCACGTGGCCGGCGGCGTCGAGGACGTAGTGCGCGCTGTTGCCGGTCGTGGTGCGCTCGATCTTGCGGCCGTCGCCGTAGTCGATCGTCACGCGCGGCACCGGGCGCTCGCTCGACCAGTAGAGGACGAAGTTCTCGCGCAGAAACCGCGAGACCTCGGCGTTGGCGTACAAGGTCGTGCGGAAGAACCGGCTGTTCGCGCACGAGAGATCTTCGTCGAGGCGCCCGAGCATGCGCAGCGCGAGGATCGGCCGCTCGAGTGAGCGCGCCGCGCTCTGGGCCGCGGTGAGGTCGGTGTACCAGAAGAGCCGCGACACCGTCGCGTAGCGCTGGCCGGCGACCGCGTCGATCTCGAGCGCGAGCTGGTCGCGCGCGGGGCCGGCCGGCATGCGATCCCAGCGCGCGAGCAGCGCCTCGAACGCGGCCGGGCCCTTGCCTGTGCCCGGCAGCGCGGCGGCGGGGTCGTGCGCCTGTTGCGCCTGGCTCGGGTGGGCGGGAGCGGCGTGGGGGAGGGCGAGGGCCGCGGCGCAGCCGGCGGCGAGACCGAGGGAGCGGGTCGAGCGTTGCGTCTGGAACATGCGAGCATCGTGCGTCGCGCCGCGCCGCCGCGCCGTCAGGCCTAGGTAAAGCCGGGCCTTACGTCCGCCTTACACGGCCCGGGGGCCGCCGGGGCACAATAGGCTCCGTGCGAGTCCTCGTGGTGGAAGACGAAGCGAGCCTGCGCGACGGCATCGTAGATCTGCTCACGGCCGATGGCCACCAGGTCACGGCGGTCGGTGACGGGATCGCGGGCGTCGAGGCCGGCCTGCGGGACCCCTACGAGCTGGTCGTCTTGGATCTGATGCTGCCGCGGCTCGACGGCATGGAGGTGTGCCGGCGGCTGCGCGCGGCGCGGCCCGGCGTGCCGATCCTGATGCTGACGGCGCGCGGCTCGGAGGACGACAAGGTCCGCGGCCTCATGGAGGGCGCCGACGACTACGTGACGAAGCCGTTCTCGGCGCGCGAGCTGCTCGCCCGCGTGCGCGTGCTCGGCCGGCGCGCGCCGGCCGGCGAGTCGCTCGACGAGGTGCAGGTGGAGGGCGCGGTGATCGATCTGGCGCGCATGGTGGTGGTGCGCGGCGAGGCGCGCGTCGCGCTGACGCCGCGCGAGGTCGGCATCGTGCGCTGGCTCTACCGCCACCAGGATCGCGTGGTGTCGCGCGCCGAGCTGCTCGAGCAGGTGTTCGGCCAGCGCGGCGATCTGCAGACGCGCGCCGTCGACATGGCGATCGCGGTCCTGCGCAAGAAGGTGGAGCCGGATCCGGCGAACCCGCGGGTCATCGTGTCGGTCAAGGGCGCGGGCTACGCGTGGAGGCTCGCGCGGTGAGGCCGGCCAAGCCGTCGCGCACGCTCTACGCGGCGCTCTTGCTCGTCGCGGCGCTCGCGGCGCTGCTCGTCCTGTGGTTCCTCTCGGGCTGGGCCGACGTGCGCGCGCAGCAGCGCGAGCTCCGCGCGGCGCCGGCGCGCGCGGCTGCCGAGGCGGGCGCGGCGCTCGCGCACGAGCTGCGCGGCGAGCTGGCGCAGCTCATGACGCGCGAGCTGGAGCGGCCGTACTTCCACTATCAGAACCTCATGCACGATCCGCGGGCGGGCGCGACGCTCAACGTGTCGCCGTCGCCGCTCGCGAGCGGGCCGGCGGATCCGCTCGTGCTCGGCTACTTCCAGGTCGACGCGGCCGGCAAGGCGTCGACGCCGACGATCAACGACGATATTCCGTCGCTGTCGGACCCCAAGGGCTACGCGGAGAACGCGTCGTTCCGCGACGAGGTGGCGCGCAGCTTCGTGGCGAGCCTCCGGCCGCCGCCGGTGGTCGCGAGCGGTCGCGGCACGCGCGTGGCGGCGGCCGCGCCGGGGACGGCGAGCGCGGGTGCCGGGGCGCGGCCGGTGCCGCAGCGGCCGCCGGTGCAGACGGCGCAGGCGAACGTGGGGCCGCCGCCGCAAGCGCAGGCGCCGCCGCAGGTGCAGGCGCCGCCGCAGGCGCAGGTGGTCGAGATCGACGAGAGCTCGTACGCGCAGAACGTGATGCCGTCGGAGGTGTACCGGCAGCAGAACGCGCTGCCGCGCGTGTCGCGTCGATCGATCGAGTCAGCGCGGCAACAGTCGAACGCGCCGCCGCAGCAGGAGCAGCAGCAGGCGAAGGATCCGCAGCAGCAACAGCAACAGCAGGCGAGCGAACCGCCGCCGCAGCAGCAGGCGCCGCCGCCGCAGCAGCAGTCGAGCGCGCCGCCGCAGCAGCAGGCGCCGCGGCTGCGCCGGGTCGCGCCATCGCCGCCGCCCGCGTCGCCGCCGCCTCCCGCGGCCGAGGAGCCGCCCGCGCCGGTCACGATCACGATCTCGCCGCTCGAGTGGCGGACCCTGCCGTACGCGGGCGCGCCCGCGCTCGTGGCCGTGCGCCACGTCGAGACGCCCGATGGAGACCTCGCGCAGGGCTTCGTCATCGATCGCGCGTCGCTGACGCGCTGGCTCTCTCCGCGCGCGGGCGACGCCGCGGTCCTCGTCAAGACCGGCCCCGCGGCGAGCGAGTCCCACGCGACCGAGCTCGCGCCCGGCTGGTACCTCGATGTCGCCGCGAGCCCGCACGCCATCGCCGCGTCTGCCGCCGAGGCCACGCACGTCGCCGCCGCGTTCGTCGCGCGCTTCGTGATCGCCGGCGTGATCGCGCTCTTCGCCGCGGCGCTCGTCGTGCTCCTCGTCTCGCGCGCCGAGCGGCTCGCGCGCGAGCGCAGCCAGTTCGCCGCCGCCGCCGCCCACGAGCTGCGCACGCCGCTCGCCGGCCTCCAGCTCTACGGCGACATGCTCGCCGACGGCCTCGGCGACCCTTCCAAGATGCGCGACTACGCGCGCCGCATGAGCGAGGAGGCGTCGCGCCTGGGCCGCGTCGTCTCGAACGTGCTCGGCTTCTCGCAGCTCGAGCGCGGCAACCTCAGCGTCGACGCGCGGCCCGGCAACCTCGGCGCCGCGCTGTGCGAGCTCGCCGACCGGGCGCAGCCTGCGCTCGATCGGGCCGGCGCGGTGCTCGATCTGGACGTGCCGCCGGAGCTTGCGGCGCGCTTCGACCGCGACGCGCTCGCGCGCATCGTCGGCAACCTGCTCGACAACGCCGAGAAGTACAGCCGCGGCGCGGAGGACCGCACGATCCAGCTCGCCGCGCGCGACGTCGGCGAGCACGTCGAGATCGTCATCGCCGATCACGGCCCCGGCATCGCGCCCGCCGCGCGCGGCAAGCTGTTCCGCGCGTTCTCGCGCGGCGTGTCCTCCGATGGCCCCGCGGGCCTGGGCCTCGGCCTCGCGCTCTCGCAGTCGCTCGCCCGCGCGATGGGCGGCGACCTCGAGCACCGCCCCGCGCCCGACCGCGGCGCTGTGTTCGTCGTGCGGCTCACCAGGGCCTGAGCTACCGTCTCGGCTCATGAAGATATTCGCCGAGGAGCTGCGCCGGGACCCGTACCGGACCTACGAGGAGCTGCACCGCGGGGGCTCGAACGTCGTGCACATGGACGACCTCGGGTTCTCGATGGTGCTCGACTACGAGGGCGTGAAGCGCGGGCTGGTCGATACCGATGCGTTCAGCTCCGACCTCACGACGTCGCGCGGGAATGTGTTCGAGTGGATGGTGTTCATGGATCCGCCGCGGCACACGCAGGTGCGCGCGATCGTCGGCCGCGCGTTCACGCCCCGCTCGATCGCCGCGCTCGAGGGCAAGGTCCGCGAGCTGTCGGCCACGCTCGCCGACCAGCTGGTCGCCGCCGGCTCCGGCGAGGTCGATCTGGTCGCCGGCTTCTCCATGCCGCTGCCGATGCTCGTCATCACCCACATGATGGGGCTGCCGCACGAGGACTGGCAGCGGCTGGGCGCGTGGGCCGAGGCGATCCTCCGGCTCGTCGACAAGATCCTCCAGGAAGGCGCGCTCACCGCCGTGCAGGCGTTCGACGCGGTCCAGGCCGAGATCGGGGCGTACCTCGACGCCCACATCGCCGAGCGCCAGCGCCGGCCCACCGACGATCTGCTGACGCGGCTCGTCCAGGCCGAGGTCGACGGCGCCCGGCTCACCCGTCGCGAGCTCCTGCACTTCTTCGAGCTCCTGATCGTGGCCGGCACCGAGACCACCATGAACTTGATCTCGAACACCATCATCTGCCTCACCGAGCACCCCGCCGAGCTCGCGCGCCTGCGCGCGGATCCCGCGCTCGTGCCTACGGCGGTCGAGGAGACGCTCCGCTACCGCTCGCCGGTCCAGGCCATCTTCCGCATCGCGCGGCGGACCATGGAGCTGGGCGGCCGCGAGATCCCGGCCGGCCGGTTCGTGCTCCTCATGATCGGCGCCGCGAATCGCGATCGCAGCCAGTTCTCCGACCCCGACCGCTACGACGTTGGCCGCTCGCCCAACCCGCATCTGGCGTTCGGCCAGGGGATCCACTTCTGCATCGGCGCACCGCTGTCCCGGCTCGAGGGCCAGATCGCCATCCCCGATCTCCTGAAGCGCATGGCCACGTTCGAGCTCGTGTCGCCGTCATGGCCGCCGCACGCGGCGTTCCACATCCACGGCCCGCTGTCCTTGCCGATCCGGTTCACGACGTAGCCGGCCCGACGCAGCGAACCTAGCGGACCACAGATGAGGTCAATTCGCTTCGCCTGGTTCCAGCCATTGTCGCGCGAGCGCCAGGGTCTGGCGGTTCTCGGGGACGCCCTCGAGGAAGCTCCTGCGGTACTCGAAGTCGCCGATCTTCGCGGCGATGACGAGCAGGCGCTCGCGCGCGGCGGCGATGGCGGTCTTGGCGGTCTCGTGATCTCCGGTGGCTTCGAGGCACTGTGCGTGCACGAGGCGGAGGAAGGCGCCGCGGAAGAAGCCGCAGGCACCAGTGGCTTCGTACATTGTGAGGCCCTCCTGGGCCGCGGCGACTGCATCGAGGAGGCGGCCTTGCGCGAGGCGGAGGGCCGCGAGCGTGGCCAGTGCGCCGGGAGTATCTAGAGGCGAGGCCAGGCGCAGGATTGTGAGGGCGACCTGGATCTCGGTATCTGCGGCTTCTAGCTCTCCGGCCCGCCGGAGCACCTCTGCCAGGACCCAGTGGCCACGTCCCTCATCGAGCGGCAGGCCTCGTGTTCGGCCAGCCTCGACCAGGCGGCCGGCCCAGAGCCGGGCTTCGTCCAGGCTACCGCGATCGGCGAGCAGCCAGGCCAGCACGAAGGGCCGGAAGGAGGAGACCATGCCAGTATCGTGATCGGACAAGGTTACTTCCACGATCATACGATCAGTGCCTGCGAGAGCACCGAGACACCAACGATTCATTCCAATGAAGTTCTTCGCGACTTCCATGTACCGCCGTTGGCCCATTGTCTCTGAAACGTGCCCAAAAATTTTGGCGTGCTCAAGCCCCTGCATTGGGTCTTCTGCCGCATAAGCCATTCGGAGTGCCAGTATCCCATGAAAGAGCACCAGTGCCGCGGACTGCGAATCTCCGGCAGTATGGACACCCGCGGTGAGCCGATCCATGAGATGATTCGCAGCGGGAATACGTCCAAGGACATCGAGCAAGTTAACTCCATTGGCGATACAGAATGACCAAGGGAGCACCGCATCCGGCGTGGGCGTCGTTTCTCCTGCCACGGCGAGCAACCTCACGAGTTCCTCGATATTCCCCGTATGAATGCTGCATATGGTCTTGAGTAATATGCCTTGGCTCCATGGCCCGATTCCTGGTTGTGCGACCTGCAACACCTCCTCGGCGTAAGAGAGCGCATCGCCCTGGAAATCCATGGTCCAGCAGTGTAGCTCGCAAAGCATGCCGAGACATCGAGTCCGGAGTTCGTCGGGCATACCGTGTTCAAGCGCGCGCTTTGCCCGAGCGATTACGGCGGTCGAGTCGCCGCCCCGATATGCTTGCTCCGCCGCGCGCAGGTAATGCAGACCGGCGAGCGTGCCGTCTCCGCTGCGTTCAAAGTGCTCTACGAGCACGAGCGGATCTTGCTCGCCGTGCTGCTCGAGCCATTCACCAGCAAGCCGGTGGCCAAGCACCCGATCCTCGTTGGTTAGCATGGCATACGCTCCTTCACGAAGTAGGGCATGGCGGAATGCGTACTCCTCTTCGCCGGGAAACCGACTTTGCTTCTGCTTGAGGATCAGCTCTCGGGTCGTCAGCTCCTCGAGCCGTTGCGCTATTCCGGTCGTAGGTGAGGCGATGCCGTGCAGTTTTGCGATAGCTCCCGGCCAAAACACCTCACCAAAGATGGCGGCGGCCCGCAGGATGCGCCTGGCGTCATCGTCGATCGCACCGATGCGTGACTGCACCATGGCGACGACGGTTTCGGGGAGGTTCTCCTCTTGGCCTTCGGCGGCGGCGCGGATCAGCTCTTCGAGATAGAAGGCATTGCCTTCGGAGAGGCGCACGATCCGGTCGACGAGATCGCGTCCGATGCTGTCGCCAAGTACGTGGCGCACGAGGCGCTCACTAGCCTTCTTGCCGAGCTGCTTGAGCGAGATCTCTAGTAGGGGCCGCTCCGCCCAGAGCTTGGGGAACAGCTCGTAGACCTCGGGTCGGGCCAGGGCGAGGACGAACAGCGGGTTCGCGCGTAGGTCACGTAAGGCCGCGTCGAGGAATTGCAGAGACGGGCGGTCGCCCCAGTGCATGTCCTCGAGAACGAATAGTATGGGGTTGGCCTCTGTCTCAGCCGCGAGGAGCTCGAGGAACGCTGCGCGCATTTGGTCGTGCATGAGCTGGGCATCTTGGCGCGCTACCCGGAGCGGCAGGCTATCGTCGTCGGGAAACGGCAATCCGACGATCTCCCCGAGGAACTTCGCGACACGCTGGCACTCGGTCAAATCGATTCGTGCGGCGACCCACGCGGAGAGCTTGTCTCGCTGGGCGTCGAGCGGCTCGCCGTCGGCGATTCCGCATGCGTCGCGGAGGAGTTGTGACAGGAGATTGAAGGCGGAGCCCACGCGGTGGGGCTCGCCGCGGCCGAGCCAGATCGATACGGTCGCGCCGCGCGCTCGGACTGAACGCAGAAGCTCCTGAGCCAGGCGTGACTTGCCGGTGCCCGGCGGAGCCGTCACGATCGCGGCCTGGGCCATGGGCTCTTCGATGCACTCCTCGAGCAGCTTCTCGAGCGTGTGCAGCTCCGAGTCTCGCCCTACGCACGGGGTGGCTCGCCCGAGCAGCATGCGGGTGCCCTCAGCGAGCTCGTGTTCGCCGTGCAGGACATACTCTCCGTCGCACTCGCGGACATCGAAGCGCGCGTCGAGCAGTCTGGCCGTGACCTCATCGATCGCGATGCCGTCCCGCGGCGGAGCGCCGGTATCTGCGGCGCCGGTCAGCAGCAGCCTGGCCGCCCGATCGATGGTCTCCGCGGCGGGCATTCTACCGGTCTTGTCGCCGCGTCCGGTCGCGAGCACGATGCGCCTGTCTGGTACGCGAGTGCGCAGCCAGAGCGCGCAGCGAGCGGCTTGTGCGGCGTGGTCCGTGACCGGGCCTGCGCCGCCGATGGCGACGGCGACCGAACCATCGCGGAGCTGCTCGAGCTGACCGCCCCAGGAGCCCGCGCCTTCGCGGAGCGTCTGCTCCATCTGCGCGAGGTGGTCGCCGGGGAGCGTGGGCGCGCCGGGGCTCGGAGGCGCACCCTCACCGCCGACCACGAGGACCGAGATCATGCGATGCTCGTCGAGGGTCAGCGAGGTGGAGGGCGGGGCCGCGGTGTCGGCGCCGCGGTGCGCCCCCAGCGCGGCGAGCTCCTCCGCGACCGCGCTGCCATGGGGCGGCCGCTCGGCGGGCTCCCTGGCCAGCATGCGCGCGAGCAGCGCGTCGAGCACGGCCGGGACGTCGGGCAGCACGTCGGCGAGCCGCGGCGGCTCGGCGAACAGGAGCTTCATGAGCAGCGCCATCGGGTGCTCGGCCTGAAACGTGGGTACGCCGGTGAGGCACTCGAACAGCACGCAGCCGAGGGAGAACACGTCGGCGCGCGCGTCGATCGCACCGACGCTCCTGGCCTGCTCCGGGGCCATGTATCCGAGCGTGCCGAGGATCGAGCCCGTGCGCGTCACGCGGGTCGCGCCTTCCAGGTGGGCGATGCCGAAGTCGAGTACCTTCACGCGGTCGATACGGCCATCGATGAGGAAGATGTTGCTGGGCTTGAGATCGCGATGGACGATGTCGCGGATGTGTGCGGCGGCGAGCGCCTCGGCGACGAGCGCGGCGAGCTGGAGGCTGTCGTCGATCGAGAGCTTGCCGCGGGCGAGTCGGGCGGACAGATCTTCGCCGTCGAGCCACTCCATGGCGAGGTAGGGCTCGCCGGAGGCGGCGATCCCGTGGGCGACATAGCGGACGATGCCGGGGTGGGACAGCTCGGCGAGCGCCCGCCGCTCGCGATCGAAGCGCGCCAGGTGCGCATCGATCTCGCCGTGCAGCATCTTCACGGCGACCGGCTCGTTGCGCTGCAGATCGCGGGCACGGAACACCTGGCCCATGCCGCCCGAAGCCACGTGCTGGCCGATCTCGAACCGCGCCCCGAGGAGGTCGCCCTTTCTCATCCGTGAGCCCACCCAACCTTCTCGCGCGGGCGGCAGCTCGAGCAAGGGACTTCAGTCGAGCCTCGTCGGGCTCCCGGCCCGCTTCGGGTGGCGGCACGGGCCGACAGCGGCGCGGGACATGTCGGCTGGGCCCGACATCGCGAGCGCCGTTTTACGTAGAGAATCGCGGCTCTCGCTCGGCACGCGCGTTGCTGACCCGTCCGTCACCAACGATCGCGATCGAGGTCTTTCGATGAAGCTCCAGAACGTCTGCTCCCCGCTCCGCGCCAGCCTCCTGCTCCTCGCCGCCGCCGCGGTCACCGCACCCGCCGCGCGCGCCGAGCCCCCGGCCGAAGCCGCGGCTGAGCCCGCGGCCGAGGCGCCGGCCGACGCCCCGGCCAAAACTGCGGCCGCTTCGGATCGGGTGCCCGCGGCGCAGGCACCCGCGGCCGCCGATCCTCGGGTCGCGTTCGGCTTCAACCTGCCGATAGGCTGGATGCGCAACACGATCGCTGGCTCGCTCTACGTCGGCCTCCACCGTCACCACGCGGTGCGGGCCAACTTCGCGTGGACCAACGCCGAAGAGCTGCTGCCGCTCGTGGCGACGGGCTTCCTGAGCTCCCCCCGCGAAGGCCGCATCCTCGACGCGGGCATCGGCTGGGTCTATTTCCCGAGGCGGCTATGGGACGGCTTCATGTTCGAAGCGGGTGCGCTCCTGCGCGATCGCGATGTCACGACCTTCGGTGAAGACGACACCAGCACGGTCGACAGCCGCACCTTCGCGGGGTACGCGACGGTCGGCTGGAGCTGGCGGCTCAACCAGAACGTGTTCATCGCGGCCGCGGTGGGGCTCTCCTTCGGGCACGAGACCGGCCGGGAGACGATCATGAACGAGGACTTCCCCCGTGAGCCGATGCCGAGGGTCGTCCCGCTCGATCGCGATCAGGTCATGCCGGAGTTCTCGTTGCGCTTCGGGATCGCGTTCGGTCGCTGACGCGCGGCGCCGCCCGGCGCGTCAGCGCGTCACTGCCGCGCGAGCTCGATCGTCTGCTGGTTCTCAGGGACGCCTCGAAGAAGCTGGTGCGGTACTCGGGATCCCGCTGTCGCTGCCCATCCGATTCACGACGTAGCCGGCCTGGCATTTCAGGCCGCGATCGAGGTCTCCGATGAAGCTCCAGAACGTCTGCTCCTCGCGCCGCGCTGGCCTGCTGCTCCTCGCCGCCGTCGCGGTCACCGCACCCGCCGCGCGCGCCGAGCCCGCGGCCGAAGCCCTGGCTGAAACTGCGGCCGCTTCGGATCGCGTGCCCGTGACGCAGGTACCCGCGGTCGCCGATCCTCGGCTCGCGTTCGGCTTCAACCTGCCGATGAGCTGGATGCGCGACACGGTCGCCGGTTCGCTCTACGTCGGCCTCCACCGTCACCACGCGGTGCGGGCCAACTTCGCGCGGATCACCGTCGAAGAGCTGCTGCCGCTCGTGGCGACGAGCTTCCTCAGCTCTCCCCGCGAAGGCCGCATCCTCGACGCGGGCATCGGCTGGATCTATTTCCCGAGGCGGCTGTGGGACGGCTTCATGTTCGAATCCGGCGCGCTCCTGCGCGATCGCGATGTCACGACCGTCGGTGACTACGACATCAGCACGGTCCGCAGCCTCACCTACGCGGGGTACGCGACGGTCGGCTGGAGCTGGCGGCTCCACCGGAACGTGTTCATCGCGGCCGCGGTGGGGCTCTCCGTCGGGCGCGAGACCGGCAAGGAGACGATCATGAACGATGACCTCCCCCGAGAGCCGATACCGAGGGTGGTCCCGCTCGATCGCCAGCAGGTCATGCCGGAGCTCTCGTTGCGCTTCGGGTTCGCGTTCGGCCGCTGACGCGCTCGGCGCCCGCGGCGCGGCTCGCTCCGGTGGCGGCATGGGCCGACAGCGGCGCGGGACATGTCGGCTGGGCCCGACATCGCGAGCGCCGTTTTACGTAGAGAATCGCGGTGTTTGCTCGGCACGCTCGTTGCTGACTCGTTCGCCACAACGATCGCGATCGAGGTCTTTCGATGAAGCTCCAGAACGTCTGCTCCCCGCTCCGCGCCAGCCTCCTGCTCCTCACCGCCGCCGCGGTCTCCGCACCCGCCGCCCGCGCCGACCCCGCGGCCGAAGCTCCGGCCGAGTCCGCGGCCGAAGTCCCGGCCGCAGCTGCGGCCGAAGCCCCGGCCGCTTCGGCTCACGTGCCCGCGACGCCGGCCCCCGCGGCCGCCGATCCTCGGCTCGCGTTCGGCTTCAACCTGCCGATGGGCTGGATACGCGACACGGTCGCCGGCTCGCTCTATGTCGGCCTCCACCGTCACCACGCGGTGCGGGCCAACTTCGCGCGGATCAACGCCCAAGAGCTGCTGCCGCTCGTGGCGTCACACTTCGGGCGCGCCACCCGCGAAGGCCGCATCCTCGACGTGGGCATCGGCTGGGTCTATTTCCCGAGGCGGCTGTGGGACGGCTTCATGTTCGAAGCCGGCGCGCTCCTGCGCGATCGCGATATCCGGATCCTCCATGAGGACGCAATCAGCACGGTCCGCAGCTTCACCTACGCGGGGTAGGCGACGGTCGGCTGGAGCTGGCGGCTCCACCAGAACGTGTTCGTCGCGGCCGCGGTGGGGCTCTCCGTCGGGCGTGAGACCGGCCGGGAGACGATCAAAGACGACGATCCCCCGCGTGATCAGATGCCGAGGGTCGTCCCGCTCGATCGCCAGCAGACCATGCCGGAGTTCTCGTTGCGCTTCGGGTTCGCGTTCGGCCGCTGACGCGCGCGGCGCTTCCGCGCGTCACTTGCCCGGGCGGCGGATCTTGAGCGAGCCCATCAGCTCGTGGAGGTGCTGCCGGTTCAGGTCGAGCTCGAGGGCCGTCCGGCTGATGTTCCACTCGTTGCGCTCGAGCGCCTCTTCGAGCAGGCGGCGCTGCGCGCGCTGCATCGCCTCGCGGTACGTGAACGGCGCGCCGTCGGCCCGCGGCGCGGCCGGGAAGATGTGGTGCTCGTCGAGCGTGTCGCCCTCGCCGATGCGCGCGAGCGCGGCCTCGATCGCGTTGCGGAGCTGGCGGATCTGCCCCGGCCAGTCCGCCTCGCGGCACGCCTGCAGCGCGCGGCGCGTGATCGTGACCATCGGCCGCTCCGCGTCGCTGCACAGCTCCGTGCACAGCCACTCGACGAGGACCGGGATGTCGTCCCGCCGCTCCTCGAGCCCCGGCATCGCGATCGGCAAGACCGCCAGCCGGTAGTACAGATCCTCGCGGAACTTGCGCTCGGCGACCCGCGCGAGCAGGTCTGCGTTGGTCGCGCTGATCACCCGCACGTCGGCCTTCACCGGCTCGGAGGTGCCGAGCGGGAAGTAGACGCGGTCCTGCAGGAGCTGCAGGAGCTTGGCCTGCGTGGCGAGCGGCAGCTCGCCGATCTCGTCGAGGAACAGCGTGCCGCCGCGCGCGGCCGCGACGCGGCCCGTGATCCGCCGCGTGATCCCGCTCGCCGCGCCCGCCTCGGCGCCGAACAGCTCGCTCTCGAACAGCCCCTCGGGGATCGCGGCGCAGTTGACCTCGATGCACGGGCGCATCGCGCGCGGGCTGTTGGCGTGGATCGTGCGCGCGAGCGCCGACTTGCCGGTGCCGGCCGGGCCCGTGATCAGCACGGTGGTCCGGCTCGGCGCCGCGGCGGCGGCGTCCTCGAGCACCCGCGCGAGCGCGGGCGAGCGCCCGACGATCCCCTCGCACCGGAACCGCTGGCGCACCGTGCGGGTCGCGTCCGCCTGCTCGCGCGGCTCGCGGCTCGCGAGCAGCCGATCGGCGACGATCGCGAGCTGTCGCGCGAAGACCTCGACGGCACCCTGGTTCTGCAGCAGGAACTGATCGCTCGCCTGGTTCGCCTGCAGGTACAAGGCGCCGATCGCCGGCCGGCCGATCGGCGCGCACAGGACGGCCTGGATCTCGTGGCGCGCCACGCTCGCCTTCTGGCGGAACGAGGGATCCGCGACCGCCGCTGGCGTCGACACCATGCGGCCGGCCGACATCGTCGAGGCGATGATGCTGCGCGAGATCACCGACCGGACCTGCGCGAGCTCGGCGTCGCTCCACCCGTGCGCCTTCCAGTAGCCCGGCGCCGCCGGATCCGGATCGGCCGGATCGTGGAGCTCGAGGTACGCGATCTGCGCGCCGCTGAACCCGACGATCGCGGCCAGCGCCTCCGCGAGCAGCGGCTCCGGCTCGGCGGCGCTGCTCAGATCCAGGAGGCGGCGATAGAAGTCTCGCTCCGCGGCCGCAGCGGTCTCTTCACGATCTACTGCCATCGTTTTGTGACCATCATGGCACGGCCGGCGTGATCGCTGTCGGGCGGACATGCGTGGGGTCGCCCCATGCACGGTGGAAGCGACCACCTGGTTCGACCAAGTGCAAGGCTGGAAGAAACCGTGATCGAGGCTCGCGGTCACGGCGATTCACCCAAGGGGACGACGAGGATGAGCGCGAGCCGTTACTACGGCGAGGCGCCCGCAGGGGGGGCGCCGGGCGGGACGGAAGGGGCGGACGTGCCGGCCGAGATCGCGGGGATCCTCGCCGATCGGTTCGTGATCGAGCGGCTCGCCGGCCGCGGCGGCATGGGCGAGGTCAGGAAGCGAGCCAGCGGGGGCGGGCCGGTGGCTCGATCCGGGCGCTCAGCGGCACTTGCCCTCGCACCAGCAGTCGCCCGAATCGTAATCGCACTCCGCTAAGCAGCCCTGGCCTTTCTGCTGGCAGTACGTGGCGCACCAGCACGCCTGCAGCGACTCGCCGCCTCCGCCGGGCGCGTCCGGCGAGAGCGCCTCGAGGGCGCCGGCCCCGTCGAGTGCCGCGCGCTCCGCCGGCAGCGGCAGGGTCGCCGACTCCGCGCTGCTCGCCGGAGCCTTACCGAGCTCCCCGGCCTTGACGACACCGCTCATCGCACCAAAGGCAAACAGTAGCGAGATCAGAATCTTCATTGTCGTTTCTCCCTGATTCGAGGTTTGTTGTTGCAGTCGCTTGGTCGCGACTCACCATTTCGTGATTGCAGCCGACGTACCGTGCGCCGAAGTGCGCGTCTTTCGTGAGGCCGCGCGCGCGGTTCGTCTCAGGCGCTGGCGGCTCGGGCCGACACTGGCCTGCGGCATGTCGGCCCGAGCCGACGCACCGCGAGGACCCATCATCGCGCTCGCGCTAGAAGTCGCACTTCACGCAGGAGCAATAACTGTCGTTGACGCACACCCCGCCCGCGCAACCAGCGGCGTTGCATTCGGCGGCGCATTCGGACTGGATGCACGTCGCCGCCAGCTCGGTGACCGTGACGGGGACGATCGGCATGGCCTCGCCGAAGTAGCCGGCGCCCTCCGGGAGCATCTGCCACTGGAACGCGTAGGTGCTGCCGCCTCCGCCGGGCGCGTCCGGCGAGAGCGCTTCGAGGGCGCCGGCACCATCGGGTGCCGTGCGCTCCGCCGGCAGCGGCCGTGTCGCCGCCTCCGCGCTGTGCTCCGGAGCCGTGCCGGACCCCGCGGCCTTGACGACACCGCTCATCGCAACAAAGGCAAACAGTAGCGTGATCAGAATCTTCATTGTCGTTTCTCCCTGATTCGAGGTTTGTTGTTGCAGTCGCTTGTTGACGACTCGTCTTTTCGTGATTGCAGCCGACGTGCCGTGCGCCGAAATGCGCGTCACCAGCGACGGCGCGCGCGGCGCCGTCACAGGCGCTGGCGGCTTCTGCCGGCATCGGCCGCGGGCGATGTCGGACGGCCCCGATCCCTGGGTGGCGGCGCGGCCTGCGCCGAGGTCAGCTCAGCTCGTCCGGGTCGAAGATCCCGCAGGCACCGCGGACACCGCGGAGGAGCTGCGACAGGAGGCTAAAACGGAGCCCGCGCAGCTCGGCTGGTCCGGGATCAGCCGCCGGGGAGCACGAACAGCGTGATGCTGCTCGGCGGGTAGGTGGCCGCAAAGCTGGTGCCGGCCACCGGCTGATCGGCCTCCCGGACGATCGCGCCCAGGTTCGCGCCGCTGTAGCGGAAGACCTGCGCGCTCCCGGCCGGCGCGAAGTTGCTCACGTTCAGCGGCGCGGTGAGCGCCTGGCCGGACTTGTTGATGACGACGATGGTCAAGGCCCCATCGATGGTGCGGTGGGCGGCGTAGACGGTCAGCTGGCCGGCGTCGGTGCTCGCGGCTTGCACGCCGAGGTCGCCGAAGCCGTGACCGGCGCCGTCGTAGTTGCGGTAGACGCGGAACGCGAAGGCGCCGGGGTG
Source organism: Kofleriaceae bacterium (assembly GCA_035558535.1). GTDB lineage: Bacteria > Myxococcota_A > Polyangia > Haliangiales > Haliangiaceae > JABFXX01. The sequence goes on from DATMCI010000365.1 coordinate 114,657, forward strand.
AGACAGATTGAACTCCGGCTGATGGGCGTCGCTGTACCACCAGAGCGTGGCCAGGTCCAAACCCTCGCGGCCGAAGATGCCGAGGACGTCGGCCTGGGCCAGGGCGCCGTTGATGTGATCCAGCGCGCCAAAGTTGTACTCCGTGATCGCGAGCTTGGTCCCCGGATAATACTGATTGACCCACTGCCTCATGCGCGGGATGAGCTGGACAGGCTCGCTGATCCAGCTCTCGTCGACGTAGGACGGATCCCACAGCGAGCGCGTGGCGCGCAGGCGCTTGGCCTGCATGATCGAGTCCCCGGCCGGCTGCCGCGACAGGCCCGGGGACTCGGGATAATAGTGCAGATCCAGATAATCGAGGATCCGGACTCCGTTCTCTTGCTCGTACGCGCGCATCGCTGCGAGGTACCAGGCCACGAGCGGCAGGTCCCCGTGGGCCTTGCGGTCCTGGGTGCACTCCCACCACTTCGTCTTGCCTTCATTCAGGCACTGCTGGGAGACCACCCTGTCCAGCGCAGAGTAGCGGTACTCGTCCCAGCCCCACGCGACCGGGCCGAGCGTCTTGGCCGTGGGATCGGCAGCCTTGATGGCCGCGGCGTACTGATAGGTCCGATCGCGGAGCCCGTCGTAGCTCAGCGGGTCGGAGAACACGTCGCGGTGGGTGTCGTTCCACAGCATGGGCTCGTTGTCCAGGTTGTAGAAGGCCACGCCGCCGTCGCTCGCCCGGCCGAACTTCGACACCAAGTATCCGACCCAGCTCTCCACGAAGAGCGGAGTCACCGCTCGATTGGCATACTCCTTCTGCTCCTGGGTGGTTCGGATCAGCGTCCCGTCCAGCAGGACGCCATTGCCACAATGGCTCCTTTGCGGCAGCGGGTCATAGGCCTGCTGCGGACCGAAGACCGGGGCGCCGCTTGCGTCCCGCCGGGTCGCGTCGAACGTGCACGAGAAGTTGTCCTTGGCCACCCAGCCGAGGAGCGGGACCGTCATGAGCGTCCGCGTGCTCGTCTGTCGATCTCGCTGGATGAACTGGTTTGCGGCCGAGCCGTCCTTGGGGGCCGCCGGGACGGGCACGGTCCTGGGGACGTTCTCGAAGTACCAGTCGCTGCCGACGTTGGTGGCGTCGAGCTCGTAGTTGTAGCGGCTCGCGGCGTTGCCGCCCCAGCGCCGGACGGGCAGGCGCAGCGTCTGGGCCATGTCCTGGCTGATGTTGCCGTTGATCCCATAGATATCGGTGCTGATCGCCTTTCGGTTCGCGGCCACATCCACCGAGAGCGAGAGCGCCGGGGGCGCCGGGGGCTCGGGCGCGAGGGACAGCTCGTCCACATAGAAGGTGGGCGGTGCCGCGCTGCCGCTCTTCTCGAGCAGCCGGATGCCCTTGAGCTGCGCTCCGGCACCGAGCAGCGTGGCGAGGGGGGCATCGACGCGCGTCCACTGGCCCGCGGTGATGGTGATGGGGACCTGCGCGCCCAGCGTGCCCGCGCCATCGCGGAGCTGCAGGTTGACCTGTTGGCCGCCGGCCGAGCCGCCATGGACCCAGAAGCTCACGACCTTGTACGGTGCGACGCTGATCGGCGCGCCGGGGCGAAGCTCGAGGACCCGGTAGGGACCTGCGAAGGTGACGGCCATCGACTTGGTGCCGTGATGCGCGGCCGGCGTGGTCGCGCCGGGGTCCTGCGTGGCCTCCCACGAGTACCAGTCATTCCAGCCCGCGCTCAGGGCCTCGTCGTAGATCACGAGTGTATCGCCGCTCTCCAGCGCCGATACCTCGGTCGCGGCCGCCGGCAGCTCGGGGCCGGGCTGCCCATCGAAGGAATTGCAGCCCACGGCCATCCATGCACCGCTGAGGGCCACTGCGCTCGAAACCAGACACTGCCTCATACAGTCCTCCCCTTCCAAGTTGTGGTTTGTATCCGCGAGGCGGCAATGGCTACGGGATGTGCGGCGCGCGCTGGATGCAGGCCACCTTGTTGGCGTCGCCGGTCGTGGAGCGGTCGCACTGGCTGATCGTCCCCAGCGGGTCGCTCGCGAGGCCGACGGCGGCAGCGACGCATGAGACCACGGCCGCGTCGCTCATGGTCGCCCGGTCGCAGGCCTCGACCACGGCCGCCGGGTCGGCGCTCGCCGCGCCCGCGCTGCGCACGCACTCGAGCCCCGGCCCGTCGCTCGTCGTCGCCCGGTCGCAGGCTTCGATCAGGCTCGCGGGGTTGTAGCGGTAGTACGCCACCGCCTGGACGCAGGCCTGCTCGGCGGCCGGGCTCGTGAACGCGCGCTCGCACGCTCCGATCACCTGCGGATCGGTGCTCCAGCGCGGCGGCGGCGGTGGGGGCGGCGGTGGCGGCGGCGGTGGAGCTGGCGGGGACGGCGGCGGCTGCGGCACCGGGCCGGTGTAATTGCCCGTGCAGGCCGCGCCCCACTGCGATCCGCGCGTGTCGATCTTGCAGCTCAGCCAGTCGCGGTTCTGGTGGCGCGCGGCGAACGTCACGATGCCGCCGCGGTACGAGTCGAGCCGGATGTCCGTGAGGTCACGGCCGACGGGGACGCTCCAGCTGCCCCACAGCGCGCTCTGCACCCAGAACTGCCACGCTGGCGCGCCGTTCTCGAGCTTCTCGACGACGAGCCACGTGACTCCGGCCGGGTTCACGCCGGTGACCACGCGGTGGTCGCCATTGCGGAGCAGCCCGCGGACCTCGGGGTGGGCGAGGACGACGCTCTGCTCGCGAGAGAGGACAGAATCGGCGCGCGCCGTCCCGGCGACCGCGAGCGGGAGCAGCACGCTCAGGGCGAGCGCGGCGCGCCTCCCGGCTCGCGTTGCTCCGGCGCGCGGCGGGGCCTCCGCCTCCGCGTGTTGCGTTGCCGGCCACATACCCTTCCCGAGGAGCTCGCGTGCATAAGTAGCCATGGTGCTTGCCTTTCTGGAGACTGGCACCGGCCAATGCAGCCGACATGCCGCGCGCCGAAACGCGCGGATCGGGGCCGGCGCAGGCAAGATCTGGCTCGCCCGCTGGCGGCCCCTGCCGACACCGCCTGGGGGCGATGTCGGCCGGCCCCGACACCTCGGGCCGCGCGGGTGCGCTACGCCGAGATCAGCTCGGCTCGGCCGGGTCCAGCCACTGCCGCGCGAGCGCGAGCGTCTCGCGATTCTCGGGGACGCCCTCGAGGAAGCTCTCGCGGTACGCGGGGTCGTCGATCTTGGCGGCGATGGCGAAGAGGCGCGCGCGCGCGGCGGCGATGGCCGCCCTGGCGGCGTCGTAGTCGCCCACGACCTCGAGGCAGCGGGCGTGGACCAGGCGCAAGAAGGCGCCGCGGAAGAAGGCGCAGGCGCCGATGGCCTCGTACGCCGCGAGGCTCTCCTCGGCCGCGGCGAGCCCTTCGGGGAGCCGCGCCTGCGCCAGGCGCACGGCGGCGAGCGTGGCCAGGGCGCCGGGCGTATCGAGGGGCGAAGCCCGGCGTAGGATCGCGAGGGCGGCCTGGATCTCGGTGTCCGCAGCCTCGAGCTCGCCCGCTCGGCGGAGCACCTCGGCGAGCACCCAGTGGCCGCGTCCTTCGTCGAGCGGCAAGCGTCGAGCTCGGCCGGCCTCCACCAGCCGACCGGCCCAGTGCCGCGCCTCGTCCAGCTCGCCGCGGTCGGCGAGCTGCCATGCCAGCACGACAGGCCGGTAGGCGGAGGCCAATCCGAACTCGTTATCCGACAGGGTCGCATCCATGATCATGCGATCTGTGTCTGCGAGGGCACCGAGGTGCCATCGATTCATTCCAATGAAGATCTTCGCGACCTCCGCGAATCGTCGCTGACCCGTCGTCCCGGAGATATGTGCGACCGTCTCTCCGTGCTCGAGCCCCTTCATCGGATCTTCTTCCGCATAAGCCATTCGGAGTGAGAGGAAGGAGTGGAAGACACTCGATGCGATCGGCTCGCGATCGCCGGCGGATCGGATAGCTGTAGCGAGCACCTGGAGGAGATGTGCTGAGGCGCGAAGGCGTCCCAGGAGGTCGAGCAGGAAGATTCCTGTAGCGACACAGAGAGTCCAGGGAGCGGCAGCATCCGGCGCAGGCGGAGTTTCTCCTGCCATTCTGAGCAAGATCTCGAACTCTGTGAGATTCTCGGCTCGCACGCTGTGCACGATCTTGATCAGCATGCCTTGACTCCAGGGCCCGGTGCCTCGCTGTTCGACCCGTAGCACCTCCTCGGCATAGGGAAGCGCTTCGCTCTGGAGATCCATGTAAAGGTGCAGCTCGCACAGCATGCCGAGGCATCGAGTGCGAAGCTCGTCCGGCATGCCGCAGCTGAGCGCGCGCTTCGCCCGTGCAATAACGGCGGTTGAATCGCCACCCCGGCAGGCTTGCTCTGCCGCACGCAGGTAGTGGAGGCCGGCGCGCGTCCCGTCTCCTCCGCGTTCGAAGTGTTCGGCGAGCGCGAGCGGATCTTGCTCCCCGTGCTGCTCGAGCCATTCGCCTGCTAGCCTGTGGCCGAGCGCCTGATCTTCGTCAGTCAGCATGGTATAGGCACCCTCGCGCAGCAGGGCGTGGCGGAACGCGTACTCTTCCTCGCTGTGGAATCGGCTTTGCTTGCGCTTGAAGATCAGCTCGCGGTCGGCCAGCTCTTCGAGGTGCTGCGCAAGCTCAGCCGCGCGCGGGACGACTCCGAGGAGCCGCCCGATGGCGCCGGGCCAGAATACCTCGCCAAAAATAGAAGCGGCACGCAGGATGCGCCGGGCATTGTCGTCGAGCGCGTCGAGGCGTGATTGCACCATGGCGACGACGGTCTCGGGGAGGTGGTCGCGCTGGCCTTCGGCGGCGGCGCGGATCAGCTCCTCGAGGTAGAACGCGTTGCCTTCGGAGAGCCGCACGATCTGGTCGACGAGATCGCGCTCGACGGTATCGCCGAGCACGTAGCGCACGAGGCGCTCGCTGGCCTTCTTGCCGAGCTGCTTGAGCGAGATGTCGAGCAGCGGGCGATCCTCCCAGAGCTTCGGGAACAGCGCGTGGACCTCGGGGCGGGCGAGGGCGAGGACGAACAGGGGCCGCTCGCGCAGGGCGCGCAGGGCGGCGCTGACGAACTGCGCAGTGGGACCGTCGCCCCAGTGCAGATCCTCGAGCACGAGCAAGACGGGGTGGGCTGTGACCTCGGCTGCGAGGAGGTCGAGGAACGCCGCGCGCAGCTGGTCGTGCATGAGCTGGGCGTCCTGGCGCGCTGCCCGGAGCGGCAGGCTGTCGTCGTCGGGGAACGGCGCCCCGACGAGCTCGCCGAGGAACTCGGCGACGCGCCGGCGCGCGGGCGCGTCGATCCGGGCGGCGACGTGCGCGGTGAGCTTGCCCCGCTGGACGTCGGGCGGCTCGCTATCGAAGATCCCGCAGGCACTTCGGAGGAGCTGCGACAGGAGGCTGAAGGCGGAGCCCGCGCGGTGGGGCTCGCCGCGACCGATCCAGATCGCGACGGGCTCGCCGCGGGCCCGGACCGAACGCAAGAGCTCCTGGGCGAGGCGCGACTTGCCGGCACCCGGCGGGGCGGTCACGAGCGCGGCGCGGGCTGCGGGCTCCTCGGTGCACTCCTCGAAGAGCTGCTCGAGCGTGCGGAGCTCCGCGTCTCGGCCCACGTACGGGGTGGCGCGTCCGAGCAGCCTGCGGGTCTCCTCGACGGGCTCGTGCTCGCCGTGCAGAGCATACCGTGCGTCGCGCTCGCGGACGTCGAAGCGCGCGTCGAGCAACCTGGCGGTGACCTCGTCGATCGCGATGTCGTCCCGTGCCGGCGCGCCGGCCGCTTCGTGCCCCGCGCCTGCCAGCAACATCCTGGCCGCGCGATCGATGGCCTGTGCGGTGGGCACCGTGCCGGTCCGGTTGCTGCGCCCGGTCGCCAGCGCGATGCGCCGGCCGGGCAGGCGGCCGCGCAGCCAGAGCGCGCAGCGTGCCGCCTGCGCGGCGTGATCGGTGACCGGGCCTGTGCCTCCGAGCGCGACGGCGACCGAGCCGTCGCGGAGCTGCTCGAGCCGCCCGCCCCAGGACGCCGCACCTTCCCGGAGCGTCTGCGCCCCCTGTGCGCGCTGGGCCTCGGCGCTGGCCGGCTCGCCGGGGCTCGGCGGTGCGTCCTCGCCGCTGACGACGAGGACCGAGATCATGCGGTGCTCGTCGAGGGTCAGGCCGATGGCGGGCGCCGTCGCGGTGTACGCGGCGAGCGCGGGGCCGAGCGCGGCGAGCGCCTCCGCGGTCGCACCGCCATGGGCCGGCCGCTCCGCGGGCTCCTTGGCGAGCATGCGCGCGAGCAGCGCATCGAGCGCGGCGGGTGCGGCGGGCATCACCTCGGCGAGCCGCGGTGGCTCGGCGAACAGGAGCTTCATGAGGAGCGCCATGGGGTGCTCGGCCTGGAACGCGGGCGCGCCGGTGAGGCACTCGAACAGGACGCAGCCGAGGGAGAACACGTCGGCGCGCGCGTCGAGCGCCTGGCCGCTGCGGGCCTGCTCCGGGGCCATGTAGCCGAGCGTGCCCAGGATCGAGCCGGTGCGCGTCACGCGGGTGGCGTCCTCGAGGCGGGCGATGCCGAAGTCGAGCACCTTCACGCGATCGATGCGGCCATCGACGAGGAAGATGTTGCTGGGCTTGAGATCGCGGTGGACGATGTCGCGTGCGTGGGCGGCGGCGAGCGCCTCGGCGACGCGCGCGGTGAGCGCGAGGCTGTCCTCGAGCGAGAGCTTGCTGCGCGCGAGGCGGGCGGCCAGGTCCTCGCCGTCGAGCCACTCCATGGCAAGGTAGGGCTCGCCGGAGGGGGCGAGGCCGTGGGCGACGTAGCGGACGATGCCGGGATGGGACAGCTCGGCGAGCGCCCGCCGCTCGCGATCGAAGCGCGCCAGGTGCGCGTCGACATCGCCGTGGAGCATCTTCACGGCGACGGGCTCGCCGCGCTGCAGGTCGCGGGCGCGGAACACCTGGCCCATGCCGCCCGAGGCGACGTGCTGATCGATCTCGAACCGCGCCTCGAGGAGGTCACCCCTTCGCATCCGTGATACCGACCTAACCTTCGCGCGCGGGCGGTGGCCCGAGCAAGGACGTGAGCCGCGCGAGATCACAGGTCGGGAGGCGACGCCGCGGCTACATACCTGCGGGATGATGCCGTGCGGCCGGTGCAGGGGCGGGAAGCACGCGACGCGCTGCCGCTCCGCGTCAGCTCGGCGCGTCCGGGTCCAGCCACTGCCGCGCGAGCGCCAGGATCTCGCGGTTCTCGGGCACGCTCTCGAGGAAGCTCTCGCGGTACGCGGGATCGTCGATCTTGGCGGCGATGGCGAAGAGGCGCGCGCGCGCCGCGGCGAGGGTCGCCATGGCTCCCTCGTAGTCGCCCTCGAGCTCGAGGCAGCGGGCGTGGACCAGGCGCAGGAAGGCGCCGCGGAAGAAGCCGCAGGCGCCCATGGCCTCGTACGCCGCGACGCCCTCCACGGCTGCGGCGAGCGCCTCGGCGGGCCGCGCTTGCGCCAGCCGCACGGCGGCGAGCGTCGCCAGCGCGCCGGGCAGATCGCGCGGCGCGGCCCGGCGCAGGATCGCGAGGGCGGCCTGGATCTCGGCGTCCGCCGCCTCGAGCTCGCCGGCTCGCCGGAGCACCTCGGCGAGCGCCCAGCGGCCCCGGCTCTCGTCGAGCAGCATGCGCCGCGTCCGCCCCGCCTCGATCAGGCGATCGGCCCACCGCCGCGCCTCGTCGAGGTTGTCCAGATCGGCGAGCAGCCAGATCGGCACGAAGAGCCGGTGGGAGAGCCCCATGCCGAGCTCGCTGTCGGACACGTTGACCTCCATGAGCAAGCGATCGGTGCCCGCGAAGGCGCCGAGGCACCAGAGGTTCGTGCCGATGACGATCTTGGCGTACTCGACGTACCGTCGATGGCCGATGGCTTGGGCCAGGCGCGAGTACGCCTCGGCGTGCACGAGCCCCTGCATGGGATCTTCCTCTGCGTAGGCCATCCGCGCTGCCTGGAGCCCGTGGACCTGCGCCGCTGCGATCGGCTCCTGATCGCCGGCGGCGCGGACGCCTGCCGTGAGCTTCTGCAGGAGCTGATGCGCGGCGCGAAAGCGGCCCAGGAGATCGAGCAGGGAGACCCCGGCGCAGAGGCAGAGCGTCCACGGCGAGACCGCGCCCGGCGCGGGCTCGGTCTCGCCCGCCAGCGCGAGCAGCGCCATGAGCTCCTCGAGCTTCCCGGCCACGAGGCTGTGCATGACCTTGATCGCCAGGCCCTGGCTCCAGGCCGCGGCGCCGCGCGGCGCGATCTGCACTGCTTCCTCGGCATGCGCGAGCGCGTCGCTGTGGAAGGTCCGGGTGAAGAAGTACAGCTCGCAGAGCATGCCGAGGCAGCGCGTCCGGAGCTCGCCCGGCACGCCGCAGTCGAGCGCGCGCGTGACCCGCGCGATGCCGGCCGGTGAATCACCGCCGCGGCACGCGAGCTCGGCCGCGCGCAGGTAGTGCAGGCCGGCGCGCGCGCGGTCGCCGCCACGCTCGAAGTGCGCGGCGAGCGCGAGCGGATCTGGCTCGCCGTGCTGCTCGAGCCACTCGCCGGCGAGGCGGTGGCCGAGCGCGCGATCCTCGTCGGTGAGCGTGGCGTACGCGCCCTCGCGCAAGAGCGCGTGGCGGAACGCATACTCCGCTTCGCCGGGGAAGCGGCCCTGCTTGCGCGAAAAGATCAGCTCGCGATCGACCAGCTCCTCGAGCGCTTCCGCCATCGCGGCTGCGCGGGCGGCGCCGCCGACGAGCCGCGTGAGCGCGCCGGGCCAGAACACCTCGCCGAAGATGGACGCGGCGCGCAGGATGCGCCGCTCGTCGTCGTCGAGCGCGGCGAGCCGCGACTGCACCATGGCGACGACGGTCTCGGGGAGGTCGTCGCGCTGGCCAGAGGCGGCGGCGCGGATCAGCTCCTCGAGGTAGAACGCGTTGCCCTCGGAGAGCCGCACCAGCCGGTCGACGAGCGCGCGCTCGGTGGTGTCGCCCAGGACGTGGCGGACGAGGCGCTCGCTGGCCTTCTTGCCGAGCTGCTTGAGGGAGAGGTCGAGCAGCGGCCGCTCGTCCCAGAGCCTGGGGAACAGCTCGCGGACCTCGGGGCGGGCGAGGGCGAGGACGAAGAGGGGCCGCTCGCGCAGATCGCGCAGGGCGGCGTCGAGGAACTGCACGGTCGGGCGGTCACCCCAGTGCAGGTCCTCGAGCACGATCAGCACGGGCTGGGCTCCGAGCTCGGCGGCGAGCAGCTCGAGGAACGCCGCGCGCAGCTGATCGCTCATGAGCTGCGCGTCCTGGCGCGCCGCGCGGAGCGGCAGGCTGTCCCCGTCGGGGAACGGCGCGCCGATGATCTCGCCGAGGAACTCGGCGACGTGGCGGCGCGCGGGCGCGTCGACCCGGGCGGCGACGTGCGCGGCGAGCTTCTCGCGCTGCGCGTCTGGCGGCTCGCCGTCGGCGATCCCGCAGGCGCCGCGGAGGAGCTGCGCGAGCAGGCTGAAGGCAGAGCCCGCGCGGTGGGGCTCGCCGCGGCTGATCCAGACGGCGACGGGCGCGCCGCGCGCGGAGACGGCGCGCAGGAGCTCCTGGGCGAGGCGCGATTTGCCGGTGCCCGGCGGCGCGGTGACGAGCGCGGCGCGGGCGACCGGCTCCTCGGTGCACTCCTCGAAGAGCTGCTCGAGCGCTTGCAGCTCCGGATCGCGGCCCACGCAGGGGGTGGCGCGTCCGAGCAGCGAGCGGGTGCCCTCGGCGATCTCGCGCTCGCCGTGCAGGGCATATCCCGCGTCGTGCTCCCGGACGTCGAAGCGCGCGTCGAGCAGGCCGGCCGTGATCTCGTCGATCGCGATGCTGTCTCCCGCCGGCGGGGCGGCCTCGGCCGCGCCGGAACCGGCCAGGAGCATCCGGGCCGCGCGATCGATGGTCTCCGCGGCCGGCATCCGGCCGGTGCGGTCGGCGCGGCCGGTCGCGAGCGCGATGCGGCGGCCGGGGATGCGGGTGCGCAGCCAGAGCGCGCAGCGCGCGGCCTGGGCGGCGTGATCGGTGACGGGCCCCGCCCCGCCGAGGGCGACGGCGACGGACCCGTCGCGGAGCCGCTCGAGCTGCCCGCCCCAGGAGGCCGCGCTCTCCCGGAGCGCCTGCTCTCGCTGCGCGGCGCGAGCCTCGGGCGGCGCGGGCTCCGCCGGCTCGCCGTGGCCCCAAGGCTCGTCCTCGACGCCGACCACGAGGACCGAGAGCATGCGCTGCTCGTCGAGGGTCAGGCCGGTGGCGGGCGGCGCCGCGGCGACCGCGCCGCCCGCACCGAGGTGCGAGCCGAGCGCGGCGATCGCCTCCGCGACCGCGCCGCCATGGGCCGGGCGGTCCGCGGGCTCCTTGGCCAGCATGCGCGCGAGCAGCGCATCGAGCGCTGGCGGGGCAGCCGGCAGCACGTCGGCGAGCCGTGGCGGCTCGGCGAACAGGAGCTTCATGAGGAGCGCCATGGGGTGCTCGGCCTCGAACGCGGGTGTGCCGGTGAGGCACTCGAACAGGACGCAGCCGAGCGAGAACACGTCGGCGCGCGCGTCCAGCTCGTGGACGGCGCGGGCCTGCTCCGGGGCCATGTAGCCGAGCGTGCCGAGGATCGAGCCGGAGAGCGTCACGCGGGTCGCGTCCTCGAGGCGGGCGATGCCGAAGTCGAGCACCTTCACGCGAGCGACGCGGCCGCCCTCGAGGAAGATGTTGCCCGGCTTGAGATCGCGGTGGACGATGTCGCGCGCGTGGGCGGCGGCGAGCGCCTCGGCGACGCGGGCGGCGAGCGCGAGGCTGTCCTCGATCGAGAGCTTGCCGCCCGCGAGGCGTGCGGCTAGATCCTCGCCATCGAGCCACTCCATGGCGAGGTAAGGCTCGCCGGAGGCGGTGAGGCCGTGGGCGATGTAGCGGACGATGCCTGGGTGGGACAGCTCGGCGAGCGCCCGCCGCTCGTGCGCGAAGCGCGTCAGGTTTGTGTCGGGCTCACCGTGCAGCATCTTCACGGCGACGAGGCCGCCGCTCCACATGTCGCGGGCCCGGAACACCTGGCCCATGCCGCCCGATGCCACGCGCTGGTCGATCTCGAACCGCTCTCCGAGGAGATGACCCCTTTGCATCCGTGGACGCTCCACCATCTCGCGCGAGTAACGGGTCGGGCAAGGGCTTCCCGCCGTGCATGCTCGCCGACGGCCAGGGCGATACACCTGCGGGATGACGGTAGCTCCCTCGGCGCGCGCCGCCCGAGGCGCGCGGCTCAGGGCGCGTCGACGTAGGCGTCGGCCTCGGTCTCGACGAGCCACGCCGGATCGATCAGCCGGCTGATCTCGACGAACGTGCACGCCGGCCGGATCTCGCCGAACATCTCGCCGTGGGCGCGCGCGGCGTCGCGCCACGTCGCGATGTCGACGAGCAGGATGCGCGTGCGGAGCACCGAGGCGACCGTGCCGCCCGCCATCTCGACCGCGCGCAGCATGATCTCGAGGCAGCGCCGCGTCTGGCCGTAGACGTCGCCCGGGTGCGCGACGGAGCCGTCCGGCGCGATCGGCGCCGTGCCGGCGACCGCGATCCACGGCCCGACGCGCACTGCGCGCGAGAAGCCGATCGTGGGCTCGAACGGCGATCCGGAGGAGATCAGATGGCGCTGGCGGGCGGGGCGTTCTGACATGCCGCCATCGTAGAGGGGACACGCCGGCCGCGCGGGGGTTGCTCGTGACGTTCTTTTCGGTGCCGATGACAAGGACGTGACGGGGCGTGACGAAACCGGGGGAGGCCGCCCGCGTCTTCGGAGTCGCCTCGCCGGCATTGGCCGGAGAAACGGAGATCACGTGTCGACCTGCAAGCTCAAGATCCTGGCCCTGCTGCTGGCGCCCCTGGCCGTGTTGCCGGCTGACCCGGCCGCGGCGGCGCAGGACAAGCCGAAGCACACGTACACGCGCAAGCAGGGGGCCGCGCCCACCGCGGCGCTCTCGGAGCGCGCGCGGCCGGGCGCGCCCAAGCCGGCCGCGGCGGCCGCGGCGGAGGAGCGCGCGCCGATCAGCGGCGACGCGGCGCTCTCCCTCCAGGCGCTGCTCACGACGTTCCGCGCGGATCAGGAGCAGATCCTGCTCGATCTCATCAAGCAGACGCCGGACCGCGACTGGAACGACAAGGCCAACCTGTACTTCATCCTCGGCGAGCTATACGCCAAGCAGAACCGGTTTTATCGCCTGAAGAGCCAGGAGCTCGAGATGGGCAATGGCAAGACACAGGACAAGGCCAAGGCGGCCGAGCAGGCCAAGGAGGCGTATCGCGCGCTCGTGGGCGCGGTGACGACCTACAAGAAGCTCACGGACAACACCATCTTTCGCAACTACGCGCGGCTCGATCAGGCGCTGTTCTATTACGGATATACGCTGAAGAGCGCGCGCAAGTACGACGAGGCGCGCGCGATCTTCGATCGGCTGCTCAAGGATTACCCGCGCTCGAAGTACGTGCCCGAGGCGCACCTCGTGTTCGCGGACTACTTCTTCGAGCGCGACGAGCTGGCGAACGCCGCGGAGCGGTACCGCATGGTGCTGAAGTTCCCGCAGTCGTCCGCGTACTGGTACGCGATGTACCAGACGGGCTGGATCGCGCTCAAGCAGGGCCAGGCCCAGGAGGCGCTCGAGCGGTTCTACGAGGTGGCGCAGGCGACCCGGCGCGAGCCGAAGCACGAGATCTTGAACCGCGCCGCGAAGAAGGACTACGTGCGCGCGTACGCCGAGATCGGCCGCGCGGAGCTCGCGTACAACGCGTTCGCGCGCGTCGACGACTCCGCCGCGCTCAAGATGCTCGAGCAGCTCGCGGACCACTACTTCAGCCAGGGCAAGAACGGCAAGGCGATCGTCACGTACCAGGACCTCATGAAGCGCGCCCCCAAGGACGCGCACGTGTGCCTGTGGCAGTACACGGTCGCGCAGGCGACGCTGTCGCTCACGGGCGCGACCAACGCCGATCGGGTGACCGAGATCGAGAACCTCGTCCGCGTGCACGGCGCGCTCGCGGCAGCCAGGACGCTGCCTCCGGCCGATGCCGAGGAGTGCCGCGACAACGCCGCCGCGATGGCGGGCGACCACGCGCGCGCGTTCCATGCCGAGTTCGCCAAGACGCAGGATCCGTCGACGCTCGCCCACGCCGATCGGCTGTACCGGGTCTACCTGGACGCGTTCCCGGGCGCGCCGGATCAGCCGCAGACGCAGTACTTCCACGCCGAGCTCCTGTGGGCGCGCGCGGTCGCCGAGAAGCAGCCGCGGCTCGCCACGGAGCTGTGGGAGCGCGCGGCGGAGGCGTTCGCCCGCGTCGTCGTCGCCGGCAAGGTCGACGCGCCCACGCGCAAGGAGGCCGCGTACGCCGCAGTGCTCGGCTGGAAGAACGCGCTCGACATCGATCCGCGCCCCAAGGTGCAGGCCGGGCCGATCGACACGGCTGCGGCGGCTGCGGCGGCGGCGGCCGCGGCCTCGGACGACAAGGCGAACGAGGCGGCTCCCAAGCCGCGCCCGATCCCGGAGCGCGAGCAGAAGATGCTGGCCGCGTTCGATCTCTACATCACGTACATCCACGATCCGGGCGACGACGAGCTGGTCGGGATCAAGTTCCTGAAGGCGAACGTCTACCGCCGCTACGACCACCACGATCGGGCGATCCCGCTGTTCCTCGAGATCCTCGAGAAGCACCGGGCGCACGAGACCGCCGAGTACGCGGCGCAGCTCGTGCTCGACTCGTACAACCGGCTGCGCCGCCACGACGAGATGCTCGCGCTGGCGGCGCGGATCGGCGGCGACGCCGCGTTCCTGAAGGACAAGCCGGAGCTGCGCAAGGTGCTGACGGGCCTCCGCTACACGGCGATGGAGAAGCGCGCGCACGCGCTCGGCGAGGCCGCGAAAGCGTCGGGCGACTTCGCGAAGTGGGTCGCGTGCGGCCAGGGGTACATGACGATCTACAACAGCGATCCCGAGCGCGCGGAGAACGACCGCGTCCTCTACAACGCGATGGTGTGCTTCCACAAGGGCAAGTCGATCGGCCTCGCGATCCGCGCGTTCGAGGTCCTGGAGAAGTACTACGCGGCGAGCCCGCACCTGGCGCGGGCGCTCGCGCTCGTCGGTCAGGCGTACGGCGACACCGCGTTCTACGACAAGGCCTCGGCCGTCCTCGAGCGGTACGCGCGCAAGTACGCCGGTGAGGCCGACGCCCCGAAGGTGATGAGTGAAGTCGTGTTCTTCAACAAGGGCCTCGGCGACGACGCCAGAGCGATCGCGAACACGAAGTTCTTCATCGACGCGTTCGGCGCCAAGCACCCGGCGGAGGCGGCGGACGCGATGTTCTCGCTCGCCTCGGTGTACGAGAAGCGCGGCGACACCGACGGCCTCGTCCGCCACCTGCGCGCGTACCTCGGTCGGTTCGGCGAGTCCGGCGGCGCCGAGCGCCGCGTGATCGCGCACGCCAAGATCGGCCTGGCGCTGTGGGCGGCGAGCTGCCCGGTGGCGCTCGTCGATGGATCGTGCGTGAAGGTGGCGCGCGAGCGCGCGATCGGCCGGCGCGACGCGCGGCTCGTCGCGGAGCAGAAGCAGTGCGGCGACGCGACGCGGACGAAGCTCACCGTGGTCGCGCGCGACGCGCGCAAGGTGCGGGACGCGATGACCGCGTTCGCGGCGGCGGCCGCGGCGTGGGGCCAAGGCAGCAAGGCGGGCCAGGGCGGCGGCAACGGCGGCAAGGGCGGCAACGGCGGCAAGCTCGGCGCCGAGGAGCTGGCGGCGCGCCACTACTACGCGCAGTCCCGGCTCGCCGAGGCCGATCGCGAGTACGAGGCGTTCCTCGCGATCGCGATGCCGGCCAACCTCGACTTCCACAAGGCCGCGCCGGCGATCCAGGCCCAGAGCCTCCGCCGCTTCGACGCGTGGCTCCTGCAGCGCAAGCAGACGGCCGAGGTGGCGATCCAGAAGTACGAGGTGGCGCGGCAGGCCACCGACAACGCGACGTCGATCGGGGCGGTCGCGCGGCTCGCGCAGATCCAGCACAACCAGGCGGACGCGCTGTTCACGACGGAGATCCCGCTGCCGGTGCGGACCGGCGCGTTCGCCGAGGACAAGATCGAGGCGTTCTGCGATCGGATGGCGGAGGTCGGCGAGCCGCTCGAGCGGGGGGCGATCAGCGCCTACCAGGTGTGCCTCGAGCAGTCCAAGCGGCTCGGCTGGTTCGGCGACTGGTCGAAGCTGTGCGAGCGCGAGCTCGGCCAGCTCCGGCCGATCGATCACCCGCCGGCCAGCGAGCTGCGCGCGGCGCCGACCCTCGCCGCGTCGATCGTCGCCGTCGAGCCGCCGATCCGCCGGCTCGAGTGAGCCCGGCGCGGTCCGCGCCCGAGTCTGCGCGGGCGATCTGCTCTGTGAGGCGCAGCCGGCGTCTGCGCCGGCAGGCCGCTTCGACAAGACCTGACCAGCGATCGTTGGACAGGTCTTGACTCACGGTACAACCGCAGGGGCGTGACCACGGGCAAGAAGCTGCTGCTCCTCGGGAGCCTGTACCTCGCCCAGGGCCTGCCGTTCGGCTTCTTCACGGTGGCCTTGCCGGTGCTCTTGCGCGAGCAGGGGATGTCGCTGCCGCTGATCGGGCTCACGCACCTCCTGTCGCTGCCGTGGGCGCTGAAGTTCGCGTGGGCGCCGTTCGTGGACGGCGTGCACGCACCGCGGCTCGGCCGCCGCCGCGCGGTGATCGTGCCGCTGCAGCTCGCGAGCAGCGCGGTCCTCGCCGCGCTCGCGCTGGCCGCGACGCCCGGCGCGGTGTGGCCGCTCGCGGTCGCCGTGCTGCTCGTCAACGTTTGCGCGGCGACGCAGGACATCGCCACCGATGCGCTCGCCGTGGAGGTGCTCGGCGTCCACGAGCGCGGCCTCGGCAACGGCCTCCAGGTCGGCGGCTACCGCACCGGGATGATCCTCGGCGGCGGGTTCATGCTGGGGGTCTTCGACCGCGCCGGCTGGACCGCCGCGTTCCTCTCGATGAGCGTGCTCCTGCTCGCCACGACGGTGCCGATCCTCGCGCACCGCGAGCCGCCGAGGGCCACGCCGGTCAAGTCCGGCGCGCTCGAGGTCCTCGGCGCGGCGCTGGCGCGGCCCGGGCTCCGGCGCTGGCTCGCCGTGCCCGCGGTGTTCAAGATCGGCGAGTGGGCCGCGAGCGCCATGCTGAAGCCGTACCTGGCGGATCAGCTCCTGGCTGCCCGGAGGCTCGCGAACCAGGGCCTGGCCGATCCGAAGCTGTCGATGGGTGACATCGGCAAGATCCTCGGCTACGTCGGCTTTGGCTGCGGCCTCTTCGGCGCGGTGATCGGCGGGCTATGGACGCCCTGGCTCGGCCGCCGCCGCGCGCTGCTCGTGTTCGGCGCGCTGCAGACACTCGCGATCGCGTCGATCTCGCTCGCCGTCGAGTTCCCGTCGGTGCAGATGTTCTACGCGATCTCCGCTGTCGAGCACGTCACGTCGGGGATGGCGACCGCGGCCCTGTTCACGGCGATGATGGACTTCTGCCGCCCCGAGCATGCCGGCACCGACTACACGATCCAGGCCTCGGTCGTCGTGATCGGGAGCAGCATCGCGACCGCCCTGTCGGGCTTCTCGGTCGACGCGATCGGCTACAGCCCGCACTTCTTCCTGGCGGCCGGCCTGTCGCTGGCGGCCGTCCTCGTCGTGCTCGCCTACCGGCCGAGCGATCCGAGCTTCGCGCTCGTCGCCCCGCGCCGGTAGCGCGTCTCGCGCTTGACAATGTTTCGGGGCCATGCAAGCGTAGCGGCGTTCAAGTAATCGATTACTTGGATGGCTGAGTTCGACGAGAAGAATAGACAAGTTCCGAGCAGTTAGCTCATGTAATCGATTACAGCGAAGGAGCAGGGGACATGGCCGCGATGAGAGAACGGCTGCAGCGCGTGGGCGGCTTTCTGGCTGCGATGGTGCTCCCCAATATCGCGGCGATCATCGCCTGGGGTCTCCTCACGGCCCTCTTCATCCCGACCGGCTGGCTGCCCAACGAGAAGTTCGCCCAGCTGGTGGGGCCGATGATCCGGTACCTCTTGCCGGTCCTCATCGGCTACACGGGCGGCAAGCTGGTCTACGACAAGAGCGGCGGCGTGGTCGGCGCGGTCGCCACCATGGGCGTGGTGGTGGGTACCGACGTCCCGATGTTCCTCGGCGGCATGGTCATGGGGCCGCTGGGCGGCTGGCTCATGAAGAAGCTCGACGCGGCCCTCGAGGACAGGATCCCGTCGGGCTTCGAGATGCTCGTCAACAACTTCAGCGCCGGCATCCTGTCTCTGGTGCTGGTGCTGCTCGGGCAGCTGGCGGTCGGTCCGTTCGTGGAGGTCGTCAGCAACGCGTTCCGGGCCGGCGTCGATACGCTCGTGGAACACCGGCTCTTGCCGCTCGCGGACATCATCATCGAGCCCGCCAAGGTGCTGTTCCTCAACAACGCCTTGAACCACGGCGTGCTCGCGCCCGCAGGGCTCACCGAGGTGAGCGAGTCGGGCAAAGCCATCCACTTCCTCCTCGAGAGCAACCCGGGCCCGGGCCTGGGGCTCCTCCTCGCCTACTACGTCTCCGGCAAGGGCCTGCTCAAGCAGTCAGCGCCGGGCGCGATGGTGGTGCACTTCCTGGGCGGCATCCACGAGATCTACTTCCCGTACGTGCTCGCCCACCCGATCATGATCGTCTCCTTGTGGGTGGGCGGGATCGCGGCGGACTTCTGCTTCGTCCTCTTCGACGCCGGGCTGGTGGCGACGCCATCGCCGGGCTCGATCTTCGCCTACCTCGCCGTCATCCCGAAGGGAGCGCACTTCGCGGTGCTCCTCGGTGTCTTCGTGGGAGCTCTGGGCGCGTTCCTGTCCGGCTCGCTCATCCTGAGGTTGTTCCCGGTTCGCGAGGCGGCCCCTGACGAGGAGGCGGAAGCGGCTCCCGTCGCGACCGCCGCCTAGCCTCGAGCCCAGCAAGGAGATCCGTCATGGCCAGCTCGATCCCGTCTGCACAGGTAGATACGATCATCGTCGCGTGCGAGGCCGGCATGGGCTCGAGCCTGATGTGCGTGAACGCGCTCAAGAAGAAGCTCAAGGCGGCCAAGCTCGACGCGAAGGTGAAGGTGCTGCACAAGCCGGCGCGCGCGGTCACCGCCGATGCCCGCCTGGTCCTCGTGCATCGCGGGCTGGCGGAGGTGGTCCGCAAGCAGGCGCCGGAGGCGGTGGTGCTCGCCTTCAGCCACTTCCTCAACGATCCGGTGTTCGACACGCTGGTGCACACGCTCACGTCCGGCGGCGTCGTGGAGGGGACCTAGGCGTGCTGGTCCTCACCCCCGATCTCGTCCAGCTCGGCGCCGTGGCGGCGGACAAGCGCGAGGCGATTCGCCAGGCCGGCGAGCTCCTGGTGCGCGCGGGCTGCGTCGAGCCGGGCTACGTCGCCGGCATGCTCGCGCGCGAGCAGACGATGTCCACGTATCTGGGGAGCGGCGTGGCCATCCCGCACGGCACCCTCGACACGCTGTCGCTCGTGCGCCGCACGGCGATCTCCGTGCTGCAGGTGCCCCAGGGCGTGGAGTGGGAGCCCGGCGAGATCGCCTATCTGGTGGTCGGCATCGCCGCGGTGGGCGACGAGCATATCGACGTGCTCGCGCGGCTCGGCGAGGTCGTCGAAGACGAGGCGCTCACGCGCGAGCTGCTCGCGGCGAGCGATCCGGCGAGCGTGGTGGCGTGCCTGAGCGGCCCAGGCGGCCCGGAGGGAGCGCGAACATGAACCTCGAAGCCGAGCTGGTCATTCAGAACCGGACCGGGCTGCACGCCCGACCGGCCCGCGAGTTCGTGAACCTCGCCAAGCGGTTCCAGAGCGACATCCGCGTGCGCCACGGCGCGAAGCGAGCCAATGGCAAGAGCCTGGCGTCGCTGCTCACGCTGGGCGTTCAGCCGGGCAGCACGATCTCGATCGAGGTCGCGGGAGATGACAGCGAGGAGGCGCTGCGCACGCTCTCGGCGGCGGTGGCCGCGGGGCTTGGCGAGGAGCCCGTCGCGTCCGCGCCTGCGCGCATCGCCGAGGCCGCGCCCGCGCGGGCCGCCGAGACCGCGCCCGCGGATCCGCGGCGGCGCCGCGGGATCGCGGCGGCGCCCGGGCTGGCCATCGGGCCGATCCACCAGCTCCGCCCGTCGCGCGCGCAGGTCAGCGACGCGGTGGGCTCCCCCGGGGAGGAGCACGGCCGGCTCGACGCCACGCTGGTCGCCGCGCGCGCGGAGCTCGCGGTGCTCCGCGCAGAGCTCGCCGGCCGCGGTGCCGGCGCGGAGGCGGTGATCTTCGACGTGCACATCGAGCTCCTGGAGGATCCCGAGCTCGCACACGCGGCGCGCGCGCGGGTCGATGCCGGTGCCGGCGCGGCGCGGGCGTGGAAGGACGCGCTCGAGGAGCGCGCCGCGGCGGTGGCGAGCCTCGCCGATCCGCTCCTCGCGGCCCGCGCGCATGACTTCACCGACGTGATCGAGCGCGTGCTCCGCCTGCTCGCCGGCGGCGCCGAGGCTCCCGCCGCGCTGCCCGATCACCCGGTGATCGTGGTCGCGCCGGACCTGTCCCCGTCGCAGACGACGGCCTTCGCGCCGGGGCGCGTGCTGGGGATCTGCCTCGCCGCGGGCGGCGCGACCTCGCACGCGGCGATCCTCGCGCGCGCGCTCGGGCTGCCCTCCGTGGTCGGGGCCGGAGACGAGGTGCTGGCGTGGGCGGACGGCACGCCGATGGTGCTCGACGGCGACGCGGGCACCGCGCTGCGCGATCCCGATCCCGACGAGGCCGCTCGAGCGCAGGCCGAGAAGGCCGCCCGCAGCGAGCAGGCCGCCGCCGACGAGCGCGCGGCGGCCGAGCCGGCGGTGACCCGCGATGGCCACCGCGTCGAGGTCGCGGCCAACGTGGGCAGCGCCGAGGAGGCGCGCCGGGCCGCGGCGGCGGGCGCCGAGGGCGTGGGGCTCCTCCGCACCGAGTTTCTGTTCCTCGACCGTGCCCTGCCGCCGAGCGAGCAAGAGCAGCGGGAGGTGTACGCGGCGGTCGCGTCGGCGCTCGGCGGCCGCCCGGTCATCGTCCGCACGCTCGACGTCGGCGGCGACAAGCCCTTGCCCTACCTGCCTCAGCCGGCGGAGGCGAACCCCTTCCTCGGCGTGCGCGGCCTGCGGCTGTGTCTCGCGCGGCCCGCGCTCCTGCGCGAACAGCTGCGCGCGATCCTCGGCGCCGCCGGCGCGGGGCGCCTCCGCATCATGCTGCCCATGGTGGCGGATCTCGACGAGCTGCGCGCGGCGCGCGCGGTGCTCGCCGAGGTCGTGGCCGAGGTGTCCGGGCCGGTGCTGGAGATCGGGATCATGATCGAAGTGCCGTCCGCGGCGATCCTCGCGCACGCGTTCGCGCCGGAGGTGGACTTCTTCTCGATCGGCTCGAACGACCTCACGCAGTACACGCTGGCCATGGACCGCGGCCACCCCACCTTGGCGGGGCAGGCCGATGGCCTGCACCCCGCGGTCCTGCGCCTGATCGAGATGACCGTCCAGGCGGCGCACGCGCACGGCAAGTGGGTGGGGCTGTGCGGCGAGCTGGGGGCAGACCCGGTGGCGCTGCCGATCCTGGTGGGCCTGGGGCTCGACGAGCTATCGGTGAACGTGCCGGCCGTCGCCGCGGTCAAGGCGCGCATCCGCGCGCTGTCCTACGAGCACGCGCGCGAGCTCGCGGCGCGCGCTCTGCGCTGTCACACCGCCGGTGAAGTCCGGAGAAAGGCGATCTGACATCATGAGCGACGCATATCAGCGCTACCGGGGCCTCGGGGCTCCCGTGCCGGCCCAGACCTGGGCGTGGAACATGTACGGGGCGGGCCTCGAGAACATCGGTCGGGATGGCCAGCCGGAGTGCTTCGACGTGCCGGATCCCGGACCCGATCAGCTGCTCGTCCGGGTCGACGCGGTCGGCATGTGCTTCTCCGACGTGAAGCTCATCAAGCAAGGTAGCAGGCACCCCAAGCTCTACGATCGCGACCTCGCGGTGGAGCCCACCCGGCTCGGCCACGAGGTCGCGCTCACGGTGATGCGCGTCGGCGCATCGCTCCAGGACCGGTTCGCGAGCGGGCAGCGGCTCGCGCTCCAGCCGGACATCTACCTGCAGGGGCGGAGCACCGCGTACGGCTACACGATCCCGGGCGGCCTGACCCAGTACCACCTGGTCGGCCCCGAAGTGCTCGACGCCGAGGGCAAGAGCTACGTCCTGCCGCTCGAAGGCGATCTCGGATACGCCGAGACCGCGCTGACCGAGCCGTGGGCGTGCGTGGAGGCGGCCTATACGCAGCGGCGCCGGCTCGCGCCCAAGGCCGGCGGCGTGATGTGGATCGTCGGTCAGCCCGGCGACGCCACGGCGTACCGCTGCACCACCGGGCTCGCGGCGCCGGCCACGTTCGTGCTCAGCGATGTCCCGCCGGGGCTTGCCGCGGAGGTCGCCGCGCAGGCGCGCACGCGCGGCGCCACCGTGATCGTCGAGGACGGCGTCACGCCCGACCGCTACGCCGAGCTGCGCGCCGCGCGCACCGCGGGGGCGGGCTTTGACGACGTGATCCTCCTGGGGCCACGCTCGGCGGCCGCGGTCGGCGAGGCCGCCAAGATCGTCGCGCGGCGTGGCACCTTCAACGTGGTGAGCGATGCGGCGCTCGATGGCCCCGTGCAGGTGGACGTGGGGCGCATCCACTACGATTACATCGCGTTCCTCGGCAACCGCGGCCTCGACGCTGGCGCCTCGTACGGCGAGGCGAGGAATCGCTGCGAGCTGCGCGCCGGCGGCGTCGCGCTGTTCGTCGGTGCCGCCGGTCCGATGGGCCAGATGCACATCCAGCGCGCCCTCGAGCTCGATGCCGGCCCCGCCGTGCTGATCGCGTCGGACATCAATCCGGCCCGCCTCGCGGCGATGGTCGCGCAGCTCGGGCCGCTCGCGGCGTCGCGCGGACGCCGCCTCGTGCCGGTCGGCCCCGACCAGTCGCTCGCCGAGCTGGTCGCCGAGCACAGCGGCGGACGCGGCGCCGACGACGTCGTCGTCTCCGTTCCCGTCGCCGACGTCATGGCCGATGCCGCGACGCACATGGCGGTCGACGGCATGCTCGTGCTGTTCGCCGGGGTGCCCAACGGCACGTACGCGCCGCTCGACCTCGCCAAGGTCTACCTGCACGGCGCGCAGTACACCGGCACGTCGGGATCCGCGCTCGCCGATCAGGCCGTGGTGATCGGCAAGACCCTCGATGGCCAGCTCTCGCCGGCGCGCTCCGTCGGCGCCGTGGGCGGCCTGGAGGCGGCCGTGGAGGGCATGCGCGCGATGATGGACGGACGGTTCGCCGGCAAGATCCTGATCTTTCCCCAGGTCCGCGGCCTCCCGCTCACCGGCATCGAGGAGCTGGCGAAGACCCAGCCCGAGATCGCGGCCAAGCTCGGGCCGAGCGGCGAATGGACGGCCGCCGCCGAGGCAGCGCTGCTCGAGAGATACTGGCAGCCGTGATCTACACCCTGACGCTCAACCCCGCGATCGATCGGGAGCTCGCCGTCCCGTCGATCGTGCTGGGCGAGGTCCTGCGAGCGACCGCCCACCGCGTGGACTGGGGAGGCAAGGGGTTCAACGTCTCGCGGTCGCTGCGCGCGCTCGGCGGCGAGAGCACGGCGCTCGGCTTCGTCGGTGGCGAGGCGGGCCGGCGCATCGCGGCCGGTCTCGCGCAGCTCGGGATCGCCGTCGACTTCGTCGAGATCGCCGGCGAGACGCGCACCAACGTGACCGTGGTCGATGGCGTGCGCTACCTCAAGGTCAACGAGCCGGGGCCCACGATCACCGCGGCGGAGGAGGCACGCCTGATCGACAAGGTCCGCGCGCTCGCCCGGCCCGGCGACTGGTGGGTGCTGTCCGGAAGCCTGCCGCCCGGAGCGTCGCCGGGCATCTACGCCGACGTGATCCGGATCGTGCAAGCCGCCGGCGCGCGGGCGGTCCTCGATACGAGCGGCGCCGCGCTGGCGCAGGGCTGCGCGGCCCAGCCGTTCCTCGTCAAGCCCAACGCGGCGGAGGCCGCCGAGCTCACCGGCCGCCGGGTGGATCCGAGCGAGGACGGCGATGGTTTCGGGGCCGCGCGCGATGCCGCCGCCGATCTCCATGCAAGGGGCGTCTCGTACGTGCTGCTCTCGCTCGGGCGGCGCGGCGCGCTCCTGTCCGACGGCCGATCGAGCTGGATGGCGCGCCCACCGCGCATCACCGAGCGCAACCCGGTGGGCGCCGGCGACTCCATGGTCGCCGGCATGGTCTGGGGCCTCGCGCAGGGCATGCCGGTGGAGCGCGCGCTCCGCTGGGCGGTCGCCAGCGGCGCCGCGGCGGCCAGCCTCGACGGTACGGCCTTCGGAACCCACGCCGAGGTCACCGCGCTCGAGCCTCAGGTGGAGGTCGCCGCGTGACGCGGCCGCATAGCCACGGCCACACGGAACACGCATGACGCAGATCCGGGATGTCGCAGCGCGCGCGGGCGTGTCGGTCGCGTCGGTGTCGCGCGTCCTGGCCGGCCATCCCAGCGTGGGCGAGGACATCCGGCGCCGCGTGCTCGATGCCGTGAAGGCGCTCGGCTATCGGCCCGACCTCGCCGCGCGCCGCCTCCGCTCGCGCCGCACCGACACCATCGGCCTCATCGTGGCCGACATCCGCAACCCGTTCTTCACCGAGGTCAGCCGCGCGGTGGAGGACGTCGCGTACCAGCGGCGCATGCGGCTCATCCTGTGCAACACCGACGAGGATCCGGCGCGCGAGGAGTCTTGCCTCGCGCTCATGCGCGACGAGAACGTGAGCGGCGTGATCCTCGCGCCGTCCCTCCGCCGGCTCGCCGGATTCCGGGCTACCGACTACCCGTTTCCCCTCGTCCTCGTCGACCGCTGCGATCCCGACACCGTCGCCGACGCCGTCGTGCTCGACAATATCGAGGCCGCGCGCGTCCTCACCACCCACGTCATCGAGGGCGGGCGCCGCCGCATCTTGTTCCTGCACGGCGCCAGCAGCGCCACCGGGCGCCAGCGCCTCGAGGGCTACACCGCCGCCATGGCCGCGCACGGCCTCTCCCCCGAGACCGTGGGCGTGGCCCCGGTGGCCGATCGCTCGCGCGAGGTCGCGCAGGTCCTGCTCGCCCGGCCGTCGCTGCCCGACGCGGTCCTCGCCTCGAGCGGCCTCATCTTGCTCGGCCTCACCCAGGCCCTGCGCGACGCTGGCCGGCGCGTGCCGGGAGAAGTCGCGATCGCCGGCTTCGACGACCAGCCCTGGACCCGGCTCGTCGAGCCAGGCGTCACCGTGATCGCGCAGCCCACCTACGCCATCGGCCGCGAGGCCGCCGAGCTCCTGCTGCACCGCATCTCCGATCCGGACAAGCCGGTTCGCCGCGTCGTGCTCCGTGGCGAGCTGGTGGTGCGCGGATCGAGCGCGGCGGTGGCCGGCATGCTGGGGCGGGCAGATCAGCGCTGAGGGCGGCTTTCGCCGATGCTTCGGCGCGTCGTATATCACCGGCGGCGTCGCCTCGGTGGCGACGCGTGCGCGGCATCACTGGACCGTGACGGGTGCGCGCGTTGACACCCCCGAGAGACCGGGAAATAGTACGGACGCCTTGGCCTTGAAGGGATCCAGGGACATGGCCGTCAAAGGCCCCAAAGGAGACTCCAATGACTCGTTCTCGAACCATCCTCTTCGCGCTGGGCCTCGCCCTCGCGTGCGTCCCCGCCTGCGTGGTGAGCGGCAGCGGCACCATGCGTGTCTCGGCGACGCCGGTCGTCGTCCAGAGCGAGCCCCCGCCCCCGCAGGTCGAGACCGTCTCGGCCCGCCCTGGCTACGTCTGGCTCCGGGGCCGCTGGGACTGGCGCGGCGGCCAGTGGGTGTGGATCGGCGGCCGCTGGGAGGCGGAGCGCCGCGGCCAGATGTATAGCGAAGGGCGCTGGGAGCGGCGCGGGAACCAGTGGCACTGGATCGAGGGCAACTGGACCGCCGGCACCGTCGACATGAGCGGCCAGGCCCGCGGCGGCGTGACGGTCACCGAGACGCACGGGCACACGCATACCGATCACACGCCGCCGCCGCCGCCCAACTACGGCGGGGGCGCCGGTGGCGCGAGCGGCGGCGTGGTCGTGCGCGATCACCGCGAAGGCGCGGGCGGCGGCGCCGTCGTCACCAGCGGCGGCGGCGGGCCGGTGGTCCGCGATCACCGCACGGGCGGCGGGGGCGGCGCGGCGGGTGGCGCGCAGGGCGGCGTGACGGTCACGCCGGCGAACCCGATGTACCCGACGGCGGCGCCTCCGCCGCCGCGCGCCGAGAGCCCCGGCGGGAAGGCCGGCTTCCTCTGGATCTCCGGCCGCTGGAACTGGGTCAACGGCAAGTGGGACTGGGTCGACGGCCACTGGGAGCGCGAGCGCGCGGGCAGCGTCTGGGTCCCGGGCCGCTGGCAGCTGCAGGGGAACTACTACGTCTGGATCGAGGGTCGCTGGGGCACGCGCTAGCTACTCGACGAGCACGAGCACGGATACGGCGCGCGTCGCGACGCCGCCGCGGCTGTCGCGCAGCACGAACCACAAGGTCGCGGCGCCCGGCCCCGGCGTGCGCCAGGTGGCCGCGACGGAGGTAGCGGGATCGTCCTCGCCGACGGCGCTCGCGTCCACGTCGAGCGCGCCGCCGGTCGAAAACCACGACACCCGCATGGCCTCGCGGCGCGTGACGAGCGCCTGCGCGAGCGGATCGAAGTAGAGGTACGTCTCGGCGGCCGCGGCGGGCCACGCCGCCACGAGCGGTACGTCGGCGTGCGCCGGCACGACCGCGAGCGCGGCCTCGCCGGGGAGCTCGAGCGTGGGGTTTTGGTTCGCGACGTAGGAGAGCTCGTACTCGCGCGCGACGTCGGCGGTGGTGTTCGCGAGCTTGCACGTGATGCGCGACAGCCCGAACGCGACCAGCGCTAGGGCGTCGGCGCGCACCGGCTGGTAGAAGCCGCCGGTCGGATCCGGATCGCGCGGCCGGAAGTCGCCGGGCGGCACCTCGGGCCCGAAGCGAGTGCACGCGTCGGCGGGCAGCGCGGCGGTCACCGCGGGCGCCTCGCCGAGCGGCGATAGCGCGTCGCCGGCCGCGCAGCTCGCCGAGACGACGTTGTCCTCGGTGGGCGGCTTGGGCGCGGTGCAGTACGACCAGCGCGGCGCCGCGGCGAGCGTGCCCTCGGGCGAGCCGACGAGCGCGCGGTAGGTGACGGCGGCGCCGGGGCGCGCCTCGGCCGGCTCGGCGACGATCGCGAGCACGCGCGGCGCGTCGACGATCGCGAGCCGCTGATCGGGCCCGTCGGCGCACGCGGCGAGCTCAGCGAGCGTAGCGAGCGCTGTGAGCTCAGCGAGCGCTCTGGTGTTGATAGTCGCGAGCGCGGCGCGGGCAGGGCGCATGCGGGTGCTCATGCAGGTGCTCATTGCTCCACCCGCACGCCGCCGATCGCCAGGAGCGGCAGGCTCGTCAGGTACGCGCGCTCGGAGAAGTCGGCGCTGTAGATGATCTCCTCGGCGTTCGCGCGGCCGGTCAGGTTCTGGATCTCGGCGTAGACGTACGCGCGCGCCGCGCCGAGGGCGAGGCGCCGCTCGGCGCGCAGGTCGGCGGCGAAGAACGCGGGCAGGCGGACGCCGTTGTGCGCGCCGCGGATCGGCTGGAACCGGCCGGAGCGCGCGTCGAAGAACGCGCCGATCACGCCGGTGCGCGGCTCGCCGGTCGACGCGCGCAGCCGGCCGCCGACGGTCCACGGCCCGCGCTCCCAGCCGGCCACCGCGATGAGCCCGTGCGTCTGATCGTGATCGAACAGCCGCTCGGGCTGGGAGTTGGCGTCCTTGCGCGTGCTGCGCGAGAGCGTGTAGCTGAGCCAGCCGGACAGGCCGCGCCAGCCGACGGCGCGCGCGGTGAGCTGCACGCCGAGCACGCGGCCGGCGCCGCCCTGCGTGAGCGCCTGCGCAAAGAGCGGCGTGACCGCGAGGTCGCGCGCGACGAGGCGCTGGAGCCAGCGCGCGTACGCGGCGGCCTCGATCGCGAAGGGCGCGCGCCGCCACTGGCCGCCGAGCGTCGCGTGCCACGCCTCCTCGAGGCCGAGGTCCGGCGTGCCGAACACGGCGGAGACGTCGCTCGCCGCGCGCGCCTGGTGGTAGCGGCCGCCGTCGAAGCGGACGACGGCGCCCTCGGCGAGCCGGAGCTGCACCGAGCCGCGCGGCGCGGCGGTGAACAGGATCTCCTGGCTCGCGATCCCGGGCGTGGTGCCGATGCGCGGCGTCTTGCGGCTCGCGCCGAGCATCCAGCCGTCGAGCCGGCCGCCCGCGGCGAGGGTGAGCCGGCCGGCGCGCACGTCGATCGAGGCGTGGCCCGCGCCGTCGATCGTCGTGGCGTCCCAGCGATCGGCGGCGAGGTCGTCGCCGGGCGGCTGGCCGAAGATGCGCGGATCGCCCTCGCGCGCCGGGATCGTGAGCGAGCCCCGGCGCGTGATCCGCGCGCGCTCGGCATCGACGTCGAGGCCGAGCGTGAGCGTCGCAGTGCGCGCGATCCGCCGCTCCTGCGCGCCGCGCGCGCCGCCGACCCACAAGAGGGTGCGCTGGCTCGCCTCGAGCATGCCGACGGCGAGCTCGTCGTTGGTGTGATCGCGGCCGATCCACACGGTGGCGCGGTCGTCGCCCGCGCCGCCGCCCGCAGGCGCGTCGCGGCGGAGCGTGATCTGCGCGCGCAGCATGCGCTGATCGATCCGCTGCGTCGTGCGCGTGCCCGGATCGTCGGAGGCGAGCGTGCGATCGAGCGCGTCGAGAGCGCCGATCACCCAGCCGGTGGCGGTGGCGCCGCCGGGCAGCGCGGCGCGCGCGGCGATCTGGGCGTCGGTCCACTGCGGCAGCGGCGCGTTCGGCGCGAGCGTCGCCGGATCGGCGATCGCGCCGATCGCGCGATCGAGCCAGCCCTGGCGGATCGCGCCGGCGACGGTGACGCCGCCGAGCGTGCGCCGGCCGGCGGCGCTGCCGTCGAGGACGTCCGCCTGCACGCGCCACGCGGGCGCCGCGGCCGGATCGGCGAGCGCGATGTCGATGACGCCGCCGATCGCGCGGCCGCGCTCGGGGCCGAACGCGGCGGGGGTGAGCCGGATGTCGCCGACGAGGTCGTTGCCGACCGCGGCGCGGTAGCCGCCCAGGTGGAACAGCGCCGGCACGGGCACGCCGTCCACGTAGACGCGCGTGTCGCGCGGCGCGGCGCCCCACACGACGATCTCGGCGGAGCCGGCGGGCGGGCGCGCCACGGCCGGCAGCGAGTGCACGATCTTGGCGGCGTCGCCGCCGCCGGGCACGGCGCGTGCGAGCCTGGCGGCGACGCGGGTCTCGCCCGGCGCCGTCGGCGCGATCTCGACGATCTCGACGACCTCGCCGCCGATCTTCGCGGCCGGGTCGACCTCGATCACGAGCTCGAGCTCGGGCTGCCCGGTGAGCCGGAGCACCTGGCGCCGCGTGACCAGCCACGGCGCGCTGATCTCGAGCGCGTGCTCGCCGGGCGGCAGCGCGAGCGAGAACCGGCCGTCGTCGCCGGTGGCGACGAGCTCGCCGCCCGCGGCGACGATCGCGCCGGCCACGGGCGCGCGGGTGGCGCGATCGACGACCGTGCCGCGGACAGCGGTCGTTGGGGCTTGCGCGTGCGCTGCCGTGGCCAGGGCAGCGACCAGGGCAGCGGCCGCGAGGGAGCTCGGCGGCGCTGGGCTCACAGCGCGAACCGCAGCGCGAGCACGCCGGCGCCGGCGCCGTGAGGGAGGAGGACGTCGCCCTCCGTCGACGCGCCGCGCGCCGCGCCGATCAGCTCGCCCATCCGGTACGCGACGACCGACCAGTGCGCGATCGCGTCGCCGCACATCGCGCGCGCGTCGACCCGCACGACGTACTCGCCGGGCGGCGGCAGGAGCCGCCAGATCACGTACTCGGCCGGGCGCCCGTCGCGGCGGCAGCTCTGGTTGGCGTCGCGATCGAGAATGCCGTGCCGCTTGTACTCCTCGGGATCGATCGGCTCACCGGGCGGCGGCGGCACGTACGTGTTGGGATCGTCGGACCACGCCTCGCCGCCGAGCGGATCGACGACGTGGATGTCGAGATCCGCGGCGCCGTCCCAGAGGAGGCCGATCGCGAGCGGCTCGGCCGGCGGCACCTCGTGCAGCGCCACGATCTCGGTCGTCGCCGGCGCGCCGAACCGGCCGTCCGCGTCGCTCGCCGCGACGACGAGCGTGAACGGCCCGGGCGGGAAGCCGTCCGCGACGCCGAACACCGCCTTCGCGCTCGGCAGCCCCGGCGTGTCCGAGTCGGGCGCGCCGGCGCGGACGAGCCACGTCCCCGGCGAGCCCGCGATGCCGATCACCGCGGCGTGCGCGGCCGGATCGAGCGTCGCGTCGAGCGGCTCATTGATGCGATCGATCAGGATCTGGCCGTGGCGCGTCTGCACGTCGATCGCAGCCGGCCCGCCTTCGTCCGCGGGGAACGGGCCGGGGCGGTGCTGCGCGCCCTGGACCTGCAGCCACAGGCCCAGGCCCGGATCGGGGCTCGCGCCGTCGCACGCACCGAGCGCGGCGAGCGCGCCGAGCGCGGCGCCGACGATCCGCGCGCCGACGATCCGCGCAGCGCCGATCCGTGCGCGCCGCATCAGAAGCCCACCTGCGCGCGCAGGGTCACGCGATCCGCGCTGCGCGTCGTCGGGTTCCCCGCGTCATCGCGGCCGAATGGGTTCCGCTCGTGGTCGTACTCGGCGACGAGCCGCGCGTCTCGCCAGTGCACCGCCGCCATGAGCGCGAGCGTCGAGAACACCTGCTCGGTGCCGACGAGGTCTTGGCCCGCGCGCTCGATCGCGTCGCGGTCGACGTCGTAGCGGTCGTAGCGCGCGCCAGCCCGCACGTAGGGCCCGACGCTCTGCACGAAGCCGATCGAGAAGCCGAGGTGGCGCAGGTCGCGCGACGCCGCGATCGGATCGGCGTAGCGGATGCCGCGGTCGAGGTTCGTCGCGAGCACCGCCTCGGCGAACGCGGTGCCGGTGCCGATCCGGCACAGGCACCAGTGGAGCTGCAGGTCGGCGCCGAGCGCGTCGCGGTCGTAGGTCACCGACGGCGTGCCGGGCGAGCCGGGCACGACCTGCAGCTCCTGGACGCCGTCGACGATCC
The DNA here is from genome assembly GCA_035558535.1 of Kofleriaceae bacterium. Taxonomy (GTDB): domain Bacteria; phylum Myxococcota_A; class Polyangia; order Haliangiales; family Haliangiaceae; genus JABFXX01. Next base: position 144,838 of record DATMCI010000365.1, read on the forward strand.
CGTTCTGGTTCTCGTCGACCCACTGGAAGCTGTCCTTGGTCGGCGGCGTCCCTGCGTGCAGGCCCGTGCCGGTGATCGCCGAGACGCCCGCCTCGACGCGGAGCCGGCGCGGCCCGAGGACGGCGGCGCCGAGCCGCAGGACGACATCGTAGCTGCCCGCCGGATCGCGGCCGCGCCACTGCGCGTCACCGACCGGGGCGCCGTTCACGAGCGCCGCCGACCACCGCGCGAGGCCGTAGCGCCCCTGCGCCATCACGCCCGCGTCGTAGTTGCCGGGGAACAGCCCGCGCGCGAACGCTGGCGGCTCGAGGAACGGCTTGTCGCGCTCGCTCGCGGGCACCTCCGCGCCGAACGGCGTCTTGAACAGCCCCGCCGAGATCGTGACGAGCGGCGCGCGCGCCGGGTACGCGTAGCCGATCTGCGCGCCGAGCAGGCGCGCCGCCGGGCCGTCGATCGTGTTGCCGTCGAGCTCGAGCGCACCGGAGATCGCGCCGCCGCGCGCCGGGCGCCGGGCCTCGGCGCGCACGCGGCCGCGCCGGATGAGGAACCGCTCCTGGTTCAGCGGCCGGCGCGTCGCCGGATCGAGCTCGTCGACGGAGTCCTGGCTCCACGCGACCGAGTCGGCCTGCACGTAGCCGGTGAGCTCGAGCTGCCAGCCGTGGCGCGTGAGCGCGGGGCGCAGCGCTTCCTCTTCCCCGTCCCCAGCTCCCTCCGCCCCCGCCGCGCTCGGAGCCGCGGCGAGCGCGATCAGGGCGGCAGCGGCGGCAGCGCGCCGCCCGACTGCAAGAGCGGCAGGTTCGGCTTCTTGAGCACTTTCTGCGCGGTCGTGCACGCGTTGATGATCTCCGCGTGAGTTTGTGGGTTCTCGAAGCACGAGGCGTCCGGCGGGCCGGAGGCATCGATCCCCGCGTCCTTCGGCCGAGCGCCGCCATCCTCGCTGCACGCCGCCGCGAACGCCAACGAAAGGATCGCCAAAAGCGCCCGCTTCGGCGCCTTCCTCACGTGCAGGGCCTGCATCAGCGCACCTCACAGAATCCGTTGCGGCAGACGCCCGTCGCGCACGTCGTGGTGCACGTCGCGCAATTGGACTGCGCGACCCGCGACTCGTACTTGCACACGCAGCTCTCGGCCGGCTGGTAGCGCGAGAGCGGCCCGCCCTCGAAGGAGCGCTTCACGCCCATCGCGCAGTCCGGGGTGAGCCCGACCGCCGCGATGATCGCGATCATGTCGAACGCGGGTGCCGGGGTGACGGAGCGGCCGGCGATCATGTCGACCACGTAGCGCGCGTCGGCGTTGACCGGCGCGCCGCCGGCCTCGGTGTCCATCCAGATCGTCGGCGACCACACGGTGTAGTGGCCGTCGCGCACGTTCTGCTTGTCGAACGCGGTCGGCGTCGAGTCCGGCCAGTACGCCGCGTACTGGCCGCGGGCCTGGAACGCGAGCGACTTGAGCGTGGAGCGCTTGCTGTCGTAGACCTCGGCGCCGAGGATGCCGAGCGCCTTCTCGGGGCTCGTGCTGGACTCGAGGTCGGCCACCACCATCGACGAGCCATCGCGCCGGATCCCCTTCCACTTGTCGGCGGGCACCGAGATGTTCGCGGCCCACGCGAGCAGCGTGCTCTTCGTGACCGTGCGGATGAACAGCTGCGACTCGTCGACCCACGGGGCCGCCATCCCGGCCATCCCGAAGCCGAACGCGAAGTACGCCTCCTCGAACGTGATCGCCGTCTGCGACGACGCCTTCGGCACCGCCATCACGTACGCCTGGACGGGGCCCTGCACGTGCCGCACGGTCGCCGGTGGCGTCTCGGTGGTGCACGCGCTGGTGAACAGCGCCGAGTTCGCGACGTCGGGGACCTTGCCGCCGGCCGGCACCTGGCAGGTCAGGGTCGGGGAGGTGGCCGGATCCCAGCTCGGGTTCTCGGCGATCGAGGGCGCGTACTGGACGTTCGTCGTGGCCGGGATCGCGGTGCGATCGTAGATCGTGCGGATGTTCGTGCACGACCCGCTCGTCGTGAAGACGAGCGAGACCGGCCGGGGCGCGCTGTCGCGCAGGGCGCGGGCGAGCCGCTTCATCAGCGCGAGCTGCGTGTCGCCGACCTGGAGGTAGACCGGGTTCGCGAGGCCCGGGACCTGATCGCACGGCACGGCGTGCGCGGCGCGCGGGAGCGCGGCCGCGATCGCCCCCGCGGCGAGGATCGAGATGGCCAGTGTACGCATGGAGTCCTCCGGCGCGACGCGCGAGCGCGGCGGTGCCGCGGGCCAGCGTGGTACAGGCCGTTGCTCGTCGAAGTTACACGCGAGTTACGCGGCGGGCGCACCACGTAACAGCTCGATGACAGCCGCTCATGAATCGAGCCGCCTCATTAACGGCGTTGTTACCGCCGCCGCGACCGGTGCGCGGGGCCGCGTGAGACCACGTTGTCTGCCCGTGCGCGCCTCGATCTCAGGTGTGTGGAGCGCTGGCCTCGGGGCCGCGCGATGAACGTCGACACGCGCGTCCTGTTCCTCGACGGCGAGCGCGCGGCCCGGCGCGGCGAGCGCGACGCGGCCCGGGCCGCGTTCCTCGAGGCCGCGCAGGCCTCGGTGGACGTCCAGCTCTGGCGCAGCGCGCTCCGCTGCTACCGGCACGCGCTCGAGCTCGATCTGCTCGATCGCGCGATCGTTGAGCGCGTGCTGGCCGTGCCGCTGCGCGTGACCTCCGGCCGCGGCTGGGAGCGCTATCGCGCCGCGCTCGACGCGCACCCTGGGTGGCAGCCGCTCGGCTGCCGCGCGGCGCGCATCGTGAGCGGCGATCTCGGCGCGGTGATCGAGTGTCCGGGCGCCGGACCGGTGCTGGAGCTCATCATGAGCGAGCGAGATCTCGTCGAGACCCGGCCCGACGCGCGGCTCGCGGGGATGCCGGCCGCGATGGCGATGATCATCCTGCGGCGCGCGCTGTGGCCCGCGCCGCGCGAGGGCGCCAGCGAGCCGATGTCGGTGCGCGTGACGTTCGACGGCCGCGAGCGCTTCCGGCTCGACGAGCACGGCGAGTGGGAGCCGATCCTGAGCGAGCCTGCGAGGGTCCGTGACCGGGCGCGCTAGGCGCCTGGCGCTGGCGGCGCTGGCGCTGGCGCTCGCCGCCGCCGCCGCCGTCGGCTGCCGCGGCGCGAGCGAGGCGCCGGAGCGGCCCGCGCCGGCGACGATCCGCGTCGCCGTGATCGGCGGGATGATCGAGACGGGCCTGTGGGCGGCGGTCGCCGAGCGCTACGAGCGGCTCACCGGCCACAAGGTCGAGCTCGCGGCGAGCGGCCCCAAGCACCAGGTCGTGGCCGCGTTCCGCCGCGGCGGCATCGACCTCATCACCGTCCACGCGAGCGACGCGATGGTGAACCTCGTCGCCGACGGCCTCGCGCGCGATCCCCAGCCGTGGGCGCGCAACGACCTCGTGATCGTCGGCCCGGCCGCCGATCCGGCCGGCGTCCGCGGCGCGCGCGACGCGGTGGCCGCGCTCGGCAAGATCATCGCGGCCAAGGCGCCGCTGCTCGTCCACGCGAGCCTCGGCGCCGACGGCGTGCTGCACGATCTCCGCGAGGAGGGGCGGCTCGTGCTCGATCGCGAGGCGACGCTCCTGTTTTCCGAGGACAACCAGCACAAGGTGCTGGAGCGCGCGGCGGCCGCCGGCGCGTACACGATGGTCGGCCGGATCCCGTTCCTCTCGAAGAAGCTGTTCGCGCCCGGGATCGAGCTGATGGTCGCGGGCGATCCGCGGCTGCGCCGGCCGTACCTCGTCGAGGTGGCGGCGACGGCCGGCCCGGCCGCGCGCGACCTGGCGGCGTTCCTGCGCCAGCGCGAGGTCCAGGCGCTGCTCGCCACGTTCGGCAAGGGCAAGTACGACGATCAACCGCTGTTCTTCCCGGTCGTTGTACCCGAGTTTGTACCGGAGTGAGGACGGCCGTCGCGCCGGGTTACGCGCCCATCACCTTGTCGAGCCGGATCGGCAGATCGCGGATCCGCTTGCCCGTCGCGTGGAACACGGCGTTCGCGATCGCGGCGCTCGCGCCGGTGTTGCCGATCTCGCCGACGCCCTTCGCGCCGACCTCGCTGACGTACGGATCCTCCTCGTCGACGAGGAGCACGGTCATGTCGGGCACGTCGGCGTTCACCGGGACGTGGTAGTCGGCGAGATCGCGCGTGACGACGCGGCCGGTCCGCGGATCGCGCACCGTCTCCTCGTGGAGCGCCATGCCGATCGCCCAGACGAGGCCGCCCATGAGCTGGCTGCGCGCCGTCTTGGCGTTCAGGATCTTGCCGGCCGCGTACGCGCCGACGATGCGCGCGACGCGCACGATGCCGAGCGGCTCGTCGACCCAGACCTCCGCGAACACCGCGCCGAACGAGTGCATCGAGTGCGCCCGCGAGATCACCGGCGGCCGGTGGTGGGTCCCCGATGACCACGGCGCGGTCTACGTGCGGCGCGGCCCGACCGCGTCGCCCGAGGCCGTGATCGAGCCCGTGCTCGAGCCGCTCCGCGCGATGTGGGGCGCGAGCGATCGCGACATGTACTTCGTCGGGCCCGGCCTGATCTTGCACCACGACGGCGGCGCCTTCACGCCCGAGCCCGTCGGCGGGCTCTACACCGTCTCGGGCGTGAGCGGCGTGCACGCCGACGGCGCCAGCGAGGTCTGGGCCGTCGGCGCGTCGCCCGGCCCCGCGCCCGGCATGACCGGCGGCGACGTCTTCCATAAGATCAGCGGGGCCTGGACGGGGGCGCTGATCGATCCCGCGCGCCCGCTCAACGCCGTGTGGGCCGCCGGGCCCGGCGAGGCGATCGCCGTCGGCGCCGGCGGCGCCGCCGGCACGATCCTGCGCTGGGAGCGGAGCGCGCCCGGCGTGCTCGTGCCCGAGCCATCGCCGATCGCCGCCGACCTCCGCCTGGATCGCCGGCGACAGCGCCATCCTCCAGCGCCAGCCGTGAGCCGCCCTCGCTGATCCAACCAACGACGGCGAGCGTGTCGCCCTGGGGTATCGGCCGGTGTGCGCAGTTCCCAGCGAAGGGCCCGAAACATCATCGTGTAACTCGGTCCTCACAGCTTGCGGCGGGCACGTCGCTCGCACTGAGCGCTGCGCATGCGCAAGATGCTGCTCTCTCTCCTGATGGTCACGGGATGCGTGATCGGAACGAATGACACGGGTGGTGGTGGCGACGACGGCACCGGCGACCCGATGACGGACCCGGACCCGGACCCGAATCCGCAGCCGCAGCCCCAGCCGGGGGTGTGCGCGCTGCCCGACTCGACCGCGGACGCGGGCAACCTGGCGGCGACGAAGGCGCAGCAGTGCAACGTGCCCGGCTCGGCGGGGACGAAGAAGTGGTACCGCGTGGCGGCGACGTTGCCGGGCACGATGGACTACGTCCAGATCGAGCTGTGGGACGGCCGCGGCGCGTTTGGCGCCGGCGCGGTCGCTCCGGGCACCTACCCGATCAGCGGCGCCGAGCTGAACCCGACCACGTGCGGCATCTGCGTGCGCGGCCTCGGTGACAAGGGCGCCGCCACGCAGAAGGAGTACTTCGCGACGGGCGGCACCGTCCAGGTCACCTCGGTCGGCGGGGCCGGCACGGCCGTCTCGGTCACGCTCACGAACGCCACGTTCGCCGAGATCGATGCCGCCAAGGCGACCGTCGCTGGCGGCTGCACCGCCACAGTCTCGCGCGCCAAGCTCGACGGCACCATCGTGGCCGTGACCGGCGGCGGCGGCGGCGGCGGCGGCTGCCCCGCCACGATCGGCGACTGACGCATAGGTCGGCCCGATAGGTCGGCCGCCGCAGCGTCAGTCGTGGATCGCGCGGAGCAGGACCTCGGTCAGGGACAGATCCTCCATCTCGTCGAGCGTGATGGTGTCGCAGATGTCGAAGCGCGCGCCGACCCGGACCAGGTCGTCGTCGAGCGCTTGCAAGAACCGGCTCGCGAGCGGATCCTTGCCGACCTGCACGAGCGAGAGGCCGAGCTCCTCGTCGCGGTCGAGGCGGCGCGTGGCGTCGACGATCGTCTTCATGACGGCCTTCTGATCGTCGGGCTCGCCGTCGGTGACGACGACGATCGTCTCGCCCTCGGCCTTGGCCTCGCCGGCGCGCTTGCGCTCGAAGTAGCTGCCGAACGCGTGCGACAGGACGCCGGCGAGATCGGTGCCGCCGGCCGGCTCGTTCTCGACGAACACCTGGCCGACGCGGTCGGCCGTGACGTTGTCGTAGCGCCGGAACCGCGAGCCGAAGACGTAGAGCGTGATGCCGTCGGGATCGAGCTCCTCGCACTTGGCGGCGAGCGCGTGCGCGGACTCGCGCGCGGCCGCCCACCGGCTGCGTCCGCCGGCTTGATCCTTGATGGCCATGCTGCCGCTGCGATCGATGATCAGGGTGTAGTCACGCTTGCTCATGCTGGGGCCTTTCTGCAGAGGGGGTGCGCAGCGACGCGGCGACCGCGCCGCCGAGGATGGCGGTGATGACGAGGAGGCTCGCGGCGACCGGGATCTCGACGGCGAACGCGACGAGCATCTTGGCGCCGATGAACAGGAGGATCAGGACGAGCCCGGCCTGCAGGTAGCGCAGGCGCGACAGGAGCCCCTGCACGAGGAAGAACAGGGAGCGCAGGCCCAGGACCGCGAACAGGTTCGACGTCAGCGCGAGGAACGGATCGGAGGTCACGCCGAGCACCGCGGGCACCGAGTCGAGCGCGAACACGAGGTCGGTCATCTCGATCACGAGCACCACGATGAGGAGCGGCGTCACGCGGAGCCGGCGGGTGGCCGGATCGCGCGTGCCGAGCCGCGTGCCGTCGTAGCCCGGCGCGACCGGCAGGATCCGGCGCGCGATCCGCTCGACGAGCCCGGCGCGCGGGCGCTCCGGCGCGGCCGCGCTCGCTTCGTCGGCTGCCTCGCCGCCGCCGCCGCCGCCGAGCGCGAGCTTGACGGCGGTCACCACGAGCACCGCGCCGAGCAAGTACGTGACGGCGTGGACGTGCGCGATCAGCTGTGCCCCGCCGACGATCAGCACCGTGCGCAGCACCACCGCGCCGAGGACGCCCGCGATGAGCGCCTTGCGCTGGGCGGCCGGCGGGACGCGGAACTGCGCGAAGATGACGATCAGGACGAGCATGTTGTCGACGGACAAGGACTGCTCGACGAGGTACGCCGCCGCGAACGAGAGGCCCTGATCGGGCCCCATCCGCGCGGTCACGCCGAGGCCGAACGCCACGGCGAGCCCGACCCACGCGGCGGTCCACAGCGCGGACTGCCGGAACGTCGGGTCCCGCGGCGACCGGCGAAATATTCCGAGATCGAGCGCGAGCAGGACGAGGACAATGAACGCGAACGCGACGCCGAGCGCCGCGTCGCTCGTGAGCGATGGTGGCATTCCACGAGTGATGAGGACTGCGGCGGGCCCGCACCAATAGGTAATTTCCTAAGAACTCATCGGATTTTCCGATGTGTCAAGCTCGGCGCATGGAGTGGCTCAACTACCACCACTTGCGCTACTTCTGGGTCGTTGCCCGCGAGGGCAGCGTGTCGCGCGCCGCCAAGCAGCTGCGGCTCGCGCAGCCGACGGTGAGCGAGCAGATCCACGCGCTCGAGGAGGCGCTGGGCGAGCGGCTGCTCGTGCGCGCGGGGCGCGGCGTCGTGCTGACCGAGATGGGCAAGACGGTCTACGGCTTCGCCGACGCGATCTTCGCGCTCGGCCGCGATCTGCAGGACACGATCAAGGGCCGGCCGACGGGGCGGCCGTCGCGGCTCGGCGTCGGGATCGCGGACGCGGTGCCCAAGCTCGCCGCGTTCCGGATCCTCGAGCCGGTCCTGGCGATGGATCCGCCGGTCCGCCTCGTGTGCGTCGAGGACACGCCGGAGCGGCTGCTCGATCGGCTCGGGGCGCACGAGCTCGACGTGGTGCTCGCGGACACGCCGATCGGCCCGAGCCACGCGAGCCGCGCGTACAACCACCTGCTCGGCGAGTGCCGCGTCGGCATCTTCGGCACGCCGAGCCTCGCGCGGGCCGCGCGGCGGCGGTTCCCCGAGTCGCTCGCCGAGCAGCCGTTCCTCCTGCCGACGACGGACACCGCGCTGCGCCGCTCGCTCGACGCGTGGCTCGACGAGCGCGGCATCGTCCCGAACGTGGTCGCCGAGCTCGAGGACAGCGCGCTCATCGTCGAGTTCGGCGCGCTCGGCGCCGGGCTGTTCGCCGCGCCCGACGCGATCATGGAGGACGCGCTGCGCGCGCGCGGGCTCCAGCGCGTCGGCTCGATCGACGCGCTGCGGGAGCGATACTACGCGATCTCGATCGAGCGCAAGCTCGCGCACCCCGCCGTCGTCGCGATCGCGGGCGCCGCGCGCCGCCGCTGGTTCCCCGAGCAGGGACAGGGGTGAGACCAGTGGCGTGCCGCAGGCGTCTCGGCCGCGCCGCATCGCGGCCCCCCGTACTTCGTGAAAAAAACGCTCGCGTCGGGAATGGCAGGACTACTACACCTGTAGTCGCCCAACATGCGCGCATCCACTAGCTCTTCACATCGTTGTTCCCGATCGGCGCCCGCGCCTGTGCTCGCGCTCGCGGCGCTGCTCGCGGTTCCTCTCGTCCCGTCCCTCGCGTCGGCGCAGGCCGTGCCCGAGCTCCCGCAGCCGAGCCCGCACGCGCGGGTCGAGCAGCGGGTCGGCGTCACCGATCTCTCGCTCGACTACTCGAGCCCTGGCGTGAAGGGCCGCAAGGTCTGGGGCGACGTCGTCCCCTACGACAAGGTGTGGCGCGCCGGCGCGAACGCTCCGACGAAGCTCACCGCGAGCCGCGACTTCTCGTTCGGCGGCACGGCGGTCAAGGCGGGCACGTACTCGATCTTCGTCACCCCCGCCGCCAAGGGGCCGTGGACGGTCCACCTGAACAGCGATCCGGCCGCGGGCACGCCCGAGTACGATGCGAAGAAGGACGTCGCGCGCCTGACGGTGGCGCCGGCCGCGCTCCCCGCGCCGCGCGAGCGCCTGATCTTCCTGTTCGCCGACATGACAGACGATCGCGTGTCGCTCGACCTCGAGTGGGAGCGCGTCCGGATCCGGGTGCCGATCACCGTCGACACCAAGGCGCACGTCACCGCCGCGATCGAGAAGGCCATCGGCGAGGCGTGGCGGCCGCACGCGAGCGCGGCGAACTATTACCTGAACGCTGGCGATCTCGATCGCGCGCTCGCGATGGCCGACAAGTCGATCGCGATCCAGTCGACGTGGCGCAACGAGTGGGTGCGCGCGCAGATCCTCGGCAAGAAGGGCAAGAAGGCCGAGGCCACGGCGGCGGCGAACCGCGCGCAAACCCTCGGCAAGGGCGATCCGATCTTCGAGCAGTTCTTCAAGGAGAACATCGCCAAGGCGCTGGCCGGCTGGAAGTGAGCCGTGGCGGGCGAGGCGACCGTGGAGGCGACCCTGGAGGCGGCGGCCCTCGCGGCGGTCGCGCGCGTCCGGCGCCCGCTCGCGCCGGAGGTGCACCGCGCGCTCGTGGCGCAGAACGCCGCGCTCGCGGCGAGCCCGGCGCGTGACGCGCACCTCGCGGCGCTCGCGCGCGGCGCCGCGGCGGTGGTGACGGGGCAGCAGATGGGGCTGTTCCTCGGCCCGCTCTACACGATCTACAAGGCGGCCTCGGCGGTCGCGGTCGCCCGCGCGCTCGCCGCCACGTCGGGCACGGACGTGGTGCCGGTGTTCTGGCTCCAGACGGAGGACCACGATCTCCCCGAGATCGCGAGCTGCGGCGTCCCGGGCCGCGCCGCGTGCGAGGCGCTCGCCGTCCCCGCCGACGCGGCGAGCCGCGTCTCGGTGGCGCACCTGCCGCTGCCGGCCGAGGTCGCGGGCTGCCTGGACGCGCTCGAGGAGCTGCTCGGCGAGGGGCCCCTGGCGCGCGCGCACCTCGAGCGGCTGCGCCGGCACTACCGGCCGGGGGCGCGGTGGGCCGGCGCGTTCGCGGGCGTGCTCGCCGAGCTGTTCGCGCCCGAGGGCCTGGTCTTCGTCGATCCGCGCGATCCGGCGCTCGCGGCGGTGACCGCGCCGGTGCACGCGCGCGCGATCGAGCACGCCGAGCGGATCGCCGCGGCGCTCCTCGCGCACGACCGCGAGCTCGCGCAGGCAGGGCGCCCGACGCCGGTGCACGTGCGGCCGGGCGCGCCGCTGTCGTTCTTCCACCCGGACGGCGCCGAGGGGCCGCGCGTCCGCCTTGTTCCTGCGGATGGCGCGGCGGGCGGCGCTGTGGGTGGCGCGGCGGATGGCGCGGCGGGCGGACCCGTGTTCGCCGAGAGCGGCGGCGAGCGGCGCTGGGACCGCGCGGCGCTCCTGGCGGCGCTGCGCGAGGATCCGCGGCGATGCTCGACGAGCGCGCTGCTCCGCCCGATCGTGCAGGACACGCTGCTCCCGACGGCCGCGTACGTCGGCGGGCCGGGCGAGGTCGCGTACCTGGCGCAGGTCCCGCCGCTGTACCGGGCGTTCGACCAGACGCCGCCGGTGGTCGTGCCGCGCTCGCGGTTCCGGCTGATCGACGCGCGCGCGCGCCGGCTACTCGATCGGCTCGGCCTCGCGCCGGCCGACGCGGAGCGCCCCGAGCCGGAGCTGCTCGCGCGGCTGCGGGCGGCGCGAGCCTCGGGCGGCGGTGGCGGCGGTGGCGGCGGTCCCGGTGGCGCGCCCGCCGGGGTCGGCGCCGACGTGACGCGGCGGCTGTTCGATCCATTCGCGGCGGCGCACGCAGAGCTCTCCGCCGAGCTCGCGCACGCGGGGCCGGCGATCGCCAAGGCGCTCGCGCGGACGCGCGCCTCCGTCGAGCGCGCGGTGAGCCGGCTCGCCGGCAAGGTCGAGCGCGCGGCGCTCTACGAGGACGCCGCGCTCGTCGATTCGGTGCGGGCGCTGCGCGCGCGGCTCGCGCCCGGCGGGGCGCCGCAGGAGCGCGTGCTCGGGCTGCCGGGGCCGGCCGCGGCGTTCGGCGATCGCGCGCTGATCGAGCGCGTGCTCGCCGCGATCGCGCCGTGGAACCCGACGCTCCAGGAGCTCGCGTGACCGACGTCGGCGCGAGCCACGGCGAGGCGCTGCGGAGCCCGCGCACGCCCGGGCTCGTCGATCCGATCCGCCACTTCCGCGACAACCCGTTCCCGGAGGCGCACGCCTTCGAGCCCCTGGTGCCGTGATGCGTCCACTCTCGATCGCGATGGTGTGTTACCCAGCGCTCGGCGGCAGCGGCGTCGTGGCGTCGGAGCTCGCGCGCGGGCTCGCGGCGAGCGGCCACCGCGTACACGTGATCGCGACGGAGCTGCCGGCGCGCGCGGCCGGCGGCCCCGGCGAGGTCCGGTTCGAGCGCGTGGAGGTGCCGAGCTCGCCGGTGTTCGAGCACGGGCCGTACTGCCTCGCCGTGGCGAGCCGGATCGTCGAGCTGGTGCGGCGCGAGCCGATCGACATCCTGCACCTCCACTACGCGGTGCCGCACGCCGCGAGCGCGCTGCTCGCGGCGCAGGTGCTCGGCGCCGCCGCCCCGGCGCGCGTGATCACGCTGCACGGCACCGACGCGACCCGCCTCGCCGAGCACCCGGGCGTGGGCCCGGTGACCGCGTTCGCGATCGCGGCGTGCGACGCGATCACGGTGCCATCGCACTACCTGCGGCGCGAGGCGGCCGAGCGCTACGGGCTTTTGGCGGCGCGGATCAGCGTGATCCCGAACTTCGTCGATCTCGAGCGGTTCGCGCCTCCGGCGGCGCGGCTGGCGCCTGAGGCGGCGCGGCCAGCGCCGCCAGAGCCGGAGCCGGAGCATGGCCCGGTCCTGTTCCACGTCTCGAACTTCCGGCCGATCAAGCGCCCGGCGGAGCTCGCCGACGTCCTGGCCCGCGTCCGCGGCGCGCTGCCCGGCGCGCGCATGGTGCTCGTCGGCGACGGCCCCGAGCGCGAGGCGGTGGCCGCGCGCGCCGCAGCGCTCGGCGTCGCCGAGGCGATGACGTTCCTCGGCCGGCGCTCCGACTTCGCGGGGCTGCTCGCCGCGGCCGACGGCTTCGTCCTGACGAGCGAGAGCGAGAGCTTCGGCGTCGCCGCGCTCGAGGCGATGGCGGCGGGCGTGCCGGTGTTCGGGTACCGGGTCGGCGGGCTACCCGAGGTGGTGTGCGAGGACGCGGGCGCGCTCGTACCGGTCGGCGATCTGGACGCGCTGGCCGCCGCGATCACCGACGTCGTCCGCGATCCGGCGCGGCGCGCCGCGATGGGCCGCGCCGCCCGGGCGTGCGCCGAGAACGAGTTCTCCGCCCCGCGCGCGCTCGCCGCGTACGAGGCGTGCTACCGACGCTTGATCGCGGGTCAGACCCGCAGCCTTGGAGCTGTCCGATGAGCCGTCCTTTGAAGCCCTCCGCGCGCGGCGCGCTGCTCGCCGCCAGCTGTGCCTCCGTCTGCTGCGCCCTCGCCGCCGCGCCCGCCCGGGCGGACGCGCCGACCGACGCGGCGTCCCTGGCGCACGCGCTCGACCGGCTCGCCACCACCGGGCGCGTGCTCTACGTCGCCGCGCACCCCGACGACGAGAACACGCGCCTGCTCGCGTACCTCGCGAACGTGCGGCACGCGACGGTCGCGTACCTGTCGATGACGCGCGGCGGGGGCGGGCAGAACCTGATCGGCGGCGAGCAGGGCATCTTGCTCGACGCGATCCGCACCGAGGAGCTGCTCGCCGCGCGCAGCCTCGACAGCGCCCGCCAGATGTTCACGCGGATGCGCGACTTCGGCTACTCGAAGTCGGCCGACGAGACGCTCGCGCTGTGGGGCCGCGAGGAGGCGCTCGCGGACGTCGTGTGGGCGATCCGCTCGTTCCAGCCCGACGTGATCGTCACGCGGTTCTCCGAGGCGCCGCCGAACCACGGCCACCACACCGCGTCGGCGATCCTCGCGCGCGAGGCGTTCGCGGCCGCCGCCGATCCGAAGCGGTTCCCGGCGCAGCTCGCGCAGGGCGTGACCCCGTGGCAGGCCAAGCGCGTCCTCCACAACCTCTTCAACTGGGCGGGCTCGCCGCCGCCGCCCAAGGACGCGCTCCTCGTCGAGGTCAACGCGTACGATCCGCGCCTGGGCCTGGCGATGGGCGAGCTGGCCGCGACGTCGCGCAGCCAGCACAAGAGCCAGGGCTTCGGCGTGCCGGGCGAGCGCGGCTCGATCGTGGAGCGGTTCGTCACGACGGCCGGCGCGCCCCCCAAGACCGACCTCCTCGACGGCGTCGACACCGGCTGGACGCGCTTCGGCGCGCCCGCGGCCGCGTACGCGCGCGCGATCGACGAGGCGCGGCGGGCGCTCGAGCGCGATCGCCCCGAGCGCGCGCTGCCCGCGCTGATCCGCGCGCGCGGCGAGCTCGATCGGCTCCCGGGTGACGTCCGCGTGCGCGACGCCCGGCGCGTGCTCGACGAGGTGATCGCCGGCGCGGCGGGCCTGTTCGTGCGCGCGACGGCGGCGGCCCCCGTGGCCGCGCCGGGCACCACCGTCGAGGTGCGCGTCGAGGTCGCCGCCCGCACCGCGCCGGTGACGATCCAGCGCGTCGAGCTCTCAGGCGCCCCGGCGCTCACCACGCCTGCGCCGGTCGCCGCGAGCGAGAAGAAGCTGTTCACGCTGCAGGTGCCGATCGCGCTGGCCGCGGCACCGTCACTGCCGTACTGGCTGGGGCGGCCGCCGCTGCCCGGGCGCTACGAGGTCGCCGAGCCGCGGCTCGTCGGCGCGCCGCGCACGCCGCCAGCGCTCGAGGCGACCGTCGACGCGGTGATCGCCGGCCGGGCGCTGCGGCTCGTCGTGCCGGTGGTGCACGCGTGGACCGATCGCGTGCACGGCGAGCGGGTCCGCCCGTTCCTGATCGTGCCGCCCGCGACGGCGACGCCGGTGCGCGACGCGGTGCTCGCGCCCGGCAAGAGCGCGCCGCTCGTCGTGCGCGTGCGCGCCGGCCGCGACGCGCTCGAGGGCAAGGTCGAGCTCGAGCTGCCGGAGGGCTGGCGCGCGACGCCGGCGTCTCACGCGGTCTCGCTCGCCAAGCTCGGCGACGAGACGACGGTGCGGTTCGACGTCACGCCCGGCCCCAAGGCGGCCGCGGGCGAGGCCCGGCCGGTCGTGCGCGTGGGCGGCGCCGGCTACTCGGTACGCGAGGACACGATCGATTACGCGCACATCCCGCTGCAGCTCGTGCTGCGGCCGGCGACGGTGCGGCTCGTGCCGCTCCAGCTGACCGTGCCGCAGGGCCGGGTCGGCTACATCGCCGGCTCCGGCGACACGGTCGCTGGCGACCTCGCGCATGTCGGCTTCTCGATCGACGAGGTCGACGACGAGGCGCTGCGCGCCGGGGACCTCGCGCGCTACGCGGCGATCGTCATCGGCGTCCGCGCCTACAACACGCGCGCCGCCGTGCGCGCCGCGCACCCGCGGCTCATGGCGTACGTCGAGCGCGGCGGCACGCTGATCACGCAGTACAACACGACCGACTACACAGGCCCGCTCGGGCCCCTGCCGCTCACGCTCGGCCGCGATCGCATCACCGACGAGACGGCGGCGCCGACGCTCGTCGATCCGAAGCATCCGTTCCTCGTGCGCCCGAACCGGATCGGCCCGGCGGACTGGGAGGGCTGGGTGCAGGAGCGCGGGCTCTACTTCGGCGAGAAGTGGGATCCGCGGTACAAGCCGCTCGTGCGCTTCTCCGATCCGGGCGAGGGGCCGCTCGAGGGCGCGCTGCTCGTGGCGCAACACGGCAAGGGCCGCTTCATCTATACCGGGCTCGCGTTCTTCCGCCAGCTCCCAGCCGGCGTGCCGGGCGCGTACCGGCTCCTCGCGAACCTGATCGCTGGCGGGGCGCCGTGAGCGAGCCGGGCGCCGGGGCCGGGCGCGGAGGCACCGACGAGCCGCCGCCGTTCTGGTCCCGCTGGAGCCGGATCTACTGGTTCGTCGCCGGGCTCCTGGTCGCCCAGATCGCCGCGTTCTGGCTGCTCTCGCGGTGGGCGTCTTGACCGCGCTCGACTGGCTCGTCCTCGTCGGCACGCTCGCCGGGATCGTCGTCTACGGCGTGTGGCGCTCGCGCGGCGCGCGCGACGTCAACACCTACGTGGTCGGCGACCACACGCTGCGCTGGCCGACGATCGGGCTCACGATCATGGCCACGCAGGCGAGCGCGATCACGTTCATCTCGACGCCCGGCCAGGGCTTCTCCGACGGGATGCGCTTCGTCCAGTTCTACCTGGGCCTGCCGCTCGCGATGATCGTGATCAGCGCGGTGTTCGTGCCGGCCTACTACCGGCTCCGCGTGCGCACCGCGTACGAGTACCTCGAGCACCGGTTCGACGCGCGCGTGCGCATCTTCGGCGGCGCGCTGTTCCTGATCGGGCGCGGGCTCGGCACCGGCATCACGCTCTACGCGCCGTCGATCATCCTGTCGCAGATCCTCGGCTGGCCGCTGCAGCCGACGATCTGGGCGATCGGGCTCCTCGTCGTGCTCTACACCGTGCTCGGCGGCACGCGCGCCGTGAGCTTCACGCAGCAGCAGCAGATGATCGTGATGCTGACGGGCCTGGGGATCGCCGCGGTCGTCGTGATCCTGCGCCTCCCCGACGGCGTCTCGGTCGGCGGCGCCGTCCAGCTCGCGGGCGCGCTCGATCACATGAACGTGGTCAGCGCCGACTTCGACCTCAAGAACCGCTACACCCTGTGGTCCGGGCTCATCGGCGGCTTCTTCCTGCAGCTCTCGTACTTCGGGACCGATCAGTCCCAGGTGCAGCGCTACCTGTCGGGGAGCTCGATCGCCGAGAGCCGGCTGGGCCTTTTGTTCAACGGGATGTTCAAGATCCCGATGCAGTTCCTCATCCTGTTCATCGGCGTGATGGTGTTCGTGTTCTACCTGTTCACGCGCCCGCCGGTGCACTTCGACGCGCCCCGTCTCGAGCGCCTGCGGGGCGCGGTGCCCGCCGAGGTCACCGCGCTCGAGGCGCGCCACGACGAGGCGGCGGCCGCGCGCCGCGCCGCGGCGTTCGCGTTCCTGGAGGCGCGCGGCACGTCCGGCGAGGCGGAGGCGCGCGCCGCGCTCAAGGTGGCGGCGAAGCGCACCGAGGACGTGCACCACGAGGCGCAGCAGCTGATCGAGCGCGTGCTCCCGGGCGCGGAGACGCGCGAGGCGGATCACGTGTTCCTCTCGTTCGTCCTCGATCACGTCCCGGTCGGGCTCGTGGGGCTCCTGATCGCCGTCATCATGTGCGCGGCGATGAGCGCGGTCGCGAGCGGGCTCACGTCGCTCGGCGCGACGACGGTGGTCGACTTCTACTTCCGCATCCGCCAGGCGCTCGGCCGCCCACCCCCCGACGCCAAGCACGGCCTGCGCGCGTCGCAGCTCGCGACCGTCGCGTGGGGCGGGCTCGTGCTCCTGTTCGCGGTCACCGCGTCCTTGTTCGACAACCTGGTCGTCGCGGTCAACGTCATCGGCTCCCTGTTCTATGGCACCATCCTCGGGCTCTTCGTCGTCGCGTTCTTCCTGCCGCGGGTGAGGGCGACGCCGGTGCTCATCGGCGCGATCGTGGCGCAGGCGCTCGTCGTGGCGCTGCATCTGTGGTCCGACATCGTGTTCCTGTGGTTCAACGTCATCGGCTGCCTCGCGGTGGTGATCGTCGCGCTGCTCGTCCCGCTGCTCGTCCAGGCCGTGCTGTCCGTCATCTCTGCCGTGCAGAAGATCATCAAGCGCCTGCTCGGCATGACGGTCGCCGCGCGAGCGATCCGCGGCGTCATCTCCGCCGTGCAGAAGATCATCAAGCGCCTGTGATCGTCGCGCTGCTCGTCCAGGCCGTGCTGCCGCGCGGCGCCACGCCGGACCGCGCCTGATCCCACCTGACCGCGCGGCGCCGCGCGGCGCGTGATAGCGTCCGCGCGGGGGTAACTGCGTTGAAGACCAGAACCATTTTGTATCGTGTCGCCGTCGCGGCGCTGGGTTCGCTCGCGTCGCTCTCACCCGCGTGGGCCCAGCCCGAGGCCGCCAAGCAGGAGCCGCCGCCGGACGCGCCGAAAGACGCGCCGAAAGACGCGCCGAAGCCGCCGGACCAGCCGCCGCCGCCCGACACGCCGCCGACACCGCCGACGGACACGCCGCCGACACCGCCGACGGATCAGCCGCCCAAGGATCAGCCGCCCGCGGCGACCGGCGTCGTCACCGGCACGATCGAGGCCGCCGAGCTCGGCGTGCCCGTGTCGGGGGCGACCGTCACCGTCGTCGCCGCGGGCGTCCGGGTGACGTCGGACGTCGAGGGGCGCTACCGGCTCGAGCTGCCGCCCGGCACGCACACGGTCCGCGTCGAGGTCGCCGGGTTCCAGCCGCTCGAGCGCACCGTCACGGTGACCGTGGGCGGCACGGCCGAGCTGAACCTGCCGCTCGCGCCCGAGCAGATCGGCAACGAGGTGGTCGTGGTCGTCGGCGCGCGCACGCCGCGCAGCAACCTCGAGACGACGGTCCCGGTCGACATCGTGACCTCGCAGGAGATCGCGCGGAGCGGGCGCACCGAGACAGGGCGCATGCTGAACGCGCTCGTGCCGTCGTACGTCTCGACGCCGCAGACGATCGCCGACGGCAGCGATCACATCGATCCCGCGAGCCTGCGCGGCCTCGGGCCCGATCAGGTGCTGGTCCTCGTCAACGGCAAGCGGCGCCACAAGACGGCGCTCATGCACGTCAACGGCACGTTCGGCCGCGGCACGGTCGGCACCGACCTGAACGCGATCCCGAGCGGCTCGATCAAGCGGATCGAGGTGCTGCGCGACGGCGCCGCCTCGCAGTACGGCTCGGACGCGATCGCCGGCGTGATCAACATCGTGACGAAGGACATCACCGATCTCGTCGAGCTCACGGCGCAGACGGGCGTCACGGGGAGCGGCGACGGCGCCCAGCTCAAGACGTCCGCGAACTACGGCTTCAAGCTCGGCGAGAAGGGCGGGTTCATGAACCTGACCGGCGAGTTCCTGCGCCGCGAGCCGACGAACCGCTCCGGGACGTACACCGGACCGATCTTCAGCATGGATCCGGACACGGACGCCGCGATCCTCTCCGAGGCGAAGCTCACGCGCGACGACTTCAAGATGAAGATCGGCGAGTCCGCCGCGACGGTCGGCATGGGCTCCTACAACATGGAGCTGCCGTTCGACAACAATACGAAGCTCTACTCGTTCGGCGATGTGTCGTACCGGCGCGGGCTGGCGGCCGGCTTCTACCGCTTCCCGTTCCAGACGACGCAGAACGTGCCGGAGTTCTACCCGGTCGGGTTCTTGCCGCACATCGCGACCAACATCTCGGACGCCGCCATCTCGGTCGGCATCCGCCACAAGGGCCCGTGGCAGGTCGACGCGAGCCTGACGCACGGCCGCAACGCGATGACGTTCTTCGTCGAGGACAGCGTCAACGCGTCGCTCGGCACGGCGAGCCCCACGACGTTCGACGCCGGCTCGCTCCGGTTCGCGCAGACCGTCGGCAACCTGGATCTCGTCCACAAGCTCGACACGGCCGCGCTCAAGTCGGTGTCGCTCGTGCTCGGCACCGAGTTCCGGATCGAGAACTACCAGATCGTCGCGGGCGACGAGGCGTCGTACGTCCTCGGCCCCGAGGTCATCCAGCGGCCGCCGCCGATGACGCCGCAGCCCAAGGCGGCCGGCGCGCAGGTGTTCCCAGGGTTTCAGCCCGCCAACGAGGTCGATCGGACCCGCGACAGCATCGGCGTCTACGCGGGCATCGAGAGCGAGGTGACCAAGGGCTTCACGCTCGACGTGGGCGGGCGCTTCGAGCAGTACAGCGATTTCGGCAACTCGCTGATCGGCAAGCTGGCCACGCGCGTCGCGCTGGCGAAGGGCATCGCGCTGCGCGGCGCGGTGGGCACCGGGTTCCGCGCGCCGTCGCTCCAGCAGCTGTGGTTCAGCAACATCTCGACGCAGTTCATCCCCGATCCCGTCACGAACGAGCTGCAGCCGAACCAGGTCTTGACGAGCAACAACGCGAGCCCGGTGACGCGGGCGTTCGGCATCCCGGAGCTCGACGAGGAGAAGTCGGTCAACGCGAGCGGCGGCCTGACGCTGCGCCCGATCGAGGGCCTGTCGGTGACGGCCGACGCCTACTTCATCCGGCTCAAGGACCGGATCGTGCTAACGAGCCAGTTCGCCGCGACCAACCCGATCGTCGCCGGGATCCTGGCGCCGTTCCCCGGCGTCAGCCAGGCGCAGTTCTTCGCGAACGCGGTCGACACCAACACCCGGGGCCTCGACGTCGTGGTGGACTACACGTTCGATCTCAAGGAGGCGGGCAAGCTCTCGCTCACCGGCTCGGCGAACTTCACGAAGACCGAGGTGACCGACGTGAAGATCCCGACGTCGCTCTCGGAGCGGTTCGAGGCGGCGCCCGATCAGCTGCGGACGTTCTTCTTCGGGCGCCTGGCGGAGAACCGGCTGGAGGACGCCGTGCCGCACCAGAGGGGCTCGCTCAGCGCGCGCTACACGCTCCGCAAGCTGACCGCGCAGGCGCGCGGCAGCTACTTCGGCAAGGTGTACTTCAAGCAGGACAACCCGGACAACGACGAGGCGTTCGGCGCCAAGGTGCTGTTCGACGCGGAGGTCGGCTACCAGCTCACGAAGAACTTCATGCTCGCGATCGGCGGCAATAACATCCTCAACACGTTCCCCGACAAGCTGAAGAAGGATGCCAATACCAGCTTCGGCCGCTTCGTCTACTCGCGCGCCACGAGCCAGATCGATCAGAATGGCGCGTTCTACTACGCCCGCGCCGAGGTGACGTTCTTCTGATCTGATGGAGCGTAACTTCGACGCTTGTGCCGATTGGCGGCCGGTAGGTCGGCCATCCGGACGGTCTTGCCGGATCCCGTAGACATAGGCCGGAGTGGAGCCGACGATGCTTCTGGCGTCTACTACGAGGAGATCCTTGCGGTTCGCGCCCCAAGGGCCGAGACGCGCGAAGCCTGGGCGCTGCGCGTCAAGGCGCCTACGTGCGCGTGCGGCTGCGGGGGCAAGATCGAGGTGATCCCGGCGCACCGCACGAAGGGGATGCCGAAGTACATCCAAGGCCATCACCCGAACCCGCTTCGGCGCGGCTTCGACGCGCTGAGGGAGCAGG
This sequence comes from Kofleriaceae bacterium, assembly GCA_035558535.1. Taxonomy (GTDB): domain Bacteria; phylum Myxococcota_A; class Polyangia; order Haliangiales; family Haliangiaceae; genus JABFXX01. The sequence continues at coordinate 164,956 of DATMCI010000365.1, forward strand.
GCTACATGCTGGTCGGCGACGTCGCCGCTGAGCTCGGCGTCTCGGCGACCACGCTCCGGCGGATGGAGGCGGAGGGGGTGATCCCGGAGGCGAAGCGCGTCACGTACGCGGGCGGCAAGACGGTCCGCGTGTATACGGCCGAGGAGCTAGAGCTGATTGCGAGCACGAACCCGCACGTGCGGTGGCTCGCAAAGCATCCGGGGCGGTAGGCGTAGCCGGCGTGCCGACGACACTAGCGCCGCGCTAGCTGGCCGCTGCGTGCATCGCCCCGACGCCTGTCGTCGGCGAGGCTCATCTTGGGCCGCGCGAGCATGTCGACGCTCGTCCTGTAGAGCACGCAGCGGTTGGCAGTGCACGCGAGCAAGGCGAGCGCGAGTGCGATGTAGCTCTTGCGGGTGCCGGACATACCGGCGAGCAGCACGTTTCTTGCCCTGGGTGACGAAGCGCAGCCGTCGCGAGCTCCATGACGAGGTCCTGCGACCACGATGTCGTCAACCGACCACCTGACCTGGGTGCTCTGAGCACGCCCGCCGTTACCGGCGCGAGCTCGTCAAACGGGGAGATCATCCGGGCCACCGCGGCCCGTCGGAGGGCGCGGGCTTGAGCGCCTCGGTCAAACGAGAACAGGAATTCGAAGCTACGTTGGGAGTCGCCGCTGCACGTAACGCGGCTGCGACCGGGTCGAGTCAACCCGCGAGCGCGTAGACATGGCATGCGTGGCTCGTCACGCGTGCCATCTCACCGCGTCCCATCCCAAGAAGGCGACGATAGCTTGCGCGGACGGGGGCGAGCCAATCTGGTTCCCGTCCCGCTGCGGTCTGCACCGCGATGCCCTCGACGAGTGGCTCCGGCTGTGGCCATCGTGCGGCAGTCGGTCACGAGCGGCGGCCGACGACTAGATCCTGCAGAACGGCGCGCCATGAAGCGCGAGCTGATGCGGCCGGAGCTCGACAAGAACGACTTCGTCCAGTTCAACTACTGGGGATGGCGGGCCAGTGGTAGCCGGGGAGGCACCTCCGCGCCAACTGTTAAGCAGGAAACGTTGGCGTGATGCCACCCCGCTAGGATCGCGACATATGAGCAACGCGATCCATGGATCCTGGACGCTCGTGGTGTTCCACGACGACAACGTGTACGCTCGGCGGATCTTGCGCGCCGGGACGTCCCTCGCGGAGGTCAGCTTCTATGCCCTGACGGAGCTCCCGCCCGATGCTCCGGCTCGCGAGCTCTTTCGACTGCTTCTGGAGCGATTCGTGCTCGCGGTTCCGGTGTAGACCTACGCTCATGGCCGATCCGTGCGGCCGGTCCAGCGCACGTACCCGCAGATCCACTTGGCCTACCTGGCCTGGCCTGCCACATCGACCACACGACGCGGCGCCACACTCCAGCCTCTCGGATCGCGACGCGTCCGTGCTCGCGCACCTCGCGACGGGTCGGCGCGTCGAGCTGCGCTCGGCAAGTTGCTTTGCCTCGAGCCGATCGATCGCCTCGATCAGTGTCGACGGACCGATGCCGAGATCGCAATGCCGCCGATCGTCGTGGACGCGATCCGACGCATGAGTCTCATGTTGATCCCGGCGTTTCAAAATTGACCCTTTCGGCGTTCCAAAACTGACCCACCCCCCTGCCGCCTGAGGCTCCGTCAGGGCCTCGGCGTTCGTTCGGAGGGTGCTCGCTATGGAAAAGGTTTACGTCGTACGCCACCGGCATCACCGGCATCTCGTCGAGGGCGTCCCCATCCGCCAGATCGCGCGCGAGATGGGCATCGAGCGAAACACGGTCCGGCGCTACTTGCGCGGCGCTGAGCCCGGGGTCGGCAAGCCGCGTGGCGTGCCCGGCACGCCGGTGCTCGACGCGGTGAAGCCGCGCGTGGAAGCGATCCTCGAGGACTCGCAGCACTGGACCGCCGGGAAGCAGCGGCTGA
>DATMCI010000366.1:0-4108 GCA_035558535.1 Kofleriaceae bacterium
CAGCGCGTGACCGAGTTCCTCGGCGAGCTGGTCGGCACCCCGTTCCCCAACGGCGAGGAGGGCAGCGCCCAGCTCCGCGCCGCCCACCAGGACGCGCAGCTCATGAGCGAGCAGATGCGCAACGCCTGGCTCGACTTCCTCGCCGCCGAGGCCGCCGCCCGGCCGGTCCTCCTCGTCCTCGAGGACCTCCACTGGGGCGACTTCGCCACCGTCCGCTTCATCGACGCCGCGCTCCGCGATCGCGGCGACCTGCCCTGGATGGTGCTCGCCCTCGCCCGCCCCGAGGTGTTCGATGTCTTCCCCAAGCTGTGGGCCGAGCGCCAGCACGTCCAGGAGATCCGCCTCAAAGAGCTCGGCAAGAAGGCCGGCGAGCGCCTCGTCCGCCAGGTGCTCGGCGACCGCGCCGGCCCCGACACCATCGAGCGACTTGTCCGGCAAGCGGACGGCAACGCGTTCTACCTCGAGGAGCTGATCCGCGCCGCCGCCGCGGACAACGGCGGCGCCCTGCCGCAGACCGTGCTCGCCATGGTCGAGAGCCGGCTCGCGCAGCTGCCGCTCGAGGCGCGCGCCGTGCTCCGCGCCGCCAGCGTGTTCGGCGAGGTCTGCTGGCAGGGCGGCGTGGCGACCCTGCTCGGCGACGCCATGGCGCCGGACGCGGTCGGCGACTGGCTGACCCGGCTCGTCGATCAGGAGGTGCTCGCGATCCGGCCGGGGGGCCGGTTCCCCGGCGAGCGCGAGCTCGTGTTCCGCCACGCTCTGTTCCGCGAGGGCGCCTACGAGACCCTGACGGACGACGACCGCCGCTCCGCGCACCGGCTCGCCGGCGACTGGCTCGAGCAGCACGGCGAGACCGAGCCCATGGTGCTCGCCGGCCACGCAGAGCGCGGCGGCGACCCCGCGCGCGCGGCGCGCTGCTACCTGCGAGGGGCCGAGCAGGCATTCCACGTCCTCGATCTGCCGGTGACCTTGGCCCGCGTCGCCCTCGGCCTTGCCTGCGAGCCGGCGCCGGAGGTCCGGCTCGCCCTGCTCGGCATGCGCTGCGAGGTGTCCCTCCAGGACCTGCAGGACCCCGACGCCGCGATGGTCGCCGCCGAGGAGCTGCTCCGCACGGCGCCGCGCGGCTCGACCCCGTGGGCGCAGGCGCTGAGCGCGTTCTACCAGGCCGCGGTGGTGACCGGCCGGATCCCCGAGCTCCTGGCCGCGATCGAGCTGATCCGGGACGTCCAACCTGCCCCCGAGGCGAGCGGGCGGATGGCGCTCGCCTGCGCGTTCGCGATCGGTCTCTCCGATATGATCGGGCGCGTCGCGCAAGCGTCCGAGCTGGAGGCGCAGCTCGTCACGACCGTCCGCCCGACGCGCGACGGCGATCCGGTCGCGCGCTTCTGGTGGACCCTCATGCTCGCCGGCCGGAGCTCCCACGCGCACGACGACCCGTGGGCCGCGCTCCAGCACGCCGAGGAGAGCCATGCGATCTTCGAGGTGATCGGCGGCGAGCGGAACTTCCTGGCCTCGCATCTGTACCGAGGCACGAACCTCTCGTACCTCGGGGCGTTCGAGGCGGCCGTGCACGCGCTCGAGCGGATCGCGACGGGCGACGCGACGTTCGGCATGGGAAGCTCGCATCGGCGGTTCACCCTGGCCTGGGTGCGCGCGGACATGAGTACGCTCGACGGTACGCTCGACGGTACGCTCGACGCGGCGCGCGAGATCGCGCAGGCGCTGCGCGACCACGGGTGCACGCACCGGGTCCCCCTCGATGAAGGTCGCGGCCGCTGGGCGCTCGCCGAGGTGCTCCGCCGCAGGGGAGACCCGGGCGAGGCCGAGCGCGAGCTGCTGCCCGCGCTCGCCCTGCTCATCCCGCTCGAACAGCCGGGCGCCCGGGCGACGCTCGCGGCGATCCGCCTCGCGCAGGGGCGCGCCGCCGACGCGCTCGCCACCGCCGAGGACGCCGCGGCGCGCGCCACGGCGATGGGCGGCGCCGGCATGTTCCGCGGCGCGTTCATACGCCTGATCCACGCCGAGGCGCTCCACGAGACCGGCGCGCACGAGGCCGCACGCCGCGCCATCGCCGTGGCGCGCGCGCGCCTGCTCGCGATCGCCGATCGGATCCCCGATCCGGCCTACCGGCGCAGCTTTCTCGAGAACGTCCCCGAGAACGCCAGAACGCTCGCCCTGGCGCGCGCGTGGCTCGCCTGAGCCCGACCGCGGCGACGGGAGCGAGGCCGATCCGGCGACGCGCGAGCCGCTGTCAAGAAAGGTTTGCTTGCGACCCCCCCTGGAAGGGGACCAAGCTCCGGCCTGGGTCATGCAACGCGCGGACGTGGTCAGCGGACGGTTCGAGGTTTTGCAGCAGGTGAGCACCGGCGGCATGGGCCGCGTCTTCCGCGCCCGCGATCTGACGTCGAGCGAGACGGTCGCCGTCAAGGTCATCGCCGGCACACACGGCCAGCACTCCGAGCGCTTCACGCGCGAGATCGAGCTGCTCGCCGAGCTGGTCCACCCCGGCATCGTCCGCTACATCGCCCACGGCGAGACCCCCGCCGGCGATCTGTTCCTCGTCATGGAGTGGCTCGACGGTGAGGACCTCGGCGCGCGCCTCCAGCGCGGGCTGCTCTCCATCAGCGAGGCCGTCAGGCTCACCGCGCGCGTCGCCGAGGCGCTCGGCGCCGCGCACGCCCGCGGCATCGTCCACCGCGATCTCAAGCCCACGAACCTGTTTTTGCCGGGCGGCCAGATCGATCAGGTCAAGGTGATCGACTTCGGCATCGCCCAGCGCGAGGGCCGCTCGCACATCACCCAGACCGGTACCCTGCTCGGCACGCCGGGCTTCATGGCCCCCGAGCAGGCACAGAGCCACCGCGCCACCGACTCGCGCGCCGACGTGTTCGCGCTCGGCTGCGTGCTGTTCCAGTGCCTGACCGGCGTGCCGCCGTTCGAGGGCGACAGCCCGTTCGCCGTGCTGGGCCAGCTCCTGTTCGGCCAGGTCCCGCGCGTCAGCTCGCTCCGGCTCGACGTGCCCGAGGATCTCGACGCGCTCGTCGCCAAGATGCTGGCGCGGGACCCGGCGCTCCGGCCGAGCGACGGCGCGAACCTGGCGGCCGCGCTGGCGGCGCTCGGCCCGCTCGTCCACACCTCGGCGGCGCCCGCGCTGCGGCCCCGCGGGGCCCGGCCGGGGGCGATCGGCGGCAGCGAGCGGCACCTGTTCTCGGTGGTGCTGCTCGGGCCGCCGGGGGGCGATGCCCCGCCGCCGGGCGGCGATAGGACAACCGACGGGGCAACCGACGGGGCAGATGCCGAGATGGAGGCGGCGCTCCAGCGCGCGCTCCGGCCGTTCGGCGGCCGCCTCGAGCCGCTCGCCGACGGCTCCGCCATCGTCGTGCTCGAGGGCGAGCGCCAGATCGCCACCGATCAGGCGGCGGCCGCCGCGCGCTGCGCGCTCGCCCTGCGCGACCTCGCCGCCGGCCGCCCGCTCGCCGTCGCCATGGGCCGCGCCGACTCGTCCGTCAAGCTCCTCGAGGGCGCCGTCCTCGCGCGCGCCGCGCGGCTGCTCGAGCGCCCCGGCCCCGGCCTCGCGCCGCCCCCGCGCGACGTGCCCTCCACCGACCTGCCCCCGATCGCGATCGACGACATGATCGCCGGCCTGCTCGACGCCCGCTTCGAGGTGATCGAGGACGACGCCGGCCTCCGCCTGTGTGACGAGCGCGCGCTCGTCCAGGGCGCCCGCACGCTGCTCGGGCGGCCGACCGCGTGCGTCGGCCGCGACTGGGAGCTCGGCGCGCTCACCGCCATCTTCGACGACTGCATCCACGAGGCCCAGGCGCGCGCCGTCATCGTCACCGCCGCCCCCGGCATGGGCAAGTCTCGCCTCGCCACCGAGCTGATCGGCCGCATCCAGCGCCGCGACGCGTCGATCGCCAGCCCGATCGCGATCTGGATCGGCCGCGGCGACTCGCTGCGCGCCGGCTCCACGCTCGACCTGCACGCCCAGGCGCTGCGCGGCGCGTTCGGCCTCCGCGGCGGCGAGCCGCTCGAGGAGCGCCGCGACCGCATCCGCGACCGCGTCGCCGAGCGCGTGCCGCCCGAGAGCCACCAGCGCGTCGCCGAGTTC
>DATMCI010000367.1:0-4409 GCA_035558535.1 Kofleriaceae bacterium
CGGCCGCCCCTCGTGCTCCCCGACCGCGTGCAACGTCACGATGTGCGGGTGGCTGAAGCTCGCCGTCGCCCGCGCCTCGTCGAGGAATCGCTCTGCCCCATCGCCACGCAGCATCGCCCGCTTGATGAACTTCAGCGCCACCTGCCGCTGCAGCGTCACGTCCTGCGCCACGTAGACCTGGCCCATCGCGCCTTCGCCGAGGAACCCACGAATCAGGAAGTCGCCGACGCGCGTCCCATCGACGAGCAGCGGATCGCCTCCGTCCTCGGGGTCCCCCACGCGCCGATGATGAGCCGAGGGACGGCGCGTGAGTCAAGCACCGCGATCGCGGCGCGCCGCGCTATGTGCTCGGCGCCGCCTCGCCGAGCCACGCGCGCGCGAGCTCGAGTGTGCGGGCGTTCTCCGGGACCGCCTCGAGGAAGCTCCGCCGGTACGCCGGATCCGCGATCCGGCCGGCGATGGCAAACAGCCGGTCCCGCGCCGCGGCGATCGCGCCCCGCGCCGCCTCGTGCGCGCCGCTCGCGTCGAGCGCCTCGGCGTGCGCGAGCCGCACGAACGCGCCGCGGAACATGCCGCACCCGCCCAACGCCGCGCAGCGCGCCACCGCGTCCTCGGCCGCGGCGAGCGCCTCGGCGGCGCGGCCCTGCGCCAGCCGGAGCATCGCGAGCGTCCCCAGGACACCCGGCTGCTCGAGGGCGACCACCGTCCCGAGGGCGAGCTGTAGCTCGCGCTCGGCTCCGTCGAAGTCCCCCATGCGCCGCGAGACCTCGGCGAGCGCCCAATGGCCTCGGCTCTCGTCGAGCGAGTTGCGATGGGCGCGCCCATGCTCGAGCAGCTGGGTCGCGACGGCGCGCGCCTCGTCGAGCGCGCCCCGGTCGGCGCGCAGCCAGGACAGGCCGAAGCGACGCAGCGAGCTCACCGGGCCCAGCGACTCGTCAGCCGCGACGATCTCGTCCAGCAAGCGCTCCGCCTGCGCGGGGGCGCCGAGGCACCAGTAGTTCAGCCCGCGGAACAGCTGCATGTTCAGAGACATGACCTCGGAGCCGGTCGCGTCGAAGAGCTCCTGGATGGCATCGCTGTACTGGAGCGCCTTCCACGGGTCTTCGTGCGCGTAGGAAGCTCGCATGCCGAGGGCGACGTTCCACCAGAACCGAGCCAGCGGCTCCTGATCTGCCGTCGGGCGGATGACCGCGAAGAACCGCGCCTCCAGCGCATTGCCTCTCCGGATGTGCCCGAGGTTGTCGAAGATCCAGATCCCGTTGAGGAGGACGAGCGACATCCGCCCGATCGCCTCGGGGGCAGGCTCGACCTCCTCGAGCAGCTCGCTCGACGCCAGCAGATCGGGGATCCTGCCAGCCAGGAGCAGGCCAGCGTTGTACGCCTGCATGGCCTGCGCCCAGGGGATCGAGCCGCGCGGCGCCGTGCGCAAGAGCTCCTCGGCATCGGCCATCGTGACGCTGACCAGGTGCAAGCCCTGCGTGGCGGCGTCGCACCGCATGCCGAGGAGCGCGAGCCGGATCGTCTCCGGGGGCGAGCAGCCCAGGCCCAGGCCCGCGTGCGCCACGGTGGCGTCGAGGTCGAGGACATGGAACGCCTGCTCCGACGCGTGCAGGTAATAGCTCGCCGCCCGCGCACCCTCCCCGCCGCGCTCGAAGTGGCCGGCGAGCACCATCGGATCGGCCTCGCCGTGCCGCTCGAGCCACTGCCCGGCGAGCCGGTGGCCGAGCCGCCGATCCTCCTCGGTCAGCATCGCGTAGGCGCCCTCGCGGAGGAGCGCGTGCCGGAACGAGAGCTCCTGCTCCCCGGTGTACCGGCTCTGCGGCCGCGCCGCCAGCACCTCCTGCTCGACGAGCCGGCCCAGCCAGCTCTCGACGGCCGTCGCGTTCATCGCCCGGCCGAGCAGCAGCGTCACGCCGCTCGTCCAGCACACCTCGCCGAAGATGCTCGCCGCGCGCAGCACGCGCCGCGCCTCGAGCGGCAGCCGCCCAAGCCGCGTCTCCACCATCGCCAGCACCGTCCCGGGCAGCGCGCCCTCCTTCCCCTCGGCGACGGCGCGGATCAGCTCCTCGAGGTAGAACGCGTTGCCGTCCGCCTGCCTGACCAGCCGCTCGATCGCCTCGGGCTCGACGCTGTCGCCCAGCACCTGGCGCACCAGCCGCTCGCCCGCCTTGCGCCCGAGCTCCTTGAGGCGCAGCTCCTGCACGCTCCGCTCGGCCCACAGCCGCGGGAACACCTCGTAGACCTCGGGCCGCGCGAACGCCAGCACCATCCACGGCTGCTTGTTGCGCTCGCGCAGCGCCGTGTCGATGAAGCGGACGGTGCCGAAGTCGCCCCAGTGCAGGTCCTCGAGCACGAGCAAGACCGGGTGCGCGGCCGTCTCGGCCTGCAGGAAGTCCAGCCACGCCTTGCGCATCTGCTCGCTCATCAGCTGCGCGTCCTGCCGCGCCGTCCGCAGCTGCGCGCTGCCGTCGTCGAGGAACGGCGCCCCGACCAGCTCGCCCAGGAACTCCATCACGCGCTGCTGATCCGCGGCGCGCACGCGCTCGCCCACGCGCGCCTGGATCTTGGCCCGCTGCTCGTCGAACGGCTCGCTGCGGTGGATCCCGAGCGCCCCGCGCAGCGCCTGCGCGAGCAGCTCCAAGGTCGAGCCCGCGCGCTCCGCGTCGCCGCGCCCGATCCAGATCGCCACCTCGTCGTCGCGCTCGCGCACGCGGCTCACCAGCTCGGCGCCGAGGCGCGACTTGCCCATCCCCGCCGCGGCCGTCACCACCACGACGCGCGCCGTCCGCTCGTCGATGCACTCGTCGAGGAGCCCCGACAGCGCGCCCAGCTCCCAGTCGCGACCCACGCACGACGTCGGCCGGCCCAGCAGCGTCCGCGCGCCCTGCATCAGCGCGCGCTCGCCGCGCAGGAGCAGCCCCGCCTCGCGCTCGATCACGTCGAACCGCGCGTCGAGCAGGCCAGCGCTCATCTCGTCCAGCGCGATCGGCGCCGGCTCCGCAGCGGGCTCCGCGCCAGCGCCTGGGGCGTGCGCGAGCAGCCGCGCGGCGCGCTCGATCACGTCGGCCTCGGGCAGCTTGCCCGTCGCGTCGGCGCGGCCCAGCGCGACCGCCATGGCGCGGCCCTTCGCGACCGCGCGCAGCGCCAGCGCGCAGCGCGCCGCCTGCGCCGCTTGATCCGTCGCCACCTGCCGCTCCGTCTCGAGCACCACGATCGCCGTCCCGTCGCCGAGCTCGGACACGCGGCCACCGTACGGCTTGATCGCGCGCCACAGCGCTTCCTCATCCAGCTCGCCGCCCTCCCCGGCCGCGGCGAGCAGCACCACGGAGAGGAAGCGCCGCTCGCTGCCGGTGATCGCCGTCGACGCCACCACGCTGCCGCGCGGCGCCGGGAGCCGATCGAGCCGGGGGGCGGTCCACATGTCGCTCGGCGGCTCCGCGCCGGGCATCGAGGCCCCCGCCCGGCCGCGGAGCGGGTGGCTCTCGTCGAGCCAGCTCGCGAGCTGCGGCCACGCGAGGGCCAGCGCCGCGTGATCGATCCCGAGCTCCACGTCGCCCCGCGAGGCGTCGAGCGCCCCGACGAGGACCCCGCGCTCGACGAGCCGATCGATCAGCCGCTCGACCGCCTCGCGCGAGCCGGTCGGCACACCCTGGAGCAGCGTGCCGCGGAAGCGCGGCTGCTGGGCGTCGGCGGCGGCCACCGCGAGCAGGAGGCCGCGCAACAGCCGCGCCTCGTCTGGCGCAGGCTGCGTCATCAGGTGCTGCTCGGGCGCCTGGCCTGCGCCCAGCTCCGGCGCCTCCTCGTCGTCGTTCGTCGAGCGCGGCGCGAGCAGCCGATCCAGCCGGCGCAGCAGCGCCTCGGCCGTCGGCCGCGCCGCCGGATCGAGCGCGAGGCAGTCGCGCACCAGCCGCGCCCATGGCTCCGCGGGCAGCGCCGGCAGCTCCAGCGTGTCCACCGCGAACGCAAGGTGCAGCAGCATCGCGTCCCCGATCGGGTGCCGACCCGTGATCAGCTCGTGCAGCATCACCCCGATCGCCCACACGTCGATCGCGCCCGTCGGCGGCACCCCGTGCCACCGCTCCGGTGCCATGTACGCCGGCGTCCCGGACGCCGCGTTCGGCGATCCGCCCACCAGCTTCGCCACCCCGAAGTCCACCACACGCACGCGGCCGTCGCGCGGGATCACCACGTTCTCCGGCTTGAGATCCGCGTGCACCAGCCCGCGACGGTGCGCCTCGGCGATCGCCTCCGCCACTGCCCGCGCGCACCGCAGCGCCTCGCGCAGCGGCAACGGCCCGCTCGCCAGCCGCCCGCGCAGCGAATCGCCGTCGAGGTACTCGAGCGCGAGGTACGGCCGCCCCTCGTGCTCCCCGACCGCGTGCAACGTCACGATGTGCGGGTGGCTGAAG
>DATMCI010000368.1:0-5772 GCA_035558535.1 Kofleriaceae bacterium
CGCAGCTCATGAGCGAGCAGATGCGCAACGCCTGGCTCGACTTCCTCACCGCCGAGGCCGCCGCGCGCCCGGTCCTGCTCGTGCTCGAGGACCTCCACTGGGGCGACTTCGCCACCGTCCGCTTCATCGACGCCGCGCTCCGCGATCGCGGCGATCTGCCCTGGATGGTGCTCGCGCTCGCCCGCCCCGAGGTGTTCGAGGTGTTCCCCAAGCTGTGGGCCGAGCGCCAGCACGTCCAGGAGATCCGCTTGAAAGAGCTCGGCAAGAAGGCCGGCGAGCGCCTCGTCCGCCAGGTGCTCGGCGAGCGCGTCGGCCCCGACACCATCGAGCGCCTCGTGGAACGCCTCGTCCGCCAGGCGGACGGCAACGCGTTCTACCTCGAGGAGCTGATCCGCGCCGCCGCCGAGGACAAAGCCGAGGGCAAAAACAGCGCCCTGCCCCAGACCGTGCTCGCCATGGTCGAGAGCCGGCTCGCGCAGCTGCCGCTCGAGGCGCGCGCCGTGCTGCGCGCCGCCAGCGTGTTCGGCGAAGTGTGCTGGCAGGGCGGCGTGGCCACCTTGCTCGGCGACGCCATGGCCGCCGACGCCGTCGGCAACTGGCTGACCCGGCTCGTCGATCAGGAGGTCATGGCTGTCCGGCCGAGCAGCCGGTTCCCCGACCAGCGCGAGCTCGTGTTCCGCCACGCCCTGTTCCGCGAGGGCGCCTACGAGACCCTCACCGACGACGACCGCCGCTCCGGCCACCACCTCGCCGGCGAGTGGCTCGAGCTGCACGGCGCGACCGAGCCCATGGTGCTCGCCGGCCACTTCGAGCGCGGCGGCGACGCCGCGCTCGCCGCGCGCGCGTACCTCCACGCCGCCGAGCAGTCCTTCCACGCCTTCGATCTGCCGTCGACGCTGGCCCGGGTCGCCCTGGGCCTCGGCTGCGCGCCGCCGCCGGCGGTCCGGCTCGCCCTGCTCGGCCTGCGCTGCGAGGTGTTCGTCCACGATCTGCAGCACCTCGATCCCATCATGGCCGCCGCCGAGGAGCTGATCCGCGCGGCGCCGCGCGGCTCGACCCCGTGGGCGCAGGCGCTATCCGCGTACTACATGGGCATGGGGATGACCGGCCGGATCCCCGAGCTCCGGGCCGCGGTCGAGCTGCTCCGGGGCGTCGAGCCTGCCCCCGAGGCGGTCGGGCGCGTGGCGTACGCGTGCATGCTCGCGGTCGGGTTCATCGACATCGTCGGGTTCGTCGCGGCGGCGATCGAGCTGGAGGCGCTGTTCTTCACGATCGTCCGCCCCACGCGCGGCGGTGACCCGCTCGCCCGCTACTGGTGGAACCTCACGCTCGCCCACCGGTGCAGCCACGCGCACGACGACCCGTGGGAGGCGCTCCAGCGCGCCGAGGAGAACCTGGCGATCTTCGACGTGATCGGCGGCGAGCGGACCTTCCTGGTCTCGCACCTGTTCCGGGGCATGAACCTGGCGTACCTCGGGGCGTTCGAGCCGGCCGCGGAGGCGCTCGAGCGGGTCGCGCCGGGTGACGCGATCCTCGGCCTGGCCGGCGCGGATCGGCAGCTCATCCTCGCCTGGATCCGCGCCAACAGCGGTACGCGCGACGCGCTCGACGAGGCGCGCGAGATCGCGCGGGCGCTGCGCGACCATGGGCGCGCGCACCAGGTCGCCATCGAGGAGGGCCGCGGCCGCTGGGCGCTCGCCGAGGTGCTCCGCCAGCGGGGTGACCTCGACGAGGCCGAGGGCGAGATCGCGACCGCGCTCGGCATGCTCCCCCCCATCGACCAGCCGGGCGCCCGGGCGACGCTCGCCGCGATCCACCTCGCGCAGGGCCGCATCGCTGACGCGCGCGCCGCCGCCGAAGACGCCGCCGCGCGCGCCACGGCGATGGGCGGCGCCAGCACGTTCCGCGGCGCGTTCGTGCGCCTGATCCACGCCGAGGCGCTCCGCACCGCCGGCGCGCACGACGCCGCGTGCCGCGCGATCACCGACGCGCGCACGCACCTGCTCGCGATCGCCGGCCGGATCCCCGATCCGGCCTACCGGCGAAGCTTCCTCGAGAACGTCCCCGAGAACGCCCGCACGCTCGCCCTCGCGCGCGCGTGGCTCGATGATGCAGCCCCGGACGTGTAGCGCATCGCGGCGCGCGCGCGCGTGAAACGTTCCTTGCGACCTACCCGGAAACGGGGCCAAGCTTGGGGTTTGGGGGGCTTATGCAGCTCGCGGACGTGGTCAGCGGACGGTTCGAGGTCCAGCAGCAGGTGGGCACCGGCGGCATGGGCCGCGTCTTCCGGGCCCGCGATCTCACCTCGGGCGACACCGTCGCCGTCAAGGTCATCGCCGACCCGAACGGCCAGCGCCCCGAGCGCTTCGCCCGCGAGGTCGAGCTGCTCGCCGAGCTGGTCCACCCCGGCATCGTGCGTTACATCGACCACGGCCAGACTCCCGCCGGCGAGCTGTTCCTCGTCATGGAGTGGCTCGACGGCGAGGACCTCGGCGCCCGCCTCCAGCGCGGGCCGCTCGCCATCAGCGAGGCCGTCAAGCTCGCGTCACGCGTCGCCGACGCGCTCGGCGCCGCCCACGCCCGCGGCATCGTCCACCGCGATCTCAAGCCCACCAACCTGTTCCTGCCTGGCGGCCAGATCGATCAGGTCAAGGTGATCGACTTCGGCATCGCCCAGCGCGAGGGCCACTCCCAGCTCACCCGGACCGGCACGCTGCTCGGCACGCCCGGCTTCATCGCCCCCGAGCAGGCGCGCAATCACCGCGCCACCGATGCGCGCGCCGACGTGTTCACGCTCGGCTGTGTGCTCTTCCAGTGCTTGACCGGCGCGCCGCCGTTCGAGGGCGACAGCCCGATCGCCGTGCTCGGCCAGCTCCTGTTCGGCCAGGTCCCGCGGGTCAGCGCGCTGCGGCTCGACGTGCCGGAGGATCTCGACGCGCTCGTCGCCAAGATGCTGTCGCGGGACCCGGCGCTCCGGCCCAGCGACGGCGCGAACCTGGCCGCGGCGCTCGCCGCCCTCAGCCCGCTCGGCCACACCGGCGCGGCGCCGACGATGCGGAGCCGTGCGGCCCGGCCCGCGGCGCTCACCGGCGGCGAGCGCAGGCTGTTCTCCGTGGTGCTGCTCGGGCCGCCCGCCGGGGCCGCTCCGCTGGCGGCAGAGGACACGGCAGCGCGCGAGACGGAGGCCGCGCTCGCGCGCGCGATCCGGCCGTTCGGCGGCCACCTCGAGCAGCTCGCCGACGGCGCGGCCATCGTCGTGCTCGAGAGTGACCGCCGGGTCGCCACCGATCAGGCGGCGCAGGCGGCCCGCTGCGCGCTCGCGCTGCGCGCGCTCGCGGGCGGCCGTCCGCTCGCGGCCGCGATGGGCCGGGCCGACTCCACGATGAAGCTCCTCGAGGGCGAAGTGCTCGCGCGCGCCGCGCGGCTGCTCGCGCCCCCCGCAGGGCCGCCGCCGCGCGGCGAGCCCCCGATCGCGCTCGACGACATGATCGCCGGTCTGCTCGACGCCCGCTTCGAGGTCCTCGAGGACGACGTCGGCTTCCAGCTCCGTGGCGAGCGCGCGCTCGTCCAGGGCGCCCGCACCCTGCTCGGCCGGCCCACCTCATGCGTCGGCCGCGACTGGGAGCTCAGCGCGCTCGGTGCGCTCTTCAACGACTGCCTCGACGAAGCGCAGGCGCGCGCCGTCATCGTCACCGCCGCCCCCGGCATGGGCAAGTCCCGCCTCGCCGCCGAGCTGATCAGCCGGCTCCAGCAGCGCGACGACGACGTCGCCATCTGGATCGGCCGCGGCGACTCGCTGCGCGCCGGCGCCACCCTCGACCTGCTCGCCCAGGCCCTCCGCGACGCGCTCGGCATCCGCGGCGGCGAGCCGCTCGACGAGCGCCGCGCCAAGATCTCCGGCCGCGTCGCCGAGCGCGTCCCGGCCGCCGATCGCCAGCGCGTGGCCGAGTTCCTCGGCGAGCTCGTCGGCACCCCGTTCCCCAACAGCGACCAGGGCAGCACCCAGCTCCGCGCCGCTCACCAGGACGCGCAGCTCATGAGCGAGCAGATGCGCAACGCCTGGCTCGACTTCCTCGCCGCCGAGGCCGCCGCGCGGCCGGTCCTGCTCGTCCTCGAGGACCTCCACTGGGGCGACTTCGCCACCGTCCGCTTCATCGACACGGCGCTCCGCGATCGCGGCGACCTGCCCTGGATGGTCCTCGCCCTCGCCCGCCCCGAGGTGTTCGACGTCTTCCCCAAGCTGTGGGCCGAACGCCAGCACGTCCAGGAGATCCGCCTCAAAGAGCTCGGCAAGAAGGCCGGCGAGCGCCTCGTCCGCCAGGTGCTCGGCGACCGCGTCGGCTCCGACACCAGCGAGCGGCTTGTCCGCCAGGCGGACGGCAACGCGTTCTACCTCGAGGAGCTGATCCGCGCCGCCGCCGAGGACAACAGCGGCGCCCTGCCGCAGACCGTGCTCGCGATGGTCGAGAGCCGGCTCGGGCAGCTGCCGCTCGAGGCGCGCGCCGTGCTCCGCGCCGCCAGCGTGTTCGGCGAGGTGTGCTGGCAGACCGGCGTGACGATCTTGCTCGGCGACGCCATGGCGCCGGAGGCGGTCGGCGACTGGCTGGCCCGGCTCGTCGATCAGGAGGTGCTGGCGCTCCGGCCGGCGAGCCGGTTCCCCGGCGAGCGCGAGCTCGTGTTCCGCCACGCCCTGTTCCGCGAGGGCGCCTACGCGACCCTGACCGACGAGGATCGCCGCTCCGGCCACCGCCTCGCCGGCGACTGGCTCGAGCAGCACGGCGAGACGGAGCCGATGGTGCTCGCCGGTCACTTCGAGCGCGGCGGCGACCCCGCGCGCGCCGCGCGCTGCTACCTGCGCGCCGCCGAGCAGGCTTTCCACGCCCTCGACCTGCCGGCGACGCTGACCCGTGTCGCCCTGGGCCTTGGCTGCGAGCCGCCGCCGGAGGTCCGGTTCGCCCTGCTCGGCCTGCGCTGCGAGGTGTTCATCCAGGACCTGCAGCACCTGGGCGTCGTCATGGCCGCCGCCGAGGAGCTGATCCGCGACGCGCCGCGCGGCTCGACCCCGTGGGCGCAGGCGCTGGCCGCGTTCTACCAGGGCGCGGCGATCACCGGCCGGATCCCCGAGCTTTTGGCCGCCGTCGAGCTGCTCCGGGGCGTCGAGCCGGCCCACGAGGCGGCCGGGCGCGTGGCGTTCGCCTGCGTCATCGCGATCGGCGTCCTCGATCTCGTCGGGCTCGTCGCGGCGTCGATCGAGCTGGAGGCGCTGTTCTTCACGACCGTCCACCCGACGCGCGGGGGTGACCCGCTCGCGCGCTACTGGTGGAACACCACGCTCGCCCACCGGTGCAGCCACGCGCACGACGATCCGTGGGCCGCGCTCCAGCGCGCCGAGGAGAACCTGGCGATCTTCGACGTGATCGGCGGCGAGCGGACCTTCCTGGTCGCGCACCTGTTCCGGGGCACGAACCTCGCATACCTCGGGGCGTTCGAGCCGGCCGCGCGCGCGCTCGAGAGCGTCGCGCCGGGCGATGCGACGCTCGGCCTGGCCACCTCACAGCGGAAGCTCACCCTCGCCTGGCTGCGCGCCGACCTCGGTACGCCGGGCGCGCTCGACGCGGCGCGCGAGATCGCGCAGTCGCTCCGCGACCAAGGGCGCGCGCACCAGGTCGCCATCGAGGAGGGCCGCGGCCGCTGGGTGCTCGCCGAGGTGCTCCGCCGGATGGGCGACCTCGACGAGGCCGAGCGCGAGATCGCGCCCGCGCTCGGCATGCT
>DATMCI010000369.1:0-5325 GCA_035558535.1 Kofleriaceae bacterium
ACGCCGACGCCGACCACGCCGACGCCGACGCCGACCACGCCGCCGGATCCAGCAACGGCGCCGACGCCGGCCCCGACGCCAAAAGGTCCGAAGACCGTGCCCAGGCCCGAGGCCCCGAAGCCGGCGATCGAGACCGTCCACGTCATGATCACCAGCACGCCGTCGGGTGCGGACATCCTGCGCGACAAGGTCGTCGTCGGCAAGACGCCGTTCCGCGTCGCGCTGCAGCGCACGAATCGTGACGTCAAGCTCGAGCTCCGGCTCAGCAAGTACCAGACGTCCACGCTCGTCGTGCACGCCGACGGATCGGCCAAGCCGCAGCACGTCAAGCTCCTGCCCGTGGCCCACAACCAGGCCGTCAATCCGTTCGACGACGACTGATCGCGCGCGCGACGGGACCGGGTGTAATCACTAGAAGGGATTACAGCTACCGCAAGTGAACGGGATATTCCTCGTGCTCGACGACCACTCGATGCACGACGCGCCTGCGCTGTTGAAGCAGACGCGATATCGCTCCGTCCGCGTGGCAAACGAATGTGGCCGCTCGCAATACTCATCCAAGGGATCACACGCCTTCCCACAAGGCACGCAGTACTGATCTCCGCAATCGCTCGCCGACGACCACGTGCCGCACGATCCGTACCCCGAGCACGTGACGGTTCCATGGCAGCTCGCCGCGGTCATCACCGCCGCCCCGGCCATGATCTCCGGATCGCCGGTCGCGGCCGCGGCGATCAAGGCCGCCTCCTCGGAGCCCTCGCTCGCGCTCACCTCTCCTGTCGACGACGACTCCTCGCTCGATTCAACGGGGGTCGAGATCCCGCACGCCGCCATCCCCACCACCAGGCACATCCAGCTCAGCTTCTTCATGGTCTTCCTCCTGATGAATGGTCGCTAGCCACCCAGTTTCGATGAGGCGACAAAGGAGGGATCGTCACGACAACGATGTACCCAGCGCACCTTTTCATCCCTGGTGCCGATCTCGCGGCCGCGCTGACCGCCCAGGGGCGTGAGCCGTGGCTCACGTCCTGGCAACTCGCCGCAGCCCCTGTAGCTCGTGCTGCTTCATGCGACAGCACCACGAGAAGAGGAGGTTCGCGATGGAGAGCATGCCGCAGCCCCTGTAGCTCGTGCTGCTTCATGCGACGGGTGCAGCCAAATGCTGCACTACGGCCGAAGCCGCGAGTGCAACTAAATGCTTCACGAGTGCAGCATTTCGCTGCACTGCGGCCGTCGGTGCGAGGATGTAGCAAATGCAGTCTGGCTGTTTCGACATGAGGATTCGCCAGAGCTGCTGATAGGATGCCCTCGCGATGGAAGGTCACGTGATCGGCCAGTACCGAGTCACCGGTGTCCTCGGCAAAGGCGGCATGGGCATCGTCTATGCGGCCCAGCACACGCTGCTCGACAGGCCGGCAGCGGTGAAGGTGCTGCGCCCCAACGTCTCGAGCAAGCAAGAGATCGTGACGCGCTTCTTCAACGAGGCGCGCGCCGCCACGGCGATCCGGCACCCCGGCATCGTCGAGATCTACGACTTCGGGTGGGCGAGCGATGGCTCCGCGTTCATCGTGATGGAGTATCTGGAGGGCGAGCCCCTGAGCGCGCGCCGCAGGCGCGCCCTGCCGCGGTGGAATACGTCGATCTCCATCGTGCGGCAGGTGGCCGGCGCGCTCGCCGCCGCGCACGCCAAGGGCATCATCCACCGCGACCTCAAGCCCGACAACATCTTCCTGGTCCCCGACCCGGAGGTCCCCGGCGGCGAGCGCATCAAGCTGCTCGATTTCGGCATCGCCAAGCTCGCAGGCGCGATGCCGAGCGGCCACAAGACCCGGACCGGGACGGTCATGGGCACGCCGACGTATATGTCGCCGGAGCAGTGCCGCGGCGTGGCCGTCGACGCGCGCACGGATATCTATTCCCTCGGCTGCATCATGTTCGAGCTGTGCACCGGGCGGCCGCCGTTCCTCGCGCAGACCACGGGCGACGTCCTGGCGGCGCACATCGACGAGCAGCCACCGTCCATCGCGTCGCTGGCCAGCGGCGTGCCCAAGGAGATCGAGGTGCTCGTCCAGCGGATGCTCGCCAAGGCGCCGGCCGATCGCGTGCAGACCGCGAGCGAGCTCATCAAGCTCATCGACGCGGCGAAGGCCGCGATCGCTCGAGCCGGGAGGTCCGGGCCGCACCCGATCATCGCGACCACGGTGCCCGAGGCCGAGGATGACGGCGAGCCCGATCCAGACGATCGAGACGATCCAGTCGATCGAGACCACGACGCGACGAGCATCGATCCCACCGTGGCCGCAGATCCAAGGAGCGCCCCGACCCAGCTCTCTGCGTCCGTGATGTCCGGCGGCACCCAGCGCCAGGCGACCGCGGATCCAAGGAGCGTCCCGACCCAGCTCGATCGCTCGCCGCAGCGCCGTCCGGGACACGACGCCGCGCGCTCGGCCCCCGTCGCCGCACGCGCGGCTCCCGTCGCCGCGCGCTCGGCTCCCGCCGCCACTCGCAAGGGCGGCTTCAAAGCACCGGCGGCCGCCGCGGCGCCCGTGGTGCGCGCGGCGGCCGCATCCCGCGCAGCTCCCGCAAGATCCCCGGTCCCCGCGGATTCCCCGGCTCCTGCTGATTCCGCGGGGCTGGAGATCCCGTTTCCATCCCAGCTCGACACCACGCTCTCGAGCGCGGTCGGCACACGCCCGCGCGCGGAGGCGCGTCCTCCGTCTCGTCGGCTCGCGGTGCTCGGCGGAGCCGCCGGCGTGGTCGCGCTCGGGGTCGCGATCGTCGTCGCGCTCTCCGCTCGAAATCACGAGGAGCCTACCGAGCTCGCGGCGCCGACGACTGCCCAGACGACCGCGCAGCCACCGCCTGCGGCCACGCCGCCGACCACGGCCCCCGCATCGTCCGCCGAGGCAACGGCGCAGGCCCCCTCGCCGACCGCGCCGTCGACCGATTCGAAGTCGCCGCTGACTACGCCGAGCACGGGCCCAGCGGCCGCGACGGCTCCGACCGAGCCGCTCAAGGCCAGGAGCCGCGACGACGCGACCGCCGCTCCGTCCTCGAAGCAATCGGAGCCGGCCACGATCCTGATCGCGGTCGACAGCGAACCGCGGGGCGCCACGATCCTGCTCGATGACGATGTCCTCGGCCAGACGCCGTGGCATGGCTCGATCCCACGCGGCACGGGAAAGAGCACACTCGTGCTCAGGCTCGCCGGCCATCAGGCTCGAACGCTCACGATCGACAAGGCCACCGCGTACAAGGCGTCGCTCGAGCCTGTGCCTCCTGCGGCGTCGGCCACGCCGGCGGCTGCACCGGCAGCCGCACCCGCGGCCAAGTCGGAGGTCGAACCCGCGGCCGAACCGGAGGCCGAACCGGCAGCTGCACAGTAGCCAGCTCGTGGTCACGGCCTATTCCGTGTGTGGCGTATTCGCACGGGTCGGTCCGACGTCTGTAGCGCCAAAGCACGGAGCGAGCGCCGCCGCACTCCGCCGGGTGCAGCATTTTGCTCCATCACTCCCTATCAGGGGTGCAGCATTTTGCTTCATCAGTGACTATCGCACCTCACCTCTCACGAAATCGCCTCAACAAACCATCTTTCTCGCCCGCCCCGATTACAAGGCTCGACAGGACTGCTGCTAGGATACCCCTCGATGGAAGGGCGAGTGATCGGCCAGTATCGAGTCACCGGTCTCCTCGGCAAGGGCGGCATGGGCGCCGTCTACTCGGCCCAGCACGTGCTGCTCGACAGGCCGGTCGCCGTGAAGGTGCTGTTACCCAAGCTGTCGCGCGAAGAAGAGATGGTGACACGCTTCTTCAACGAGGCGCGCGCCGCGACGGCGATCCGACACCCCGGCATCGTCGCTGTCCACGATTTCGGGCGAACCGACGACGGCTCGGCGTATATCGTCATGGAGCTCCTCGAGGGCGAGACCCTGCGCGAGCGCTGCAAGAGCCAACAGCTGCGGTGGAGCACGGCCCTCGCGTTCGTGCGACAGGTCGCTGGCGCGCTCGGCGCCGCGCATGCCAAGGGCATCGTGCACCGCGACCTCAAGCCCGACAACATCTTCCTGGTCCCCGATCCGGAGGTCCGCGGCGGCGAGCGCATCAAGCTGCTCGACTTCGGCATCGCGAGGCTCACAGGCGCGGTACCGAGCGGCCACAAGACCCAGACCGGGACGCTGATGGGCACGCCCCTGTACATGGCGCCCGAGCAGTGCCGCGGTGTCGCCGTCGACTCGCGCGCCGATCTCTACTCTCTCGGCTGCATCCTGTTCGAGCTGTGCACGGGCCAGCCGCCGTTCAGCGGCGAAGGCGAAGGCGACCTGTTCGTGGCGCACATCCGGGAGAAGCCGCCGACCATCGCGTCGCTGACGAGCGGCGTGCCGCAACAGATCGAGGACCTCGTCCAGCGAATGCTCGCCAAGGCGCCGGCCGATCGAGTGCAATCTGCCAGCGAGCTCATCAAGCTCATCGACGCGGCGAAGACTGCGATCGGCCGGTTCGCGCGGTCCGGCTCGCAGCCGGCCCTCGTCGCGCCGGTCGTGAGCAACACCGACGGCGACAGTGACGGCGACGGCGACGGCGACGACGACGGCGACGGCGACGAACAGCTTGCCGCTCCGGCGGACGCCAAGCTCCACGAGCCGGTAGGCGCGGGCGCGGGTGACGCGAGCGCGGGCGTGGGTAGCGCCCCTACCCTGCCCGAACGCTCGTCGCGCCGCTCCAGGCGCAATGCCGTCGTGGGCCAGCTGCCCGACACCGGCGAACAGCAAAACGCGTCCCCCACGGCAGCCACGATACCCGCGGCGTCCACAACACCAGCAGTAAACACGCTGGCCGCGGAGGCCACGGTGGCCCTGACACCACCCAAGCCCGCCCGTTCGCAGTTCCAGACCACGCTGTCGAGCGCGATCGGGACGCGGGAAGACACTCCCGAAGACACGGAGCCGCCTCCCTCCGGGCGGCGGCGGGTAGCCGTCGGCCTCGTCGCTGGCGGTATCGCGACCCTCGGCGTGCTCACACTCATGCTCGGCGCCCTGCTCCGAGGAGATGGCGACGCGCCGCCTCAGGTTGCCGCATCCTCGGCGACCGCGAAGCCACCGCAGGCCACTACCGAGACGCCGCCGACCACGAACCAGGCGGCGCCGAGCCCGCAGCCCGCTGTGCCGCCCCCGCAGCCTGCGGCCGCGGCTACTTCACCCGCGGCGCCGCCCCCGCAACCTGCAGCGCCGCCCCCGCAGCCCGCAGCGCCGACACCGCAGCCCGCAGCGCCAAGCCCACAGCCGCCAATCGCGACCGCTCCGCCCGCTGCGGCCCCGTCGACACCGG
>DATMCI010000370.1:0-48909 GCA_035558535.1 Kofleriaceae bacterium
GCGGCCTTCGCGCCGGCCGGCGAGAGCGGCGCGGGCGGCGCGGGCGGCGTGGGCGGCGCGGGCGGCGGCGGCGCGCGATGCGCGGGCCTGGCCGCCGGCACCGGCGCATCGCGGAGCGCGGGAGCCGGGGCGGGCGCGGGCGTCGGCGGCGCGGGCGCCGGCTCTGGCAGCGGCTCTGGCAGCGCGGACGGCGCGGCCTGCGTGACGGCGGGCGCCGCGGGCGCCACCATCGGAGCCGAACCCCGGCCCGGTGCCGGCTCCGAATCACTCAGCAGCGCGGCGCCGCCAGTGATCGCACCGCCGAGCGCCACGACGATGAGCCCGACCTTCCACCACAGCGCACCGGCCAGGCCGCCGGCGCCGACGTCGCCGCCCGCGGCGAGCAGGCCCGCCGCGATGCCGAGCCGCCGGGCGGCGGCCGCGCGGCTCCTCGGGGTCGGCGCGTCGGTGTCCGCCGAGGCGAGCAGGCTGCGCGCGAGCGGCGAGGCGTCGGGGTCGTCCACGAGACGCTGCGGATCAGCCACGGCGTGCCTCCTTGCGCGCGCTGCTTCGATCGATCTTGCCGACGGCGGCCTGGAACGCCTCGCGCGCGCGGCGCAGGCGCGAGGCGACGGTGCCGGGCGGCACCTCGAGGCAGGTCGCGATCTCGTCCATCGTCAGGCCCTCGAGCTCGTAGAGCACGAAGACCGGGCGCATGTCGTCGGGGAGCCGCGCCACGAGCTCGTCGAGCAGCTCGCGCGCGCGCTTCCGCTCGACGAGCTCGTCGGGCGCTGGCGCGGTGTCGGCCGGGTCGAGCGCGCTGCCGTCCTCCGGCGGCGGCTGCACCCGGCGGCGCCGGTTGCTCGTGCGGCGCGCCGTCGAGGCGACGCGCACGGCCGTGCCGTACAGGAACGCGCGCTCCTTGCCGATCTCGATCGCCGCGAGCCGGCGCGCCGCGATGACGAACACCTCCTGGGCGGCGTCGTCGAGCGCCTCGGGCGGGACCCCGAGCCGGCGCACGGTGCGCCACACCAGATCGAAGTAGTCGTGGAACAGCCCCGTCAACCGATCGGTGGAGGTCACGATCGCCTCGCGCGCGGCCGGAAGGCCCGCCATGGCGAGCGGCAGCGGCAGCCTCGCCTCGGTCATCTTAATTGACCGCCTCGCCGAGGCGGACGCCGCCCTCCTGGACTCGCTCGGCGGTCACGTCGGTCATCGCGCCTGGGAAATGGCCGGCGGCCGCGGTCCTGATCACGGAAAGCGCAGCCCCACGCCCAGGCCGAGCCACGCGGTGACCGGCGGCGTCTCGTGGAGGATGATGCCGGGCTTGAACCAGTAGCGATCGCGTGTGATCGGCACCGCTGCCCCGAGCTGCAATTGCGCAAAACCACGGCGCCCGGTCGCCGACCAGCGGAGCGACCCGTGGGCCCCCGCGGCCGCCCAGAGCCGGTACAGGCTGCGGGCGTTGACGATGTCCTCGCCCGCCGCGCGCACGAGCCCGAGCTCGACGTGGCCGCACCCGCCGAGCTCGAGCCCACCGCGGCGCCACAGCTGGCACGCCGCGGGCCGCGCCGTGATCCACAGGAACGACGCGCGCCCGTCCGCCGCCACCGTCGTGTCGCGGCCGGCGACGAGCGCGAGCTCGGCGGCGACGGCGCGCCAGGTCGCGCGCGCCGCGAGGCTGCCCGCGAGGAGCGGATCCGGCGTAAGCCCCGCGCCGACGAGGCCGCCGATCGCGCCGTCGAGCACCACCCGCCGCCGCGGCCGCGCCATCGCCGCCGCCACCGCCCCGGCAGGCCCCGGCGGGTCGGCCGCCGCCACCGCCGTGGCGGGACCCGGCGGGCCGGCCGCCGCCACCGCCGTGGCGGGATCCGGCGGGCCGGCCGCCGCCGCTCCACCCGTGGCCCCCCCGGCGGCAGCGGCTGGCGGATCGCGCGGCCCCGCGGCCGCCGCCGGATCGATCGCGAGCGCGAGGACCAGCGCGAGCGCGGTGACCAGATCGTCGCAGCGCTGCGCCGCGAGCTGCTTGTCGGCGGCCGCGTCGACGATGAGCGCGCCCGTGTAGCCCTGCTCGCCCGCGGTGATGCGGATCTCGAACACGCGCCGCGCCCCGGGCGCGAACCGCACCGCGGCCGTCCGCTCGCGGATCAGCTCGACGGTCGCGTCGCGCGTCGGGCAGCCCGGCGGCGCGGTGTACCGCAGCTCGACGACCTCCTCGACCCGATCCTGCTCGGCGCGTGCCTCGCTGCCACCGGTGATGCTCGCGAAGCTCGCGGCGACCGCGAATCCGCACGCCCGGAGCATGGCGCACCATCGCCCCTCGGCGCCGTCCGGTCAATCGCGACGATCACGGCCGTCGCGGCCACCGGCCGTCGCGGCCACGGGCCGTCGCGGCCACCGGCCAGCGCGCCACCAGCGCGCCGCGCGCCGCGCCGCGATCGCGGGCCGCGGTAGGCAGCGCGAGTCGCTCGGGCTGCACCCGACGGCGGAGGCGCCCCCGCGTCTCGCGCGCTTACCTGCGCGCCACGCCGGGCATGCCGGATGCACAACGCCGTGACGACATGGTGGCGTACTCCGAAACCAGCGCGTGGGTCGTGACTTGCGGATCCGGGCTCCTGACGGGCGTGATCCTCGGCGCCGAAACGTCGGTGAGCACCGAGGCGTTCCTCCTGGTCACGCTGGTCATCGCGCTCGCGATCGTCCTGTGCGCGCGCCTGCTGCGAGCCCCGACTGCCTGAGTGGGGCGCTCGACGCCCCTCGGATCTCGCGCAATACTGCGCGCGGATGACCGCGGCGTACGCAGCCTGGGAGATCCGCGAGCCGGACTTTGTCGCCGAGGTCGCACAGACCGATCCGCTCGAGCTGCGGCTCTCCGGCAGCGCCGATATGTCGACGAAGGTGCCGCTCGAGGCGCTGATCCAGCGGCTGCACGGCCAGCTCAAGGCGCAGGGCCTGGGCAAGGTCCGGGTCGATCTGCGCCAGCTCGAGTTCATGAGCGCCGCGTCCTTCACGGCGCTCGTTGGCTGGCTCTCCCTGATCAACGAGCTGCCGCCCGAGCGGCGCTACCGGATCCAGTTCCAGTCGAACCCGCTCATCCGCTGGCAGCGGCGCAGCCTCGGCGCGCTGTCCTGCTTCGCGACCGACGTCGTCGCGGTCGAGACCTGAGCGATCGCGACCTGAGCGATCGCGACCTTGGAGCGATCGCGATCTGTGTGATCTTCGCGATCTGACAGCTCCCCCGCCGCGGCGCCTACCAGAGGATCTCGTCGCAGAGCGCGTGCATCCGCACGGGCAGGGCCTCGTGGCCCGACACCTTCGAGATGAACGCGTCGGCGCCGACCGAGCGCGCGACCTCCTCGAGCTTCGCGGGCGACATGCTCGAGTACAGCACGATCGGGATCTTGGCCGTGTTCACCTGCTGGCGCAGCCACTGGCACAGCTCGGCGCCGGACATCTCCGGCATGTACAGGTCGGTGATGATGATGTGCGGCTTCCAGTCGATCAGCGCGTTCAGGAACGCCTGCAGCGAGCTCACCGCGCGCACGTCGAACCCTGCCTTCGAGAGGAGATCCGTCTCGACGGCGAGCACGATCTCGCTGTCGTCGATCAGCAGCAGCTTGCGGGCTTCGCGCTCAGCTTGCATGTCTCCTCGGCAGCCCTATCGTAGCGTGGGTCGCTGTCCGCGGCGATCCCTTAGGTGCATTGCACTTCACGCACGAGCTGTGCAACGAGCTGGGTCGCCGGCTTCACGGCGGCCTCCACCAGCGGGGACAGGCCGTGGGCGATCTCGTCCGGGGCCGGGCGGGAGGCCGGCTCGCACCCGACCAGGCGGATGTAGCGCGGCGTCTCGCCGAGCTTTGCCGCCAGCTCGAGCACCGCGATGCCGGGCTCCGGCTCGAGCACGTACAGCGTGCCGGGGGTGCCGCCGCGGGAGATGGAGTCGACGAGGATGACGGCGTCGAGCCCGCGGGTGATCGCGGTCGCGAGATCGCGGTTGCGCTCGGCAAAGTCGACGATCTCGACGCCGTTCGGCCAGGTGCGCTCACGCAGCGCGAAGGTCACGGCCGGCCCGAAGCCGCCGTCGCCGCTGAACACATTGCCGAGACCTGCGACGAGGATCTTCTTGTTCATCCAGAATCCTCCGCGCCGGAGTATCACTCGAGCTGGGGCGCCGCGTCACCTCGGGCCGGCTTTCACCGTCGATAGTCGTGCCAGGCGCCGTTGTAGGGCGCCGCCGCATGACATCGCCCCCAACAGAAGCTGAACACGCGCTCCGAACCCTTCGGGCCATCCGTCTCGGTCACGCCCAGCCGCCCTCGTCGTCGAGCGCGCGGGAGACGGGACGGAGCTTCTGCATCACGGCTAGATATCGAAGCGACCGGCGAACCGCCTTCGTCGTCGCGAACCTCTTTCACCCAACGGAGCGCCTCAGGGTAGCCGAGGAATAGATCTTGCGCCGGATTGGCGGGATCTCGTTTGCATAAATGATGCGGTAGCTGCTCGTATGGCCAGGCGCATCCCCGGGGACGTCGAGGCGTTTCCGCGTCGTGGAATCGCCGAGCGGCGGGACGCCAGCGTCCGATCGGGCTGGGCTCGGAGATGCTCTCACGGCGGCACCGTACCGTGATCGAGCCGGCCAGGAGCTCGTGGACGGCGGCGCCGACCACGCGCAGCGTGCCGGCGACGACATCGCCGTCCGGATCGCGCGCGGGGCGCGTGCTCGCCGCGCGCGCGCCCGGAGAGTATGCTGGGGCTCGTGACGGACGATACGCTGCCCGGCGATGCGAGCAGCAGCACGATCCTCGGGGTCGGCCAGGCCGGTTCGGTCAAGGTGCGCGCGCCCGGCGACGAGCTGCTCGGCAAGCTCGTGATCGAGCGCTACGTCATCGAGGCGCAGCTCGGCAAGGGCGCGTTCGGCTCGGTCTACCGCGGCTACCACGCCGCGCTGCGCCGGCCGGTCGCGATCAAGGTGCTGCACGCGCACCTGCTCCACGTGCCGAAGATCCTGCAGCGGTTCCGCCGTGAGGCCGAGCTCGCGGCGCGGCTCGCGCACATCAACGTCGCCGGCGTGCTCGACGTCGGCGAGACGGCCGATGGCCGCCAGCTCATCGTGCTCGAGCTCGCGCCCGGCCGGCCGCTCACGGAGCTGCTCGGCGAGCCGCTGCCGGCCCCGCGCGTGATCTCGCTTGTCGGGCAGATCCTGCGCGGGCTCGAGCACGCGCACGAGGCGGGCCTCGTGCACCGCGACCTCAAGCCGGACAACATCATCGTCGAGGCGCGCGCCGACGGGGCCGAGATCCCGCGGATCGTCGACTTCGGGATCGCCGTCCTGGCCGATCAGGACGAGATGTTCGGCGGCACCCGCCTGACCGCGACCGGCCAGATGATCGGCACGCCCCTGTACATGGCGCCCGAGCAGGCCCGGCTCGACGCGGTGGATCACCGCGCGGACCTGTTCGCGCTCGGCGTGATCGTCTACCAGATGCTGGCGGGCATGACGCCGTTCTCCGGCTCGCCGGTCGACGTCGCGCTCGCGAACATGGGCAAGGATCCGCCGTCGATCGCCGACCGCGCGGCCGTCGACGTCGATCCGCTGCTCGAGCGCTTCACGCGCAAGCTGATGGCGCGCGACGTGAGCGACCGGTTCGCGAGCGCGCGCGCCGCGCTCGCCGTCCTCGAGCTGATCGGGCGCGATCCGGAGGCCGCGAGCCAGGTGCTCGGCGGCATGAACGCCGAGAAGGCCGCCGCGGTCGTGGCGCTGCCGCCGCCCCCGACGAAGGGCCGCGGCTGGTAGCCGCGCCGCGGCGCCCGCGGGCGCCCGCGGCGCCCGCGGCTCAGGGCCCGGGCCCGGGCGGCGGCGACGGCGGCAGCCGCGCCTCGAGCTCGGCGATCCGGCGCCGCGCCTCGTCGCGCTCCTTCTCGGCGGCGACGCGCGCGGCCACGGCGGCGTCGCGCTCCTTCTCGGCGGCGGCCTGGCCGTCGCGCGCGATGTCGCGGCCCTTCTCGGCCTCGGCCTGCGCGGCCTTCACAGCGTCGCGCTCCTTCTCGGCGGCCTCGCGCGCGGTGCGGGCCGTGTCGCGCTCCTTCTCGGCGACCTCGCGCGCGGTCTTCGCCGTCTCGCGGCTCTTCTCGGCCTCGGTCTGCGCCGTCTTCGCCGCCTCGCGCTCCTTCTCGGCGGCGGCCTGCGCCGTCTTCGCCGCCTCGCGCGCCTGCTCGGCCTCCTCCTTCTTCTTCATCGCGTCCTGGAACTTGCGCTGCGCCTCGCCCTCGGCGCTCTTCGCCGACACCGCCGCGGACTCGGCGCTCTTGCGCTTGTCCTCGGCCTTCGTGGCCAGCTCCTGGGCCTCGCGCTGCAGCTCGCGCGCGTCGCGGCCCTCGCGCACCGCCTGCTCCGCGCGCGCCTTCGCCGCGTCGGCGTCGCTCTTGGCCTGCGTGGCCTCGTGCGCCTTCCGCGCGGCGAACGCCTCGGCGTCGGCCGCGAGCGCGCGCTGATCGGCGCTCTCCTTCGCCGCGCGCTCGAGCTGCACCCAGACGAGCGCGCCCGTGATCACGAACGCGATCGCCGAGAGGATCGCCACCGACGCCGCGCGGTGCTGGCGCGCCCACCGCGCGAGCCGGCCGGTCACCGAGTAGCGGTGCGAGAACACGAGGTCGCCCGTCAGGTACTGCTTGAGCGCGCGGACCAGCTCGTCGGCGGTGAACCGCTTCGCTGCGTCGTGCTCCATCGCGCGCGCGATGATCCCCGACAGCTCGGGATCGCGCTCCATCGCCGGCGGCACCGGCTCGTCGCGCTGGAGCCACGCGAGGAACTCGTCGAGCTGGCGGAGGCGCTCCTTCTGGCTCTCGGTCACCTTCCAGTCGAACGGCGTCCGGCCGGAGACGATCTCGTACAGCGTGATGCCGAAGCTGTACACGTCGTAGCTCGGATCGGCGGCGCGGCCCTGGCTCTGCTCGTACGGCAGGTACGGCGGCGTGCCGGCGCTGATCGTGACGCCGCGGCCGGTCCGCGACGCCTCGTCGGCGCGGAGCTGGCTCTCGGCTCCGCTCGGCGCGTCGAGGTCGCGCGCGATGCCCCAGTCGATCAGCGTGGCCTCGCCGCGCTTGCCGAGCAGGATGTTGTTCGGCGTGCAGTCGCGGTGGACCACGCGGCGCTCGTGCGCGTACGCGAGCGCCTCGGCGATCGCGACCACGCTCGCGAGCAGCTCGAGCCGCTCGCGGGTGCGCGGCACGCCGTCGCGCTCGGCGAGGGCGAGCTCGTCGAGCCGATCGCGGAGCGAGGCGCCGTCCACCTTCTCGAGCACGCAGAACGGCCAGCCGGCCGTGGACTTGCCGAGCTCGTAGATCGTCACGATCGACGGGTGCGCGAGCTTCGCGAGGATCCGCGCCTCGGCGGTGACGCGGCGCTGGAACATGTCGGCCATGCCGGCGGGCAGGTCGTCGCCCTCGCGCGGGGCCTTCAGGATCACCTTGCGGCCGAGGCGGCGATCGTCGCCGAGGAAGATCAGCGCCATCCCGCCCTGGGCGAGCGGATCG
This sequence comes from Kofleriaceae bacterium, assembly GCA_035558535.1. Classification (GTDB taxonomy): domain Bacteria; phylum Myxococcota_A; class Polyangia; order Haliangiales; family Haliangiaceae; genus JABFXX01. Next base: position 7,513 of record DATMCI010000370.1, read on the forward strand.
GCGGGCCAGCGGAACGCGTTATCGCTCACGAGGCCCTTCGGCAGCTCGAGCGGGATCGGCGCGTCGAGCGACTCGTCGGAGATCACGACCGAGCGGCACATCGCGCAGCGCGCGAGGTGCTCGGCGATGTTGGGGTGCGACGGGTCCTTGAGCTCGGCGAGGCTCGGGTGCCGCTCGGTCGTGATCGACATCTCCGTCGGATCGCGCTCCATGTTCGTACTCTATCTATTTCTCTCCGCCGCAGAAGGTCCCCCCGCAGGAGCTAGAGCAGGGGCTCGACGTGGTGGTGCAGATCCCAGCGCACCACGCCGGCGACGTGCGCGGCCAGCTCGCCGACCAGGCCGGGCGCGTGCCGGCCGTGCCGCACGTCGAGCTCCTCGAGGTGGGGCCCGAGCGCGCGCGCGAGCAGGCGCAGCGCGCTCGCGGGCGTGTCCGCGGGCAGCCGCAGCCGCCGCAGGGCCGGCGCCGCCGCGGCCAGATCGCGCGCGGCGCGCTCGGGATCGTCGAGCCGCATGTCGCGGAGGTCGAGCTCGCGCAGCCGCGGCAGCGCACCGAACGCGGCGGCGCCCTCGAGCGTGCCGATCGACAGCCCGAGCTTCTCGAGCGTGGGCGCGGCGCAGCTCTGGCCCAGGGCCGCGAGCGCCCGGTCGCCGGCCCCCGACAGGTGCAGCTCGACCACGGGCGGCAGCGCCGGCAGGATCTCCTCGACCGCGGTCGCGCCGTACAGATCGAGCGACCGCACCCGCGGGACACGGCCGAGCACGTCGAGGATCGCGTCGACGCCGAGATCGTGCTCGCGCAGCCACAGCTGCTCGAGGTGCGAGAGCTCGCCCGAGGCCACGAGGTGGTGCGCGCCGGCGGCGGTGAGCCCGCAGAAGGCCAGGCCCAGCCCGTCGAGGTGCGCGAGCGCGCCCGAGTCGACGAGGAGGCGCGCGGCGTCGTCGCCGCGGCCCTCGAAGCCGGGGTCGTAGTCGTACGCCTGCGACTGGACGCCGACGCGGTGCAGGTCGAGCGCGTGCAGCCGCCAGAACGCCGGCGACTCGAACAGCGCGCGCAGCTCGTGCAGCGGATCGCCGGACTTGACGGTGAGCCCGATGGCGGTGAGCGAGCGCAACAGCGGCGCGCGATCGAAGAGCTCCTCGCCGTGGCGCGTGAACGTGGGCGCGTCGATCACGATCGCCTCGACGAAGCCGCGCCGGAGCTCGAACTCGCACGGGAAGCCGGCGAGCCCGGCCCACGCCGCGCCGTGCGCCTCGAGCAGCTCGCGCTCGCGCCGCCGCCGGGCCGCGGCGGCGGCCGGCGCGAGATCGCCGCGCGCCAGATCGCACTGGATCACGACCAGCTCGCCGCGCTCGCCGCCGACCGCGTCGGCCCACACGAGGCGGGGCGCGTCGTCGTCGGGCGCCCACCGGCACGCCTCGAGCAACGCATCCGCCGCCCTGTCCCTGCCGGCCATGCCCCTCCGAGCATACGGTGCACGGCGCGCCCGCGCCGCCGAGGATGGGGTCGCGCCGGGGTTGCGCGCGTCCGTGTGCAGCTTTCGCACGCCGCGCGCGCGCGGCGTTGGCTTCGAGTTCATCGTCCGCGACGAATCGATCTCTCGCGCCGTGGATGAAGCTCGCCGCGCGCGACACGACGCGCCAGCTGGCGCGCGAGCCCGGGCTCCGCGCCGAGACGCGCGTGCGTTACAGCCGTGAGGAGGAGGCGCGCCGCGACCGCGACACGCTGTCGCACGCTCGCGCTGGCGGGCGCGCGCGCTCCTCGAGCTCACCGTCGATGGCGCCGATCTCGTGGCCGATCTGGCGCCGCTCTGTTCGCCCGAGCGCGCCGCGCTCCGCCCGCGCCGCGAACTCCCTGATTTTGCGGATCGATCTCGGGATAAATCGGAGGCGAACAGTATGTCGCGCCGGGAGTGTTGGATTCATGTCGTGGTGGAGGGAACGCCGTCGCCTCTCTCGTCGATGGTGAACACTCCGGCCAGGAGCGCGGCCCCCGAGGCCCCGCGCGAGGACGCCGACATCGAGCAGCTGATCGAGCGCGGGCAGTATCAGGACGCCGTGAAGCGGCTCATGGAGCGGTACGGCGAACGCGTGTACCGGTTCGCGCACGCGATGACGCGGAACGCCGCGCAGGCCGAGGACGTGCGGCAGCAGGTCTTCATCGAGGCGTTCCGCGACTTCGCGCGCTTCGAGCGGCGGTCGTCGCTGCGCACCTGGCTGTTCGGGATCGTGCGGCACCGCTGTCTCGACGCTTCCAAGATCCAGCGCCGGTGGTGGCGGCGGTTCAAGAATGATCCGCCGGACGAGCCGGAGCTCGAACCTCCAGACCTCGATCAGAGCCGCATCGCGCGGCTGCTTCACGAGTGCCTCGCCAAGCTCGCGCCGCGGGCGCGCGAGGCCGTGGTCCTGCGCTACATCGAAGAGCTCGCGTACGAACAGGCCGCCGAGATCACCGGCGAGCTCGCGGGCACGCTGCAACAACGAGTCGGACGTGCGTTGCCGGTGCTCCGGCGCTGCGTCGACTCCAAGCTGCGTGACCGCCCCGCGAACGGAGGAAGCCATGAGGTGTGAACGTTACTGGAAAGACGGCGTCCTGCTCGTCGAGCAAGGCCGTCCGGATCCGCATCGTGATGAGTGTCTGGACTGCCGGCGCGAGCACGAGGCGCGCGGCGAGCTCGTGCGCGCGTTCGAGCTGGTGGGCGCGCGCGGCGGGAACCCGCGGTGGCAGTCGAACGTGCTGCGAGCGATCGAGGAGAAGCCGTCGGCCCCCTGGTACGCGTGGGCCGGCGCGCTCGCGGCCGCCTGCCTCGTCGCGGTCGTCGCGGTCCCGCGGCTCCGCGGCGGCGAGCCGGCGGACACCGAGCGGCCGCGCATCGAGATCGTCCCGTCGGAGATCGCGATGCGATCGACCGCGGCCGGCATCGGGGATCGCGTGCGGGTCCGGGTCCGCGCGACGGACGAGGCGCGGATCTACCGCGGCGACCGGCTGCTCCTGCGCTGCACGGCGGACACGCCGAAGACGGCGGAGTGCGCGCGCGAGGACGGCGGCCTCCGGGCCGAGCACGTGCTCGCGCTGCCCGGCGAGTACCGGCTCGTGATCATGCCCGCGGGGATCGCCGAGCCCGCCGGCTCGTTCGACCGCGATCTCGCCGCGATCACGGCGGGCGGCAGCTCGTACGAGATGCGCGAGCTCGCGGTCCGCTGAGCGGCGCGAGCGACGCGAGCGACGGGCACGGCGCGCAATTGAGGCCCGCGCTTGCCGCCTCGCTGGCGCTCAGGGCTCAGTGGTCATGGTCGCAGTCGGGGCCGTGGACATGGCCCTCTTCGCCGTGCGCGGAGCCGTGCGCGGAGATCGGCTCATCTGGCACCGGCGTGGTGGGCTGCGTGAGCTGATCGACCTCCGTCACGATCGCCTTCTCGACGAGGAACTTCAGGACCTTCTCCTGGCGGAGCGAGTACGAGATGCCCTCGAGGCGGCCGTCGCGCTGCCACTCGGCGCGGAGCTTCGCGGCCGGCATGTTGCGCTGCTTCGCGGTCTCGTCGACGTGCTTGCCGAGCTCGGCGTCGGTGACCGCGATGTTCTCCTTCTCGGCGATCGCCTCGAGCAGGAGCTGGCCGCGCACCTCGTCGGCGCCGGAGGGGCGCATCTTCTCGCGCAGCTCGTCGGTGAGGCCGGCGGTGGGGTTGTTGCGGTCCGGCTTCATACCGAGCATCTGGCGCAGGCGCTGGTACTGCACCTCGACGGCGCGCTCGATCAGCGAGCCGGCCACCGGGATCTGGTTCTTCTTGACCAGCTCGCGCAGCGCGCCCTCGCGCGCCTCGCGGTCGATCGTCGTCGACTCGCGCTCCTCGAGCTCCTTGCGGAGCGCGGCGCGCAGGCCGTCGAGCGTGTCGGCCTTGCCGGTGTCCTTCGCGAACTCGTCGTCGAGCTCCGGGACGTCCTTGGCGCGCGCCTCGAGGATCGAGATCGTCAGGTCCGCCTTGCGGCCGCGGAGGTTCTCGTCCTTGTGGTCCTCGGGGACGGTCAGCTCGAGCTTCTTGTCCTTGGTGTCGATCGGCAGCCCGATCAGCGCCTGGCGCATGCCGGGCAGCGGCTCGCGCTCCTCGTCCTCGAGGTCCACCGCGAACTGCGGCTGGTTGATCTGGTGCTCGCCGATCGTGCCGCTCACCGACAGCCCGACGATGTCGCCGACCTGGGTGACCTCGCGGCCCTCGATCGGGCGCAGCTCGGTGTGCTCGCGGCGGAGGTTCGCGAGCTGCTCGTCGACGGCGGACTCCGGCACCGCGAGCCGGCGCCGCTCGATCGGCAGGCCGCTGTAGTCCTGCGGGACGATGGTGCCTCGCACCTCGACGATCGCCTCGAACGTGAACGGCTGGCTCTTCTTGATCGGCGACAGCTTCTCGACCCGCGGCGGCGCGACCGCCTCGAGCTGGTGCTTCTGGGTGGCGTGCACGAACGCCTCGCGCACGAGCTCCTCGGCGACGTCGGCGTTGACGCGGCCGCCGTAGACCTGCTCGAGCACGGTGCGCGGCACCTTGCCCTTGCGGAACCCCTTCAGCGCGACGCCCTTGCCGAGCTCGCGGTAGGCGTTGCCGAGCTTGTCGCCCACCGTCTCCCACGGCACCTCGACGAACAGCTTCTTCTCGACGGGAGATACCTCTTCGATCCGGACCTGCATGGGTCGGGCGGCTTTACCACACCGACGCCCGCCGCGTAAGGACTACGACCCGCACGCGGCAGCTCCGCGCGGCGGGAGCGATCAGCCGCGCAGCCGGTAGGTGGGCTCGCCTCCCAGCGGCTCGCCCGGCTCGACCAGATCGAGGTTGTAGCTCTCGAGCTTCCGCGTGAGATTCTCCATGAACGCCACCGGGTCGGCGACGTCGATCATGAGGCCGATCGAGCGCGCGGTGAGCTCGCCGTCGCCGAGCGCGTTCAGCACGCGGCGCTCGCGCGCCTCGATGTGGAAGTCCGGCGGCACCGACCGATCGACCAGGCGGCCGAGCCGCGCCGAGATGTGCACCGCCAGGCCGAGCCGCACGACGGCCGACTGCGCGCCGGAGCCCGACGTATAGCCGAGCGCGGTCCGGTTCGACGGCGGCCGCTGCGTGGGCCGCCGCGCCCGCGGGAGCGGCGCGGTGCGCTGCTCGGGGTTCGACGGCGCGGCGGCGGCCACTGGCTGCGGCGGGTAATGCACGGCCTGCGCTTGCCCTTGCGGCACATAGGTGGCCGGCTGCGCCTGCGGGACCCACGCGGCGCCGACGCCGCTCGGCGCGACGTAGTCGACCTGCGGCGGCGCGTGGTGATGCGGCTGCTTCGGCAAGATGCGCGGCGCGCCCGGCCCCCAGTTCGCCGTCGGCTCGCGGTCGAACGTGGGCTCCTCGTCCTGGAGGCGCGGCGGGTTGCCCTTCGAGCCGGCGAGCCGGCGGGCCGCGGCCTCGAGCTGCTCCTTGATGTGCTGCGCGCGGCCGTGGTCGGGATCGCCGACGTGGACGCCCCACGAGCCATTGATGTCGAGGCCCGCGGGGCCGATCGCGAGCTCGACGCCGTGGAGCATGATCGTGGGCAACGTCTGATCGCGGCTCTCGGCGTAGGCGCGCATCAGCACACGCTGCTCGGCCCACTTCTCTGCGATCACCATGACCGAGCGGTAATGGCTCGGGGCAGAGGCAGGGCTGCGCAGCCAGTCATCGACGATCCGGATCGTGGCCATCCCAGCGCGCTCATTCTATCGCATCCGGTGGCGGAACGCGTGCCGCCGATTGTGGCAGGCTGTGCCCCGATGACTCGAGCGGGGAAGCGGGGGAAGCGGGCGAGGCGGGCCGTGGTCGAGCGGGCCGCGGCCGCGCCCGCGCCCGCGGTCCCGGCCGTGCCCGCGCGCGGCGCGCCGGATGCCCCCGCGAGCGGCGCGCCGGATGCTCCCGTAGTCGCCTCGGTGGCCGCCGCGGTCTCGGCCGCGTCGGCGAGCGCCGCGCCGGGGGATCGCGCGGCGTGGCTCCCGTGGTGCGTTTTCGGCGTGGCGCTCGTGGTGCTCGTCGGGGGCGCGGCCGGCGGGCCGGGCTGGACGGCGGAGTCGGCGGACGCGGTGCTCGCCGCGGGCCTCGAGCGCCGGGGGAGCGCGCCGCTGTACGGGATCGTCGCGGGCGCCGTCGCGTACCTGCTCCCGGTCGGCGAGCCGGGGTTTCGGCTCGCCGCGGCGAGCGCGGCCTTCGGCGCGCTCGCGCTCGTCGGCGTGATGCGGGCGGCCCGCGCGCTCCTGCCGAAAGAGCCGGTGGCGGGCGCGGTCGCCGCGGTCCTGCTCCTCCTCGCGCCGCCGTTCCGCGACGCCGCGGGCCGGGCGGGGCCGGCGATGCTCGCCGCGTGTGGCGCTGTGTGGGCGATCGCGGTGGCCGCGGGCGCGGCGCGCGAGCCATCGCCGCGGCGCGCCGCGGGCGCGCTCTTGTGCGCGGGCGTGACGATCGGCGCCGCGCCGTGGCTCGGCGCCCTGCTCGCGATCGGGATCGTCCTCGGGCTCGGGCGGGCGCGCGCGGACTACCGCGACGTGCTCGCGGCGTGCGCTGGCGGGCTCGGCCTCCTGCTCGTCGTCCTGTGGGCGGGCGCGCGCGGCCCGCTGCCCGCGGCCGATCCGGATCTGGCGGCGGTGGTCGCCGCGTCGGGGCGCGGGGCGGCCGGCGTGGTCGTCGGCGCGGGCCTGCTCGGCGCGGCGTTCGCGGCGGCGACGCGGCTGCCACGGGCCGGCTGGCTCGCGGCGGCGATCGCCGTCGCGATCGGGCACGCGATCGCGTTCGATCACGAGCCGGCCGCGCTGCTCGCGCTCTTCGCCGTCGGCGCCGCGATCGTGCCCGGCGCCGTCGTGCGGGCCGCGGCGGCCGCGGCGGCGAGCGGCCGGCGCCACGCCATGGCGCTGGTCGCCGGGGTCCCGCTCGTCCTCGCCGCGCTGGCGGCCGGGGCGGCGCCCATCGCCGAGGATCCGGGCGACTCGCCGGCGCGGCTGGCGACCGATCTGCTCGGCGAGCTGCCGCCCGGGCCCGGCGTCTTCGTCGCGACGCGCCCGGCGCCGGAGGTGGCGATCCGGTACGCGCAGCGGATCGCGGGCGCCCGCCCCGATCTGCAGCTCGCGCCGCCGACGGACAAGGTCGTCGTCGAGGCGCTGCGCCGCGGCGGCATCGCGGGCGCCGACGCGCCGTCGCTTGGCCGGCTCGATCCGCGGCGCGCGCTGCCGCGGGGTCGCGGCTTCCAGCTCCTGGCCGAGCCGCCCGCCGCCGGCGCGCCGGTGCCGCCGCCCGCGCGTTACCGGACGCCCATCGGCGAGCGGGAGTCGATCGCGCTCGCGCTCGGCCGCGCGCGTTACGAGGGCAGCTACGCGCGGCTCGATCTCGCGGCGCGCGCCGCCGGTCTGCTCGATCGGTTCCGCGCGGCCGATCTCGCGATCCTCTCGATCGCGGCGCCCACGCGCGCGCGGCCCGCGCTGTTCGGCTTCATCCCGCCGCTCGGCGACGCGCCGCCCGGCGATCGCGCTCTGCTCGACCTCTTCGGCGACGACCTGGCGTGGGTCGCCGGCCTATCGCAGCCGGACGCGAGTGGGCCGCCCGAGCGGGTGCTGCACGCGCTGTGGCGCAAGATCTGGCGCGGGGAGCTCTCGCCCGCCGATCCGGCGATCGTCGCGCTCGGCGTCCCCGCCGTCCTCGCGACGTACGTGATGCTCGCCGAGCTCAGCGAGCGCTCGCGAGCGCCGAAAGCGCCGGAAGGCCGCTGAAATCCCGCCCCAATCCCACCCAAAGCCCGCCCAAAGCCCGCCGAAAAAAAAACCGCCGGCAGCTTTGGGGAGAGCTGCCGGCGGGACCCGCTCACGCGGGGGTCAGTGGCGTCCTGCTCGCGCGGGTGGAACACGAGCTTAGGTCGCCGAGCGAACCGTGGTACCTGGTCAGGAGCTAGCGCTTCGCCTCCATCGCCTCGCTCCTGCTCAGCATGCCCGACTGATTTGCACACGAGATACCAACCAAGGCGGCGCTCGAATTCGGGTAGTTACCGCGAGGCTAGATCAATTCCAGCGGATCTCGGCGAGCGCGAGCGCCACGGTGCGCGAAGGCGCCCGGGCGGCTCCCGATCACCATGGCAGCTCGCGCCGGGTGCCCCGCTGCGGCCCCGTGGCACCTCCCCTGCACCAAGGTGGCACATGCCAGCCCACAGGACGTACGACGAGATCATCGCGAAGACCGTCCCCGATCCGGACAGCTCGTTCCGTCCGAACGCGCACCAGCGCGCCGATGCGCTCACGCGCGTCGAGCCTCCTCGCGACGAGCAGCTCGCCGCGACGGTCCAGGAAGCGCTGCGCGAGATCGGCGCCGATCACCTCTCTATTGATATCGACGGCGGACGCGTCACCCTGCGTGGCGCAGTAGCCGATATGCACACATGGCGTCGCATCGATGCGGTTGTACGCAATGTCCCCGGTGTAGACACTCTGGATAACCGCACCCATGTAGGTTGAGCTGCCACGCGCCGCTGCGCCTCACTACACGTCGCTGCTCATCGCCGAGCGCCGCCGAGCGCCGCCGAGCGCCGCTGCGCATCGACGAGCGCCAGAGCCCGCCAGTTCACTGCCGTTCTGAGCCCCTGCGCGCACCTGGCCGCGCGAAAATGCACACTGAGCCCGAACGCACGGTTTGGAGCGGCTCTCGGACCATGAATCGCAGACCTGCGCGATTTTGGTTTCGGCATTGTACTGGCATATGGGGTGCAACGCGGAAATGCATAACCCTAAGGAGTTAAACAATGTTCTCTTGGGCCATTGCATTCTTCGTCATTGCACTCATCGCAGCGATCTTCGGCTTCGGTGGCCTCGCGGCCAGCGCGGTGGGGATCGCGAAGATCATCTTCATCGTCGCGCTCATCTTGGCGACCGTCAGTTTCGTGGCGGGTCGCCGGACCGCCGCATGAGCGAGACCCCGGAGTCTAAACGTACCTAACGTACCTAGGCTCACAAGGCGGCAGAAAGGCAAGACCTCGCTGTGAACGGAACCATCCTGATCGTCGACGACGACGAAGACACCGCCGTGCTCCTGCGCGACAGCCTGCGCAAGCGCGGCTTCGACGTGGACGCCGTGAACTCGGCCGCGCAGTGCCTCGAGCGCTTGCGGACCGATCCATCGGACGTCGTCGTCACGGACGTCCAGATGACGGGGATGTCCGGCATCGAGCTGTGCGCCGAGCTGCGCCAGCGCTACCCGGACCTGCTCCCCCTCGTCCTGACCGGCCAGGGCGGCCTCGACACCGCGATCGCCGCGATCCGCGCCGGCGCTTACGACTTCATCACCAAGCCGGTGAAGGTCGACGCGCTGGCCATCGCGGTGGGCCGCGCGCTCGAGCACCTGTCGCTGCGCCGCGAGGTGCGGCGGCTCCGCGAGGTCAACCGCGACATGCCGATCGACGGCATCGCGGGCAGCAGCCCCGCGATCCGCGAGACGATCGAGATGATCCGCCGCGTCGCCGACAGCGACGCGACGGTGCTCGTCACCGGCGAGAGCGGCACCGGCAAGGAGCTGGTGGCCCGCGCGCTCCACAACCTGTCGCCGCGCCGCGAGCACCCATTCGTCGCCGTGAACTGCGCGGCGATGCCGGCGCCGCTCCTCGAGAGCGAGCTGTTCGGCCACGTCCGCGGCGCGTTCACGGACGCCAAGCGCTCGCGCGCCGGCCTGTTCGTGCAGGCGGGCGCCGGCACGATCTTCCTCGACGAGATCGGCGAGATGCCGATCGAGATGCAGGTGAAGCTCCTGCGCGTCCTCCAGGAGCGCAAGGTGCGCCCCGTCGGCGGCGACGAGGAGGTCCCGTTCGAGGCGCGCGTCGTCACGGCGACGAACCGCGACCTCGAGACCGAGGTCGAGGAGAAGCGGTTCCGCGAGGACCTCTTCTACCGCATCAACGTCGTCGCGATCCCGGTGCCGCCGCTCCGCTCGCGCGCCGGCGACATCCTCCTGCTCGCGCAGTACTTCCTCAAGCGGATCGCGAACCGCACGAACAAGCCGGTGCAGGGCATCTCCGGCCCCGCCGCGCGGCTGCTCATGGACTACGACTGGCCCGGCAACGTCCGCGAGCTCGAGAACTGCATGGAGCGCGCGGTCGCCCTGTGCCGCCTCGACGAGATCACGGTCGACGACCTGCCGGCGAAGGTGCAGGAGCACCAGAGCAGCAAGATCGTCATCACCACCGAGTCGCCGGGTGAGCTCATCACGCTCGACGAGATGGAGCGGCGCTACGTCCGCCAGGTGCTGAACGCCGTCGGCGGCAACAAGACGCACGCCGCGCGCATCCTCGGCATCGATCGGCGCTCGCTGTACCGCCGGCTCGAGGAGCCGCGCCACGAGCAGAAGCCCGCGGAGCCACCGCCTGCCCGGCCCCAGGCGATGCCGACGTCGCCGCCGCCCACGAACGGCCACAGCCCCGTCGTGGGCCACCCGCCGCCGCCGCCTGCCGCAGGCGCGGGCCCGAGCGCCGACAACGGCCACCCGGGCGAAGCCTAGCGCCCGGAGCTCTGGATCCCTGGTGCCCGGCTCCCGGGCGGAGACGACAGACCATGCGACCGCAACAGTTTCACCTCCTGCTCGTCGAGGACGACGATCTGGACGTGATGAACGTCCACCGCGCGCTCGGACAAGCAGCCGAGATCGCGTCGATCACCGTCTGCCGCGACGGCGTGGAGGCGCTGAAGGTGTTGCGCGCCGGAAACCTCGCCCAGGAGCGCCTCGTCATCGTCCTCGATCTCCGGATGCCTCGGATGTCGGGCCTCGAGGTGCTCCGGGAGCTGCGCGCTGACGCACAGCTCAGGCGGATCCCGGCCGTCATCTTGACAACCTCGGACGATCCGCAGGATCGCGATGCGGCCTTTACCCTGGGTGCCGCCGGCTACTTCGTAAAGCCGGCGGCGCCGGGTCGCTTTCGCCAGATCATGGATGCTATGCGAAGCTACTGGTCGGCGGCCGAGTTCGCCCCGCACCCGCTCGTAGCCTCGTGAGCCACACATGACTGAACGTGTACGAATCCTCGTGATCGACGATGACCTCGTCGATCGCCTCGCCATCCGGCGGGCGATCGATCAGAGCGCCCTCAAGGCCGACCTCGAGGAGGTCGCGGACGCGGACGAGGCGCTCGCGAAGGTGGGCGCCGCCCCCGTCGACTGCTTGCTGCTCGATCACGACCTGCCGCGGCTGTCGGGCCTCGAGCTCACGCGCAAGCTGCGCGCGTCCGGCGATCTGACGCCGGTCGTGCTGGTCACCGGCCAGCAGGACGAGGAGCTCCTGCAGCGGGCGGTCGAGGCCGGCGTGACCGACTTCTTCCCCAAGGGCGATCTCTCGCCGCACCGGCTCGCGCTGCGGATCCGGTTCGCGATCCGCATCGGGCGCGCCGAGGCGCAGCTCGCGAAGTCGCTCGCCGAGGCGACGCGCGCGGCGCGCGCGCGGGACGACATCCTCGCGGTGGTCTCGCACGATCTGCGCGGCCCGCTGCACTCGATCGGCCTCGCGTGCGACTCGCTGCGCAGCGACGTCCCGCCGGACGCCGTCCGCTACATCGCGATGATCGAGCGCGCGTCGCACCGCGCCGAGCGCCTGATCACCGATCTGCTCGAGGCGAGCGCCATCGAGAACGGGGCGCTCACGCTCTCGCGCCACCCGGTGGACGCGGCGGCGATCGTGCGCCAGGCGGCGGCCGATTACGAGCTGGCGGCCAAGGAGGCGGGCGGCAAGATCACGACGAGCGTGCCGCCCGAAACGACGCTCGTGCAGGCGGATCGCGATCGCGTGCTGCAGGTGCTCGGCAACCTGATCGGGAACGCGCTCAAGCACGCGCGCGGCACGCCGATCGACATCCAGCTGCGGCGGAACGCCAGGGAGGCCGTGATCGCGGTCCGCGATCGCGGGCCCGGCATCACCTCCACCGAGCTGCCGCACGTGTTCGATCGCTACTGGCACGGCCGCACGAAGAAGGGCGGCGCGGGGCTTGGCCTCTCGATCGCCAAGGGCATCGTGGACGCGCATGGCGGGCGCCTGGACGTCGCCAGCAAGCAGGGCGAGGGGGCCGAGTTCTCGTTCACGCTGCCGCTCGTCAGCTGAGCGCGGCATCAGCGACGCACGGCGTCAGCGGCGCGTTGCATCAGCGGCGAGCCGCGTTGGCACGACGTGTGCTCGGTCGGACCGCATGGCCGTCTCGACGCACACCCGTACCCCTGCTCTCGTTCAGGGCTCCATGACGAGGAGCTCCGACCAGATCCTGCTGGAGACCGTGGTAGGCCGCCTGCTCGAATGGGTGGTGAGCTCGGTCGAGGGTGTCCGCGACCGGCTGCATCGCAGCGCACGCTGAGCGGTGCATGACGCGCGTGTGCATGACGCGCGTGTGCGTGAGAGTCACGACGGGCGAGGACGCGCGTGGGCGTGTTGTCCGAGGTCTATCCCGAAATCGCGAATCGGTACTGGCACTTTCCTTGCTGTGGCCACGTCTCATGCCGCGCTATCCACAAGACTTCGATACTGATCCGGCCCGCGATCCCGACCGCGGGCGCCCGGGCGATCGCGAGCGTGATCGCGACGTCGAGGGCGTCTCCCTCGAACGCGAGCGCAACGTCACGAGCCACGCCGAGGAGGCCGAGGAGGCCGAGATCGCCGAGGAGGACATCCTCGAGATGGCCGACCTCGAGGACGAGCTCGAGGCGCAAAAGGGCGAGAACCCCAACGTGTGAGCACGCAGCGGCGGCGCGGCTCCCGCCCGCGCCGCTCCGCCTGCGCACGCGCGCGTGCGCGGCCGCGCCGCTACTCGCCGCGCTCTCCGAGCGGCCGGCGCGCGTGGCCCGCGACGCCCGTCTGGTCGCCGTCGAGGATCTCGACCGGCGCCGCCTCGCGCGCCATCGCGCGGAGCTCGCTGCACACCTCCGCGGCCGAGGGGCGCTCGATGAAGCTCTTGCGCAGCATGCGCTCGATGAGGCGCACGAGCGCCGCTGGCGCATCGGGGCAGCGCGGGGCAAGCGGCGGCACCGGCCGGTTCAGGTGCTGGACGAGGATCTCGACGGCGGTCTCGCCGATGAACGGCGGCCGGCCGGCGAGCGCCTGATACGCAACGATCCCGAGGCCGTAGACGTCGCAGTGCCCGTCGGTGGGGCCGCCGCGCGCCTGCTCGGGCGCCATGTACGTCGGCGTACCGATCGCCTCGTTCATGCTCGTCAGGCGCGTGCCGGTCGCCTGGAAGGTGATGCCCCAGTCGATCACGCGCACCGGGAACACCGGGTCGCCGGGGACCAGGAAGATGTTGTCCGGCTTCAGATCGCGGTGCGTGAAGCCGCGCTCGTGCGCCGCGGCGAGCACCTCGGCGACGTCCGCGACCAGATCGATCACCTCGTCGGCGGGCAGGACGTTGCCGCGCGCCAGGCGCGACTGTAGCGACGCGCCGGCGACCAGCTCCATCGCGATCCAGGGCCGCCCATCATCGAGCATGCCGCACTCGAAGAACCGCGGGGTCCCGCCGTGCGCGATCGAAGCGAGCGTGGCTGCCTCGCGCATCATGCGGTCGATCGAGCGCTCTTGCCCGATCTGATCCTCCCGCATGATCTTGAGCGCTACCTCTCGAGGGAGGAACGCGTGCTCGGCCCGGTACACCGAGCCCATTCCGCCGGTGCCGATCATGTGATCGATCCGGTACACCGAGATCCGATCGCCGCATCGGACCAGACCATCTCCACGATCAGCCGGCGGCGACTTCGCCTGCGAGGACACCATGAGTGGTGGGAACAATGAGCACGCTGCGTGCCAGCCCGCTCGCCGCGCAGCGACGCGTGCGAACGCGCCACGAGCTGCACGCTGAGAACGCTTCTCTACGCCAGCTTGACGCGCACTCGGCTCGGCAAGCTTCGTGCAGCATTGCGGTGCATGGCGTTCGAACGTGTCCTCGAGCTGGGCACCGACTCGGTGGTCGGCTCGTATCGCCTGGTCAAAGAGATCGGGCGAGGCGGTATGGGCATCGTCTACGAGGCCGTACACAATGTCCTGCCGCGCCGCGCCGCGATCAAGATCATGCACGGCGACCTGCGCCGGCAGCCCGGGATGGCCACGCGCATGGTGCAGGAGGCGGCGATCCTCGAAGAGGTCCGCCACCCCGGCGTGGTCCGCGTCTACGAGTGCAACCTGCTCGAGGATCGCCGGCCGTGGATCGCGATGGAGTTCGTCGATGGCGAGACGCTCGGCGCGCACCTGCACTACATGACGCGGCTCGGGCCCGCGGAGGTGGCGACGTTCCTCGCCGAGGTCGGCGACGTGCTCGCGGCCGTCCACGCGCGCGGCATCGTGCACCGCGATCTCAAGCCCGATAACCTGCTCCTGACGCCGACCGATCGCGACTTCCCGCTGCGCGTGATCGACTGGGGCGTGGCGCGGCTCGGCCATTTCGGCCGGCTGACGCTCGACGGGCTGACGCCAGGCACGCCGATCTACATGTCGCCCGAGCAGGCGACCGGCAAGAACATCGGCCCGCCGTGCGACATCTACGCGCTCGGCGTGATCGCGTACGAGGCGCTGACCGGGCACCCGCCGTTCGACGGCCGCACGCTCGCCGAGGTCGTGTGCATGCACATGGCCGGCGAGCCGCCGCCCCTGCGCGAGCGGTGCGACGCGCCCGTCGCGCTGTGCAACCTCGTCCACCGCATGCTGGACAAGGATCCGACGCTCCGCCCGTGCGCGCTCGAGCTGCGGCAGGTCGCCCGCGCGATCTCGCTCGAGCTCGCCGCCTCGGCGTACGAGGAGATCGAGGTGCGGCGCGACCCGCGCCCGGCCGCCGCCCGCCTCCGGCCGCCGCGCGTCGAGCTGCCCGACGCCGAGCTGTACCTGGCCGGCCCCGAGGTGCTGGAGCTCGGCACGACCGAGCTGCTCCCGGTCGTGCGCAAGCCGCGCTGGACGCCGGACCTCGGCCCCGCCGTGGCCGGCGAGGACGGCGAGGGCGGCGAGGTCATCCTCCTCGAGAAGCGGCGCCCGTCTGCGTCGTAGCGCGCGGCGGCCACGCACGACGTGGTCCGCGCGCACGGTGATCGTCTGAGACCCCGATGACTTACGGCGCGCGCGTGGAGGCACGCCGCGTGCTTTCTGCAGAGCTTGTCATTCGCCACAGGAGATATTGAAATGACTACCAACAGGAACGGAACAAGCTTCACCGGATCGAATGAGCCCTCGATGGGCTCGCAGAACCTCGGCGCGAACATCGAGCACAAGCTCGACGCGATCAAGGAGAAGGCGAGCCGCCTCGTCGAGGAGGGCAGCGAGAAGGTCGATGAGATCAAGCACCGAGTCGTCGACGCCAAGGACCAGGCGATGGCCCGCGGCGGGCAGTTCCTCGACCAGTGCACGTCGTTCATCCAGGCGAACCCGCTGAAGTCGGTCGCGATCGCGTTCGGCGTCGGCTACGTCGGGATGCGGATCTTCCGCCGCTAGGAGCGCGACCATGGAGCCCACGGAGCCCACGGAGCCCACGGCGCCCACGGCGCCAAGGACCGATCCGGATCGGCACATCGAGGACGCGCGCGAGTCCCTCGTCGCGCACCTCGGTGAGCTCGGCCGGCGGTTCCGTACCGCGCGCGCGCAGCTCGACGTACCGGCGCGCATCGCCGCCCGGCCGCTCGCAGCGGTCGGCGTGGCGTTCGCGCTCGGCGCCCTCCTCGGTCTTGGAGGGGGGAAGCCGCGCAAAGGCGGCGAGCCGGGCGTCGGCGTCGAGCCGCGGAGCCTCGGGCGCGCGGCGCTCGCGGGCCTCGTGGCGCTCGGCGTGCGGGTCGGCAAGGACATCGCGATGCGCCGGCTCTCCGAGACCGCGCAGGCGTGGTGGACGCAGCACCAGGCGCTGCAGGCGCAGTCCGGCTACCGGACGCCGTATGCACGCGGCGGCCGGGAGCCGTTCTTCGACCACTGAGCGCGCCCGGCGCGGTCAGTCGCGGTCGAGCGACGCTCCCAGCCACTCGCAGATCGAGCAGTACTGGCGATCGCCAATGATGATGTGATCGACGATCGGGATGCCGATGACCCGGCCCACCTGACGGAGCCGGCGCGTCAGCTCGATGTCCTCGCGCGACGGCGCAGGATCGCCAGTCGGGTGGTTGTGCACGATCACCGCGCCTGCCGCCGCCATGCGGATCAGCGGGCGGAAGACCTCGCGGGGGTGGACCTCCACGCTCGCGAGGCTGCCGCGCGCGATCTCGGTGATGTCGAGCAGGCCGTTGCGGAGGTCGACGCCGATCGCGAGGAACAGCTCCTGCGTCAGCCCCGCGAAGCGCGGCTGGAGCAGGCGGTAGATGTCCTCGGGGCTGCCCAGGGTGTGGCGGTGGTGCGCCAGGTCGGCGACGCGCCGGCCGAGCTCGAACGCGGCCGCGATCCGCGCGGCACCGGCGCTGCCGATGCCGTTGATCAGCGACAGCTCGCGGGGGGAGGCGCGCGCCAGCAGGGAGATCCCGCCGGCGCGGCGCATCAGGTCGGCCGCCACCTCGACGGCGGGGCGGTCGCGGACCCCGGTGCCGATGAGGAGCGCGAGCAGCTCCTTGTCGCCGAGCGTGACGGTGCCGGTGCGGAGGAGGCGCTCGCGAGGGAGCTCGGGAGCGTCGTGGATGGGAGGGGGCGTCGTCGGGTACATGGCGGGGGGCCGACACAGCAAGGCGCAGACCAGCGCCGCGCGCCAGTGAATCTGCAGACATGCAGATCGCCGTGGCCGGATACCGGACAAGCCTTGGCCGAAAACCGGACAAGACCGGGTTCGGCGCGCCTCCCGGCTTGTGCCGGAGCAACGACAAGGCCGCGCGGGCGACCGGCGGCTCGACCGCCGAGAGGAGCAGCGTCAAGTCGGCAGGTTCGCCCGCACGTTCTGGCGCCAGCAGGCGTCCGAGATCGCGTCTGTCGACATTGGGTGATAGGGTCCCATGCATGAGGCGGGGTGGAGGCGGGGAGCAACCGGGGAAAGGCTCGAGAACAACAGGCGGGACTATCGGGGCGGCTTCGGTGCACGGCGGGCGGCTGCCGGTCGCACCAGGGAAACAAACTCTCACGCAGCACCTCGCGCCAGGTCCTGGTGGATCGCGGAGAGCCGTTCCGGATCGGCGGCCGACGGACCGTGGTGTAGCACCACCCGCTGTCGAGCACGAACGCTCTGGTGAGGCAGTAAATCCCGACCTCGGTTCGCTCGAGGATATAGAAGCGAGGCTCGGGCCGGGGAAGGCTGTCGACGGCGCGTTCGAGCAGGATGCAGGGCTGGCGGGCCTGGGCGGCAGTGCAAGCTCCGGCGGAGCGGGCAAGACCGGACTGCAGCTGCAGCGCCGCCAGACGCCGACGAAGATCATCGAGCTGCACGGCAAGGCCGCCGAGCAGAAGCTATTCGATCTCGGCGGCAGGCTCGTCACAGATCCGGACTACTCCGACCAGCACAAGGCGATCGTCGGATCGCACGTCCAGTACACCGTGCTCGGCGTACGGACACGCACTACCACGCTGGGAGTGCACCAGTGGAGGCATGACGGGCCCGACGGCTTCCACATGGAGTCGCTCATTGGGGTCAGCCGGCCGGATCCGTTTCCTGCGGTCAGCCCCGACGGAACATTCATCAATGCGCACAACGTCGGCTCGACGACGATTCCGCTGTCCAAGGCGGGGACCTACAAGACGCGCGCGTGGGTACGCGCGGGCGTGGACAACGGTGGCGTGTTCGAAGGTTACGAGCTCCACATCGACCACGAGATCGACGTCACTCATCTGCACCGGGCGACGCACGAGGCCTGGCGGAAGCTCGGCCCGGAGACCGAGAGCTTCAAGAAGCTCCACGACACGATGGACGTCCAGACCGCACTACTGCGGCCGGGCGCACCGGATCAGCAGAGCAAGGGTCACGAGCACAAGATCAGGACCGCTGCTCCGAACCCGGCGCCGGCCGGCGCATCGACGATACCGTTTGCAGCCGAGGATGCGCGCGCGGACAAGTCCAAGCCGCTCACGTATCGCTGGTATGTCTCGCCGCAGACACAGGGCACGCCACCGGTCTTGCTCGGCGGTAAGTCGATGGTCACGGTCGGTGGCCGCACTGGCTACGACTTCGGCACGTCCATGAGCATCCAGATGCCAGCCGAGCACGCGGGCTCCTGGGTCGTCTGGTACCAGGCCATGGATGCGAAGGGTGCCAGCGTCGGCGAGGCGAGCTATCTCCAGGCGATCGTCGGCCAGAGCGACCTGCAGGCCCTCGCGAAGCACGACAAGTACATGGACAGGCTCGATGAGCTCGGCGGAAAGATCGAGGGCGAGAAGGTCCCGCTCAAGGGCGTGCACGTATCGAGCGCCACGGGCGCCGCGACGCAGATGCGGCTCTTCGTCGGCAGGAAGCAGGGAGCGCCCGGGACGTTCATCCTCGTCGACGTGACGCCGGGGCTCGAGCCGAAGTCGAACCGCCTCGAGTACACGGGCTCGACAGGTGACGGCGCGATCCACGCGTTCATCGCTGAGAACAAGTATCCCCAGGGCCGCCTCCGGCTCGAGGCCGCGGGCAACTCGCTCGGGATCGATGTCCACTTGCACGAGCAGGAGACCACCGGCCAGAACACGTTCGACCGCCTCTCTTCGAACCTCAGCACCGGTGGCATGGTGGCGCTCGGGCTCGGGATCCTCGCCGCGCCGATCACGCGCGGAAGGTCACTCCAGGTCGGTCTCGTGCTGTCGGGCGCGCTGACCGCGTCGGGAGCTGCGGTCAGCCTCTACGAGCGCCTGCAGAACGCGGAGGTCTCCAAGGCCGGTGTCGCGCTCGACATCATCGCGATCGCGAGCAGCCTCATCAGCGGAGGTGGCGCCGTGCGCGCGCTGCGAGCCGGGCCCGCCGTGCTGGTCGCGAATCGCGCGACGAGGTTCCTGCTATGGACGAGCTTCATCGCCGACGGAGTCAGCGGACTACTGATCGGCGCCGAAGGCGTTCAACAGATCGGCGAGATCCTCGACGACGAGAAGCTGAAGCCGGAGCAGAAGCGGGCCGCGGTCGTCCGGATCATCACGAACCTCGTCATGACGGGCGCGCTGCTCGCCGTGTCCGCCAGCCAGATGAAGGATCTGCGCGGCAAGGTGGAGAGCGGGCTCGGCAATGCACTCGCTGGGCAGCTCAAGGACGATGTCGCGCTGTCGCTGTCGATGCTCGACGATCCGACGCTCAAGACGCTCAAGGCCGCCGAAGCCGCCGACCTCGGCAAGCTCGCCGGCGCGCTGCGCGCCGAGCCGGCACTCATGAGCTCGCTGAAGGCCGAGTCACGGCTCGCGCGGGCGCTGCCACTGATGAAGTCCGGAACGCCGGACGAGCTGCGGTTCGCGATCATGCGCGTCAAGGCGATGGACGCCGGTGTGAGCCTCGCCAACAGCGAGCGCCTCACTGTCCACCTCAGGAATGCGAAGGTGCCACCGACGCGCGCGGCCACGATTGCCAGCGATGTCCTCGAGCAGCTGGGCAAGGGCGCTCTCCTCGACGATCTCGACGAGCTCGCCAAGCACGCGCGGTCTGGCAAGGTGAAGAGCTTCGACGGTTGGCTCGCCGATCTGACGACAGGCCCTCAAGGGAAAGTGGCGAGGGCGCGTCCGTGGGCGGCGGAGGCGCGCTCGATCGCGAGCACCGGCAAGGTCGACATGGAGCAGCCCTGGGGCATCGACTTCGCGGCGTGGAAGCGCCGGCTCACGGGGCAGGGCATCAAGGGTGATCTCGATTCGATCCTCCAGCGCGCCAAGGGAAGCGACGCGGATGCCCTCGCCGCGCGAGGAGAGCTGCGCGCGGCCGAGCGGGCGCGGGCGCGCGGGCACGATGTCGAGATGCTCGAGCGGCCCGAGAGAGCGGATGCTCAGCACGTGAAGTCGCCGGATGCCAAGCTCACGCGTGGTGGTGAGGAGCTCCGGATGGAGGTGAAGACGGCGACAGCGCCGCCCACGTCGAATACCTGGAGTGGCCATGCGACCGACGCGAACAAACAGATCAAGAGCACCAACAAGCCCGGCGAGATCACGTTCGACTGGACCCAGGTCGATATCAGGGCACCTGGCAGTAGCTTTCCGGACCAGACCTCGATCGAGAGATTCATCAATGGCAAGATGACGAAGGATCACATGAAATCGATTCGCTACTTCGAGGTCGTCTGGACGGATGTCGATGGCAAGATCGTGGTGACCTCACGAACCCGCGCCGCCGATGGCACGCTCGGCCCGGTCACGTCGGTGAAGCGATGAGCAGGACCTACGGCTACTCCTCGCAGGTCGGCGAGTGGATCGGCTCCGTCGAGCTCGCAGAGTCCGAGCGCGCGCCGATGCCTGGGGTTCGCAGCGTGCTGCAACGACTGCGCCCGATACTCGAAGGATTGCACCGTCCCTCGCAGCTTCAAATCAGCTGGGGCGAGTACAGTGCGGAGGAGGAGGAGCTCGCGTTTCACGAGCTCGAGGACTATCCGGTCGCGAGCTGGGATGAGATCGTGGCACAGATCGAGCGGCTTCACTCGACCACGTCGCATCAGTTCGCCATCGAGTGCTTGTTCCTCGATCTCTCGACGCGTGTGATCGAACCGACCGGCGAGGTGTGGCTTCCGGGGTCGGCGGAGCTCCGGTTCTCGATCATTCAGCCCGAGCTCCATCCGATGACCATCGATATCGGCTATAGGACCTATATCGACGCGTGGCTGTCGACGACGTACGACAGCAGCCATCAACCTGAGAGCAATCACGAGATCGCGCGCGCAAATCGCCCGGTGCTCGAGGCCGTATTGCGATCGCTCCGTGATCTGACGGGCACCACGTTCCAGGTCGGGCAGTCCAAAACCTATCCGTTCGCGATCACTGACTCTGGATTCTGCGATGTCGACGACTTGCCGTAGAGGTGAAGACGGCGACGGCTCTGCCCAGCGCGAATACCTGGAGTGACCATGCGGCCACAGCGAATCATCAGGTCAAGAGCGCCAACGTTGGTGAAGCGATGAGCAAGACCTACGGGTACCACGCGCGGGTCGGGGAGTGGATTGGCTCCGTCGAGCTCGCGGAGTCCGAGCGCGTGCCGATGGCCCCCCGGGCTCCTGAGGTGGTTGGGGACGTGCTCGGGCGACTCGCTCCCGTCTGCGACCTCGTGGGCAACGCAACACGTGCGAGCCGGCCGCAACACGCGCTGGCAGGACGCCGCCTCTAAGCTCGACGCACTATCGATCGCTTGCACGGAGCTGCTTTTGGCGGCGAGCCGTTGGCACCGTTGAACTCGAGTAGTGCATGGCGCGTCGCCAATCCGCGACGGACAACCATGAACGGGCGGTTCCCGGCTATTTAATACGCAGAGCGGAGTGTTATTGTGCAGGAGCCAGTATCGACGAGGAAACCGTGCAAGGCCGTGCTATCTTCGGGCGATGTTCGTGTGCTCGGAGTGCGGGGCATCGCAGCCCATCGAGGGCAAGTGTCCCGGGGACGGTACGCCGCTCTCGCCGCGCGGCGAGGACGTGCTCTTGGGGACCACCATCAGCGCCTACCGGGTGGCGCGGCTGCTCGGCGTCGGCGGCATGGGGCGGGTCTACAAGGGGGTGCACCCGGCGATCGGCAGCCGCGTGGCGATCAAGGTGCTGTCGCGCGAGTGCACCGATCAGCGGGATCTGGTCGAGCGGTTCTTCTCCGAGGCCAAGGCGGTCAACCTGATCCGCCACGAGAGCATCGTGAACGTGCTCGATCTGGCGACCCTGCCCGACGGCCGGCCCTACATCATCATGGAGTACCTCGACGGGGCGCCGCTCGCGTCGGTCATCGAGCACGCGGTGCGGACGGGCAGCCCGCTGCCGATCGGCGGGCTGGCGCGGCTGGCCGTCGAGGTGCTCGACGCCCTGGCGGCGGCGCACGCAAAGGGGATCGTCCACCGCGATCTCAAGCCGGACAACATCTTCGTGGCGCCGTCGGGGCGGCCGAAGGTGCTCGACTTCGGCATCGCGAAGCTCACGGATCTCGGCACCGGCAGCGCGACGCGCACCGGCTCGCTGCTCGGGACGCCGCACTACATGGCTCCGGAGCAGGCGGCCGCCAAGCCGGTGGATCACCGCGCGGACGTCTACGCGATCGGCGTGATCCTGTTCGAGGCGGCCACGGGGCAGAAGCCGTTCCAGGCCGAGTCGCTGTTCGAGCTGTTGCGCAAGCACATCGAGGTGCCGCCGCCGTCGCCGCGCGGGCTGCGGCCGGATCTGCCGGCCGAGGTCGAGAGCGTGATCCTGACGGCGCTCGCGAAGTCGCCGGATCACCGGTTCGCGTCGGCGCAGGCGATGAGCATGGCGCTGCAGCACGCGACGGCGCACCTGGGGGCGGAGCAGTGGGTGCCGATCACCGGGACCGGCGTGCACCGCGGCGTGCCGAGCGGCGGGTGGCAGCCGACGCCGCCGGTGAGCTGGGGCGGCGGGAGCGGCGGGGGCAGCGGGGGCGGCGGCAGCAGCGCGAGCAGCGCGAGCGCGGTGCGGGCGCGCGAGTCGGCGCAGCCGGTGACGGGCGGCGCGCCGGGGCCGGCGCCGCGGACGATGCAGGATCGCGCGTGGGCCGAGATGTACGGGGACCGGTCGACGGTGAGCGGCAGCTCGGGCCAGGTGCAGCGGCAGCCGCCGCAGCCGCAGCAGCCGCCGCAGCAGCAAGGGCAGCAGCCGCGGCCGCAGGGGCGGTCGCGGCGGGGGCTGTGGCTCGGGCTCGGCGCAGTGGCGATCGTCGGCGGCGTGGTCGCGGTCGTGGCGGCGACGGGCGGCGGTGGCGGTGGTGGCGGCGGTGGCGGCGGTAGCGGCGAGGCGAGCGGGCTGGCGGTGGCCGGCGCGGCGGTGGCCGGCTCGGCGGGCGGGGCCGGGGCCGAGGCGGGCGGGGCCGGGGCCGAGGCGGGGGCCGGAGCCGAGGCGGGCGGCGACGAGGCTGGGGCCGAGGCGGGCGGCGACGAGGCCGCCGAGCTGCAGGCGCTCGAGGCGGCGCTCAAGACGCTCGAGTCGGTCGATCCGCGCAAGCTGCCGGCCCCGGTGCGCAAGCGGCTCGCGGAGATGAAGAAGCTCACGAAGCTGCCGCCGAAGGAGCGGCTCGCGAAGCTGCGGCAGATGAAGGGCGCGATGCCGGATCTGACCGGCGGGCTCGCCGAGGCCATGGAAGCGGTCGGGGCGCTGGAGGCGGTCGACGGGATCAACACCGGCGACGGCACCGGCGCGGGAACCGGCGCGAAGCCGCCGAAGTCAGGCGCGGCCGCGGCGTCGGGCGCGCCGCCCGGGGCGTGGGTTGTGCGGCGCGATCTGGCCTTCGCGGGCTTCGATCCGAAGCGGCTCGACGTCAGCGCGTTCCTCCGGTGGGCGATCGCCGAGGCGAAGCAGGCGGATCCCGACGCGGTCCTGTTCCGCGTCGACGTGAGCGGCGTCGGTCCGGACGGCCTGGCGAACCTGGAGCTGCCGACGCTGGCGTCCAAGCACGGCAGCCTCGATCTGCGGTTCTTCTCGCCCGCGCGCGCGAAGCCCGATCCGAGCCTGCCGATCGGCGTGCCCGATCAGGGCAAGACGTGCGAGTTCCGCATCGAGGCCGAGCCAGATGGCGTGCAGCTCCGGCCGATCAGCGGGTTCGACTGCAAGCGCAACGTCGCCGTGCCGTCGCCGCGGTGCACCGCGGCCGCGCTATGGAAGCGCGCGCTCGCGGCCAAGGCGCCGCGGAACGCGGTCGCGTCGCTCGGCTACCGGGCCTGGTCCGGACGGTTCCGGTGGGGCTTCGACATCGGCTTCGGGCACGACAAGGTGTTCAGCCAGGTCTTCGACGACGACTGCTGACGCTCACCGCCGCGGAGTGCCGGCCGGAGCCGGCGCAGTCGCCGGCGCCGGAGCGGTCGCCGGAGCCGGAGCGGTCGCCGGCGCCGGAGCGGTCGCCGGCGCCGGAGCCGCGCCGCCCGCGGCGCCTGCCGCGCTCCCGCCGACCGCTTCGCCGATCGCGCGCCGCAGCTGCGTCCACGCCTCCGCGAGCTGCCACTGCGCCTGCACGAGGTTGCCCTCGGCCGTCGTGATCGCCGTCTGCGCGTCGGCCAGCTCGATCTGGCTGCCCAGCCCCTGCGTGTACCGCGCCTCGGCCAGCTGCAGCTGCGCGCGCGCCGCCGTCACCGCCTCCGCCGACGCCTGCACGTTGACCCGGTTCGCGTCGATCTGCGAGCGCGCCAGCTCGAGCTGCGACGTGAGCGACACCAGGAGCGCGTCGCGCTGCGCCTGCGCGCTGGCGACGCTCGCCCGCGCGATGCGCTGCTCCGCCTTCGCCCGGCCGCCGTCGAACACCTGCCACGACAGGACCACCCCCGCGCTCCACGTCGGCTCCGGCGTCAGATCCGACGTATCGGGCGACCACTGCGTCGACGCCGTCGCCGACAAGGTCGGCCGCCGCCCGTAGGACACCGCCTGCAGATTCGCCTCGGCCGCCGCGATCTGCTTGTCGAGCGCGGCGAGCTCCGGCCGGTGCTGGCGCGACGTCTGCACCAGCGTGCCGAGGTCCGGCGGCGCGTGCTCGGGCGGGAT
Source organism: Kofleriaceae bacterium (assembly GCA_035558535.1). Taxonomy (GTDB): domain Bacteria; phylum Myxococcota_A; class Polyangia; order Haliangiales; family Haliangiaceae; genus JABFXX01. The sequence goes on from DATMCI010000370.1 coordinate 32,045, forward strand.
CGGCCACGCCGGATCGGGGACCGGCGAGCGGGTCGCGTCGAGCCAGCCGATCGCGGCGCGCAGGTTCGCGAGCGCGATCGCCAGGCCGCTCTGCGCCTGCGCGAGCGACGAGCGCGCGTTCGCGGCGCGCGCCAGCGCCTGCGCGACCTCGATCGGATCCTTGGCCTGCGCGGCGACGAACCGCTTCGCCTGATCGAGGTGGACCTCCTCGCTCTTGACCGTCGCCTCCGCCACCTTGACCAGCCGCTGGCGCGCCACCGCCTCGAGGTACGCGACCTCGACGTTCGTGCGGACGTCGAGCCCCGTCGTGCCGATCGTCGCCGCGGCCGCCTCCGCCGACAGCTCGGCGGCGCGGATGCTCGCGCGCGTCTGGCCGAAGTCGTAGAGCAGCCAGTCGGCGCGCGCGGACAGGCCCGTCCCCGCCGTCGGATCGAGGAACCCGCCGCTGCACGCGCCCGCCGCGTCGCAGGAGACGCGGCTCGAGCCCACCGTCGCCGACGCCGCCAACGTCACCGTCGGGCGCAGCGCCACGCGCGCCTGATCGGCGCGGCCGAGCGCCGCCTCGACGGCCGCCTTCTGCTGGCGGACCTGCGGCTGCTGCTGCATGGCCAGCTCGACCGCGCGATCGAGCGTGATGGTCTCCTGCGCGCCGGAGGGCTCTGCGGAGGCCGCGCCGCCAGACAGCGCGAGCGCGAGCGCGAGCGCGAGCGTGAATACAGATCGCAATGTTTGGAACGACTTCATGTCTCGTACCTCAGAGCCGTGATCGGATCGAGCCGCGAGGCCCGGACCGCCGGATACAGACCGAACCCCACCCCGACGCCGCCCGACACCGCGAACGCGACGGCGGCCGTGGTCGCCGGGAAGAACATCTTCCAGCCGAAGTAGCCGGCCATGTAGTGCGCCGCGCCGTAGCCGAGCAGGAGGCCCAGGAGGCCGCCGACCGCGGCGAGGACGAGCGACTCGACGAGGAACTGCGTCATCACGTCGATCGGCTTGGCGCCGACCGCCATGCGGATGCCGATCTCGCGCGTCCGCTCGATCACGCTGACCAGCATGATGTTCATGACGCCGATCCCGCCGACGAACAGGGACACCGCCGCGACGATCGCGAGCAAGGTCGAGATCCGCTCCGTCGAGTCCTGCTGTGCCTTCGCGAACTCGGCCGGGTTGCGGATCCGGAAGTCGTCCTCCTCGTTGCCGTCGAGCTTGTGGCGGTCGCGGAGCAGGGCGGTGACCTGCGAGATCGTGCGCTCGGCCTGATCCTCGGACTGCGTCGAGATCAGGACCGTGCCGCGGATGTACTTCGCGAGGCCCTTCTCCATCTTCTGCTGGTAGGTCTTGATCGGGACGACGATCGTGTCGTCGTTGTCGCCGCGCGGCCCCTGGCCCTTCGCCGCGAGCACGCCGATCACCTCGTAGGGCTGGCCGCTGATCCGCACCGTCTGGCCGATCGGGCTCGAGCCGCCGAACAGCTGCGTCGCGACCGTCTTGCCGATCACGGCGACCTTCGCGTTGCTGTTGCCGGTGTCCTCGTCGAACACCGCGCCCTCGGCCGCGTCCCAGCTGCGGATCTTGAACCACGTGGCCGTCGTGCCGACGACGCCCGTGTTCCAGTTCGACTGCTCCGAGACGATCTGCGCGCTGCGCGACTCGAGCACCGGCGCGATCCAGCGCGCCGTCGTGATCTCGGCCTCGAGCGCCCGCAGATCGTCCCACGTGAGCGACGCGCCGCCGCCGGCGCCCGCCGACGCGCCCATCGTGCGCTGCGCGTTGTTCTGCAAGACGAGCACGTTCGTGCCGAGCGCCGCGAACACCTCCTTGACGGCCGCCTGGGCGCCCTGGCCGCCGGCCACCATCGCGATCACCGCGCCGATGCCGAACACGATGCCGAGCATCGTGAGCAGCGAGCGCACCTTGTTGCGCCACAGCGCGCGCAGCGCGAGCTTGAACGTCGAGAAGATGCTCACGGCGAGGCTCCCGCGTTCGGGTTGGCAGCAGCCGGCGGCGCCGCCGCGGCCGGGGCCGCCAGCGGCGGCGGGTGCGCGGCGAGCGCCTCCTGCGCCGAGATCGGCGTCTGCTTGCGGTCGTCGATGATGAGGCCGTCGCGCAGCGTGATCACGCGCGACGCGTACGCGGCGATGTCGGCCTCGTGGGTCACGAGGATGACCGTCTTGCCCTGGCTGACGAGCCCCTGGAGGATCGCCATCACCTCGTAGGAGGTGCGCGTGTCGAGGTTGCCCGTCGGCTCGTCGGCCATGATGATCGGCGCCTCGCCGACGAGCGCGCGCGCGATCGCGACCCGCTGCTGCTGGCCGCCGGAGAGCTGGTTTGGGTGGTGATCCTCGCGCCCGCGGAGGCCCACCTTCTCGAGCGCCGTCCGGGCGCGCCGGTGCCGCTCGCCGCCCGGGACGCCCTGGTAGAGCAGCGGCATCTCGACGTTCTCGAGCGCGGTCGTGCGCGACAGCAAATTGAAGCTCTGGAACACGAAGCCGATCATCCGGCCGCGCACGTCGGCGAGCTGCGCACGCGACAGGCGCGAGACGTCCTTGCCGCTCAGGTGGTAGCTGCCCTTCGTCGGCTGATCGAGGCAGCCCATGATGTTCATGAGCGTGGACTTGCCCGAGCCCGACGTGCCCATGATGGCGACCGACGAGCCGCGCTCGAGCACGAGGTCGACGCCCCGCAGCGCGCGGACCTCGTTGTCGCCCATCACGTACGTGCGCTCGATGCCGCGCATCTCGACGAGCGGCGGGCCATTGTCGCCCTCGCGCGCGCGCTCCTCCCCGTCGGCCGCCATCAGAACGCTCCGACCCGGCGGGTGGTCGTCGGCAGGCCGCTGATCTCGGTGACCAGCTGATCGCCCGGCTTGAGGTCGCCCTCGAGCATCTCGGTGGACGAGCCGTCGGTGAGGCCCGGCTTGATGAGCACCATCTTCGGGCGGCCGTCCTCGAGCTTGAAGACCGGCTTCTTGTCGCCGTAGTCGCGCCGGTTGCCGCCGCCTGCGCCGCCTGCGCCGCTCGCGCCGCCGCCCTCGCGGTTGCCGCGCGGGTCGCCGGAGCCGCCCGAGCCGCCGGAGCCGCCCGAGCCGCGCCACCCGCGGCCGCCGCTGCCGCCGCCGAACTGCTCGCGCAGCGCCGTCAGCTGCTCGCGGCTCGGCTTGAACCGGAGCGCCGCGTTCGGGATCTTCACCGCGTCGGCCACCTGCGCGAGCACGAACGTGACGTTCGCCGTCATGCCTGGCCGCAGCGTCTTGTCCTGGTTCTCGACGTCGATCACCGCGTCGTACGTCACGACGCCCGACGTGGTCGTCGGCGCGTTGCGGACCTGGCGAACCACGCCCTCGAACGTCTTGCCCGGGAACGCGTCGACGGTGAACGTCGCCTTCATGCCCTCCGTCAGCCGGCCCACGTCGGCCTCGGCGACCGCCGTGTCGATCTGCATGCGCGAGAGGTCCTCGGCGATCGTGAACAGGGTCGGCGCCTGTAGCGACGCGGCGACCGTCTGGCCGACGTCGACCGCGCGCGACAGGACGACGCCGTCCGTCGGCGAGATGATCGTCGCGTACGACTGGTTCGTGCGCGCCTGCTTGAGGTTCGCCGCCGCCTGGCTCACCTGCGCGTTCGATGCCACGAGCGAGGCCGCCGCGGTGTCGCGCGCCGTCTGCGCCGTCTCGACGGTGGCGCCCGCGACCAGCTGCTGCTCCTGCAGCGACTGCTGGCGCTTGTACTGCCGCTCGGCGTCCTCCAGCGAGACCTTGGCCTTGCGCGAGTTCGCGACCGCGAGGTCATAGGCCGCCTGCGCCTGGTCGATCTGCGCCTTGAGCAGCGACTCGTCGAGCTTGGCGATGATCTGGCCCTTCTTCACCGGCGAGTTGAAGTCGACGAAGATCTCGAGCACGCGCCCCGACACCTGGGCGCCGACCAGCACCGTGCCGCGCGCAGACAGCGTGCCGCTCGCCGTCACCTGGGCGGCGATCGGGCCGCGGCCCACGGTCACCGTCTGAAAGCTTACCTGCGTCGCGGTCTTGGCCCACGGCTTCTTCATGACCAGGAAGGCCACGCCACCAGCCACCAGCGCGATCGCCACGATCCTGGGGATCCAGCGTTTGACGTTCACGGTTCACCTTTCCGGGGAGATCCGGCAGCTGGAAGGCTGCCGGTACCTGCAGAGTGTTACTTCCCTTCGAATCCCGCGTTGCCCGCGCATTGCAGTTTGTTGCAAATCATCTCGAAGGGTTAGGCCACAGCCGACGGCACGTCGATGCGCGCCGTCGTCCCACCGCCCGGCGCCGACGACAGGGTCACGTCGCCGCCGTGGGCGCGCGCGATGCGCCGCGCCAGCGCCAGGCCCAGGCCCACGCCGCCCGTCCTGCGGGTGCGGCTGCCGTCCGCCCGCCAGAACGGCGTGAACGCGCGCTCCAGATCCTCCGCCGACATGCCGATCCCGCGGTCGACGATGGCGAACTGGGCGCGCGGGCCCGCCGGCCCGACCGCCTCGTCCACGACCAGCTTCACCGCGGTGCCCGGCTCGGAGTACTTCGCAGCGTTGTCGAGCAGGTTGTCGATCGCGCGGCGGAGCAGCACCGGATCGCAGTCGATCTCGCGATCGGCCGCGACCTCGGTCTCGAGCCTGCGCCCCGGGTGGCGCGTGGTGAACCGCTGCGCGGCGCGCGCGGCCAGCTCGCCGAGCCGCGCCGGCCGGCGATCGAGCCGCGCGTGCTCGGTGTCGAGGCGCGCCGTCGTCAGGATGTCCTCGATCAGCTGATCGATCTCGTCGAGATCGATGCCCACGTCGGCGAGCACGTCCCGCGCCGCCAGCGGATCCTCGGCGGCGAGCTCGAGCGCGACGCGGATCCGCGCGAGCGGCGTGCGCAGCTCGTGCGAGACGTCGGCCATGAGCTGGCGCTGGGCGTGGAGCATCGCGGCCGTGCGATCGGCCATCTCGTCGAACGCGCGGCCGACGTCGCCCAGCTCGTCGAGCCGATCGAGGCGCGCGCGCGCCGCGGTGTCGCCGGCGCCGAACCGGCGGGCCGCGGACGCCAGCTGATCGAGCGGCCGCGCGAGCCGGCGCGAGAACCACACCGAGGCGGCGCCGACGAGCACGAGGATGAGCGCGCTCATCGGCAGGACGTAGCTCCACGGGAAGCCCGGCCGGTTCGGCGCGTAGACGCCGATCATCGTGCCGTCGTCGCTGCGCACGACGATCCGGCCTGTCGACAGCGCCCACCTCTCGGCGCGCAGGGTGTCGCGCTCGGCGGCCGTCGGGCCCGGGAGCGCCGGCTCGATGTTGGTCCGCACGAGGTTGCCGTGCAGGTCGTACAGCGAGAGCTTGCCGCGCAGCCGCGGCTCGATCCGGCCCATGATCTCGGCGAACTGCGTCCGGTCCTTGAGCGACCAGCGCTCGACCATGTACTGCAGGAGCGCCGCCTGCGGCTCGAGGTAGCGCGCGCCGCGCGTGTAGCGCGGCAGGATGAGCAGCGCCGCCGTGATCGCGATCGCCAGCCCCCCGGCGAACGCGTAGACGCGCAGGGCGAGGCGCAGGCGGCGCTGGCGGTGGCGCTGGCGCTCGTGCGGATGCGGGTGCTCGTGCTCGTGCTCCATCACTCGCCGCCCGCGAGCAGGTAGCCGACGCCGCGCACCGTCTTGAGCAGGCGCGGGCTCCGGCTGTCGTCGCCGAGCTTGGCGCGCAGCCGCGACACGTGGACGTCGATCGACCGATCGAACGACAGCTCGGCCGAGCCCTTGGCCAGATCGAGCAGCTGCTCGCGCGACAGGACGTGGCCCGGCCGCTGCGCGAGCGCGCGCAGGATCGAGAACTCGTACGCGGTCAGATCGATGGGCCTGCCGTCGAGCGTCACCGTCATGCGCTGCGGATCGAGCACCAGCCCGCCGACCTGGATCGCCTGCTTCGCCGGCCCGGCCTGGCCGCGCACGCGCCGCACCGTCGCGCGGATCCGCGCGAGCAGCTCGCGCGGCGAGAACGGCTTCGTCACGTAGTCGTCGGCGCCGACCTCGAGGCCGAGCACGCGGTCGGCCTCCTCGCCGCGCGCCGTCACCATGAGGATCGGCACGTCGGTGCGGGCCCGGAGCTCGCGCGTCACCTCGATGCCGTCGCGGCCGGGCAGCATCAGATCGAGGACGACGCAGTCGTACTGCCGGCGCAGCGCCTCGGCCTGGCCCTCGATGCCGTCGGTCGTGATGGTGACGAGCACGCCGTGGCTCTCGAGGTACCGCGCGGTGAGCTGCGCGAGGCGCGCGTCGTCCTCGACGAGGAGCACCTTGATCGAGGGCAGCGCCGGGTCCGTCGCGGTCACGGTCGGCAAAGTAGAGCACGCCGCCCGGCGGAGGCGCGCGGGGGTTCACACTTCTTCAGCCGAGGAGCTTGGCGAGCGTCTGCTGGAGCGCGTCGATGCGGAACGGCTTGGGCAGGTAGGCGTCGGCCTTGACCGGGCCGCGGCGGTCGCGGTCGAAGCCCGTGCACAGCACGATCCGCAGATCGGGCCGCTTCGCCCGCATCGCGGCGATCACGTCGACCCCGTTCATCCGCGGCATCGTCAGATCGACGATCACCGCGTCGATCGACTCGCGATCGAGCATCTCGATGCCCGTCGGCCCGTCGGGCGCGGTCAGCGCGGCGTAGCCGAGATCCTCGATCATGCGGGCCACGACCTCGCGGACGAGATCCTCGTCGTCGATCACGAGCACCGTCTTGTGGACGGGCACGACCGCCACCTGCTCGACCGGCGTCGAGGTCGCCGGCCACAGCACCAGGAACCGCGCGCCGGCGCCCGGCTCCGTGATGAGGCGGAGGCCGCCGCGGTGCGAGCGGACGATGCCGAGCACGGCGGCGAGCCCCAGGCCGTGGCCGCTCGGCTTCGTCGTGAAGAACGGCTCGAAGATGCGGCGGCGGGTCTCGGGATCGATCCCCGGCCCGTCGTCGGTGATCTCGATCTGGACGTAGGCGCCGGACGGCGCGGCGACGACGTCGTCGGGATCGGGGATCCCGCGGTGGTGGCACGTGGCGCCGGAGATCCAGATCGTGCCGCCGGGGCCCGTCAGCGCGTCGCGCGCGTTCGCGATCAGGTTCAGCATCACCTGCCGCACCTGCCCCTCGTCGCCCCGGATCGTCAGCCCGGGCGGCAGATCGACCTGCACGTCTACGTTGGCGGGCATCGTCGGCGCCGAGATCCGCAGGAGCTCACCGATGACGGCCGCCGGATCGATGCGCATCGAGGCCATCCCGCCGCGCCCGGCGTACGCGAGCAGCTGATCGGTCAGCTCGGCGGCGCGCAGGCCCGCGTTGCGGATGTTCTCGAGCGAGTTGCGGCCGGGCGCGCCGAGCGGCGTGTCGCGCAGCCCGAGGTCGGCGTTGCCGATGATCGCGACGAGGAGGTTGTTGAAGTCGTGCGCGAGGCCGCCGGCGAGCACGCCGAGGCTCTCGGCGCGCTGCGCGTCCACCATCCGGCGCTCGAGCGCGCGCGACGTGGTCACGTCGATCGCCGTGCCGATGACGCCGACGATCTGACCGTCGCGGCGGTACGGCGCGAGCGTCGTGGTGAGCTGCTTGCCGCGGTACTCGAGCGAGAACGTCACCGTGTCGCCGGCGAGCGCGCGGGCGTGCGCCGGGATCACGTCGGCGGCGCCGACGCCGGCGTCGGCCGCGACCGGCTCGTGCAGCATGTGGCCGACCCAGCGCTCCGACGGGTACCCGAACATCTCCTGGTGCGCGCCGCCGGTGAGCAGGAGGCGGAGCTCGGTGTCGACGAGCCAGTACACCGCCGGCATCTGCCGGACGACGAGGTCGAGCGTGCTCGCCGTGCGCTCGAGCTCCTCGCGCTGCTGGCGCAGCTGCTGGCCCGCGGCGTCGGTGTGCGTGACGTCCACGACGGAGACGTCGAACACAGCCTCGCCGGGCGCGCCGGGCTCGCCGGCGCTGGGCGCGCTGGGCGCGTTGGGCGCGCTGGGCTCGCTGGGCGCGCTGGGCGCGCTGTCGTCGAGGACGTAGCCGAAGAGCTGCACGATCAGCGGACGGCCGTCGCGGGTCCGCCAGTGCGCGCGGACACCGTCGATCATGCCCTTCGCGCGGTGCTCGTCGATGAGGCGCGTGCGGGCGGCCGGGTCCTGGTAGATGTCCGTGACGGAGATGTTCGCCGCGAGCAGCTCCTCGACGGAGCCGTAGCCGAGCATCCGCGCGAGCGCGGGGTTCGCGTACAGAATACGGCCGTGCTCCGTCGATCGAAGCATCCCGATGGGGGATCGATCGATGAGCCGATACAGCTCGCGAGCCGTGGGCACCCTCACCGCGGACGATCATTCTACATGCTGTCGAGGGCGATGCGATGGCCGAGCGCGCGAGCAGCGCGAGAGAGTGAGCGGTGGTGCTCACGCGAGCGGTGGTGCTCGCGCGAGGACGCGCGGCGCTTGGCTCGCGGCCTCCTCGGATCCGCTACGCCGCGCGCGCGCCCCCGGGCGTTCACTGCTCCGCAGCGAGGTTTGTGCTCGCGGCCACGGCGAGCGCCGGTGCGCGCACGGCCGGTGAGCCCAGGGGACCCCCGCGCGCGCGGCTCCGCTCTCCGAGGAGGACCGGCTCGCGTGGCGCCGCGCGTTGACGAGAGCACGAGCAGCGCCAGGGCTGCGGGCGGCGCAAATTCTGCGTGGTCCGCCGTGGTCGGTCCGCTCAGAGGCGAGCGAGTGGCTCGACCGGGCGGGCGCGCAGGAACGCGTGCGCGAACGCGGCGGCGGTCTCGCAAGCGTAGGCGGTCCAGTCGGGGTCGCGCCTGAAGCCGACGACGTCGCTGATGCCACGGATCGCCAGGAACGGAACGTTGCGCTCGTGCGAAGCCTTGTAGATGCCCGCCGACTCCATCTCGACCGCCACGACCTGGCGCGCGATCTTGAGCCAGACGGAGAGCAGATCGTCGTCCTTGATCAGCCGATCGCTCGAGGCGATGGCCCCGGTGATCGCGTGCGGCGGGCGCGGCTGGGCGAAGTGGCGGTGCAGCTTTTCATGTGTGGATCGCTGCCAGGCGTCCGTGCCGTAGAAGCGATCGTCGGTGAGCAGGACCGGGGGGCGGGTTGGCAGGGAGGCCGGCCAGTCCTCGAGCTCGCCGTCGATGGCCATCGCGCTGACGTCGGCCGCGAGCTTGCCGGCGTGCGGGTGGAGCGGCCCGCCCCCCAGCGCGTACTCCGGCTGGTGGTCGCGAACGATCGCCTCGACCGAGAAGTCCGCGATGCGGCTCGAGACGACCACGTCGCCGAGCGTGAGCTCGTGCGAGGGGACCGCCCCGGCGATGCCGATCACGAGGAGGAAGCGGGGCGCCAGATCCTCGAGCAGCGCGTGCGCCGCCGCCTGCGCGTCGGTGTTGCCCTGCTCCAGGCAGCGGAGCACCGCGAGCGTGTAGGCGCCGCCGCCGGGGAGCGCGAGGCTGCGGATCCGGTAGCGGCGCTGCCGCTCCTCGGTGGCGAGCTTGGGGAACCGGCGCAAGACAGCCGCGTTCTCGTCTTCGCGGATCGTCAGGATGCCGAAGTCGACCTTGCCCCGGTACGGGCTGGCGGAGGGCCGGCGCGCGTGATCGTCGGGGCCGGGCCGCGGAGGGGCGTCGCGATCGTGACGGCGATGTCTGGCTTCGTCGTGGCGCACGCCCTCGAGCAGCTCGCGCACCGTGTACTTGCGGCGCGCGCCCTCGGGGCGAAAGGCGTGCTCGGGCCCTTCTTCGAGCTCGAGCGTGATCAGGTGGTCGTAGCCGATGTCGACGTCCGGCTGATCGGGGAGCGGGACCCGCGCGCTGACCGTGAGCTTGGCGTAGTGGCGATGGACCGCCTCGAAGTAGTTGCGGATGACGCTGAGGGCGGCGCGCTGCCCGACGGTGCCCGCCACGTGGATCTCGACGCGGTTGCGCGCGGTGTCGCCGCGCACCAGGATGCGGCAGCCCTCGGCGCCGAGCACGACGCCGGTGCGCCACCACGTGGGCTTGTCCGTCAGGCTGCGGTGCGCCTCGACGATGAAGCGCGGGATGAACCCGGTGGGCAGCAGGCTGTACTGGAAGCGGAACCGGAGCGAGTCCGGCCAGCCGCCGTAGTCCGGCTCGCTGACGGGGAGCGCGTCAGGGAGCAGGTAGCGCGGCGAGCCGGAGGAGGCGAGGGGCAAGCACAGGCCCAGCGCGGGCTCCTGCATCATGCTGACGACGAGCTCGTGCCAGCGAGGCGGGTAGCGGGCGGGATCGAGCAGCTCGCCGAGCTGGTCGTGGCGCAGCTCGCCCTTCTGATCGCGCACCGTCGGGCTGTTGATCAGCGCGTAGATGGCGCCAGTGAGCCAGTTCGGATCGAGGACCGTGATCTCCCGGCGGACGGCCGGCGCGTCGCCGCGCAGGCCGTGCGCGACGACGGTGCCCAGATCGTGCAGCAGCCTGAGCAGCGCGCGCTGCTCGTCGGGATCGGTGATGCGCTCGGATGCAGGAGTTGCCGCGTCGCCTTCGCACAGGCGCTCGAAGTCGCGGACCGGCAGGACCGAGCGCGCCCGCGCCAGCGCGGCGATGGAGTCCTTGACCCGCAGCCAGGACTGCGGGATCGGATCGCGCACGTGTTTGAGCCGCGCTGACTCGGTGAGCGTCGCCGCGATCTGCGCGCGCAGGGTGGCGATGGAGGCAGCGGCAGTGAAGCCGGCGTTGCAGCTCGTGCGGGCGAACCCCGCGATGACCGGGTACGCGCGTTGCAGCGCGGCCTCGTCGAGCTGGTGCTGCGAGACCGGCGCGTCGCTCTTGTTGACGACGACGATCACCGGCGAGTCGCCGCCGTGCTGCGCGATGATCTCGAGCCACTCGTAGATCGAGCGATCGTCCTCGCGGCGATCCTCCAGCACGAGCAGGTACAAGCTCCGCTCCGTCAGGAAGAAGCGGTGGGTCCCCCGCATGATCTCCTGCCCGCCGAAGTCCCACACGTTCAGCCGCACCTGCGACCGAACCGACCACGCGCTGACCTCGATCTTCTCGTGGATCGCCACGCCAGGCGTCTTCCGCTCGTCGGGGTCGCGCGGCTGTCCGTGCACCAGGTACCGGATGAGCGACGTCTTGCCGACCGCCTCGTTGCCGACGACGACGAGCTTGGCCTCGTTGAGCGGCTGGAGCTGCGCTTCGCGGTAGCGCCGGTAGGCCGCGAGGATCGACGGCGCGTCTTGCGACTCCAGCACCTCGGACGGCAAGAGCGACGCCATGTCTTCGTTGCGGCGCAGGTCGAGCATGATCAGCGGCGAGGAGAGCGCCGTATCACACCAGGCGTCGAGCAGCGCGCGCACGCCCGCTGCACCGATCCGGTTGCCTGCCAGGCGGAGCGTGATCAGGCCGGTGAGCGCGGCGAGCGCCCGGGCCCCCTCGTCCCCGATCTCGTTGGACTCCAGATCGAGCGAGGTCAGCCGGGTGAGCGAGGCGATCACGCGCGCGCCCGCGTCACCGATCCGGTTCCTCCAGAGGACCAGAGAGGTCAGGTTCTCGAGCGTGGCGAACGCGCGTGCACCGCGGTCCCCGACGTCGTTGCGGCTCAGGCTGAGGGTGACGAGCGCGGTGAGCGCGGCGAGCCCGCGCGTGCCCTCGTCCCCGATGTTGTTGCGGCTCAACCGGAGGTGGGTGAGGCCGGTGAGCGCGACGAGCGCGCGCGTGCCCTCGTCCCCGATCTGGTTGTCGCCCAGATCGAGGGTGGTCAGGTTCGTGAGCGCGGTGAGCGCGCGCGCCCCCTCGGCCCCGATCTGGTTGTCGCTCAGATCGAGGGTGGTCAGGTTCGTGAGCGTGGCGAGCGCGCGCGCGCCGTCGTCGCCGATGTGGCCCCGCTTCATGTGGAGGGCGGTCAGGTTCGTGAGCGTGGCGAGCGCGCGCGCGCCGTCGTCGCCGAACCGATTGCCGCCGAGATCGAGGAAGGTCAGGTCGGCGAGGCTCGCGAGCGCGCGCACGCCGGCAGCCCCGATCTGGTTGCCCAGGAGGTCGAGGGTGGTCAGGCTGGTGAGCGCGGCGAGAGCGCGCGCGCCGTCCTCCCCGATCGAGTTGGCGCTCGCGTCGAGGGCCGTCAGGCTGGTGAGCGCGGCGAGAGCGCGCGCGCCGCCATCCTCGATCTGGTTGCCCCACAGCTCGAGGGAGGTCAGGCCGGTGAGCGCGGTCAGCGCGCGCGTGCCTTCGACCCCGAGCAGGTTGGCGCTCGCGTCGAGGAAGGTCAGGTTGGTGAGCGTGGCCAGTGAACGCGCGCCCTCGTGTCCGATCCGATTGGCGGAGACGGAGAGCGAAGTCAGTCCGGTGAGGGACGCCAGCACGTGCGCGCCCTCGTCTCCGAGCAGGTTGCCGCTCACGTCGAGACAGGTCAGGTCTGTGAGTGAAGCCAGCTTGGAGATCGCGGTGCCGAGCGGCTCGATCAGATAGAACTTGTGCGCCTTGGGCGCTCTCCGGGCTCGTATCGCGGTGCCGAGCGGCTCGATCAGATAGACCTTGTGCGCGTTGGGCACTCCCCGGGACCGCAGCTCGGCTCCCCCGGGCCCGTGGAGTGCCAGCTCGCGCCAGCCTTCGGCGCGGGCTTGATCGAGCACGGCGTCCAGCTCGGAGAGCGAGATGATCTTCGGGGCCGGAGCTGCCGTGATCGCCATGAGAGCCTTCGCCGCGTCGCCGAGGGGCCGCAGCGTGGACGAGGATACGCGATCGGCCCACGCTGGGCGGGGCAGGCGGTCGCGCCATCTCGTTTCAGGTGACCGGAACGCGTTGCTTGTTGTCATCGAGGTAGAACACGTGCGCGCCGACATCGAGCAGCGGGCGCCGCTCGCTTTGGGCCATCCACCGCTCCGGCCAGATCACGTTCACCGCGTCGAGGGGCTGGCCCTCGCGGACTTGCTTGCGCCGCGCGAGCTTGCGCAGCTCGTAGATCTCGCGGATCAGCACGTGCCGCGGCTCGAAGCCGCCGGCGGACAGCGGCGTCTTGGTGATGAAGCCCATCAGCTCGAAGGCCCGCGTGTCGGGGTCGTAGCCAAGCGGGGCGAGCGCCGGGTAGCCGGCCTTCTCGGCTTGGTAGTCGCCGAACTCCCACCAGGGAGCGAACTCCTCGCTCCAGTAGGGTTTGGCGTAGTACGTGGTCAGGTCGGCCTTCGCCGAGCGCGCCATATCCATCGTGGATTCGAACGTGCGTGCGAGCCAGGAGTGCTCGTCGAGGTCCGCGAGCCCGCGAGTGCACAGCCGGCGCTCGCCGATCATGTCGATCGTCTGCCACGCGCACCAGAACGCCTCGGGATCGTCGTAGGCATCGGCGACCTCGGCCTCGGTCGTGATCACGAAGTGATTGGCCTGCGCGATCGGCGGCAGGGGCACGAAGTTCGTGAAGCCCCTGGCGATCCGCTTCACCGCGGCATGGGCGAACGCGGGGAGCTCCAGGGCGCGCCGCGCGACCTTGACCATCGTGTGGACCCAGGTGGCGCGCGGCTCGGTCTCGGGCGGATAACACAGCGAGACTTCGTACATCTCATCGCCGCGGTAGATCGCGAGCTCGAGATCCTGGTTCGTCACGAACAGCGCGAAGTGCGGCGTCTTGCCCGCCTTCGGGAGCGCGGCGCGAAACGCGGCCAGCGAACCCCGCCTCGTCTCGCCCGGCTCGATCCCGAGCTCCGATGCCGCGAACCGCACGACCTCGCCGCCGCCAGCGATCTTCACGGCGCCGGCGTATGCGAGCACCAGCTCGGCGAGCGGTACCGAGAACGCGTGCCCGGCGACCAGCTGGATCTCGTCGGGGAAGCACTGCGTCATGAGCGGCCTCTCTTCACGGATACGAGCGGGGTCGCCCTGACGAGATCTCCAGTCGCCCCGTGGAAAAACATGACATGGATCCCGGCGGGGTGACGCCCGAGGAGCTTCTTGATCTCGGGGGCCTGGTCCATCTGTTTGAGCGCCGCCTTGGCCTCGCTCTCGCGCGAGAACACGTAGACCAAGCCCACGTACTCGGCCTCCTTCGCGTGCGGCGTGAGCTTGAACCCGCCGGCCTTCTCGTAGGCTCGCCTGGCGTATTCCCGCGCCTGGTCGAGCTTGAACGCGCCCTGGCCGGCCTTGTCCTCGATGGCGTACTTGCCGGGCGGCAGGTGCCGCTCGACGTCGGGCTGCAGCTTCACGGTCACGACGCCATCGGGCGTGCGTGGCCTCGCGAGCCCCGCACCGCTGAACCTCGCCGGCGCTTCCTGCGCGACGTCGTAGATCACCTGGCCGTCCTCGTCGGTCGCGGCGCTCATGAAGCGCGCGCGGAATGAGTGGAACAGCTCGCCCTTCGATCCCGGGTCGGGCTGGACGTCGAGCATCGTGTGGAGCGCTTCCATGCGGTCCTTGGGGCGCTCGAGTGACTCGATGTACTGCAGCGTGCGCTCGCGAAGATAGCGCCGGAGCTGGTCGTTCTGGGCGTTGGTCAAGGGCCCCTTCGGCACTTGGTCGAGGAGCTCGCCGATCGTGAACGGCTGGAGCTGCTTGCCGGCGCCCGCCGCGCTGTCGGTCTCGAGGCGCTCCGCGACCGCGCCCCACTTGGCGACCAGCCCGGCCGTCCCCTCGTCGATGTCCCCCCGTACGACCCGGCGCTCGAGCTCGGCCCGGACGCGCGGGCTCCGGGCCTGGATGTAGACGCGCGCCTCCTGCGCGGTCTTCGCGTCGAGCTGGCCGCCAGCGAGTTGCTGCTCCAGCGTCCGCAAGTTCGCGCCAGTCGCCGTCCACTCGCCGGCGGCCCTGGCCTTACGCGCGGCGAACGTCGACACGCCCTCGCCCAGACCGATCGTGCGGTCCGCCTTGATCTGCAGGTGCGGCAGCTTGGCGGAGTGCTCCGGGAGCCGCGCGATCCGCAAGATCTCGTCGGTCCGCGTGTCGCGGTGGACGCTGTAGCCCTGGCTGGTCAGCTTCTCCTCGATGCCCGGTTCGTCGATCGATCGACCGACGAACGTCCGCCGCGCCCGATCCGCGCTCCGCCCCGTGATCTTCGTCGGCGACTGGGCGCCGCGCGCGTAGAGCCGCGGCACGTCCTCGAGCCCGAGCTGCGCGAGGTCGATCGCGGATCCGGCGCGCCCGGCGCCCTGGAGCGTGGTGAGCCGCTGCTCGAGGAGGAACAGCGTCTCCTCGGCATCCATCAGGCGCATCGCCGCCTCGGGGTCGCCGCCCGCGGCATGCTCGAGCTGCGCGATCAACCGGCGCTGCGCGTCGGCCTCGACCTCGAGCTTGTCGATGTGGAGCTGGAGCTTCTGCTTTGGATCGAGCGCCGCCCAGCTGCCGAGCTTGTCCTCGCCGAGGCGCTCCATCTTCTGGCGCATCGCCAGATCGCCGTGCCACTGGTGGAGGTGGACCACCTCCTCCCGGATCGCCGACGGCGCGGAGCCTCGGCGCGCGATGATCTGCGGCTTGCCGCCCTCGATGATCAGGACCGCGTCGGCGCGCTTCCCGCCGACGAGCGACCTGAACTCCTTGTCAGAGACGATGCGCGGCCAGAACGACTCCCCGTCGAGGTCGATCGCCTCTACGGCGCCGGAGCTCCGAACCGCGGCGCGCCCCCGCGCGGCTTCGATCAGCATCACGCGCGCCTTCGCCGGCATGCCGTCGATGCCGTGGAGGACGCGCTCCGCTTCTTCGAGCCTGCCCGACTCGATCAGCTGAAACGCGTGCGCGAGCTCGTCCTGCGCCGGATCCGCCAGATCGTCGGCGAGCCTGCGGCCGACGCCCGACGAATCGAGCAGGTGGCCGACGCCATGCGCGACCTCGTCGCCCGCGCGCGCCGCGAGCCGGCCGAGGCCGCCGATCAGCCCGCCGACCACCCCGCCCGCGGCCCCGCCGATCGCGCCGCCCCGCGCGAGCGCGGCCAGCATCGACGCCAGCGCCCGGGCGATCCCGCGATCCCAGGTCGCCTCGTCCACCGCCGTCTGGAACAGCTCGCCCGCGGCACCGCCCACCGCGCCATCGATCGCGCTCTCGGCGACCTGGACCGCGACGCGGCCGCCCGCCTGCGCGGCGTGACCGCCTGCCTGGGCCACAGCCTCGCCAGCGGACAGGCCCGCGCTGGCGCGGCGCACAATCTTCGACGCCAGCCCCGCCCCCGCGACCGACGCCACGCCCTCGACGGCGCCCGCTCCGAAGTCCTTGAGGACCGACCCCGACGTGTCGTCCCAGCGCACCGCCGCGCCGCTGATCGCCGACGCGGTGCCCGCGCTGATCCCCGCGAGCGCGGCGAGCGCCATGGGCCCGAGCGCGCCGCCGGTCGCGGCCGTGACGACGACCGCGACCACGACCCCGGCGACCATCGACGCGAGCTGCGCCAGCCCTTCGTTCTCGTCGCGGGCGCGGCGCCACGCCTCGAGCGCGTCCGTCGCGCGGTAGTAGCGCTCGGCCAGCTGCGCGAGGTGCCCGCGGCTGACGCCGGCCGGGCGCGCCTCGGTGTACAGCGCCTCGAATGCGGTCAACGCCTCGGTCACCGCGGGCCGCGGGTGCGGCCACTCGGCGAGCGGCTTGCCGTCCGGAATGTGCGCGGCCTTGCGCAGCCGCAGCCGCATGTACTCGGCCTCGGCGTTCGGATCGAGCGGCGCGTCGGGCGTGTCGGTCAGCTGCGGCTGGCCGAGCATGATGTCGTCGGCCTCGGCGCGCTCCTCGGCGGTGCCGAGCGCGGGTCTGTCCGCCGCGAGCGCGTGGAGCTGCTCGAGGAGCAGCTTGTCCTTCGGCGACAGCTGCGCCTTCCTCTGCGGGTCTGCCGCGAGCTGCGCGGCGAGCACGTACGCGCGCCGCATCGCCGCCTGGCCGCCCGCCTCCTCGGTCCTGATCCGGATCGCCTCGAGCCGGACGCGCTGCCCCGGCGTCTCGGGTCCCGTGGGGTACTGCAGGATCTCGACCTGCG